>NZ_BDAY01000009.1 GCF_001612685.1 Nocardia altamirensis NBRC 108246
GCAGTGGGGGTGCGGATTTCGGTGTTGAGGCACGGCTAGCCACGGGTGCCGGTATCGGAGAGACCTGCGATCCCAGTATGTGGGGAGTACAAGGGGTGGATTCTGGGCGAAGGGGCACTGGTGGCGGGGGCTTCTCGGGCGATGCCGCCGTCAGTGCCTCGTGATCAGTCGACCAACTCCAGAAGGGGCCGGGGAGAGTGATCGGGGCGAAAGTTGGCTCGGCTGTGTCCCGTTCGATGGGGGTGGGTTCGGCGAGGGGGACATGGTGGAGTCGTTTGCGGGTGTCGCCTCTGTCATGTCCCACTCGCGGCGTGGTTGGAGGGGGTCAGGGGGTTTCGGCGGTGAGGAAGGTGGCGACGTCGCGGGCGAAGTCGGGGTGTTTGGCTACGCCGGTGTGAGTGGTGCGGGGGTAGATGGTGAGGCGGGAGTCGGGGATGCCGTCGGCGGTGTGGCGGAAGTTCTCCGCGCTGTAGGCCGCGTCGCGTTCGCCGCCGAGAATGAGGGTGGGGGTGGTGATTTCGTGGAGGCGGGCGTCCAGGTCGAAGGCGTCTTCGGCGCGGACGAAGGCGTACGTGTCGGCGGGGTTCTTCGGGCGGGCCAGCGGATCGAACAGCCACATGGCGACGCCGAGGACACGGGCCAGCGCTGGGGAGGAGACGGCGGTCGGGGCCATCAGGTGCAGGGCGCGACGGCCTGCGAACACCGCTTCGCCGTAGCGGAGCTGGCTTTCCTTTGCGATCGGGTCGAGGCGGTAGCCGGAGGAGGCGACAATCAAGCGGCGCACGGCGCTCGGATGGTCGGCGGCCAGTTGCAGGGCGATCGAGCCACCCGAGGAAATGCCGAGCACATCCACCGGCCCGCCGAACTCGGCCTGGAACGCTGCTGCATGCTGGGTGGCGATGTCGGCCATGGTGATGCCCTCGGCCATGCCGGGTGCCCTGTTGACCGCGTAGACGCGGAAGTGCTTGGCCAGCGGGGCGAGCATCTTGATCTCGGCGTCGCGCATCCAGCCGCGGGGATTCGCGTGGTCGGGGGTGAACCAGCGCAGGAAAACCAGCGGTCGCCCGGAACCCATCGCTAGGTAGGGCATCCCATGCTTCAAGGCACCCTCGGTGATATTCAGCTCGGCGGCGAGGGTCGACTTACTCATGGTTCCTCCGGATCGACTGATCGTTGTCTAGCATTGTCGACGCTAACGGACGGTGCCGACCGACCGGAAGAACCTCCTCCCAGGTGTGGAAATGCCTCCGGACCAGGCTAGCGTGGTCCGCTGGCGGAACCTGTTGCGGCGCATACGACTAGTGTGATGATCATGCGAATCGCGGCGCTCGCTGCTTTGATCCTGGCGCTGAGCGCCTGCTCCCAGTCCACCCCTGGCAAGCCACAGTCGAGCTCGGACCGGCCCCCGGCCACCTCGACCGCGGCGACACCCTCGAAGCCGCCGAGCCGGGACAGCCAGCTCAAGGAGCGGATCGCCTGGGTCCAGGCGGGCACCCAGGCGGACCTGGGCGGATACCATTCCGCCAGCACCGGCACCGGACCCGCCACCGACCTGAAAAGCGATATCGCGTTCGTCAGCCCGTCGGGGAAGATCAGCTGCATCACCGGCACCGAATACCAGATCGATGGCATCAACTGCGTCGTCAAACTGAAGAACCCGGTCCCCAAGCCTGCTGACGGCGTCGGCAACTGGGACGGCGGCTACGTGCGCTTCACGGGCTCCGCCCTCACCGTCGGCCAATTCCGTGGCGACCCAGGCCTTTTCATCTACGGAGAAGGCCAGACGCTGCCCTACGACGGCGCGCTGACCTTCGGCAAATACTCCTGCCGCATCGCCACCAACGGCCTCACCTGCGTCAACCCCGCCACCAAGAGCGGCGTGCAACTGAGCGACGACGGCATCGTCCCGTTCGGCTGCCTGCACGAGATCCCCGCCGCTCGCCGCGAGCAATACGACGGCCAAGTCTTCAAGTGCTGACCGCAGCAGCGACGAACCCGAGTCACCCCTCGCAATCGGCCGAGAACCACCACCGACAGGTCTAGGGTTGCCTTATGCGCGGCACAGCATTGGTCGTCCTCGCTGCGGCACTCTCCCTGGCCGCATGCACCGACTCCTCGCCAGGACCGTCAACCACGGCCAGCCCGGTGGTGGGCACACCGGCCGCCGCCGAGCCGACCCCGAACCGGCCGCCGCCGCCCTCAGCCCCCAAGGCCGAAGCCGCCTGCACCGCAGCCGATCTCGACATAGCACTCGGCAGGCAGGGCGGAGCCGCAGGCAGCATCTACGTTCCCGTCGTGTTCACCAACACCGGCAACGCACCGTGCACGCTCTCCGGCTACCCCGACGTCTCCCTCGCTGCAGGCACACCCCCGACTCCCCTCGGCCCCGCCGCCGACCACAAGACCGACAGCACCGCACCGGCCCCGGTCACCCTGGCCCCGACCGAAGCCGCCCACGCCACCCTCCGCTACGCCCAAGCAGGCAACTTCGACTGCGAACGCACCCCAGCCCAATACCTCCTGGTCTCCCTGCCTGCCCAGCCCTCACGCCCGCTCCCCTTCCCCGTCGACGCCTGCACCAAGCCTGCCCACCAACTCCTGCACGTCGACCCCATCAAGCCCGGCAAGCAGGACTGACGCCGACAGCACTCGGAGGATCGCTCCTCGACGTAGACCGCATCCCCGGTTTCGCCCGCTGCCAAGAACTCGAGCACGTCACGAGGGTGGACAAGTCCGGCCTGGCAGGCGCTGAACGGCGCCGCTCCCTTCGGAGCGACGCCGACGGATCAGCGACCGGTCGCCTTGGCGATGATCTCCTTCAACACGTTGGCCGGAACCTCCGCGTACGAGTTGAACACCATGGAGTAGTTCGCCCGGCCCTGGGTCTTCGACCGCAGATCACCGATATAGCCGAACATCTCCGAGAGCGGAACCAGCGCCTTGACGACACGGGCACCACTGCGTTCCTCCATGGCCTGAATCTGGCCACGGCGGGAGTTCAGGTCGCCGATCACATCGCTAAGAGCGCTTGCGAGTCGCGAATGCGCGAGGCCGCCCATGTAGTCCTCGGGCGTGATGACCTCCACCGCCATCAACGGCTCGAGAATCACCGGACCGGCCTTGCGCACCGCCTCTCGTACCGCTTGGGCACCTGCCGTGCGGAAGGCTAGTTCCGACGAATCCTGTTCGTGCGCAGCACCATCGAGCAGGATCACCCTCAGGTTCACCAGCGGGTACCCGGCGAGCACGCCGGACTGCATGGCATCCTGCGCGCCGGCGTCGACCGCGGGGATGAACTCCTTCGGCACCCGGCCACCGGTGACCCGGTTGTCGAAGGCGTAGATCTCCCCGTCGGACCCGAGGAACGGCTCAACGGCGACAACCACTTTGGCGAACTGCCCGGTCCCACCGCGCTGCTTGCGGTGGGTGTATTCGAGCTTGTCGACCTTCTTGGTGATCGTCTCGCGGTAGGCCACCTGCGGCTTGCCGATATTCGCCTCGACCCGGAAATCCCGTTTCATGCGGTCGAGCAGGACGTCGAGGTGCAACTCGCCCATGCCGCCGATGACGGTCTGACCGGTCTCCTGATCCAGCGCCACCGAGAAGGTCGGATCCTCCCTGGCCAGCTTCTGGATCGCGAAGCTCAGCTTCTCCTGGTCGGACTTGGTCTTCGGCTCGATGGCGACCTCGATGACCGGGTCGGGGAACGTCATCGACTCGAGCACGATCTGGTGCTGCGGGTCGCACAGGGTGTCACCGGTGCTGACGTCCTTCAGCCCGACCACGGCATAGATATGGCCCGCCGTGGCTTCGCCGACCGGAATCTCCTTGTCGGAGTGCATCTGGAACAGCCTGCCCAAACGCTCCTTTCGACCTCGTCCTGGATTGCTGACAACCGTGCCCGGTTCGGCACGGCCCGAATACACCCGGAGGTAGGCGAGTTCGCCGAAGAACGGATGCGCGGCAATCTTGAACACCAGTGCCGCGAAAGGCGCACTGCTGCTGGCACTTCGGTGGATCACCTGTGTCTCGTCGTGTGGCGGGCAACCGTCCGTGCCGCCGCCGTCCAGCGGCGAGGGCAGATAGTCGACCACGGCGTCGAGCATCGGCTGCACGCCGGTGTTCTTGAACGCCGAACCGCACAGCACCGGGTACACAACGGATTTCACCGTCATCGCCCGAATAGCCGCCTTGATCTCCGCGACCGTGAAGGCGACGCCACCGACGAACTTCTCCAGCAGCGCCTCGTCCGACTCCGCGACGACCTCGACCAGCTCGGCCCGGTACCGTTCGGCCAGCACACGCAGCTCGGCCGGAATCGCGACCACGTCGTAGCGCTTACCGAGATCCGTTGCACCACACCAGATCTTGGCGTTCATTTCGACCAGGTCGACAACGCCTTCGAAGGTGCCCTCGACCCCGATCGGCAGCTGCACGACCAGCGGCGTCGCGCCGAGACGGTCCCTGATGGTCTGCACGGTGAAGAAGAAGTCAGCACCGAGCTTGTCCATCTTGTTCACGAAACAGATCCGCGGCACGTCGTACCTGTCGGCCTGACGCCACACCTGCTCGGACTGCGGCTCGACGCCCTCCTTGGCATCGAAGACCGCGACCGCACCGTCGAGCACCCGCAGCGAACGCTCCACCTCCGCGGTGAAGTCGACATGCCCTGGCGTGTCGATGATGTTGACCTGGAAGCCATTCCAGAAACAGGTTGTCGCCGCCGAGGCGATGGTGATCCCGTGCTCCTGCTCCTGCACGGTCCGATCCATCACGGCGGTCCCGTCATGCACCTCGCCGAGCTTGTAGGTGACACCGGTGTAGAACAGAATCCGCTCGGTGGTGGTCGTCTTGCCCGCATCGATATGCGCCATGATCCCGATATTCCGAACCATGCCGAGATCGGCGGTGATTGCACGCGTCATGGGAATCCCCCACTCCATCAACTGGTTTCGTCAAGAGAAATGACACCCGCCTGGTTGATGCGTTCCGGCGACGGCACGAGTATCGGGAGCTGACGCGGCGCGGGCAGCGCGCCACTGAACGCTCTACCGACTGCTACCGCGAATGCGGACGTGCTGTAACCATGCCCCCATGTGTACCCGCCTCCTGGTCGACTGTCGACCGAATATATCCCCCGAAATGCCGAACGGCGCCGCCCCTTTCGGGGCGACGCCGTTCAGTGCAGCGATTCAGTGAATCACTTGACGATCTTCGTGACGCGACCGGCGCCGACGGTGCGGCCACCCTCGCGGATCGCGAAGCGCAGACCCTCGTCCATGGCGACCGGCTGGATCAGCTTGACGGACATCTCGGTGTTGTCACCGGGCATGACCATCTCGGTGCCCTCGGGCAGGGTCACAACGCCCGTCACGTCAGTCGTACGGAAGTAGAACTGCGGACGGTAGTTGTTGAAGAACGGCGTGTGGCGGCCGCCCTCGTCCTTGGACAGGATGTAGGCCTGGCCCTCGAACTCGGTGTGCGGGGTGGTGGTGCCCGGCTTCACGACAACCTGGCCACGCTCGACATCTTCACGCTTGATACCACGAACCAGCAGGCCGACGTTGTCGCCCGCCTGGCCCTGGTCGAGCAGCTTGCGGAACATCTCGATGCCCGTGATGGTGGTCTTGGTGACCTTCTCGCGGATGCCGACGATCTCGACTTCCTCGTTCACGTTGACGATGCCGCGCTCGACACGACCGGTGACGACGGTGCCACGACCGGTGATCGTGAACACGTCCTCGACCGGCATCAGGAACGGCTTGTCGGTCTCACGGACCGGGGTCGGGATCGACTCGTCGACGGCGTTCATCAGCTCGACGATCGACTCGGTCCACTTCGGGTCGCCCTCGAGCGCCTTCAGACCGGAGACACGCACGACCGGCGCGTCCTCGTCGAACTCCTGGGCCGCGAGCAGCTCACGGACCTCCATCTCGACGAGCTCGAGGATTTCCTCGTCGTCAACCATGTCCGACTTGTTCAGCGCGACCAGGATGTAGGGCACGCCGACCTGACGGGCGAGCAGCACGTGCTCGCGGGTCTGCGGCATCGGGCCGTCGGTCGCGGCGACCACGAGGATGGCACCGTCCATCTGCGCCGCACCGGTGATCATGTTCTTGATGTAGTCAGCGTGACCCGGCGCGTCGACGTGCGCGTAGTGACGGTTCTCCGTCTGGTACTCGACGTGGGAGATGTTGATCGTGATACCACGAGCCTTCTCTTCCGGCGCCTTGTCGATCTGGTCGAACGCGAACGCCGCGTTCAGATCCGGGTACTTGTCAGCCAGCACCTTGGTGATCGCTGCAGTCAGCGTGGTCTTGCCGTGGTCGACGTGACCGATGGTGCCGATGTTGACGTGCGGCTTCGTCCGCTCGAACTTCGCCTTCGCCACTGTGGTGTCCTCCTGGACTTGTTGGTGCGTGCAGTTGCAGCAGTGCGGTTATTTCTGGGGTCGTACTGACTCCCGGCTGGCGGGGCAAGTGCCTGCAACGCGTCCCGGAAGTGGGACTTGCAGCAAGTGTGGCACTTGCCCTGCCGGACTTATTCGCCGGTCGCCTTGGCGATGATCTCCTTCGACACGTTGGCCGGAACCTCCGCGTACGAGTTGAACACCATGGAGTAGTTCGCCCGGCCCTGGGTCTTCGACCGCAGATCACCGATATAGCCGAACATCTCCGAGAGCGGAACCAGCGCCTTGACGACACGGGCACCACTGCGTTCCTCCATGGCCTGAATCTGGCCACGGCGGGAGTTCAGGTCGCCGATCACATCACCCATGTAGTCCTCGGGCGTGATGACCTCCACCGCCATCAACGGCTCGAGGATCACCGGACCGGCCTTACGGGCCGCTTCCTTGAGCGCCTGCGAACCGGCGATCTTGAAGGCCATTTCCGACGAGTCGACGTCGTGGTACGCGCCGTCGAGCAGGGTGACCTTCAGGTTAACCAGGGGGTAGCCCGCGAGCACACCGTACTGCATGGCATCCTGCGCACCGGCGTCCACCGAAGGGATGTACTCGCGCGGCACGCGGCCACCCGAGACCTTGTTCTCGAACTCGTAGGTCGCGCCGTCCTCGCCGACGAACGGCTCGAGGGCGATGATGACCTTCGCGAACTGGCCGGAGCCACCCGTCTGCTTCTTGTGGGTGAACTCGAGCTTCTCGACCTTCTTGGTGATGGTCTCGCGGTAGGCCACCTGCGGCTTGCCGACGTTCGCCTCGACCTTGAATTCCCGCTTCATGCGGTCGACAAGGATGTCGAGGTGGAGCTCGCCCATGCCGCCGATGACGGTCTGGCCGGTCTCCTGGTCGAGCTTGACCGAGAAGGTCGGGTCCTCTTCCGAGAGACGCTGGATCGCGGTGCCCAGCTTCTCCTGGTCGGACTTGGTCTTCGGCTCGATGGAGACCTCGATGACCGGGTCAGGGAAGGTCATCGACTCGAGCACGATCTGGTTCTGCGGGTCGCAGAGGGTGTCACCGGTGGTGGTGTCCTTCAGACCGATGACCGCGTAGATGTGGCCTGCCACGGCCTCGCCGACCGGGTTCTCCTTGTTGGAGTGCATCTGGAACAGCTTGCCCAGACGCTCCTTCTTGCCCTTGGTCGAGTTGATGACCTGGGCGCCGGAGTCGACCTTGCCCGAGTACACGCGGACGTAGGTCAGCTTGCCGAAGAACGGGTGCACGGCGATCTTGAACGCCAGGCCGGCGAACGGCTCGGACGTGCTGGCGTCGCGGTGGATGATCTGGTCTTCCTTGCCGGGCACGTGGCCGTCGGTGCCACCGTCGTCCAGCGGCGTCGGCAGGTAGTCGATCACGGCGTCGAGCATGGGCTGCACGCCCTTGTTCTTGAACGCCGAACCACACAGCACCGGGTACAGCTCGGAGTTGACCGTCATCTTGCGGATGGCGCCCTTGATCTCCTCGATCGAGAGCTCCTCGCCGCCGAAGAACTTCTCCAGCAACGCCTCATCGGATTCGGCGACCGTCTCCATCAGTTCCTGACGGTACTGATCGGCCTTCTCCTTGAGCTCGGCCGGAATCTCGACGACCTCGTAGGACTCGCCGAGCTTGGTCTCGCCGCGCCAGACCTTGGCATTCATCTCGACCAGGTCGACGATGCCCTCGAAGGTGTCCTCAGCGCCGATCGGCAGCTGAATGACCAGCGGCTTGGCACCGAGGCGGTCCTTGATGGTCTGCACGGTGAAGTAGAAGTCCGCACCGAGCTTGTCCATCTTGTTGACGAAGCAGATACGCGGCACGTCGTACTTATCGGCCTGTCGCCACACCTGCTCGGACTGCGGCTCGACGCCTTCCTTGCCGTCGAACACCGCGACGGCGCCGTCGAGCACGCGCAGCGAACGCTCCACCTCGACGGTGAAGTCGACGTGCCCGGGGGTGTCGATGATGTTGATCTGGTTGTTGTTCCAGTAACACGTGGTAGCCGCGGAGGTGATGGTGATACCACGCTCCTGCTCCTGCTCCATCCAGTCCATGGTGGCTGCGCCATCGTGGACCTCACCGATCTTGTAGGTGATGCCGGTGTAGAAGAGGATGCGTTCAGTTGTGGTCGTCTTGCCCGCATCGATGTGGGCCATGATGCCGATGTTGCGGACCTTGTTCAGGTCGGTGAGCACGTCCTGTGCCACGGAAATCTTCCCCGCTCGTAGCTAGTTGGGATTTTCGGGGACGACCCGGTGGTCGTCTTTTTGTCAACGCCGGACGCGGCAGGTAGGTGCCGCGACCGGCTGTGCCTCCCGACCCAATAACTACGGGCCGGGCAGACGTCACCAGCGGTAGTGCGCGAAGGCCCGGTTCGACTCGGCCATCTTGTGGGTGTCTTCCCGACGCTTCACCGAGGCGCCGAGACCATTGCTGGCATCGAGCAGCTCGTTGGCGAGACGCTCGACCATGGTCTTCTCACGGCGTGCGCGGGAGTAGTTGACCAGCCAGCGCAGCGCGAGGGTGTTGGAGCGACCCGGACGAACCTCGACCGGCACCTGGTAGGTGGCGCCACCGACGCGGCGCGGCTTGACCTCGAGGGCAGGCTTGACGTTGTCCAGCGCGCGCTTGAGGGTGACGACCGGATCGGTGCCGGTCTTCTCGCGCGCCTGCTCCAGCGCGCCGTAGACGATGCGCTCGGCGGTGGACTTCTTGCCGTCCAGCAGGATCTTGTTGACCAGCTGAGTGACCAGCGGCGAACCGTAGACCGGGTCGTTGATCAGCGGACGCTTGGGTGCGGGGCCCTTGCGTGGCATATCAGCTCTTCTCCTTCTTGGCGCCGTAACGGCTGCGGGCCTGCTTGCGGTTCTTCACACCCTGGGTGTCGAGGGAACCGCGGATGATCTTGTAGCGCACACCGGGGAGGTCCTTCACACGACCGCCGCGCACGAGCACCATCGAGTGCTCCTGCAGGTTGTGGCCTTCGCCCGGGATGTAGGCCGTGACCTCGACCGCGCTGGTCAGGCGAACGCGCGCGACCTTACGCAGCGCGGAGTTCGGCTTCTTCGGGGTCGTGGTGTACACGCGGGTGCACACGCCACGACGCTGCGGGCTCCCCTTGAGGGCCGCGGTCTTCGTCTTCGCGACCTTGTCGCGGCGACCCTTGCGGACCAGCTGGTTGATCGTTGGCATAGACCGGCTTTCCTTATTAGTAACGCGGTGTCTGGTTCTTAATGTCCGTGTCATCGAGCCTTCACTCGCACGTCCAACCACGTTTCTCGCGTCCCGAGGTCGGGCGTGTCGCGCGCGGCGCAGGGCCCGAATTACGGGCACGCTGGAGGTGTCAGCCGCTTTCGCTGGCCTACGGTCACGCACGAACTTGCCCGTATGCTTCCGGGCACAGCGATCCACGATACCTGTGGTCGCGACACAGGGTCAAAGCGGGGTGGCTCGAGACCCCGCTACCTGGCCAAGTTCAACGTCAACTCTACGAGTTTCTTCGCCCCTTCGCACGGATCCGGATGCGATGACCCGGGGCGGTAGTTGATCCAGAAGCCGATGACACCCTGATCCGCCGCGCCCGCACTGACGCCGCAGGAATCCGGATCGTTCGGCCGCTTGGTCTGCAACGCCCGCCTGCCCTGCACGGTGATGTTGTCGGTGAGATACCCGAGCTTGTCGTTGTTGGTCTTCTCGTTGTTCAACGCGCCGACCTCGTACCAGTTCAGGGTGACCATGGCATTGCCTGCGGACCCTGGCACTTCCCACATGCACACTGCACCGTAGAAAGACGGTTGCGCGACGGCCCCCTTGCCCGCGGCCGCCTCCCCGATCTGCTCGAGGGTGACGATTTCGCATTCGCGCAGCAGCTTGTCGAACTTGGTGTTGACGTTGTCCCCGGTGCCTGCGCCTGCCGGAAAGGCCTGACCGCTGATGGTCTGGCCGCAGCCTGCGGCGGTGGCCGAGACAGACAACGCAGCCAGTGCGGCGAGTATTCCTCGGGTCGAGGCGCGACGACGATTCATGGCCGGTCCCCTTCTCACTTCAGCCGCTGCACGGTGAGTTCGGCGAGCTTGTGCATCCGATCGCACGGGTTGCCGTTCGCCGGGTAGACGCCGAACGACATGGACCATTCGAAGAAGTCGTCGTCGAGTTGCACCGCGAGGTCGCAGACCTGGCCGGTCGGCTCCAGCGCCTGCCAGCCGGTGCGCCCGCCGACATTGATCGTCTGCGGGTTGCGTCCCTGGGTGGACACCCAGGCCTTCTCGCGCGCGATCGGGCTGCCTCGGTAGGAGGCGAAAGTGACACTGGGCGAACCGTATCCAGAGGACTGCCAATTGCAGCCGGTCGAGTTCTTCAACGCCTGGGAGATCTGGCCGAGCTGTGCGATATCGCGCACCTCGTCGTCGGTGGCGTGTCCGCACTCACCGACGAACGGGCCGAGCGAGGCCACCTTCGGCGGCGGCCGCAACGGGGTGTTGGTGTTGTCCGAATCGCCCCCCGAACCGCACGCCGTCAGCACCAAAGACAGCGCTGCCGCGCAGCCGACCAACGCCCCTATCCGCATGCCTGCACTCTACCCACGCCGACGGCGAGTGGCCTGGCACGCGACCCGCTAGCCGTTGGGGACGCGGAGCTCCCAGACACGTTGGTCGTCGAGATACGTGCACTGGGCTGGGCCCGCTTTGATTCTCGACATGGCGGACAGGCAGTCGTCGAGAGACGGGTGGTAGCTCGGTGCGGGATCGGCGTACGCCGCCGCGCTCGCCCCGAAGGTGAGCGCGACAGCGAAGGCTACGGCCGCAGCAGATCGATAGAGCACGGCAGCCCTCCACAGACATCCGGCGAATCCACGGAGCGTACTGCCGGATGCTCAGGGCCACAACCGATCACAGGTTGCCGCGAGCCTCTTGTTCGCGCTCGATCGCCTGGAAGAGTGCCTTGAAGTTGCCCTTGCCGAAGCCGAGCGAGCCGTGCCGCTCGATCAGCTCGAAGAAGACGGTGGGGCGGTCGGTGATCGGCTTGGTGAAGATCTGCAGCAGGTAGCCGTCCTCGTCGCGGTCGACCAGGATGCCTCGGCGCTGCAACTCCTCGACCGGCACCCGGACGTGACCGATGCGGGCACGCAGTTCGGGGTCCTCGTAGTAGGAGTCGGGGGCGTCGAGGAATTCCACACCCTCGCGGCGCAGCGCGTCGACGCAGGCGAGGATGTCGCTGGTGGCCAACGCGATGTGCTGGACGCCGGGCCCGCGGTAGAACTCGAGGTATTCGTCGATCTGCGAACGCTTCTTGCTGACGGCGGGCTCGTTGAGCGGGAACTTCACCCGGTGATTGCCGTTCGCGACAACCTTGCTCATCAGCGCCGAATACTCGGTGGCGATGTCGTCGCCGACGAACTCGGCCATGTTGGTGAATCCCATGACGCGGCGGTAGAACTCGACCCACTCGTCCATCTGCCCGAGCTCGACGTTGCCGACGACATGGTCGATCGCCTGGAACAGCCGCACCGGCGCGCCTTCGCGCGGCTGGTAGCCGGCCTTGCGGGTGATGTAGCCGGGCAGATACGGGCCGTCATAGCGGGAACGGTCGACCAGGGTGTGCCGGGTCTCGCCGTAGGTGGCGATGGCCGCGCTCCGGACGGTGCCGAAATCGTCTGTCTCGTCGTGCGGTTCGACGAGGACGGTGGCGCCGTGGGTGCGCGCCCACTCGACGCAGCGGTCCACATCGGGCACCTCGAGCGCGATGTCGACCACGCCGTCGCCGTGCCGATCATGGTGCGTGACCAGGCTGCTGTCCGGGTCGACGGCGCCCTTGATCACGAAGCGGGCTCCGCCGCTGCGCAATACGAAGGCCTTGTGATCGCGGTTGCCGGTCTCGGGACCCGAATAGGCCTCGAGGCGCATACCATAGGCGGACTCGAGGTAATGCGCGGTCTGCGTCGCGTTGCCGACGACCCAGACGAGGGCATCCCAGCCGATCACCGGAAAGGGATCGACGCTGACATCATGGTCGACGAGGCCGACGAGCTTGCGCAGCTCACCGTCGGTCGGGGCGGTGCTCGAACCGCCAGAGGTCGTGCTGGACCGGGCATTGGGCAGGTGCTCGATGGTCATGCACCAAGTAATCGTCAGGCAGGTCGGATAGGCAACCGCAGCGATTTTCGGTAGACACTGTGGCGGTTTCGGCTAGGAAACGCCCCGGAATGCTGGACAATTTGAATAGCATCAGCTGGCTGATGCTATTCCTGGCTGGAGGCCCCAGCCTGCGCTCGAAACGGAGGCGGTCATGTCGCGCACGCCGGCGAAATTAGACGAACTCGATCTCGCGATTCTCACCGCGATGCACGAGTATCAGAAGGCGGGCATCCTCGAACTGTCCCGCCGGACCCGAGTGGCAAGGGCGACGGTGCAGTCCAGGATCGGCCGGATGGAGGAATCCGGCGTCATCGCCTCCTACGACCCGCAGATCGATGTCACCGCAGCGGGTTTCGATGTCCAGGCGTTCGTCACGCTGGAGATCGCCCAGGGCGCACTGGACGCGGTCGCCGCCGAACTCGACGGGATACCAGGGGTTTTGGAGGCGTACGCGACCACCGGCTCCGGGGACGTCTGGTGCCGGATCGGCGCCGACTCGCACGCCGGCCTGCAGACGGTGTTGTTGAGCATCGACCAGACTTCGTCGGTGGTGCGGTCGCACAGCGTGATCGTGCTCTCGACGGTGGTGTCGTATCGCACGCTGCCGTTGCTGCGCACCCTCGATCCGGCGGGCACGACGAAGGCGCCCGCCTATCGCGCGGCCACCGAGCGATAGACGACGCACGCGGACTCGGCGGCGACCGTTCCGGCGGCCCACCTCGACCGCACGAAACCGGCTGTCCCGCAGCCCGTCACAGGCGCAGGTCCGCGCCCACCTCGAGGATCTCGACCTGCGGTTCCTTACCTGCTTCGAGAAATGCGAGCAGCGCGTGGCTTTCGGCATCGACGGCCCGGCGTTCGGCGGCCGACCAGGTCCGGGTCGGGCTGATCCGCAACCGGGCAACGTTCTTGTCCGGGAAGACCTTGTAGAGCCCGGCGAGGTATCCGTCGAGCAGCACCGGTGATACCGCGAGGCCGAACGTCCCGAGAAACGGGCCCTCTGGCACGATCCTGGTCCGATCCTGGTGGGAGAGCAGCGCATTGTCGTACCAGCCGAGCAGCCGGACCGGGGCAGGCAGGTCCGGATCGGCCAGTTCGCCGTCCGCGACGTCGTAGAGGGTGCGGCCGCGTTCGTCGGTGTAAGTGCGCAGGCGATCACCGAGCTGATCGACGACGGCCTTCATCCCGGTCATCCTGGACCAGGTCTGCATGTCCATGGTGCTGGCCGGGCCGAACGCGCGCAGATAGCGAAAGACCAACTCTGCCAGCGGATAGCTGGGGTCCAGCGGTGCGCCGAGCCACGGCTCGACCCGCGACCACACCGGCCTGCTGCTGTCCTTCCACTTGCCGCGCGGCGGTGTCTGCAGCACCGGAAGCTGATACAGCCAGGTCTGCAGGACCGCGCCCGCATCCCGATCCGGGTACAACGCTGCGGCTTTGGCACGCAGGTCGGCGGCCGACATGGGCTCGTCGCCCAGCGCGGCCTCGCCGTGCTTGCGCACCTCGTCGGGATCGAGCCCGACCATCGCGCCGTAATTGAAACCCTTACGGAAGGGCACCTTTTCGAGTTCCGGCTGAATATGCGGCGCGATGCGCAGCGCGTCCGGCGGAGTCACCAGGTGAATGGTGCCGCGCATCAGGGTGATCCGGACCAGCGAACGATCCTCCAGCCCGTCCGACACGGTCGCCGGATCGAAATCGGCGATGCGGCTCCACAATGCGACGAACGGCGGCGGGGAGTCCTGCGCTTGCAACCCGACAAGGTAGTCACACATCTCGGGCACGGTCAGGCTCGACCGTTCGAGCAGGTGCTGGCGGGCGAGCAGGGTCCGGTTCAACACCCGGTTGGACAACATCATCATTCGAACAACCCGTCAGCGCAGTGTGACAACGACTTTGCCGGTCGCGGTCCGGTTGTCCAGCGACGCGACGGCCTCGGCGGCCCGATCCAACGGGTAGAGCACCGGCTCCGGCGGGGCGATCGTGCCCGCGGCGAGCAGCGGTGCGACCTCGTCCCACTGCTCGGCCAGGTAGCCGGGATGGGTCATCACCCATTCGCCCCATGCCGCGCCGGTGACCTCGACGTTCTTGAGCAACAGCCGGTTCACCTTGACCGTGGGGATCTCCCCCGCGGTGAAGCCGACCACGAGCAGGCGGCCCGCCGAGGCCAGCGAACGAATGCTGTCGGTGAAGCGATCGCCGCCGACCGGATCGAGCACGATATCCACGCCGCGGCCGCCGGTCAGTTCCTTGACCGCGGCGAGCCAGCCGTCGGTGAGCACCACGTCGGTGGCGCCGTTGGCCCGCGCCACCGCGGCCTTTTCCTCCGTGCTGACCACCGCGATGACCCGGCCTGCGCCGAGGGCCACCGCCATGCGCAGCGTCGACGTGCCGATGCCGCCCGCGGCGCCGTGCACGAGCACGGTCTCGCCCGCGGCCAGCCTGCCGCGATTGCGCAAGCAGAAGTGCACGGTCAGATCGTTGAACAGAATGCCTGCGCCCGCCTCCAGCGAGACATTGTCGGGCAGCGCGAACACCATCGCGGCAGGCGCGACTGCCACCTCTGCCATGGCATTGCCGAGCAGCGTGAGCGCGACGACCCGGTCACCGGCCTTGACGTGCGCGTCCGCCGGGGCTTCCCGGACGATCCCGGCTACCTCGCCGCCGACGACGAACGGCAGCTCCGGCTTCATCTGGTAGAGCCCGCGCGACATCAGCACATCGGGGAATGCCACCCCGGCCGCGTGCACGTCGATCACGACGCCACCCGGATAGGCCGCGGGTTCCGGGATATCCACGATCTCGATCGCTTCCGGGCCCTCTAGCTTGCTGATCTGAGCTGCGCGCATCCGCCGACCTCTCTGTCGTGGCGCCTGCACTTGTCCTCGCAGGCGCCGCCGTGATCAACATAACGGACCAGGACTGACAGAGTTCGGTTCGCGGACTGCCTGACCCTCGCGGGCGCCCTTGTCGGCAACCCGATTTTGCTATGCTGACCGCGACCTACGGTCGGGCGGGAAGGGGGACTTATGGTCGAGAACAATCAGTCGCCTGCGACGAAAATGCAGGTCGATCCCGAGGCGCTGCGGTCGTTCGCGCAAACTCTCGGCACCGAAGCCGGTGCGGTCACCACACTCAACGACGGTGACGCCTTTGCCAACGCAGCCACCGCGCTCCCCGGCACCGAATTCGGCGCCACCGCACAGCGGGCAGGCGATGCGGTCAACCGCTGCCTCGGTCGCATCGGCGACCGGCTCACCACCATCGCCGACAACATGCACAACGCCGCGGGCAAATACGAACTCGCCGAGGACGATTTCACCGCCAAGCTCGAGGCGATCGGACTGCCATGACCCTGACCATCCCCGACGTGGACAACTGGAAGCCAGAACAACTCGGCACCGCGGGTGAGCATGCGGGCACCATCTCGCAAGGGTTGGACACCGCCGTCGGCAACGGCGCCACCGAAACGAAAGCGCTGGACGACAAATGGTCCGGCGCCGCAGGCGCGGCGGCGACCGCCAGGATGGACACCGAGAAGACCAAAGCCTCCGCCGTCAGCGCCGCGCTGCTCGAACTGAAGACGGCACTCACCGCTCAGGTCGGCAACCTGGTCGAAGCGAAAGCCAAAGTGGTGCAGCTGCGCGACGACGCGATCAACCAAAGCCCGCCGTTCGACGTCGAGCCCAACGGCACCGTCAACGCCACCACCCGCATCGCCGCCCTCCGCGAGCACGCGAACAAAGCCGACGTCGAGGGACTGGTCCTCCAGGAACAACACCAGGCCGCCACCCGCACCTGGGATCTGACCAACGCGCTGAAATCCGCCGAAACCGTTGCCAACCAGGCAAAGACGCAGGTGGATGCCGCGATCACCAAGCTGGACCAGGCATTTGCCGGGCTCGGCGAGCCGAGCGCGAACGTGGCGCCCGCCGCGAACACCGCGCCCGCCGGCGCCAACTCCGGCACTCCGGTCACCACCACGTCGTCGCACGCGTCCCCGGTCAGCAGTGCCTCCCCGGTCAGCTCGTCGAACTCGGACCGGCCGAATTACGCGATGGGGAACTACAACTCGGGTTCCTCGTCCGGCGGCCCGAGTTCCAGCGCCCCCACCGGCCCGCTGCCGAGCGGTGATATGGCGAAATGGATCGCCGAAGCCAAACAGAAACT
Organism: Nocardia altamirensis NBRC 108246; assembly: GCF_001612685.1. Lineage (GTDB taxonomy): Bacteria > Actinomycetota > Actinomycetes > Mycobacteriales > Mycobacteriaceae > Nocardia > Nocardia altamirensis. The sequence continues at coordinate 16,741 of NZ_BDAY01000009.1, forward strand.
CATCGAAATGGGCTACGACCCCAAGGATATCGATGAGCGTGCCATCGCCATGATCATCGAGCACGAGTCAGCCGGTAACCCGTATGCCGAAAACCGGTGGGACAGTAACTGGGAGGCCGGGCATCCGTCGAAGGGGTTGATGCAGACCATCGACAGCACCTTCAACGCGTACAAGGCGCCAGGGCACGACGACATCTGGAATCCGGTGGACAACATCATCGCTGGTGTTCGGTATTCGATCGACAGGTATGGGTCCGTCAACAATGTGCCGGGCGTGGTGGCTGTCGGTCAGGGGCGCGCGTACCAGGGGTACTAGAGGTATCTGGGATCCCTACACCTGAAGTCTCCCAACGCAAACCGCGCGCTCACCGCTGACTGTTGGCAAGCAAAGCGAATTGCGCTGCGGCGCGCTGCTGGGTCTCCCACAGTCGTGGACCGATCACCAGGGCGACGTATCTGCGGTAGGAAACGAAGCAGCGGAACTGCCCCTCCTTGAACGCGAGATAGTCCTGCACACACTGCGCGCCGGGAACGTCGTCGGGCGGATCGACCGCCCTGCGGTCCACCGCGTTGCCGAGCTCGGCGGACTCCCGCACGAATGTCGTTGCGGCGGCGTCATCACGGGTGCGGAAGCCGAAAGCATCGGGCGTCACCGCGATCTGGTCGACCCCGGCCCGCTGCAAGACCGGGTACCGACCCGTCTGATCCTGCAGATAATTCAGGTAGCCGCGCAACGACAGCACCACTTCTCCCTGCCCATCGGGCGCAGGCACCACGCGTTGATCGTGGATGACCCTGGCGAGCAGCCCGTCCGGATCCTGCCGCAGCGTACTGAACTTGCCGACTGGTGTCGGCGTGAATTTGTCCAGCTCAACGACTTCGGCATCGAGGTACTTCTGTGTCGATTCGATCAACCGGTTGAGATCCGGGGTCCGTGCCTCCGCGAGCATGCTGATCACGTAGCTGCCGTGCGGAGTGGTGCTGCCGAGTGACGGCACGCCAGGACGCCAATGCGCCCGGGAGTCAGGGTATTTCGGCAGCGTGGCCGGGGCGTTCTCCGGACTGAGCCCGAGGTCGATCGCATCGAGCTCGACGGCCGCCGCTTTCGCCGCCGCGGCATCGGGGAAACGCAGCACCGTCACGGTCAGCCCCGCACGCAGTGTGCTCCCGTCGGGAGCCTGCTGCGTCCGCTTCTCGTCCGCTGAGCCCGTCGAGAACCCTACGAGGAAGCCATGATTCAGCAGCACCGGAATCACCGGCTCGGCGAGATATCGCGTCAACGACTGCACGTCGGTGTGTACCTGGGCGGATATGCCGTTGGAATAGGTGGCATCGACCTCGTGCGGGCTGAGCACCGCGCCAGCCAATCGCGCGGCCTCCAGTCGGGCATAGCCGATGTCGTCCAACCGGGTGGACTGGCTCGGCCGCGCGGTCGGGAATCGGCCGGTATCCAACGTCCGCACATCGGGTTCGCCGGGCACCCCCGCCCCCGGCTCCGTCGACGCGCATCCGCCGACCAGCACAAGGGCAACAGCGGCCAAGGACGCGGCCGCGCACGCACGCCTGCTCATCCGTTCACCCGCGGCAGGTTCTCCATGATGTTCTGCAACACCGTTTGCGCGGCAGCACACCGGAATTCGGGATGTTCGTTAACCGACGGATTCTCGACCTGCACCGTCACCACCTCCGCGTCGCTGTTGTCGATCTGTCGATATTGGCCGCGACGCACGCAGGCAGGTGATCCCAGCTCCGCCTCATCGAGGAAGACGAAGTTGCCGCCGCCCAGGTCGAACGGAATGGGCTTCTCGGTCGGCACCAGAATCTTCGAGCGCTCGAAGGAGACGGTGGTCGGACCGACGGAGCTCCACTTGCAGGTGTGCAGCAGATCCGGCTCGCCGCGCACCTTTTCACCGATGTTGAGCCTGACCACGATCGAATCGACCAGTGCGCACGGGTCGTGCTTCGCGAGCGAGATGCGGCTGTTCGGAAGTTGCGGTGCGCCTTGCGCTATCCGGCTCACCAACTGTGCGGCGGCCTCGTCGGCGATGCCGCAGCGCTTGTCGGTGTCCCCGCCGCGCACGCGCACCGCAATGCCGAATTGGCGTTCCATCGCCGCGGGCAACAGGGCCCGGCCGCAGCCGTCCTGCGCACCGGCCACGTCCTCCAGCACCGAGGCGCCTGCTGCCTTCGCGCCGTTGTCCCGGTAGCCATCAATGCGTTTGATGTCGAAGTCGAACTGGTACTCGCCCGCCTGGGCGGCGCAGGTACCCCATTGACTGGAGCTCGGCTTCTTGGTCCACTCGCCGACCGACGAGACAAGCGGCTGCTCGACGGCGGCACACAGGTCGATCGACCGCAGCTTCGTGAGGTTCAGCCCCACAAGCGGATTCGCTGTCTCGCGGACCGGAGTGTCCTCGCCACCGCTGAACACGGCAGTCGCCGTGATGACCCCGGCGACCAGCAGCACTACCGCCGACACCGCGGTGAGTGCCCGCTTACGCCGCCTGCGTAGGTTGGTGGCCCGTTGAATCTCGACGAGCGCCTGCAACCGCTGCTCGATGTCGGCGACATGCTGCGCCGCGCTTGGCGTCGGGGTGGCACCGACAATCTGAGTTGCCTCCGGATCGGCGAGCAATGCCGCGACCTCCACCGCTTGATCGTTGATCTCCCGGTGCACGCGGGCCGACCACGGCCGATGGGGTGGCGGCAGCGGGCCGAGGAAATCGAGGAGCTCGGCGGGCGTCGGGCGCTCCTGCGGATCCTTCGCCAGGCACGGCCGCACCAATTCCGCCACCTCGGGCGGCAATCCGCTCAGGTCTGGTTCGGTGTGCGCGATGTTGTAGAGCGTGTGCGGCATCGACGCCCCGGCGAACGGGCTGCTGCCGCCCGCAGCCATGGCCAGGACGCTGCCGAGAGAGAAGATGTCGCTGGCGGGTGTCAGCGGCAGCGATTGCGCTTGTTCCGGCGACATGTAGGCGGGGGAACCGATGATCGAGCCGGTGTGGGTGAGCTCGGACCTGCCCTCGACTGCTCGCGCGATGCCGAAGTCGATGACCCGCGGCCCGTCTTCGGCGAGAATCACGTTGGCGGGCTTGAGATCCCGGTGCACCAGCCCGGCACCGTGGATGGCCTGCAATGCCGTGGCAAGGCCGACGGCCAGCATGCGCACTTCGGCGGTGGTGCACGGTCCGTATTCCTGGACGGCCTTGCCCAAGGGCACGCCTGGCACGAAAAGCGAAGCAAGCCAAGGTGATTCCGATTCCGTATCGAAGTCGACCACGGCCGCGGTGAAGGCGCCGGAGACCTTGGCCGAGGTCTGCACCTCGCGCCGGAACCTGGGCAGGAAGTCTTCCTCGGTGACCAGATGCTGGTGCACCTGTTTGATGGCGACGAGTCGTCCATCGGGGCCGACACCGAGCAGGACCCGCCCCATGCCGCCGGAACCGAGTTCACCGAGCAGCCGGTATCTGCCGATCCTGGCCGGGTCACCGACCGCCAAGCGCTTCACCATCAGGAATTCACCCTCCGAGCTTCGACACCGGTGAGTACCGCTTCGGTCGTGGCGCAGGCGGTGTCGGCGGCGCCTGCGGCTGCCGGTTGTGCGGTCACGGCGATCAGTTCTCCTCGATCTTCGATGGTCGGGCGAACCAGATAGTAGGTGGCGCAGGTTCCGTCCGCATCGATACGGCGCGCCGCCGGGAGGTCGCCCAGCTTGCCTGCGTTCACCTCGAGCACGGTGTACCGCCGGTCCGACTCGACCCGCTTGCCCTCTGCGGCGTGCAGCGTGATGACGAACGGGCTACCCGTCCAGGTGCAGGTGTGGACGTCCACTGCCGTGGGACGCGCACCGCCCGTGTACGGAGCGAGAACGGCTTGGTCGACGGCATCGCAAGGAACGAGGGTCACCACAGACTGTTTCGGCGGGTGCACACTCGGTGGGTTCGTGAGCAGGCGCGTCACAACGGCTTTGAGCGTGGCGGTGGCCAGCGCGCAGGAATCGCCATCGGCTTCGGCGATTTTCACGTCGACGCCGAGCGTCGGTTCGGTGCGGACGGCCACCGCTCGGCCGCAGGACCGCGCGCCTGCGGTGGTGTCGAGCACGGATCGGCCTGCGACCTGCTCGGTGCGTGGTGGTCCGGCCACCGCCGTTCCCACACTGACCGTCATGCGTGTTCGGCGCCCACCCGGTTCCACGAATGTCGTTCCACACACCGACGAATCTGCGAGCTCTGGCCGCACCGGTTGTCCCAGACTTCCGACGACATCATTGCCGAGCAGCGCGCAGGTGTCGGTGCGGCGCATTTGTTCGTCGGTCAATTCCAGCGTCCGGTTCGCCAGTGGGTCGGGAGTGTCAGGCGAACCGCCTCGATCGACGAGGAAGGCCGCGACCGTGCCCGCCGCCAAGACGGCGAACACCGCTGCGGCGGCAACCCCTATCGCGGTGCGCCGCGATGAGCGGACCGGTGCCTCGCCGTCGGTTTCGATCCAGTTCTCGGCCGCCGCACGATCGCGCTCGATCTGCTGCCGAACCGCCGCGGGCCATCCCGGCCGTGCGGTCATCGCGGCTACCGCGTCGATCAGTTGACCGGGTGTCGGGCGCGCTGCCGGGTTCTTCTCCAGGCAGGCCGCAACGACCTGCCGCAGCGCCGAAGGCACCTGGCTCGTGTCGGCGCTGTTGTGCACGACGTTGTACAACGTCTGCGGCGTCGACGCGCCGAGGAACGGGCTCTCTCCGGTGGCCGCCATGACCAGCATCGCGCCGACCGAGAAAACGTCACTGGCAGTGCCGAGTTCGTGGCCGGAAGCCTGCTCTGGCGACATGAACGCGGGCGAACCGATCAGCGTACCGGTGCTGGTGAGCTGGAGATCGGCTTCCAGCGCCCGAGCGATGCCGAAGTCGATGACGCGCGGGCCGTCCTCGGCCAGTAGGACATTCGTCGGCTTGAGGTCGCGGTGGATCATCCCCGCACGGTGGATCTCCACCAGGGCGGAGCCGAGACCCGCTGCCAGTAGCCGTAGGCCGCCGAGCGGCATCGGTCCGTACTGATCGATCGCGGCGCGCAAGGACGGACCGGGTACGAAAACCGAAGCGAGCCAAGGCTCTTCGGCGTCCGGATCAGCGTCCCGAACGGCGGCCGTGTAGGCACCGGTAACCCGTTGGGACGCTTGAACTTCCAACCGGAATCGAGCACGGAATTCGGGATTCGCGGCGAGATGCCGGTGAATCATCTTGACCGCGACCAGCCTGCCGTCCGGCGCACGCCCGAGCAGCACCCGCCCCATCGCGCCATGACCGATCACCGCGACCAAGCGGTGCCTGCCCGCGACGCGCGGGTCGTGTCGGCCGAGCGGCTTCACCGGTTTCCCCTCCCCTGGAGTGCTTGTCGGATCGTACCGGCGCACTCGCGCGCCGTCCCGGCGTCGCGCGAGGAGGAGCTCAGGCGAAGGTCTGGTTGCGGGCGGCGAGCGCGGCGCGGAGCTTGGTCACGGCGGTCGGGCCCACGCCGTGCAGGGCGGCGAGGTCGCGTTCGGTCCAGGTGGTGAGGTCGTCGAGGTGGCGGATTCCGGCCGCCGCGAGGGCTCGTTCGGCCGGTTTGCCGAGTTCCGCGGGCAGGCCCGTATCGGTCATGGCGCCCATCGTGCCTGGCCAAGAGAATTTTCGTGCGGGCATTCCTGAGTAGCGGCGGCTCAACGCGATGGTGCGACATCCGCCCCGTAAAGTCAGTCACAACAGCAACACGAAGAACGCGGCACACCGTGCAGCGCGAGGAGCACCAGTGTCACTCGATCAGCCACTCGCCCCGCTTCCCCAGGAGGGCATGGGCTTTGCTTCGGCGTGGCCCATCCGGGCTGGCGACGTAGATCCCTACGTTCGGCTGCGTTTCGACGCGATCGCCCGCTATCTGCAGGACATCGCCTGGGAGAATCTGTACGGCACCTTCCTGAACCGAACCGATCCGAACTGGATCGTGCGGCGCACGGTGATCGATGTGATCCGGCCGATCCAATGGCCGGACGAGGTGCAGCTGTTGCGCTGGTGCTCGGCGATGTCGACCCGGTGGACGAACATGCGGGTGCGGATCACCAGCACGAACGGCGGACTGATCGAGACAGAGGGTTTCTGGATCAACATCAGCGAGTCGACCGGGATGCCCGCGCGGATCAGCGACGACGGCCTCGCCTATTTGGCGCAGACAACGCAGGAACACCGGCTGCGCTGGCGGCCCTATCTGACCGACACCGTGCCTGCGGAATCGGATACCGATATGCCGTTTCCGGTGCGCGCGACCGACATCGACCAGTACAACCACGTCAACAACGCCTGCTACTGGCAGGCGGTCGAGCAGTTCCTCGTCGACTATCCCAAGCTGCTCGCAGGCCCGCATCGCGCGGTGATCGAATACGTGGCGCCGGTGCTCGCCCGTCAGCATGTGACGGTGCGCAGCCGCTACGAGCCGGGCGATCGCACCGGACGGCCGGTGCTTCGACTCTGGTTCGTGGTCGGCGGCACGACCACCACCGTCGTGCGCATCATGCCGCTGCTCCCCCGCCTCTCCGAGTATTCAGGCCAGACCTAGGCGGCACGAGGGCACCGTTGGCGGCCGACGGTCGCCGAGTACGGGAGTAAGCCCGTACCCGGTGAGTTACCCATGTCCTTGCGAAATCAGTTGGCAGTCTGGGCGGCCGGGGCCGCCCAGACTCAACCGCGTGCGGCCTTCAACAGATCAGCGCGGGTGGTGAACTTGACCCGCGGCCGACCCGATGACTTGCCAGCGGCGCGTTCGGCCTGATCGATCGCCCGCCAGCCTTCCCGGTCGACCAGATCGGCCTGCCGCTCGCCGAGCAGCGCCTTCAGCTGGGCCCGATTCGCCTCCGGCGCAGCGAGTTTGCCCGTGGTGAAGTCGGCGATCAGGTTCTCGACGGTTTCCTCGGCGTCGGTCCGGTTCGAGCCGATGACACCGCGCGGACCGCGCTTGATCCAGCCGCTGACGTATACCCCGGACAACGGAGCACCGTCATCGGCAAGCACCCGGCCGTGCTCGTTCGGCACGACACCGCGCCGCTCGTCGAACGGGATGTCGGCGACGGCCGCACCGCGGTAGCCGATCGAGCGCAGCACCAGCGAGGCGTCCATGTGCTCGGTGCGGTCGGTCGCCCGCGCCACCACCTGTCCGTTCTCCTCGAACAATTCGTTGTGCACGAACTCGATCGCCTCGACCTTGTCGGTGCCGGTCAGCGCGGTCGGTGAAGCCAGGTAGCGGAAGACGATCCGCTTGTTGCCCGGATCGCGACGCCCGCCCGCGTACTCCTCGGCGAGGGTGTACTTGAGCTTCAGCGACGGCTCGACGTCCGGGTCGTCCAGCACGGCCTGGCTGGCGTGATCCAGCGCCAGATCGGCCGCGTCGACGACGACATCGATGCCCTTCAGGTGCGCCAGCGCCAGGAACTCCGACGACGTGTAGGCCGCCTGCAGCGGGCCACGCCTGCCGAGCACGACCACCTCGCGAATATTGCTGCGCCGCAGCGCGTCCAGCGCGTGGTCGGCGATGTCGGTCTTGGCCAGCTCGTCCGGGGACACGGTCAGGACCCTGGCCACATCGAGGGCGACGTTGCCGTTGCCGACGATCACGGCCCGCTCGCCGGACAGGTCGAACTGCCGGTCTGCGTAGTCGGGATGCCCGTTGTACCAGGCGACGAACTCGGTCGCGGAGTGGCTGCCCGGCAAATCCTCGCCCGGCACGTCGAGGCGGCGGTCGGTCGACGCGCCGACCGCGTAGATGACCGCGTGGTGGTGGCGGAGCAGCTCCTCGTGCGAAATATGCGTGCCCACCTCGACATTGAGGTAGTACTGCAGGGTCTCGCGCCGGAACGCCGACTCGAACAGGCCCGAAACCGTCTTGGTGCCAGGGTGATCGGGGGCGACGCCTGAGCGAACCAGGCCCCATGGCGTCGGCACCCGGTCGAACATCTCGATCTCCACGTCCGCTCTGCGGAGCAGCTCGTCGGCCGCGTAGCAGGCGGCAGGGCCTGCGCCGACGATCGCGACCCGCAAGGTGCCGAGATCCTTCGGCGGCCGCGGTGGCGTCACGATCGGGTCGAAGTTGGATTCGAGCGGATGCCGTTGGAAGTAGGCGGCATTGATGTCGCGGTAGCGCGCCAGCGATGCGGTCAGGTCGTCCTCGGAGAAGATGGCTTCCACTGGGCACGCATCCACACACGCACCGCAGTCGATGCAGGTGTCGGGGTCGATGTAGAGCATCTCGGTTGTCGCGAACTCCGGCTGGTCCGGTGTCGGGCGGATGCAATCGACCGGACACTCGGAGACGCAGCTGGCGTCGTTGCAACAACGTTGCGTGATTACGTAGGCCATATTGTGCAAGTCCTCGAAGTACGTGGGCTGTAGGCCACCCGATGGGCAGAGGTGGACAAAAGCGGCACGCCGCGCAACCGCCGCGATGTGACGCCGCTTTCAGTTTGCCTCGAGTGTGGTCGAGGCCATGCCACCGGAGGCCTTACGGTATCTCCATGGTGCGGACTCTGATCCTCATGCGACACGGCAAGTCGGCGTATCCCGACGGTGTCGGCGACCACGAACGCCCGCTCGCGCCGCGCGGACAGCGCGAGGCCGCGCTGGCGGGCGACTGGTTGCGTGCGACCCAGCCCCCGGTCGACGCGGTGCGATGCTCGACCGCGACCCGCACCAGGGAAACGCTGGCCGTCACCGGAATCGACGCGCCGGTGGTCTACGAGGCCGGGATCTACGAGGCCTCGCCGCAAAGCCTCATCGAGCTGGTCCAGCTCAGCGACGATGACGTGTCGACGCTGCTGGTGATCGGGCACGCGCCCGGAATGCCGTGGACGGCATGGGAGTTGGCGAGCAATCGGAATTCGACGCACGCCGTCGAGCTCAGCCGCAAGTTCCCCACCTCGGCGCTCGCGGTGCTCGAGTTCGACCGGCCGTGGGCACAGGTCGACGCGGGGACCGGGGAGCTGGTGCGCTTTCACATCCCCCGGTAAGCGGACGCGGTAGGCCGTCGTTAGAGCCTCCGCCGACGTTGTGGGCGGCTCCCGGTGTACGCCAACGGGCGTGGGTGCGCCACCGAGGAAGGCAGCCGACGGCGTGGGTGCGTTCCCGTGGACGGCAGCCTGCGGAGCCGACGCGGTGGGTGAGTTCAGCGCAGCAACTTGCCGCCGACCACCACGACCGCGCCGAGGATGACCAGCAATACGAATGCGGCGAACCCGCCGAGCAGCCACCACACGACGGCGAGCGCGAGCACCACCGGCGCCACCGCGATGGCGGTGATCATGGGGCTTTCTTTGACCGTGGCCCAGGCCGAACGGGCCCTGATCCGGTCGATGTCCTTACCTGGCATATCCCCAGAGTAGGCCGGAACCCAGGACTTTGTCGGCGACCTTTGGGATGCTCGGGCGATGGATTGGAAAATCGAGCTCATCGCGATCCCCGTCAGCGACGTCGATCGTGCGAAAGACTTCTACGCCAAGATCGGGTTCAACGTCGACCACGATCACCGGGTCAACGAGAACCTGCGATTCGTGCAGCTCACCCCGCCCGGCTCCGGCTGCTCCATCTGCATCGGTGACGGCATCACCGAGGCCGCACCCGGCAGCGTCAGCGGCGTGCAGATCGTCGTCGCCAACGCCGAAGACGCCTACAAGGAACTGATCGCCGCAGGCGTGGAGGCCACTCCGGTGGAAACCCTCGACTGGGGCAAGTTCACCTACTTCGCCGACCCCGACGGCAACAGGTGGGCCGTCCAGGAACTCCCGAAATACAACTGACCCTCGAATGTTCGAGCCCGCTGCGTCGAGGAGTCAGTCCAACTCATCCAGACGGATCGTCAGCGGGCACGGAGAGTTGGTCGTGAACGTTCCGCTCGCTTCACCGTTGTCCACGTAACCGAGTTCGCTGGTAAGCCGGAGAGCGAGGAGACTTACCGGTGGGTTCGGATCGAGGATCCAGTATTGCGGGATTCCCGCGTCTTCGTAATCGCCACGCTTAGTTCGATAATCGGTCCGTCTGGTCCCCGGCGAGACTATCTCGACTATCACGACGACGCCGGAGGCCCGCAGGATGCCGCCTTCGGCCTTCCGGCGTTCCATCTCTGCCCGCTGCACGATCATGACGTCCGGTCTGCGCACAGTCGCGGGTCCATCCGCAGGGGCCAACTGCAGATCGACATCGACGTCGGGCACCGCGACCAATTCCCGCGGCAGTTGGGCACGCAGCTGAAATACGAGCTCACTGCCGACCAGATTGTGCTCAGGCTCCGGCGACGGCACCATCAGCAGCTTCCCCTCCTCCAGTTCCAGGCGATACCGATCGTCCTCACCGAGTGACACATAGTCGGCAATCGTCAGCAGCCGCCCTGGTTCCGGAAGTGCCGTCACCCTCGCTCCTCAGCTCGCCCCGCCCCTGGTCGGCTCCAGTGTCCCACGCAAGGTACAGGAACGGAGGGAAGCAGTCGGGTGCTTCGGCAGGATGAGTGTTGCTTGGAGTGAGCTCCAGGTAGGTACCGTCGATGGTGTCGTCGGGAAGAGGTGAGGGTGATGAGTGAAGCTGCCGGGAACGAGCGCGACTGGGAGGTGCCTCGATATTCGATCGGCGAGGTGGCCGAGCGGTCGGGGCTCAGCAGGGATACGTTGCGCTGGTATGAGCGGATCGGGCTGATGAACTACATCGGGCGCGATCACGCGGGGAAGCGGCGGTTCAGCGGGCGTGATCTGGAATGGCTCACGTTGATCGGGCATCTGCGCACCACAGGCATGTCGGTGGCGGACATGGTCCGCTACGCCGAGCTGGTGCGGGAAGGGGAATCGACGTTCCCCGAACGGCTGGAGATGTTCCGGAATACCCGCGCCGAGGTGCTCGCCAAGATCGCCGACCTGCAACAGGCCGTCGCCGTCCTGGACTACAAGATCGGCGTCTACGAGGGCAAGGTCGCGCCGGTCCGAGCAGCCACCGTCGACGCCACGCGGTGACCCGCACCGGAAATATCAAGCACCACAACGAAAGAGGAACCACAGTGGCCACGCTGACACTCAATGTCCGGTTCACCGCCAAGGCGGGTCGGGAGTCGGAGCTGCGCGAGGTGTTGCAGAACCTGATCGAGCCGACCCTCGCCGAAGAGGGCTGCCTCACCTATGAGCTGTACCTGCATCCCACCGATCCGAGCAGGGCGGTGCTGCTCGAGGAATGGGTCGATGCGGACGCATTGGCGCGACATTTCGAGACCCCGCACCTCCAGGCGGGCGCGGCGGCGCTGGACGACTTGCTCGTCGAGCCGTTCCAGCTGCGCCGGTTCACCGAAATCTAGTGGGACAGCACGCGGCCCGGCGATCCGAAGGTGGATCGCCGGGCCGCGGTGTGTCAGTGGAAGGTGCGCCCGCCCAGTGACGCGCTGATGATCGCGGGCGGTGTCCAGCCCGCCATCAGATTCGCGCGTTCCTGCGGGGTGAGATCCTGCCTGGCCCAGATGCGGTGCGCGCTGCGGCGGCAGGCGGCGACCAGGGTTGGGGCGGTGCGGTTGCGGAACCTCATGACATTTCTCCTTCGGTGAACCTCCAATTCTGTGCCGTGAGCAGGGCGGGCGCGAGCGTCGGCGACGATCTTCACGAATTCTGTATGCGGGTGTAAATGGCGCGGACCTCGGTCCGTTTGAACCGTCCCCGGCCGGATGCCTGACCGTTCGAGCCGCTAACATTCCACGGAGTGAAGCCCGATACACCGCACGCCCGCGTCTGGCTCGACAAGCAGACACCCACCGCGTACCGCGCCCTCGGCAAAGTCGCGAACGAAGTACGCGCCGCGGCCGCCGCGGCAGGACTCGACCGCAAACTCATCGAGCTGATCAACCTGCGGGTTTCCCAAATCAACGGGTGCGCCTACTGCCTGGACGTGCACGCCCGAGCCGCGCGCGCCGCGGGCAACACCGAACAGGAACTCGCCGTGCTGCCCGCCTGGCGGCGCACGGAGCTGTATTCCCCGAGGGAACGAGCCGCGCTGGCGCTGGCCGAGCTCACCACGACACTCCCCGACGAGGACACCCTCGCGCGCGCCTACGCACTCGCACGCACCGAACTGACGGACGATCAACTGTCCGTCGTCCTCTGGGCCGCCACCACGATCGGCGCGTTCAATCGCGTGTCGATCCTGAGCAATCACCCTGTCCATGCCGCGAAGGAGAAGCCGACCATGACCACATCCACTCCGGAATCCACTGTCGCCCGCAACGCCGAGAAGAACCGCTACGAAGTGTTCTACGGCGGCGAGCTGGCAGGATTCGCCGAGTACGAGGAGCGCGACGACGAGACGGTGTTCATCCACACCGAGATCGACGGTGCGTTCTCCGGCAAGGGGCTCGGCAGCGTCCTGGCCAAGCAGGCCATCGAGGACACGATCGAGCGGGGCAGGGTTATCCGGCCGCTGTGCCCGTTCATCAGGGCGTACCTCGACAAGCACCCGCAGTACGACGCGCAGGTGATCGGCAAGGGCATCAGCCGGTGAGCCGAGCGTCGGCGACCGCATCGGAGGCGGAGTCATGAGCGAGCGTAGCGAGCGAACAAAGGGCACAGCTGAGCCCTCGCTCATGGCGGAGCCGAGCGCCAGCGAGGCGGAGTCATGAGTGATCTGGACGCGCATCCCGAAGAGGCGCTCTGCGAGCCGACGGCCGGTCCCGGACCGGTCGCCGAGCTCTTTCCGTTGCGCGAGGTGCCGCTCGGCGGCGTCCGCGGCGTCTACGTGGAACGCGTACTGCCGCAACGGGATCTGCCGACCGTCGGCGCCTGGTGCTTCCTCGATCATTTCGGCTCCCCCACCGTCACCACGACGGGGGCGTCCCCGGATATCGATCCGCATCCGCACATCGGCTTGCAGACGGTGACCTGGCCGTTCAACGGCCGGATCCGCCATCGCGATTCGGTCGGTTCCGATGTGGAGATCGAGCCGGGGCAGCTGAACCTGATGACCTCGGGGCGCGGCATCGCGCACTCGGAGTACAAGGTCGCCGGCGCGCACGCCGGGCACGGCCTGCAGCTGTGGATCGCGTTGCCCGGCAACAGCACCGGGATCGAGCCGCATTTCGAGCAGCATCGCGAGCTGCCGGTGTACGAAGCGCAAGGACTGCACGCGACGGTCTTGATCGGCTCGCTGGCAGGCACCGTCTCACCCGCCAAGGCGTACACGCCGATTGTCGGCGCGGACGTGCGGCTGGATCCCGGCGCCGAGGTCACCCTGCCCCTGGAACGCGGCTTCGAGCATGCGGTGCTGGTGATCGAGGGCGAGGTGACGGTCGGCGGCACGCCGCTCACCGCAGGACCGCTGCTCTACCTCGGCACCGAGCGCGACGAGATCGCGCTGACCAGCACGGCGGGTGCGCATTTCGCGCTGATCGGCGGCGAGCCGTTCGGCGAGGAACTGGTGATGTGGTGGAACTTCGTCGGACGCAGCCACGATGAGATCGTGGCTGCCCGAAATGATTGGGAGAACCACAATCTCGATCGCTTCGCCGATATCGCGGGACACTCGCCGGACCAGCGCATTCCGGCGCCGCCGTTGCCCGCCTTGCATCTGAAGCCGCGTAAACGCCGGATCGGTCCGGCCAGAGACTGATTCGAGTAGGCGCCGCGGTTCGCCGTCATGGAGCCGCGGTGAAGATCTCGTAGCTGTGGCGGTCCGGTGCGCACACGTACACACCGCGGCCGCCGCCGAGGCGATTGATGTCGCGGTTCCAGCCGTGCTCGATGCCCGCACCGTAGGCGACGTCGGGCCACCCGGCCAGGCGATGCAGGATCGCGTCGAAGGTGGTGTCGTCGACGAGGAAGGCGTAGTGGCCGGGTTCGACCCGGCCACGATCATCGAAGTCGAGGGTCAGGTCGCCGTTCACTCGGACCGGAACGAACGGACCGGTCGGCGCGCCCACCGTCAGACCCATCAGCTCGGCGAAAAACGTTGCGGCGGCGTGCCGATCGGCGGCGGGCACGATCGTGTGATGCAAGACGATGGCCATGAACTACCCTCCATATACATGCGGTACGCATACAAATATACATGCGCATTGCATGCAATTGCTAAGGTTCGCGTTAGGCTGGCGGCATGAGCACAAGGGGGACCAAACCTGGCACCGTCGACGGCGGGCCCGCACTGTTCCGGGTGGTGCGATTCTGGTCGCGCCGCTGGATCAATCGAACATCCGAAGACCTGCCCGACGAGCTGCGGCACGCACAGCACGTGCAGGTGGTCGAGGTGGTCGCCGCCACCATCGAGCAAGGCGGCGAAGCCACGATCACCTCGGTGGCACACCAACTCGGGCTCGACCACTCCGGCGCGAGCCGCATGGTGCGGGACGCGACGGCGGCGGGCCATCTGTCCCGCGCCGAATCCGAACACGACCGTCGCCGTACCTCACTCGCGTTGACCGCCCGCGGCGAACAGCTGCTCGCGGACGCGCACGAGTGGCAACGCCACGTCTTTGCCGAGCTCACCGCGGACTGGGACGAACAGGATCGGCAGCGGTTCGCCGGCTATCTGCGCAGGGTGTGCGACCAGCTGCAGGCGTGATCCGAACGCGTTGTGCCCGAACCCCTTCTGCTGAAGGTCACGAAACGGTATCGTCGCCGACGAAAACACCGCGCAGGGGGAGCGCTACCGAAAAGAGCACAACGATGAGCATCTTCAGAAGCACCGCCACGGTATTGCTCGCCATGACCGCAACGGTCATCACCGCGGGCACCACCTATGCGGACCCCGCAAGCACCGCACCCGACGCACCGCTCGATGTGCGCGGATCATTCCACGAAATCGCCTACCAGGTCGCGGCATCCGAGGACCGGCGAGGGGCGGTGACCACGATCCAGGACGGCCGATTCGAGCTGATCAAGGAGGGTCGGGTCGTCACACTCACCGACCGCGACGGCACCGTCGTCGCCGCGCTACCGATGGCGGTGCGTGTCGGCGACCAACGGGTGCAACTACATCCGGACATCGACGCGTCCGGCCGCCAGCTCAGCATCACCCCCGACAACATGTCGCAGACACCGCTGCGCGATGTGGCAACCCAGGAACGCTTGTTCGCCGAAGTCGAGAAGGCGTGGCCATTTGTGTTGGCGGGCGCGGGAATCGGCGCAGGCATCGGGTTCATCCTCGGCTTCCCGCTCGGCCTGTTCATCTTCGACTTCATCACGGTGCCGATCACCACGGTGCTCGGCGCCGCGATCGGCGCGGCAAGCGGACTCGCGATGGGCGGCGGCCAGCCCGCGATCGACGCGGCGCTGGAATACGCCTCCGGCGCACCCTGATCCGGCGTCACCGGGTCACGCGGTCCTCGGCGGCAGCGCCGAGGACCCGTGTTCCGATGACGGGCAACAGCGTGCGCGCCCCGGTGCTCGCTACGCGGATCTGCGCGGGCGGATGACCGCGGTGAATGCGGCTGCCGCGACGGACTTTCCGGTGTTGTCGGTGATGTTCACCGGCACTTCGAGCTCGATCGAAGCCTTGGCCGCGATATCGGCCCTGACCCGCTGTAGGACTTCACCGGACAACTGAGAGGTCGCCAGGAACGGACCTGCCTCCCCCTTGGCACGCGCCCGGTATTCGATCCGTCCATCCCTTGCGACGATGAACGTTTCGCCCATCAGGTCGACGATGCCCGACACCGATGCGCCCATCGCCGCGGTCTCGGCCAGTCCGAACAACACCGCGGCGTGCAGGTCACCGTTGTGGTTCAGATGCTCCGCCTGCGGCGCCATCCGCACCACGTTCCGTCCGGCGTCGAACTCCACCCCTTCGATCCCGGTGTACTGGATGAAGCCCAACTTCTGGAAGCCGGCCATCACCAACTCCCCCATGGCCGCGCTGTCCATCGCATCTCCCGCCGCGCAAAATGAAACGTGTTCTAATTTCATACTCGCATCGGGTGCGGGTTGTCCAGACAGCTGTCGACTTACCGCTGGTACCGCTTCGGCAGCTGATAGCCGCGCTCGGAGAGGACAGTGCGCAACAAGTCCGGCCGGTTGGTGATGAGGCCGTCTACACCGAGATCGAGCAAGGCGATCATGGTGGCGCGATCGTCGACGGTCCACGGCACCACCCGGATTCCGCGATCATGCGCGGCCCGGACGAGTTCGGCCGTGGTGAAAGGGCGATAGCCGGGGGTGGTGACCGCGGCACCCTGGGGGTCGCCGTGCACCGGCGACACCGCGTCCGCACCGAAAGATGCTGCGGCGGCGACAAATTTCTGCTGGAGGGAACCGGGGAAGTCATCGATGTCGAGGCCGCCGAGCCATGGCGAGGGACCCGGTTGACCCTCTTGCAAGAACTGCTGGCCGTTGGTGAGGGCGACCAGCGGCAGCTCGGGGGCGACTTCGCGCATGCGCATCAATGCGCCCCAGTCGAAACTTTGGATGGTGACCTGGTTTTCGATGTGGGCACGGCGGATCTCCGCCGCGACAACCTGCACGAACTGTTCCCGCGGTGCCGTCTGCTGCGGGGCGCCCGCTTCGACCTTGGTTTCGATATTCAGTTTCACCTCGTCCGCGTGATGGGCCCGGACGAGGTCGAAAACCTCGGACAGCAGCGGCATCCGGGCGCCGGGCACGGTGCGCTGTTCGGGGAATGCGGCCAATTGCTTTGAACCGCAATCGATCGTGCGCACCTGCGCCAGCGTCAGATCCCGGATATACCTGGTGCCGGGCACATACGGGAACTTCGGGTCGCCAGGGAAAGCGGGGGCCGTGTCGATGCACTTGTCCGGGTTGGGATCCCGATCGTGAGTGAGCACCGGGTAGCCGTCCTCGGTGATCTGCACGTCCAACTCGAGCGTGCTGACGCCGAGTTCCAGCGCGTTCGCGAACGCCGCCAGCGTGTTCTCCACGACCAGTGCGGTGCCGCCGCGGTGGGCTTGCAGGTCGAAAGGACGTCCGGGGCCGCCCGCGGACGCCGTCCCCGTCGACAGGACACCGATCAGCAGGACGGCTGCCGCGCTCGCCGCATACGTTCGTCGCATATACCCATGGTGGACCGCATGATCCACACCCTGGTGACCATGGGATGAAAGGCTACGGAACCAGGATCACTTTGCCGGTCGTTGCCCGCCGCTCCAGTGCGGCGTGGGCTTGCGCCGCCGCGGCGAGCGGGAAGGTGTGCACCGTCGGCACCATCGCCGCGTCGGCGGCGGCTTGCAGGGCCCTGGATTCCTCGCCACGCACCTCGCGCGGTTTGCTCAGCATGATCGACAGTGCGTCGATCACCGTAATGCCGTGTTCCCGCAGCTTTTCCGAGTCCGGTGCGAACTCCTCGCGGGACGCGTTGCCGTAGGTGACGTAGCGGGCGCCCTCGCCAAGCAGATCCAGTGCCGCCCTGCCCTTTTCGCCCATGACACCGTCCAGTGCCACCGTCACCGGGTGCTCACCGAATGCCCGCCGGACCGGATCGGTCCAGTCGGGTTGGTTGTAGTCGACAGCGAGGTCCGCGCCGAGTGCCTCGACCGCGGCGACCTTGGCGGGTCCACCTGCCGCGCCGATGACACGGGCACCGATGGCGCGGGCGTACTGGACGATCAGTCGTCCGACCCCACCCGCCGCCGAGTTCACCAGGACCACGTCGGCGGCGGTCAGTGCGGCGATGTCGAGCACTTCGATGGTGGTGGTGCCGGTGACGATCATCGCGGCGGCGGACTCGTAGTCCAATCCGGCCGGAATCCGATGCAGCGCAGTCGCTTCGGCGACGGCCAGTTCGGAGTACCCGCCGGACACGCTCCTCGACGTCACCACATCGACCCCGACCAACGCCGTATCCACCCCAGGCCCAACGGATTCGACGACCCCCGCCACCTCACCACCGAAGATCGCAGGCAGCTCCGGCAGCGGCGGCCCGATCGGCAAGCCCTCGCGCATCGCCGTCTCGATCAGATGCACCCCCGCCGCTTTCACCGCGATCCGTACCTGCCCCGCCCCCGGAATCGGATCAGGAACAGTTTCGTATCGCAGATTCCCTGCGGGCCCAAAAGCATGCAATACAACCGCGCGCATGGTGTCTCCTCCGGTCAGAACTCGATCTCTCTGACCCCACCCTGCAACCTCAACATTAGTTGATGTCAAATGCTGCAGGCACAGCACCGCTCAGAGGTGCAGGTGCCATTCAGCAATTTCACGGACGCGGGCCATCGTAACGCCGGTGCGCTGTTCCACAGCAAGCGGGTGGTCGGTGGGTTCCAACTCGACCAGCGGCCGGATACCGAGCGGCTGCGTGTGCAGCTTGGTCTTCAGCTCCAGTGTTGACGGCTCGTACAGCGGCAGTTCGTTCGACAACCAGCCGAAATACGGTGGCTCCTCGGCGCGGTCCGGATTGCCCCACATCTCGACGATGCGGTCGTAGCTGGGCGCACTGACCGAAATCCACACGCCCCACTCGAAGTCCTCCTCGGCGTCCAACACGGGCAGGACGAGACGGGCGCGCAGGAAGAAGTGGTCGCCGATCTTGCACTGTTCGGCCTCGAGCACGTTCCCGGGACGCTGCTCGAGGTCGGAACTCCAGTAGGCCGGTGCGGGGACGGCGTAGGCGAAGGGCGGGCCGTCGTGCTGTTGATCGCAGGATCCACAGCGAAAGGTAGAGCTCGTCACGCCGGAAGCATACGGAATTCGGCTCGGCGGCATGCCCGGCGGGAAGGCTCCGGACGACCGTACGTGCAGGTGATGCAGGCTGCGTCCGGCAGTGACGCAGCCCGCATCACCTCACGATCGGTCGGGGACGTCGTCGTGTGGTCGGATTCCTTCGAGGGGTGGGCCGATCAGTGTGTCGGTGCGGTCGCGCACGTCGTCCCAGACCGCCAGGGCGACAATGCCTATCAGCACTACGCTGCCGATCGCCGCCACGAGTATGTAGTCCACGGTTCGGATCCCGCGATTCAGTTGTCGGTGGAGTCGAGTCAGGCCAGTCCGCCCGGCTTGGCCAAGAGCTCGGACAGGGCGGTATCGATGAACCGGGTGTCTTCGTGATTGCTACCATGGCCCGCGAAATGGCCCCAGATGCCGGGGATTACCCGCAGTTCGGCGTTCGGGATGTGGGTGACGGCCCATGCTTCGTCTTCCGGCGGGAAGTACAGGTCCTTCTCGGCGGGCAGCACGAGGGCGGTCGCCTTGATCGAGGCGAGGGCTGCTTCGGTGTAACCGTCGAAGCCAGGTGTTTGGCCGACGTCGCCGTGCTGCCAGGTCCACAGCATGCTCAGCAGATTGTTGGGATCACGGCCGTCGAGGAAGAAGCCTTCCCAGAAGCCGATGAGGAAATCGTCGAGGGAGGCGTAGCCGAGCTTCTCGTACTCGCGCTCCCAGTAGAAGGCCTGCGAGAAGCCCCAGCCCGCGTAAACCCTTGCCAGCGCACGCAATCCGGTGGTCGGCCAGTTCTCGCCGTACCAGCCGCCCGCGAAGACCGCGTCCGCGGTCAGCGCCGCCTTGACGCCCTCCAGGAACACCTTGTTGTGCAGGCTGGTGCGCGCGGAACCACAGAACGGAGCGATCCGCTCGACCATCTCCGGATAGCTCACCGCCCACTGGTAGGTCTGGCCGGCGCCCATCGACCAGCCGGTCACCAGCGCGAGCCGCTCGATGCCGAACTTCTCTGTCACCAAGCGATGTTGGGCGGCAACCTGATCGAAGACCGTGATGTTCGGGAACCGCGCCCGGTCGTAGGGCGGCAGCGTGTTGCTCGGCGAACTCGACAGCCCGTTGCCCATCATGTTCGGCACGATGATGAAGTACTTCTCCGGGTCCAATGCCATCCCCGGCCCGATCAGCCACTCATTGTCCCAGTGCCGCCCCGAATACCACGTCGGGTACACCACCGCATTGCTCTTGTCGGCATTCAGCTCGCCATACGTCGCGTACGCCAAGAAGGCGCCCCGCAAAGTGGCACCGTGCTGCGTGGTGAAATCACCGAGATCGAAGATCTGGTGGTGGGTCATGGAGTGACTCGCTTTCGAACGGGCGGAACAGCTTTCACCAGGACACAGGCCGCCGTCGCACCCCACAACCAGCCGAACCCTTACATCCGAAAATATTCTGACAGCAATAATTCCCCCAGAAATAATTTTCCCATCACCCTCCCATCGTCACCCCTCACCGTCTCGTCCCGCACGACACCGGGCCACCGGTCGGCGCATTCCGACGAGACAGTTACGGTGGCCCGACCGCTTCGCCTGGCCGCACGAGGGAGTGAACCATGACCGAACCGATGCTTGCCAACGCAACCGTGCAGGAGATTCAGCTGGAGTTGATTCGCCGCAGCCGATTCAACAACTTCGACGGCGAGCGAGTAGTCGCCAGCCTGGAGCAGAATCGTGAGCTGTGGACTGCAGTGTGCATGGACCGTCTCGGGCTGGCATCGGCGGCGCACCCCGATCGGCTCCCGGCGATGTCGTTGATCAAACTACGAGACCTCGGTCGCAACACCTGGAACGTGGACACCCTCTTCGTACTGACCGAGAGCTTGGAGAAGACCCAGAAGCTGGCTCAGGTGGCCGTAGAAGGCAGTTGGCAGGCAGACGAAGTGATCGTCCAAGACAACGCGGAAGAGATGGCCGAGGCTCTCGGGTACCGGCCTTACACCGGAGGAATGCTGACGGTCTGGTGGGATTGACCTGGCCGCGATAAGAACATCCGGTCAGGCCAGATATGAGCAACCGACGCGACGTCAGCCGGGATCTGAACGCGCCGGAAGCCAACTGCCCAGTGCCGCAACGGATCCGCACATGCGGTTAGAGAGCGTCGATCAAGACGACCTGCACGATCACTTGGATCAGGACCCTACGGCCGGTCGAAGACGTCTTCCTGCTCCAGGTCTTCTCGCGTCAGCGTGCGGAAAGCCGACGGATCGGCGGCGTATTGCGCCATTCCCTCGCGCATTTGAGCCGCAATCAGATTTCGGCCCTCAGTCTCCTGGAGGCGACGCAACTCTGCACGCTCGGCCTTGAGCTGCTGATACTCGCTCAAGCTCACGATCACCTCGACAACGCCGTCTGGACCGGTGATCACGCGATGGGGATCACCGGCAGGTAGGGGGCTGGCAGGAGGCATAGGCCAATGATAGGTGATCGGGGCACGCCGAGCCTGAGCTGCTACTACAGCTCCTCGGAGGCGGGGGTGGTCGGGTCGGGGTGGGAGATGAAGGGGACGAGCCATTCGATGCGGGGGCGGCCGCCGGTGCCGTCGTATTCGAGGAAAGCGGCTTGGTGGTAGTCGAATTGCTGGAGGAAACCTTGGAGTTTGCGGTAGTCGGGTTCGCGGTCGATGTCGGTGGGCGCGCCCTTCTTGGCTTCCAAGACGAGGAGGTTGTGGTCGGGGCCGCCACCACGCGGGTCGTGCACGATGAGGTTCGGATAGACGTTGCGGCGGTCGCCTGCGGCACCGCGCAGATACTTGGTGCCGATCGCCTCGAGGCCGCGGTCGTGGAAGCGGTTGTATTCGACGTCGGCGCGCCACAGTCCCGGCCACGCCTCGAGCCGCACGTTCAACGCTGCGGCGATGTGCGCCACCACCGTTCGCTCGTGCACACCGTGCTCGATCAGGTCGGGACATTGCTTCCACACCGACCGGATCGCTTCTCGTACGACATCGCGAACGACGTCGTCGGCCACCGGAGCCGTCATTCCGCAGATCATGCCAGCACCGACCAGCGTCGGAGTGCGGAAACGCAAACGGCCCCCGCTCGCGAGGAGCGGGGGCCGGATGTTGTTGCTGCGCTACCGGTTAGCGGTAGTCGCTGAAACCGTAATCGTCCAGCGGGACCGCGGCACCGGTGGTCTGACCGAAGCTGTCCGGGCTGTAGTAGGTGTCGTCGTAGGACGGCACCGCGTACGCGGCGGCACGGGCTTCTTCGGTCGGCTGCACCTGGATGTTGCGGTAGCGGTTGATACCGGTACCTGCCGGGATCAGCTTGCCGATGATCACGTTCTCCTTGAGGCCGATGAGCTTGTCGGAGCGGCAGTTGATCGCCGCGTCCGTCAGGACTCGCGTGGTCTCCTGGAA
This sequence comes from Nocardia altamirensis NBRC 108246, assembly GCF_001612685.1. Taxonomy (GTDB): domain Bacteria; phylum Actinomycetota; class Actinomycetes; order Mycobacteriales; family Mycobacteriaceae; genus Nocardia; species Nocardia altamirensis. Next base: position 38,779 of record NZ_BDAY01000009.1, read on the forward strand.
GGACGCCGCCGACAGCCACGAATCGGTCGCGAGCGACGCCTTCGTGATACCCATCAGCACCGGGCGGCCCGCCGCGGGCTCGTTGCCCTCGGCGACGACGCGACGGTTGGAGGCCTCGAACTCGGACCGCTCGGTGAGCGAGCCGGGCAGGAACTCCGTGGCACCCGAATCGATGATCGTCACGCGACGCAGCATCTGGCGCACGATGACCTCGATGTGCTTGTCGTGGATCGACACACCCTGCGAGCGGTAGACCTCCTGGACCTCGTGGACCAGGTGGATCTGCACCTGACGGGGGCCCATGATGCGCAGCACCTCGTGCGGATCCGCCGCGCCTTCCAGCAGCTGCTGGCCGACCTCGACGTGGTCACCATCGGAGAGCAGACGCTCGGTGCCGTCGTCGTGCTTGAAGACACGCAGCCGCTGACGCTTCGAGAGCTTGTCGTAGACAACCTCTTCACCACCGTCATCCGGGATGATGGTGATCTTGTAGAAGCGATCGTCGTCCTCGAGCCGCACGCGACCCGAGACCTCGGCGATGGGCGCCTTGCCCTTCGGCACACGAGCCTCGAAGAGCTCCTGCACACGGGGCAGACCGCCGGTGATGTCATCGCCTGCGACACCACCCTGGTGGAAGGTACGCATGGTGAGCTGGGTACCCGGCTCACCGATGGACTGCGCGGCCACGATGCCGACGGCCTCACCGATGTCGACCAGCTTGCCGGTCGCCATGGAGCGGCCGTAGCAGGTCGCACACACGCCGGTGCCGGTGGTGCAGGTCAGCACGGAGCGGACCTTCACCTCGGTGATGCCGGCGTCGAGCAGCGCCTCGATGGCCGGGTCGCCGAGGTCGGCACCCTTCGCCACCACGACATTGCCCTTGGCGTCCACCGCGTCGGACGCGAGAGTCCGTGCGTAGGCCGAGGTTTCGACGTGCGCGTCGCGAATCAGCGTGCCGTCCGGCTGCTTCTCCGCGATCGGAACGACGATGCCGCGCTCGGTGGTGCAATCGTGCTCGCGCACGATCACGTCCTGCGAGACGTCCACCAGACGACGGGTCAGGTAACCCGAGTCGGCGGTACGAAGCGCGGTGTCGGCCAGACCCTTTCGGGCACCGTGGGTGTTGATGAAGTACTCGAGAACGGTCAGGCCCTCACGGAACGAGGACTTGATCGGCCGCGGGATGAACTCACCCTTCGGGTTAGTCACCAGGCCCTTCATACCGGCGAGGGTACGAGTCTGGGTGAAGTTACCCGTGGCGCCCGACTCGACGATCGTGATGATCGGGTTGTCCGGCGGGTAGTGCGCACGCAGCGCCGTACCGACCTCTTCCGTCGCTTCCTGCCAGATCTTGACCAGGGCGTTGTTGCGTTCCTGGTGATCCAAAGCACCACGCTGGTACTTCTTCTCGATCTGATCGGCGAGCGCCTCGTAGCGCTCCATGATCTCGGTCTTCTCCGGCGGCACGAGGACGTCGGACATCGAAACCGTCACGCCGGAACGAGTGGCCCAGTAGAAGCCCGCGTCCTTCAGCTTGTCGACGGTCTGCGCGACCACGATCATCGGGTAACGCTCGGCGAGATCGTTGATGATCGTCGCCTGACGCTTCTTCGGCATCGGCTCGTTGATGAACGCGTAGTCCGCCGGGAGCAGCTCGTTGAACAGCACACGACCGAGGGTGGTCTCGGCAATCCACGCGTCGCCGCGGTTCCAGCCCTCCGGGAACAGCTTCGCCTCGATCTCCTTCGGCGGGCGCTGGTGGATGAGCCGCACCTTGATCAGCGAACGCACGGTGAGCTCGGCACGGTCCACCGCCATCTGTGCCTCGGACGGCGAGGAGTACACGCCGAACTCGACGGAATCCTTTGCGGCCGGCTTGTATTGCCCCTTCGCGCCCTCTTCGAGGCGGGTCAGGTAGTACAGGCCGGTCACCATGTCCAGACGCGGCATGGCCAGCGGACGACCCGAGGCGGGCGACAGGATGTTGTTCGAGGACAGCATCAGGATGCGGGCCTCGGCCTGCGCCTCCGCGGACAGCGGAAGGTGCACGGCCATCTGGTCACCGTCGAAGTCGGCGTTGAACGCTTCACAGACGAGCGGGTGCAGCTGGATCGCCTTACCCTCGACGAGCTGCGGCTCGAACGCCTGGATGCCGAGGCGGTGCAGGGTGGGCGCACGGTTCAGCAGCACCGGGTGCTCGGCGATGACCTCTTCGAGGACATCCCACACCTGGGGACGCTGACGCTCGACCATCCGCTTGGCGGACTTGATGTTCTGCGCGTGGTTCAGGTCGACCAGACGCTTCATCACGAACGGCTTGAACAGCTCCAGCGCCATCAGCTTGGGCAGACCGCACTGGTGCAGCTTGAGCTGCGGACCGACCACGATGACCGAACGGCCCGAGTAGTCGACGCGCTTGCCGAGCAGGTTCTGACGGAAACGACCCTGCTTGCCCTTGAGCAGATCGCTCAGGGACTTCAGCGGGCGGTTACCCGGTCCGGTGACCGGACGGCCACGACGGCCGTTGTCGAACAGTGCGTCGACGGACTCCTGCAGCATCCGCTTCTCGTTGTTGACGATGATCTCGGGCGCACCGAGGTCGATCAGTCGCTTGAGGCGGTTGTTGCGGTTGATCACGCGGCGGTACAGGTCGTTCAGGTCGGAGGTGGCGAAACGGCCACCGTCGAGCTGAACCATCGGGCGCAGCTCCGGCGGGATCACCGGAACGGCGTCGAGCACCATGCCCATCGGCGAGTTGCCGTTGGTCTGGAACGCCGCGACGACCTTGAGCCGCTTGAGCGCGCGCAGCTTCTTCTGGCCCTTACCGCTGCGGATGGTCTCCCGCAGGTTCTCGGCCTCGGCGTCGATGTCGAAGTTCTCCATCAGCTTCTGGATGGACTCCGCACCCATGGCGCCGGTGAAGTATTCGCCGTAGCGGTCGATCAGCTCGCGGTACAGCACCTCGTCGACGATGAGCTGCTTGACGGCCAGCTTGGTGAAGGTGGTCCAGATCTCGTCGAGCCGGTCCAGCTCACGCTGGGACCGATCGCGGAGCTGACGCATCTCGCGCTCGCCGCCGTCCTTGACCTTGCGGCGCACGTCGGACTTGGCACCCTCGGCCTCGAGCTCGGCCAGGTCGGCCTCGAGCTTCTGAGCGCGGGCCTCCAGGTCGGCGTCACGCTGGTCGGCGACGGCCTTCTTCTCGACCTCCATCTCGGCCTCGAGGGTGCTGAGCTCGTTGTGGCGCAGCTCCTCGTCGACTCCGACGATGACGTAGGCGGCGAAGTAGATGATCTTTTCCAGATCCTTCGGCGCCAGGTCGAGCAGGTACCCGAGGCGCGAAGGAACGCCCTTGAAGTACCAGATGTGGGTAACGGGCGCGGCCAGCTCGATGTGGCCCATCCGCTCACGACGCACCTTGGCGCGCGTGACCTCGACGCCACAGCGCTCACAGATGATGCCCTTGAAGCGGACACGCTTGTACTTGCCGCAGTAGCACTCCCAGTCCCGGGTGGGGCCGAAGATCTTCTCGCAGAAGAGTCCGTCCTTCTCCGGCTTGAGCGTGCGGTAGTTGATGGTCTCCGGCTTTTTCACCTCGCCGAAGGACCACTGGCGGATGTCGTCCGCGGTGGCCAGGCCGATCCGGAGTTCATCGAAGAAGTTGACGTCTAGCACGTAACTTCCTTTCCCCTATTCGGGTCGAATTCGAGCAAAAAGTTCACTAGTTGGTGGAACGCGGGGCGCGAATGCCGTTTGAAATAAACGACATTCGCACCTACCGCCTAGTTCGCCAGATCGTCGACGGTTGCGGCTTCGTTCCTGGACAGGTTGATGCCCAGGTTGGCTGCCGCGCGCTCCAGATCCTCGTCGTCGCCATCGCGCATCTCGATCGCGGCGCCGTCGGAAGACAGCACCTCGACGTTGAGGCACAGCGACTGGAGTTCCTTGAGGAGCACCTTGAACGACTCCGGAATGCCCGGCTCCGGAATGTTCTCGCCCTTGACGATCGCCTCGTAGACCTTCACACGGCCGACCACGTCGTCCGACTTGATGGTCAGCAGTTCCTGCAGCGTGTACGCCGCGCCGTAGGCCTGCATCGCCCAGCACTCCATTTCACCGAAGCGCTGGCCACCGAACTGGGCCTTACCGCCGAGCGGCTGCTGGGTGATCATCGAGTACGGACCGGTCGAACGGGCGTGGATCTTGTCGTCGACCAGGTGGTGCAGCTTCAGGATGTACATGTAGCCGACCGCCACCGGGTACGGGAACGGTTCGCCGGAACGTCCGTCGAGCAGCGTCGCCTTGCCGTTGTCGTCGACCATGCGCTCACCGTCGCGGTTCGGCAGGGTCGAGGCGAGCAGACCGGTCAGCTCCTCCTCGCGGGCACCGTCGAAGACGGGGGTCGCGATGTTGGAGTCGGACGGCGCGCCGAGCATCTCCTCCGGCAGTGCCTTCGCCCAGTCGGGACGGGTTCCGTCCGACGCGACGTCGACCTGCCAGCCTGCCTTGCCGATCCACCCGAGGTGGGTCTCCAAGATCTGGCCGATGTTCATACGACGCGGCACACCGTGGGTGTTCAGGATGATGTCGACCGGGGTGCCGTCCGGGAGGAACGGCATGTCTTCGGTTGGCAGGATCTTGCCGATGACACCCTTGTTGCCGTGGCGGCCTGCGAGCTTGTCGCCGTCCTGGATCTTGCGCTTCTGCGCGACGTAGACGCGGACCAACTCGTTGACACCCGGAGGCAGATCGTCGTCGTCCTCGCGCGAGAACACGCGGATGCCGATGACCTTGCCGGACTCACCGTGCGGAACCTTCAGCGAGGTGTCGCGGACTTCGCGGGCCTTCTCACCGAAGATCGCGCGCAGCAGCCGCTCTTCCGGGGTCAGCTCGGTCTCGCCCTTCGGGGTGACCTTGCCGACCAGGATGTCACCGTCGCGCACCTCGGCACCGATCCGAACGATGCCGCGCTCGTCGAGATCGGCGAGGACCTCATCGGAGACGTTGGGGATGTCGCGGGTGATCTCCTCGGCACCGAGCTTGGTGTCGCGGGCGTCGATCTCATGCTCCTCGATGTGGATCGAGGTCAGGACGTCCTCTTCCACGAGGCGCTGCGACAGGATGATCGCGTCCTCGTAGTTGTGGCCTTCCCACGGCATGATCGCCACGAGCAGGTTCTTGCCGAGGGCCATCTCACCGTTCTCGGTGCACGGACCGTCGGCCAGCACCTGGCCGGTCTCGACGCGCTGACCCTCGTCCACGATCGGACGCTGGTTGGCGCAGGTGCCCTGGTTCGAACGCGCGAACTTGCGCATCCGGTAGGACTTGCGGGTGCCGTCGTCGGCCATCACGGTGACGTAGTCGGCCGAAACCTCTTCCACCACACCGGACTTCTCGTTCACCACGACATCGCCCGCATCGACGGCGGCGCGCAGTTCCATGCCGGTGCCGACAACGGGCGCCTCGGAACGGATCAGCGGCACAGCCTGACGCTGCATGTTCGCACCCATGAGGGCACGGTTGGCGTCGTCGTGCTCGAGGAACGGGATCATCGCGGTCGCGACCGACACCATCTGGCGCGGCGAGACGTCCATGTAGTCGACCTCGGAGGCCGGGACGAGCTCGTTCTCCTCGTTGCCGCGCCGACAGAGCACGCGGTCTTCGAGGAAGCGACCATCCGCATCGACCGGCGAGTTGGCCTGCGCACGAACGTGCCGGTCCTCTTCGTCGGCGGTGAGGTACTTGACCTCGTCGGTCACCCGGCCGTCGACCACCTTGCGGTACGGCGTCTCGATGAAGCCGAACGGGTTGACCCGCGCGTACACCGACAGCGAACCGATCAGGCCGATGTTCGGGCCTTCCGGGGTCTCGATCGGGCACATACGGCCGTAGTGCGAGGTGTGGACGTCACGGACTTCCAGGCCGGCCCGCTCACGGGACAGACCACCCGGGCCAAGAGCCGACAGGCGGCGCTTGTGGGTCAGACCCGACAGCGGGTTGTTCTGGTCCATGAACTGCGACAGCTGGGAGGTTCCGAAGAACTCCTTGATCGCGGCGACGACCGGACGGATGTTGATCAGGGTCTGCGGCGTGATCGCCTCGACGTCCTGAGTCGTCATCCGCTCGCGGACCACGCGCTCCATGCGGGAGAGGCCGACCCGGATCTGGTTCTGGATCAGCTCGCCGACGGTGCGCAGGCGACGGTTACCGAAGTGGTCGATGTCGTCGACGTCGACCGGGACCTCTTGGCCGCCGGGGGCGGTCATGACGCGGTCGCCCGCGTGCAGGCGGACCAGGTACTCGATCGTGGAGACGATGTCTTCCTTGGTGAGCACCGATCCGGTGACCTGCTCGCCGAGGTGGATACCGAGCTTCTTGTTGATCTTGTAGCGACCGACGCGCGCCAGGTCGTAGCGCTTCTCCTTGAAGAACAGGTTCTCCAGCAGGGTCTGCGCGGACTCCTTGGTCGGCGGCTCGCCCGGACGCAGCTTGCGGTAGATGTCCAGCAGCGCCTCGTCCTGACCGGCGGTGTTGTCCTTCTCCAGCGTCGACATCATGATCTCGGAGAAGCCGAAACGCTCGACGATCTCCTCGGTCGTCCAGCCGAGCGCCTTCAGCAGCACGGTGACCGGCTGGCGGCGCTTGCGGTCGATGCGGACACCAACGGTGTCGCGCTTGTCGACGTCGAACTCCAGCCACGCACCACGCGACGGGATGACACGCACGCTGTGCAGGTCCTTCTCCGTGCCCTTGTCGACCGAGTGGTCGAAGTAGACGCCCGGCGAGCGGACCAGCTGCGAGACGACGACGCGCTCGGTGCCGTTGATGATGAACGTGCCCTTGTCGGTCATCATCGGGAAATCTCCCATGAAGACCGTCTGGCTCTTGATCTCACCGGTGTTGTTGTTGATGAACTCCGCGGTGACGAACAGCGGCGCCGCGTAGGTCATGTCCTTGTCTTTGCACTCGTCGATCGAGGCCTTGACCTCTTCGAAACGAGGGTCAGAGAAAGACAGGGACATCGAGCCGGAGAAGTCCTCGATCGGCGAAAGCTCCTCGAGCACCTCCTCGAGTCCCCCGACTAGCCCGACGTCGCCGCGCGCGGCAACCTTTTCACGCCATGACGGCGAACCGATCAACCATGCAAATGAGTCCGTCTGTAGATCGAGAAGTCCGGGCACCTCCAAGGGTTCACGGATCTTCGCGAAAGACACCCGCAACGGGGCTCCGGGGATTCCGGCAACTGCCTTGGTCTGGGTGGAGACTGCCAAGATGCGTCCTTCCAGCACCTCACGCGCGTCGCGTGGTGGTCCGCGACCGTCGCTTGTCTGCTACGAATTCCGCTGGTTACAACCCGAACGAAACCCGAACAGGCAACAACGGAAGTAACACCGGAAGGTGGAACTTACGTGTGCAAATCGAGGTATGGACAGGAGGCAGCCAGCGCAACGTCCAACCATACACCAACCGCCACGGGGGCGTCAACCTACCACCCGTGCGCACATTCACGTGGCTGGCGCGCCGAGTCCGAATCGCTGGCTGCGTCGGGGACGACGGGGCGCTAGGGAGCCACTGTGACAGCTGCCGCTGTTGTGAATAGCGTGACGGCTCGGGCGAAACTCGTCAAGTGGCAGGGCCGTGTGGCGCTCGGTGAGATCCCCTGGGCCGCTGGGTGATCACTGGTCGACAATGTCGCTGGCCAGCCAGCGATCGCCCACCTTCTGCATGTGCAGCACGATCGGGCCCGCGACGCTCTGCTGAGCGACGCCATTCTTTGTCGCGCTCACCACAAGATTGACGATCAGCTCGGCCCGATCGTCGGTGAGCAAAGTCACAGCGATGGGATCCGCCTTGGCATCCGCGCTGGTCTGAGCCTGTTTTACCGCCGAGATGGTGGTGTCGGCGTACTTGTCGAGATCGGCAAGCATCTTGCCGGTCAGCACCTGTTCGGCGGCGTCGCGGTAGCCATCGATGTTCTTCACGTCATAGGCGTAGACGGTCTTCAGCGCGTGGTCGGCGGCCGCGCGGACCTCCTCGGTGGCCTTGTTGTCGACGAAGGCCTTGTTCGAATCGTCGACGCCAGGGCGCAGCGCGGCGAGCACCGCGAATCCACCGAGCAGCACGGCGGCGACCAAGCAGGTGACCACGATGGACCAGTACGAACGACCCGGCCGTGCGATGCGCAGGCGCTCGGACCGCTTCGGCTCGGGCCGTTGCTCGGTGCGCGGGCGCGCGGTGGTCGCGCGCGAGGTGCCGGTCGAGCGCGGCTTACGGGCAGGGGTGGTGCGTGGCGTGGTAGCACGCGACTGCTGCTCGGCGCCGGGGCGGCGCTTGGAGGTGACCCGGTTGACCGGTTTACGCGAAGTCATGTCGGTCCCCTCCTACGATCCCGGCTTGGGTGCGGCGGGCGGCTGATCGCCGGGTGGCGCGGGCGGCGCCTGGCCCTGGCCGCCGCTGAGCAGCACCGGCTGGCTCAGCGAGGAGATCTGCTCGGCCTTCCACACCTCGCCGGTCTTGGTCACGTCGACGTTCCAGGTGTAGCGGTACTCGGCGGGCGGCTTGTCCTTGCCCGTCTCGGTGACCTGCAGCACGACCAGCGCCGACGCCTTGTCCTCTTCACTGTTCAGCGTGGTCAGCGCGGCGCCGAGCACCTTCGAGGTCATCCCGACACTGGTCTGCTTGGCCAGCGTCTCGGCCTGGTCCTTGTTCTTGTTGGCCGAGTCGAGCAACGCGCCGGTCATCGAGGACCTGGCCAGCGCCAGCGAGCCGGGCACGTCGTCGAGGTTCATCGACGTCATGTTGAGCGCGGCCTGACGAGCGCCGTCGAGCGCGGTGTCGCGGGCATCGGCGCGCGGGCCGTCGGTGAAGGCGGCACGCACCCAACCGGTGCCGAACCACACGGCAGCGACGAGCGCGACGATCAAGACGGTCGCAGAGCCGATCAGCACGAACGTACGGAGGAGCCCGGTCCGCTCGGGTGCCTCGGAGCCGCGCGCCTCGACCGGCGTCTCAGCGGCGGTCTTCGATGCGTCGAGCTGTTTGGACAGGTCGGTGCTCACGACTCCACCTCGCTGACGCTCGGTTCCGTCGTGCGCACGGGCGCGCTGCATTCTCGGTTCGCTCGCTGACGCTCGCTCACGACTTCGCCTCACGGTTGGATTCGGTTCGCTCGCCCATGCGAGTCACCCTAACGTCGTCGGTCCTGGTCACCGCTTCGGCGTGACCCCCATCAGGGTGGCCAACTGCACGGCGATCGGATTCATGTTCAGCTTGTCCGGATCGGTTTTGGGGGTGGCATCCCACGGCTGCACGATGCTCGGATCGGCGAGCTCGGCCCGCTCCCCGCCGCGCACCGCAGTCGGATTACCGAACGGCACAAGGCATTTGGCGTCCTTGTTGAACGGGAACTCGTCGCGGGTGTCGTCGAAGTCCGGGTTCTGCGCCTTCATCTGTTCGAGAATCCGCTGGGTTCCCTCGTAGCCGACGGTACAGGCAGGCGGATTGTTCGCTTCGAGCACCAGACCGAAGTGGCTGGTGCCGTCGCCGGGCGCGGTGGCCGAACCGCCGATGGACAGGTGCGGCAGCATCTGCAACAGCGGCTTGAGCGCGTAGAACTTCGGCGAGATGGTCAGCAGCAACTGACGCAGGTTGGCGAAGTCCTGGGTGAGCGCGGGACCGCTCTCCTTGACCAGCGCGCCGATCTGCTGGCCCGCATCGGTGCCGGTGCCGATCAACCTGCGGATGTCGGGGTCGCTGGAGCGCAGCTGGGCGCTCAATTTGTCGAGGCCGTCACTGAATTCGCGGATGGCGCCAGACTGCTCGGCCTGCGTGCCGAGCGCGACCTTGCCGTCCTGGATCAGCTGAATCGTCTGCGGCAGTGTGTCATTGAAGGTGGTGGTGAAGTTGTTCAGCGATTCGACGAAGACCTGAAGATCGTCGCCCTTGCCGTCGAATGCCTTGCCGAGCTCGCGCACCGTCGTGTTCAGCGCCTGCAGATCGACCGAGCGGGTGAACGTGTCGACGCTGGCGATCAGCTGCTGCACCGGCACCGGCGTGGTCGCCGAGGAGATCACCGAATTGTCGCGCAGGTACGGGCCGGTGTCGGCGTCCGGCTGCAGATCGACGTATTGCTCACCGATCGCGGATCGGTTGGCGACCACGGCTTTCGCGGACGCGGGGATCTTCGGCGAATCCGAATCGATGACGAGGTTCATCACGACACCGTCGCCGGTGAGCTCCATCGTGCCGACCCGGCCGACCGGAACACCGCGATAGGTGACCTCGGCGCCCTTGTAGATGCCACCGGTTTGCTCGGCCTGCACCTTGACGGTGTACTGGCCGAATCCGATCATGTGGTCGAGCCGGATGTACTTGGCGCCGACGAAAACCACGCCGACCACCGCGAGGACGACGAAGGCGATCAACTGCCAGCGGACCAGACGGGTCATCGGGGGCCTCCCGGTTGCGGCGCGACACCGAGTTGCTCGAGAATCGCGCCGACCGGATTGGGCGGCACTCCCGGTGCGGGCGGCTGCGCCATGTTCGGCGGCAGCGGCAGGATCGAAATCGTCGGCCAGCCAGGGCGCGGACCGTTGCCGTTGTAGTACGGGTTCGTCGGATTCACCGGCACCGGCGGGCCGACCGGCGGGATGTACACCGGATCCGGTTTGCCGACACCGAGATTGCTCAGCGTGACGCCGATCTGCTGATCCACCGAGAGCCAGGTGTTCATCTGACCGCCGAAGGTGCTGGCCAGCGACGAATCCGGGAACGGGTAGGTGGGGATGAGCGGGAAGGCGGTCACCAGATCCGGTGCGGCCTTGCCCAATTCCTGCAACGTCGGGCGCAGCGAGGTCAGATCGCGGATGAGCTCGTCCTTCGAATGATCGAGCACATCGAATCCCGCCTGACCGACCCGGTCCAGCTGGCTGAGCAGTCCGATCAGCTGCGGACGCTGCTGCTCGAGGATCTTGATGCCCTGGGGCAGCTCGTCGAGGATCTTGCCGATCTGGTCGGTCTGCCTGCTCACCCGGCTACTGAGCACATCGAGACCGTCGAGGGCCCTGGTGATGTCGTTGACCTGATCGTCGAGGCCCTTGATCAAGATGTTCGCCTGGTCGAGCAGCGAACGCACCCGATCCTCACGACCGCCGATGGCCTTGTTCAGCTCGGTCACGATCGGCTGCAGCTGAGCGACGCCACCGCCGTTGAGCAGCAACGACATCGCACCGAGCACCTGCTCGATCTCGGTGGCGTGCCTGGTCCGGTCGACCGGGATCACCGCACCGTCGCTGAGCTTCTTGGCATCCGCGTCGGCGGGCGGCTTGGACAGCTCGATGAACTTCTCGCCGAGCAGATTCGACTGGCGCACTTCGGCACGCGCGTTCGCGGGCAGGTTCACCGTCGAGCTCACCACTGTGCGCACGGTGGCGGTCCACTGGTCCTTGCCGATGGTGATGTCCTCGACGCGACCGACCGGAACGCCCTCGACCTTCACCGCGGACTGCGGCACCAGGTCGAGCACGTCGTCGAACTGGATGTCGATGCGCATCGGGTGCGCACCCACGTCGGCGCCGCCGGGCAGCGGCACGCTGTAGATGCCGTCGGATGCGCACGAGGCGACCAGCGCCGCGCTCACCCCGAACACCAGCGCGGCACCGAAACCTCGTGTGACAGAACGGATTCGGGTACTCACCGCGCACCTCCCCGAGACGGTGGCTGCTGATCCGACGGCGTGCCTGGCACGGTGCCCGGCACCGGAGCGCGCTGCTGGTTCTCGTTGCTGAGGATGCCGAACGGCAGGATCAGCGTCGGCGTCTGCACACCCGCGGTGATCTGGTCGGAGATCTCCTTGCAGTGCTCGAGGATCGGGCGCATCTGCCTGCCGAGCGCCTCGAACTGCGGATCGCCAGGCCGCAGCTTGGCCACGTCGATCAGCTTGCACATGACCCCGAACGGATCCTGCAGGTCGGTGAAGTTGGCGCGCATGTCGAGCGTGCCGGATTCGGCGTTGTGGATGTTGACCAGGTTGCTCAGCGCCACCGGCAGCACGGGCAGCAGTTCGGCCAGATCGTCGCGCTGGTCGGCGAGCGTCTTGGTGAGGGTGACCAGACCCTCGGCATTGCTGGCGATCAGCTCGCGGTTGTTGTCGATGAACCGCGCCACATCGCCGAGCGCGACCGAGAGCAGGTTCAGCGCGGCGCCGAGATCGGCACGCTCATTGGCGAGGAAGCTGGACAGGTCCGCGAGCTGCACATTGAACTGCCGCACCTGCTGATCGTTCGTGGCGAGCATGGTGACGAAGGTCTGCAGATTCTTGACGGTGTCGAAGATGTCGCCGCGCGCGTCGGACAGGTAGCGCGCCGCCTTGGACAGCTGGGTGAGGCTGTTGGCCAGCGCCTCGCCGTTGCCGTCGAGGTTCGCCGCGCCGGTGCGGACCAGCTCGTTCACCGCGCCGTCCTTGTTGGCGCCGTTGGGGCCCAACGCATCCGAGAGCTCGGTGATGCTCTTGTACAGCTGGTCGACCTCGACGGGGGTGACGGTGCGGTCACGCGGAATGGTCGCGGTGCGGTCCATTTTCGGCCCGCCGGTATAGACCGGGGTCAGTTGGATGTAGCGGTCCGACACGATCGACGGCGTGATCTGCGCCGCCCGCGCGCCGGCGGGCACGTCGAACCTGCGCTCGACATGCATCACGATCTTGACCTGATCACCTTGCGGCTCAACGGAATCCACCCGACCGACCGGAACACCGAGGATGCGGACATCCGAGCCCTCGTAGATGCCGACGGAACGATCGAAGTACGCGGTGATCTTGGTGGTGGTCAGCCGATCGAACGTCCACCACAGCACGCCTGCCAGCACCACCGCGACGACCGCGACGAGCGCGATCCCGGCCTTGGTGCCTCGACTCGAATTCCGCAGTGCCGTCAGCGGTTCGCCGCGCCAGTTCGCCGCCATGTCAGTTGCCTCCCATGGTGCGCACCGGCGGCCGGTCGCCGGGGATCTCCGGCAGCGCGGGTGGGATCAGGTTGACGATCACCGCGTCGAACCAGCGTCCGGTGCCGAGGACGTTGGCGTAGATGCCGTAGAACGGCGCGGCGAGTTCCAGTGTCTTGGAGATGTTCTGCTGGTTGGCGTTGAGCAGATCGATCGCGCCACGCAGGTTCGTCAGCGCGGGACCGATCTGCTCCTCGTTGTCGTGCACAAGCGCGCTCAGCTCCGACGCGACCGTCTTGGCGCCGGACAGCAACTGCGCGATCGACTGCTGGCGAATGTTCAGCTCGGCGAGCAGCTGGCCACCCGAAGCGAGCAACCGCTCGAACTCGGCGTTGCGATCGGCGAGCACGGTGGTGGTCTGCCTGGTCGCGGCGAACAGCTTCTTCAGTTCCTCGTCGCGCTTGGCGAGAGTTTCCGACAGCCGGGCGACACCGTCGATGGAGCCGCGGATCTCCGGTGGCGTCGTCGCGAACGCGTCGGACAGCACCCGCATGCTGGTGGCCAGTTGCGCGGTGTCGATCTGATCGATGTTCTTCGCGGCGTCGGTGAACGCGTCGACCACGTCGTACGGAGCGACGGTGCGCGACAACGGAATCCGCTTGCTCGGATCGGCGGTGCGCGACCCCTTCGGATCCAGCGCGAGGTACTTCTGGCCGAGCACGGTCTTGATCTGGATCGAGGCGGTGGTGTCGCTGCCGATCCAGGCGTTCTGGGTGCGGAAATCGACGAGGACCTTGTCCCGGTCCAGGCGCACGTCGGACACCGAGCCGACCTTCACGCCTGCGATGCGCACCTCGTTGCCCTTCTTCAGGCCTGCCGCCTCGGAGAATTCGGCCGTGTACTTGGTGCCTGCACCGATGATCGGCAGCCGGTCGATGAAGAACGCCGACACCGTCACCAGCAACACCATGGCAAGACCGAGCACACCCATGAACGCGGGGCTGCGCTTGCCGAGCAGGATCCGATCGTCCATCAGCGGGCCCTCCCCTGGCAGCGCGGCGCGGCATTGGTGTACAGCGGCTGGTTGATCGTCGGCAGGCCCGCGGGCAGGTTGAGCTGCGGCGCTTCCACCGCGCCTGGCCCGACGACGATGTCGATGCCGCACAGGTAGAACTGGAACCAGGAGCCGTAACTGCCGACGCGGCCGAGCTTTTCCATCTTGAGCGGCAGGTTGGCCAGCGCCTCGTTGACCTCGTCCTTGCGGCTGTTGAGGGTGCCGGTCACCTGGTTGAGGCCCGCGATCGAACCCTGCAGCGTCGGGCGGACCGGGACAAGCAGATCCGCGGTGGCCGAGGCGAGATTGCCGAGCGAGGTCACCGAGCGCCCGATCGTGTCCCGTTCCGCGGACAGACCGCTGATCAGCGCCTCGGTGTTCACGATGAGCTGGTCGAACTGATCGTCGCGCTTGTTCACGGTGTCGAGCACCGCGGTCAGGTTGCGGGTCAGCTCGCCGATCACCGCATCCTTGTCCGCGATTTTGTTGGTCAGGCTGGCCGTGCTCGCCACCAGATCATGGATGGTCCCCTGCTCACCCTGGAACACCTGGATGATCTCGAAGGAAAGCTTGTTCACGTCGTCGGCGGTCAGCGTGCGGAACAGCGGACGGAAGCCGTTGAAGAGGGTGGTCAGGTTCAGCGCGGGGCGGGTGTGGTCGAGCGCGATGGTGCCGCCCTTGTTGAGCTTGCGGCCCTGCTCGCCCGTGCCTTGCTCGAGCGCGATGTAGCGCTGGCCGACCAGGTTTCGGTAGCGGATGCTCGCCGTGGTCGAGGCGGGCAGCCAATCCCGGTCGGTCAGTTGGAATTCCACCTCGGCCAGACGCTTGTCGACGATCGCGATGTTGGTGACCTTGCCGACCCGCACGCCGGCGATCCGCACCTCGTCACCCTTGTTCAGCGAGGTGACATCGGTGAAGCGGGCCTTGAAACCGGTGCCGCCGCCGCTGTAGTTGGCGATGGACAGGGCGAGCACCGTGGTCGCGAACAGTGTCACGACGACGAAGATGATCAGTTTGGTCAGCGACCCGCCCAGGCCGCGCAGCTGCTGCTTCATCGCACGCTCACCTCGCTGCCACGGAACGCCGGCGCGCCGGCCCTGGTCACCCAGCTCGGCACTTGATCGGCCGAAACACCGTGCGCCGCACCATAAATCGCGCCGAGCGACTGCCGCTCCAGCGGTGAACCGGCGACCGTCGGAACCTGGCCTGCGGGGTAGACGCCGAACTGCGGCGGCGACATCTTGCCCGAATCCTGATCACCGGGGTTACGGCTCGGCACCGCGTAGGAACCGTCGCTGTACGGCCCGCCGGTGTACTGACCTGGGTCGACACCGAGCGGGTACTCGGGAACGCAGAACGGGCCCTCGGTGCCGAGCCAGCGCGGCTCGTCCTGGTTGGGCAGGTACTTGCCGCGAGTATTGGTCAGCTCGATGCTCACCCGGGAACCGGGGTTCGGCTTGCCCTTGCCCATGATCTCGTCGATGCGCGGCTTCAGCTTCGCGAAATTCGCCATCGTGCACGGGAATCCGGGCGAGTAGGTGGCGAGCAGCTCGAGCGCAGGCCTGGAATCGATCGCCACGTCGATGAAGTTGTCGCGGTTGGCGACAAGGAAATCCGCGGTGTCCGACGAGGCAGGGGTGAGCACGGCGTAGAGCGAGTCGATGTCCCAGCGTCGCTGCACGATCGTCGCGTTGGTGGTGCGCAGGTTGTCCAGGGCCTGCACCAGCTGCGGCGCGGCATCGGAGTAGGTGGCGGCCACCTCGGCGAAGCTGCGCAGATCCTGTTGCAGGTCCGGCAGCACGCCGTTGACCTGACGGAAGATGTTGTCCAGCTTGTCCACGCTCTCGCCGAGCGCGAGCCCCTG
The DNA here is from genome assembly GCF_001612685.1 of Nocardia altamirensis NBRC 108246. GTDB lineage: Bacteria > Actinomycetota > Actinomycetes > Mycobacteriales > Mycobacteriaceae > Nocardia > Nocardia altamirensis. The sequence goes on from NZ_BDAY01000009.1 coordinate 54,636, forward strand.
GCCGGACAGCGCCTGCGACAGCGAGCCGAGCGTCGCGGCGAGGTCCTGCGGCGGGATCGCCTGCAGCAGCGGCATCAGGTCGTCGAGCAGCTTGCTGAGCTCGATCGCGTTGCCGCTCTTGTCCTGCTGCAGCGTCACGCCGTCGGCCAGGTGTTGGGCACTGCGGTCGGCAGGGATGATCAGGTCGACGTAGCGCTCGCCGAACAGTGTCTTGGGCAGCAGCCGTGCGGTCGCGTTGGCCGGAATCTGCTCGGCCTTGTCCGGCTGGATGGCCAGGTTCAGCGTCACCCTGCCGTCCGTCGAGTGGCTGGAACGCACCTCGCCGACGGTGATGCCGCGGACCTTCACGTCCGCGTTCTTGGTCAACGCGTTGCCGACGCTGTCGGTGACCAGATCGACGTCGACCGTCTTCGTGAACGCCTTGTTGTAGATCGCGATGGTCGTCCAGAGGAACAGCGCGACCACCACGAAAAAGGCGATGCCGAGCAGCCGAACGCGCAGTTTCGCGGTCGACCGCCAGGCCTGCACGCCCCTGCGCCCACCCGTCGCCCGACCACCACCCCTCACTGAATCGCTACGCGATGCCGTATTCATCCCGCCACCCGCACGGTCGTAGTCGTCCCCCAGATCGCCAGGCTCAGGAAGAAGTCGAGCACGTTCACCAATACGATCGCCGCACGCACCGCGCGACCGACCGCGACGCCGACGCCCGCGGGCCCGCCGGTGGCGTGAAAACCGTAGTAGCAGTGCACCATGATGATCACGAAGGCGAACACCAGCACCTTGAGGAACGAATAGAGCACGTCCTCAGGCGGTAGGAACAAGCTGAAGTAGTGATCGTAGGAACCGCTGGACTGGCCGTTGAACCAGATGCTGATCATCCGGGACGCCAGGAAAGTGCCGAGCAGGCCGACGACGTAGAGCGGGATCACCGCGAGGAAACCGGCGATCACCCTGGTGGAGACGAGGAACGGCACACCGGGCACCGCCATCACCTCGAGCGCGTCGATCTCCTCGGAAATCCGCATGGCGCCGAGCTGCGCGGTGAAGCCACAGCCCACCGTCGCCGACAACGCCAAAGCCGCGACCAGCGGCGCGATTTCCCGCGTATTGATGTAGGCGGTGAGGAAGCCGGTCAGCACCGAACTGCCGAGCGCGTCCAGCGCCTTGAAGCCCTGCAGGCCGACGACAACGCCGACCGATCCGGACATGAACACGATGACGCCGATGGTGCCGCCGATCACCGCGAGCGCGCCGCTGCCGAAAGTCACCTCGGCGAGCAGCCGCATGACCTCCTTGCGGTAGCGGACCACGGTGCGCGGAATCCACGCGATGGCACGCGAATAGAACGACATCTGATGGCCCGCGCGATCGATCACCTTCAAGGGTGCGCGCATGACCTCACCCGTGCGGCGCACGGACTTGGCGATGATCGGGTGACGGTACTGGGTGGCCACCGGTCAGGCGCCCTTGGCCGGGACGACCTGCAGATACACCAGGGTGAGGATGAGGTTGACGAAGAACAGCACGAGGAACGTGATCACCACCGATTGATTCACCGCGTCACCTACTCCTTTCGGGCCGCCCTTGGGATGCAGTCCCTTGTACGCGGCGATCACGCCGGCGATCAAACCGAAGACCAGCGCCTTGATTTCGCCGATCCACAGGTCGGGGAGCTGGGCGAGCGCGGAGAACGAGGCGAGGTAAGCGCCCGGGGTGCCACCCTGCAACAACACGTTGAAGAAGTAGCCACCGGCGATGCCGACCACCGAAACCAGGCCGTTCAGCAGCAGCGCGACCAGCGTCATGCCGAGCACGCGCGGGACAACCAGCTTGCGCACCGGATCGACGCCGAGCACCTCGAGCGCGTCGATCTCCTCACGGATGGTGCGCGAACCGAGGTCGGCGGCGACCGCGGACCCGGCGGCACCGGCGATGATCAGCGCCGTGACCACCGGCGCGGCCTGCTGCACCGTGGCAAGCACGCTCGTTGCACCGGTGAAGGATTCGGCGCCGAGCTGCTTGATCAACGAGCCGGTCTGCAGCGCGACGACCGCACCGAACGGGATAGCGACGAGTGCGCTGGGCAAGATCGACACACTCGCGATGAACCACGACTGCTCGATGAACTCCCGCCACTCGAAGGGCCGGCGAAACATCTTGCGCAAGACGTCGACGAAGAGCGCGAAGATGTTGCCGGCCTGGGCAAATCCCGACTCCAATGGAGTCCGCAATCGCGCCAGTGTGGAGTTCACGAACGCAGATGTTACCCGTTAGTTGTGTTGTGTCGAGTGGTGGTGTCGTACGCGCCGCCCTGGTAACTACCCAGGTCGCTGTTGTTGTACGCCATCACCTGCGTCTCGTCGTTCTGCGCAAGTGACTCACGAATCGCCACCTGGGCCGCGTGCGGCAGGGTGTGCATGATCTCGCGAACCCGCTCTTTGCGGCGGATGACGGCCTGCCGCACCGGCATGCCGGGAGTTGCCTGCATCTGCGGGATGATGCCCTCGACCTCTTCGGCGCCGCCGTGGTGATGGCCTGCGTCGAACATCGCCTGCTCGCGCGCCATCTGGGCCTCGTCCTTCTCTTCGGACATGCCGATCGGACCCTGCATGCGGCCGTTGAGGAACTGCTTGACCACCGGCTCGTCCGAGGTGAGCAGCACCTCGCGCGGGCCGAACATGACCAGCTGGCGACGGAACAGCATGCCGATGTTGTCGGGCACGGTGCGGGCCAGGTTGATGTTGTGCGTGACGATCAGGATCGTGGCGTCGATCTGCGCGTTGATGTCGATGAGCAGCTGGCTCAAGTAGGAGGTACGCACCGGGTCGAGGCCGGAGTCCGGCTCGTCGACGAGGATGATCTGCGGGTCGAGCACGAGCGCGCGGGCCAGGCCTGCTCGCTTGCGCATACCGCCGGAGATCTCGCCGGGCAGCTTGCCTTCGGCCCCGAGCAGACCGGTCAGCTCCAGCTTCTCCATGACGATCTTCTTGATCTCGGATTCCGTCTTCTTTGTGTGTTCACGAAGCGGAAACGCGACATTGTCGAAAAGATTCATCGAGCCGAACAGCGCACCGTCCTGGAACAGCACGCCGAAGAGCTTGCGAATCTCGTAGAGCTCCTTGTTGGAGCAGGTGGTGATGTCCGTATCGCCGATATAAATCGAGCCGCGTTCTGGACGCAGTAGCCCGATGAGCGACTTCAGGAAGACCGATTTACCGGTACCCGATGGGCCGAGCAGGGCGCTGACCTCGCCGGACGGCAAAGTCAGGGACACATCCTGCCAAATTCGCTGCGAACCGAAGGACTTGGTAACACCCTCGGTCCTGACCTCGACGCCCACGCCTACCTCCACAATTTCTCAGCGAGCTGGCCCACCGGCGAACCGCGTGCTCGGTCCCGCGGTGTGTCACGTCACAGTGGGTCCGGCCACTGTATCCCATGACCCAGACGGTTCACACCCCTACCTGACTGAAGAGTAACCCCGTTTCACTCACTATTTCCGGATTGTTGGCGCAGGTCCACAGAAATAGCAAACGGGCGGTCCCCCGGAGGGGACCGCCCGTCGGCGATTACGGTCGGGAATTACTTGACCGAAACCTTGGCGCCGGCTTCTTCCAGCTTCGCCTTGGCTGCCTCGGCGGCATCCTTGGCGACCTTCTCCAGGATCGGCTTCGGGGCACCCTCGACCAGGTCCTTGGCTTCCTTCAGGCCCAGGCCGGAGACGATCTCACGGACCACCTTGATGACCTGGATCTTCTTCTCGCCCGCACCCTCGAGGATGACGTCGAACTCGTCCTGCTCCTCCACGGCGTCAACCGCGGCGGCAGCGCCACCGACGGCGGCGACGGCGACGGGAGCAGCCGCGGTGACCTCGAACTTCTCTTCGAACTTCTTGACGAAGTCCGACAGCTCGAGCAGGGTCATGCTGCCGAAGGTCTCCAGCAGTTCGTCAACGTTGGCCATGATTGTTGTCCTTTCGGTAGTTGTTGTCTGCGTGGGGCGTTCGCGCGCGAATCACCCGTAGCGGGTTATTCGGCGGCAGCGGCTTCGCCACCGGCTTCGGCCTGTCGCTTCTCCAGCAGTGCGGCGGCAAGGCGAGCCACCTGCGAAGCGGGAGCGTTGAACAGACCGGCGGCCTTCGCCATGTTGCCCTTCATCGCGCCGGCCAGCTTGGCCAGCAGGACCTCGCGGGACTCCAGGTCGGCGATCTTCTCGACCTCGGACACGGACAGCGCAGCGCCGTCCATGTAGCCGCCCTTGATGATGAGCGCCTTGTTGTCCTTCGCGAAGGTCTTGAGGGCCTTCGCCGCGTTGACCGGCTCACCGCTGATGAAGGTGATCGCGGTCGGTCCGACGAACAAGTCATCCAGGCCTTCGACGCCCGCCTCGGCGGCCGCGCGCTTGACCAGGGTGTTCTTGGCGACGGAGTACGTGGCGTCGGCGCCGAGCGCACGCCGCAGCTCGGTGAGCTTGCCGACCGAAAGACCACGGTATTCCGTGACAACGGTGGCGGTCGAGCTCTTGAACTGCTCCGCGATCTCCTCGACCGCAGTGACCTTCTCGGGTTTTGCCATACTTCGCCTCCTCTCTGATGGTCGGTTCGTAGCGAACTACCGATCAGGGACCGCGCTTGCGACTGCTTGCAGGTCGCTCGAAAGGGCCAGCCGACAAAACTAACGCCCCGGACGCAGGGCGTCTCGGGGCGCAAACAGGAATCATCGATCCGGACTCATCACCCGGATCGGGTTCCCCAGCCTCGACTCTCCCTGCGTGGGCCGCCGGCAATGTGGCCGGACCTTCGACTGCACTCGAATGAGCGCAGCGACCAACGGTCTTCGGTAGAACGAATTGGGTAGTCATCGAACTTGTCGATTACTTCCGCCCACTGTACCTGGACCACCCGCCATCTGCCAAAACGGGGTCGGGGCAACGGAAATCGAGGCCGTCGAGATACCTCTGCGTTATGAGCTGGGTCACAGCAAGGTGGCAGATGTGTCCGAGATCGCCCCTTTAAGATGTTACCAACGGTGACAGTTACTGTTTGACTGCTGAACTATGGCAACCTCCATAGTCGATCCACCGGTGCTGCTGGAACGGCGTAACCAGCGCTTTCTCGCCTTGGCCGTGATCTGCCTGGCCGAACTGCTTGTCGTCCTCGACAACACCATCGTCAACGTCGCCCTGCCCTCGATCGGGGTGGAGCTCGAAACCGGTATCAGCGGCCTGCAATGGGTCGTCGATGCGTACACCCTGACGTTCGCCGGACTACTGCTCGCCTTCGGCAACCTGGGCGACCGGCTCGGCCGCCGCCGGGTCATGATGATCGGCCTGGTCGGCGTCGGCGCGATGTCGGTCGCGGGCGCGCTGTCCGGATCCATGGGCGGCGTCATCGCCGCGCGCGCCGCGATGGGCGTGTTCGCGGCGGCGGTCTTCCCCGCGACGCTCGCCCTGATCATCAATATCTTCCACGACCGCCGCGAACGCGGACTCGCGATCGGCGCGTGGACAGCCATGGCGGGCTTCGCCATTGCGATCGGCCCGATCTCGGGCGGTTGGCTGCTCGAGCATTTCTCCTGGCACTCGGTCTTCTGGATCAATGTGCCGTTGGCGCTCATCGCCCTCGTCGCCACCAGGATCTGGGTGCCCGAGTCACGCTCCACCAACGTCGGGCGGCTCGACGTGCTCGGCATCGTGCTGTCCATCGCGGGCATCACGCTCGTTGTGTGGTCCATCATCGAGGCACCGCGCTTCGGCTGGCTCTCGGCAACCACGCTCGGTACCGGCGCGCTCGGCGCCGCACTTGTCATCGCCTTCGTCCTCTGGGAATTGCGCACGCACTCACCGATTCTCAACATGCGGCTGTTCCGCAATCGGCGATTCTCCATGCCCTCCTTGGCCATCGCGATCGGTTACTTCTCGATGTTCGGGTTCCTTTTCCTGATCACCCAGTACTTCCAAGGCGTTCGTGAATACACGCCGCTCGAATTCGGTATCGCCTCACTGCCTTTCGCATTCTCGGTGGCGGTGGGCGCACCGGTCGCGACCCTGCTCTCGCAGCGGTTCGGGACCGCACCGGTCATCGCTTTCGGCCTGTTGATCAGCGGGCTCGGGCTTTATCTCGGCGGTCAGGTCACGGTGGACAGCCCGTACGTCACCGATGTGCTGCCCGCCATGGTGTTCATGGCGATGGGCGTCGGCATCGTTCAGGGGCCCGCGACCGAATCCATCATGGGTTCACTGCCATTGAACGAAGCGGGCGCGGGTTCGGCGGTCAACGACACCACCCGCGAGATCGGCGGCACCCTCGGCGTGGCGGTGCTCGGATCCATTGTGGCGTCGTACTACACGACGCGAATCGCACCGCGGATCGAGACCATCCCCACCACGATGATGTCCACCAAAGAGAAAGAGCTGGTACAGGCGAGCCCGCTCAGCGTGCTCGAGCTTCGCAAGCGCCCGCTCGCCCCGTTCTTCGAGACCCAGCGCGAGAACCTGATCGTCGCAATGAAAACAGCGGCACTGCAGGGCTCGCACACTGCGTCGCTTGTCGCGGCGGGCGCCGTCGTGACGTGCGCGGTCATCGTGGCCGTCTTCCTGCCGTGGGGCGTGCCGGAAGGCGAGTCGGTCCTGCTGGCCTGGCGGGACAAGTCCGAAGCCGACAAGGACCCGGCGGCCTGACGGCCCTTCGTCAGACCGCGACCCTGGCCACCAGCTTGGTCAGCGTTTCGAGTGCGCCGCTACGGAATTCGGTGGTGGCGACCAGGCCGTCCGGTCCTACCGCATCGCGGGCGACGGGCAACCTGGCGCAACTGTCAGGGTCGAAATCGGCTCCCACATAACCGAGCACCAGCGCCAGGGTCGCGGCGGCACCTTCGCCGCGACCCTGTGCGGCGGCATTGATCCACCCGGTCGGCTTCTCGTACAGATCGGCATTGCCGACGGTCCAATCCAGCAGGTTCTTGAGGCTGCCCGGCAGGGTGCCCGCATATTCAGGGGTGCAGAACAACACCGCGTCCGCCTGCGAAAGCTGTTCGCGCAGTGCGAGAACCGAGGGGTGACCGGTGCCGTCGTCGTCGGGGTTGAACGCGGGCAGCTCGGCGAGCCCGTCGAACCACCGGATGTCGACGGTGTCGGGGGCGAGTGCCTCGACCGTGCGCAGTGCGGCGGTGTTGGTCGAAGCACTGCGCGTGCTTCCGGAGATCAGCAGAACAACCGTCACCTTGCAAGCCAACCACTGTCGCGCCTGGATTAGTCCGGAAACGCACAAGGGCGGGAACGCGATTCGCGTTCCCGCCCTTGCGGACTTATTCAGGTGCTACTGCGTCGCATCCTCGTCGAGGAGGTTGCGGGTGCGGTTCGGGTCCACCGGGATGCCCGGTCCGGTGTTCGTCGAAACCGTCACCTTCTTGACGTAGCGGCCCTTGGCGGTCGACGGCTTCACACGCAGGATCTCGTCCAGCGCGGCACCGTAGTTCTCCACCAGTTTGGCATCGTCGAAGGACGCCTTGCCGATGACGAAGTGCAGGTTGGCCTGCTTGTCGACGCGGAAGTTGATCTTGCCGCCCTTGATGTCGTTGACGGCCTTGGTCACATCGGTGGTGACCGTGCCCGTCTTCGGGTTCGGCATCAGGCCACGCGGGCCGAGGACACGCGCGATCCGGCCGACCTTGGCCATCTGGTCCGGGGTGGCGATCGCGGCGTCGAAGTCCAGCCAGCCGCCCTGGATCCGCTCGATCAGGTCCTCGGCGCCAACGGCGTCCGCACCGGCGGCCTCGGCCTCGGCGGCCTTCTCGCCGGCCGCGAACACGATGACGCGGGCGGTCTTACCGGTGCCGTGCGGCAGGTTGACGGTGCCGCGGACCATCTGGTCAGCCTTGCGGGGATCCACACCGAGACGAACGGCAACCTCGACGGTGGCGTCGGTCTTGGTGGTGGCGGTCTCCTTGGCCAGCCGCGCTGCGGCGAGCGGGGAGTACAGCTTGTCGCGATCGACCTTCTCGGCCGCGGCGAGATACGCCTTGCTTCGTTTTGCCATAATTCTCTGTCCTTAGTTGTCTGGTTCAGCCGTGGTTATCGGGCCTGGCCGGCCCTCCCACCTGTGAGCGATGAGCTCAGCCTTCGACGGTGATACCCATCGAGCGAGCGGTACCGGCGATGATCTTCGCGGCCTGCTCGATGTCGTTGGCGTTCAGGTCTTCCTGCTTGGTCTTGGCGATCTCCCGGACCTGGTCCATGGTGACCTTCGCGACCTTCAGGCGATGCGGCTCAGCCGAACCCTTCTGCACACCGGCGGCCTTGAGCAGCAGCCGAGCGGCGGGCGGGGTCTTCAGCTTGAAGTCGAACGACCGATCCTCGTACACCGAGATCTCGACCGGAATGACGTTGCCACGCTGCGACTCGGTCGCGGCGTTGTACGCCTTGCAGAACTCCATGATGTTGACGCCGTGCTGACCAAGCGCGGGACCCACCGGAGGGGCGGGGTTCGCCTGGCCGGCCTGGATCTGAAGCTTGATGATCCCGGCGAGCTTCTTCTTCTTGGGGGGCATCTTTCTTTCCTAGGTGTCTGTTTTCCTTGCTCTTTGCAAGTCCTGGTGTTGCGATCCTCGGCAGAGTTGTTCCACGCTGCCGAGGACGAACAGTCTTAAATCTTCGCAACCTGGGTGAAGCCGAGCTCCACCGGGGTCTCGCGACCGAAGATCGACACGAGCACCTTGAGCTTCTGCTGCTCGGCGTTGACCTCGGAGATGCTGGCGGGCAGCGTCGCGAACGGGCCGTCCATCACGGTCACCGACTCGCCGACCTCGAAGTCGACCTCGATGGCAGGCTTGGACACCGACTCGGTGGTGGACTCGCCCGCGCCTGCGGCGCCGGCCGGTGCCGCGGCCTTCTTCTGCTGCGCGGCCGGGACCAGGAACTTCACCACGTCATCGATGGACAGCGGCGACGGGCGCGAGGTGGCGCCGACGAAACCGGTGACGCCGGGGGTGTTGCGCACCGCGCCCCACGACTCGTCGTTCAGTTCCATCCGAACCAGGATGTAGCCCGGCAGCACCTTGCGGTTGACGTTCTTGCGCTGGCCGTTCTTGATCTCGGTGACCTCTTCGGTCGGCACCTCGACCTGGAAGATGTAGTCCTCGAGATCGAGGTTCTGCACGCGGGTCTCGAGGTTGGCCTTCACCTTGTTCTCGTAGCCTGCGTAGGAGTGGATGACGTACCAGTCACCAGGGGCGCGGCGCAGGGCCGACTTCATCTCGGCGACCGGATCGGCGGGCTCGGCGTCGATCGGAGCGGCCGCTTCGGCGCTCTCGACCTCGGCGTCCACCGAGCCCTCGGAGTCCACGTCCTCGGAGTCTTCGTCGGTCGCGTCAGCCTCGATGGTGGGATCCACCACCGGCTCATCGACCGAGAACTCTTCGTTTGTGTCGTTCTCCGGGGTGCTCACTGGGGCACTCGCTTCCTGTGTCGTCACGTACATCCTCTGCGTGCCGGGGCCGGGCGCGCGGCGGAATTACTTCCACCCGTGTCCGCCCCGGATCGGCCGGCGTCTGGCCCTGTCGAGCGACCTGCGAGAGTCGCTGGCGCCGGGCGGCGTCGATCTAGCCGAACAGCCAGTTGACACCCTTGATGAACGCCACATCCAACCCGCTGATGAACGCGACCATGAAGACCACGAACACCAGAACAACGGTCGTATAGGTGACCATCTGCTTCCGGTTGGGCCAGATCACCTTGCGCAGTTCCGCGACGACCTCGCGCAGGAACTTGATCAAACGCTTGAACGGATTGACCGTCCCACCGCGTTCGGCCCGATCGGTCTTGGCTGCCCTACGCGACGAAGGTCGATCGAGTGTGGCGATCGAACCTGTATCCGACGATGCACCGCGAGTCCGCCGAGCGGAACGCTTGCCGCTCGGCCGAGCCACCGCGGTGCCCTCGTCCTCGGCCGCATGCGAGCCGTGGCGATTGTCCCGCTCGTCGCTCACGTCGATCCTTTCGTCGCTGGCATTCCAGGGCAGGGGCGACAGGACTTGAACCTGCAACCTGCGGTTTTGGAGACCGCTGCTCTGCCAGTTGAGCTACGCCCCTTCGGTCGGATCCGTGTTGGCTGTCCAACCACTGTTCAATGTTCAGTTGTGCGGTTCCGGTGTCGGCCAGCGACATAACACGCGCGCTGCTTTCGCAGTTGCCGGTCCCGTTGGCGAATCCCTTTCAGGCTCGCCTGGAACCAGCCCCACAGAGCAGCGCGCAGCGGCTGGTGACCCCAGAAACCTCAGTGTACGTCACCGTCCACGTCGTTAGCTAATCAGGGTCACTCGACCAGGTCACGCGGTTTTCAGGCCAGCTGCACGGTCGCGGTCGCGCGCCCGAAGATCTTGCGCCCCGCCGACTTCGCCACGATGGCGACGACCGCGGTCCGCGTCTCCGGATCCACAGACTTCACCTTACCGGTGTACTCGATCTCGGCCGCCTCATCGGTGCCGACGTAGACCGGGCTGGTGAAGCGGACGTTGTACTCCTTGACCGCGCCGGGGTCGCCGAGCCACGAGGTGACGAAGCCGCCGCCGAGGCCCATGGTCAGCATGCCGTGTGCGACAACGTCATCCAGGCCGACGAGCTTGGTGACCTCGTCGCTCCAGTGGATCGGGTTGGCGTCGCCGGAGACACCGGCGTAGTTCACCAGATCGCCGCGGGTCAGCCGGACGGTGCGCGCCGGAAGTTCGTCGCCGACGGTGACGTCCTCGAAGCTGTGCGCGCGCTTGCTCGCCACCACCTCGGGCACCGAGGCGACCGGGGTCGGCTCGGCGATGGCCTGCACCGCGCGCGGACGATGCTGCGGCGCGTCTTCGCCGATGCCGTGCATCAGCACATTGCGCACGGCGTCATTGAGATTGGGGTCGATATCGCCGCCGCTGCGGCCGATCAGCGTGGTGTAGGTGGTGAGCACCAGCTCGTCGTTCTGCGCGGTGACGATGTTCTTGGTGACGATGATGTCGCCGCCGAAGGCCTGCCGGAACGAATGCAGGTACACGTCGCAGACCAGCTGATCGCCGACCCTGATCGGCCGGTGGAATTCCAGGATCTGATCGGTCTGCATGATCTGGCTCAGGTCGTAACCGGTGACGATCTGCTCGAACAGCTTGCGCTGCGCGAGGATTCCGACCAGCGAGATGAAGGTGAGCGGCGCGAGCAGGCCGTCGTAGCCGTACTCCTGCGCGAGGTCCTCGTCCCAGTGCACCGGGTGGTAGTCCTGCACGGCGCGCGCGTATTCGCGCACCTTCTCGCGGCCGACTTCGTAGTAGTCGTCGACGCGATAGTGGTGACCCACCATGGAGGCCGCGTGTGCTGCGGGGTCGAACATGTCGGCCACCTGAACCGCTTCGTCTGTACCGGTGTTGATTGTCACTGGAGGACTGTACCTATCTGACTCCGAACCCGGAGTCGGCGGAGCAATCACAAACTCACCGGGCTCATTCGACGCTCGGTTTCGTCGTGACCGCTGTGGCGGCTGTGACGATAGTTCCTCGCTACGCTCACTCACTGACCGCACCCGACCGTGGAAATGCGTCAGGGCCGGACGAATGTCCGGCCCTCGCACTGGCACGTTCCGAGATTGCCGAGTGCGCGCACGCGCTCGGCGCCGATCCACGCGGCAGTATTCACGCGTGGCGGACTAGCGGGATTCTTTGTGTCCCCGGTGCGTGCCGCAGTTCGGGCAGAACTTCTTCAGTTCCAGCCGGTCCGGGTCGTTGCGCCGGTTCTTCTTGGTGATGTAGTTGCGGTGCTTGCACTGCTCGCAGGCCAAGGTGATCTTTGGCCGGACATCGGTGGACTTCGCGGCCACGATATTCCTTCTTTCGGGTCAACCAGATGGTCTGATCGGTTTTGGTAGCGATGGCCGGACTTGAACCGGCGACACAACGATTATGAGTCGTTTGCTCTACCGACTGAGCTACACCGCCACGGGGTCGCATTGCTGTGGTGCCGCGCCCAAGCTTGGAGATGCCGAGTCGGTCACCACCGGCAATCCGGCGAGCCCCCTAACGGAATCGAACCGTTGACCTTTTCCTTACCATGGAAACGCTCTGCCGACTGAGCTAAGGGGGCATGACTACATCCGCACCAGGCTCCGAACACTCGACCCCGGCGCGGCGAAGTCTTGAACGAGGTTACACACTTACTGGTCCGACCTCCAAACCGGGTGGTCAGGAGGCCTTTTCGACGGACCTTCCCGCGCATCCCCGACGGAGGGCGGTGCCAGGACCCCGATGGGTGACCCCGACAACGGGAAAGCCCCCGTGGATCGAAGTCGATCCACGGGGGCTTCGGGTGGCAGATGTAGGATTCGAACCTACGTAGGCTTTCGCCGACGGATTTACAGTCCGCTCCCATTGGCCGCTCGGGCAATCTGCCGTCGCGCTCTCGGCGCGAAAAGCAGAATACATCCAACCCCGGCCCTCAATGCAAACCGGCTGGCTATCGGCCATGCGCGCACACTAGCGTGCTAGTTCCGGGTACAACTGTCGAGTGCCGGTTTTCCGGTGAAGTGACCCGTCGAACCGTGAGGAACAGGAGCGCAGCGTGGCCGATTCGTCTTTCGATGTCGTCAGCAAGGTCGACCGTCAGGAGGTCGACAATGCCCTGCATCAAGCCGAGAAGGAGCTGACCACCCGCTACGACTTCCGCGGCACCGGTGCGGCGATCGAATGGTCGGGCGAGGACAAGATCGTGCTCACGGCGGAGGCCGAGGAGCGGGTCAAGGCGGCGCTGGATGTGTTCAAGGAGAAGCTGATTCGGCGCGACATCTCGCTCAAGGCGTTCGACGCGGGCGAGCCGATCGCGTCCGGCAAGACCTACAAGATCACCGGCACGCTGGTGCAGGGCATCGACACCGAGCACGCGAAGAAGATCTCCAAGAAGATCCGCGACGAGGGCCCGAAGGGTGTGAAGGCGCAGATTCAGGGCGAGGAGTTGCGGGTGAGCAGCAAGAAGCGCGACGACCTTCAGGCCGTCATCTCGCTGCTGAAGGGCGAGGACTTCGGGATCGCGCTGCAGTTCGTCAACTATCGCTGATTAGATTGCGCCACAGGTGATTTCATCGCACTACACGGCAATGAGCTAGGGGCCGTGCGGATTTCGATGATTCAGAGGCGCTTGGGCCCGCCTGCCATCTCCTCCAACCGCGCGATCCGGTCGGCCATCGGCGGGTGGGTGGAGAACCAGCGAGCGGCCCGCTCGCCCGCCCGGAACGGGTTGGCGATCATCAGGTGGGACTGAGCGGTCAATTGCGGCTCAGGAGGCAAGGGGGCGGCCTGCACGCCGCGCTCCAGCTTGCGCAGTGCCGAGGCCAGCGCGAGCGGGTCGCCGGTGAGCTCGGCGCCCGATTGGTCCGCCTGGTATTCCCGCGAGCGCGACACCGCAAGCTTGATCAGGCTCGCGGCGATCGGGCCGAGCAACGAGACGAGCAGCACGCCGAGCATGTTGGGGCCGTCGCCGTTGCGATTGCCGCCGAACGCCGAGGCGAAGAAGGCCAGGTTGGCCAGGCCGGAAATGACCGCGGCCAGCGCGCCCGCGACCGAGGAGATCAGGATGTCGCGGTTGTAGACGTGCGATAGCTCGTGGCCGAGCACGGCGCGCAGCTCACGCTCGTCGAGGATCTGCAGAATGCCGCTGGTACAGCAGACCGCGGCGTGCCGAGGACTGCGGCCGGTCGCGAAGGCGTTGGGGGCATTGGTCGGGCTGATGTAGAGCCGTGGCATCGGCTGGCGTGCGGTGGTCGCCAGCTCACGCACGATCCGGTAGATCATCGGCGCTTCCAGCTCGCTCACCGGCTGTGCGTGCATGGCTTTCAACGCGAGTTTGTCGCTGTTGAAATACGCGTACGCGTTCATGCCTACGGCCAGCAGGATGGCGATGACCAGGATCGTCGGACTACGGAACATTGCGCCGGCAAGAACGATCAATGCCGAAAGTCCGACCATCAGGCCGAACGTCTTCAACCCGTTCGCGTAACCGTGCCCGTGCATAGAGCGTCTCCCTCGCCACTCCCCCGATCGTTGAGTGCTTTACACGGGATCAACGATAGGAGCCCGAACCAAAGTTCCGCTGAACTCAGCCGACACGCTCGATGGTGTAGCGGACCAGGCGCTCGAGGGCATCGTTGGCGGGGCCTGCGGGCAGCGCGGACAGTTCGGCGTGCGCGATGTCGGCGTAGCCCTGCAGCTTCTCCTTGGCCAGCACCATGCCGTGCGAGCGGGACAGCAGATCGAGCGCTTCCTCGACCTCCGCGTCGGTTTCCAGCGGCCTGGCGAGCAGCTTGCGCAGCCGGTCGCCGTCGGCGCCCTCGTCGCGCAGCGCGTACAGCACCGGCAGAGTGTGCACGCCCTCGCGCAGGTCGGTGCCCGGCGTCTTGCCGGACTGCTCGGCGGCCGAGGAGATGTCGATGATGTCGTCGGAGATCTGGAACGCGGTGCCGACCGCGTCACCGAGGCGGGCCAGCCGCTCGACGTGCTCGGCGGACGCGCCGGAGAAGGTGCCGCCGAACCGACCGGAGGCCGCGATCAGCGAACCGGTCTTCTCCCAGACGACGCGCAGGTAATGCTCGACCGGGTCCTGGGATTCGCGGGCGCCCATGGTCTCGCGCATCTGGCCGGTGACCAGTTCGGCGAAGGTCTCGGCGATGATCCGCACCGCGTCGGGGCCGAGCGTTGAGGTCAGCCGGGAGGCGTGCGCGAACAGATAGTCGCCTGCCAGGATCGCGATGTTGTTGCCCCAGCGCGAATTCACGCTCGGGGCGCCGCGGCGCATCGTCGCCTCGTCCATCACGTCGTCGTGGTACAGCGTGGCCAGGTGCACCAGTTCGACCACGGTGCCCGCGGTGACCAGCGCGGGATCGGTGGGGTTCGGGCCGAGCTGGCCGGTCAGCACGGTGAACAGCGGACGGAATCGCTTGCCACCCGCCTTCGCCAGGTGCAGCGCCGCCTCCTGCAGGAATTCCTCGCCGTCGGACAGCTCGTCGACCAGGAGCTTTTCGACCTCTTCCAGGCGGTTACGCACGATTGCCGCGAGCTCGACGTCACCCAGATCGACCCCGGCAACCACGGTGCTCGCCTCACTCACAGCAGATGTGCTCATTTCTTCTCCCAGCGATGCGTCCGACCCCACGGTAGAGAACCTAGCGTGTCCCCAGCCGAAGCCCCATGAACACCGTCACTATGGGGTGTATCAGACACTTTCGCACACGATTTTCTCCGCGCCCCGATCGCCCGCGCGGCCGGTGATGCAAGTATTGATGCCATGGGTTCACCGGAAGTCACCCCCGCGGACGAGGACGCGCTGCCCACCAGAGCCGAGGTGCTCGTCGTCGGTGCGGGCCCGGCCGGGTCGGCGTCGGCCGCCTGGGCGGCGCGGGCCGGACGCGATGTGGTGCTCCTCGACTCCGCCGTCTTCCCCAGGGACAAGACCTGCGGCGATGGGCTGACGCCCCGCGCGACGGCCGAGCTGGAACACCTCGGCCTCGGCGACTGGGTGCGCGCACACATCGTCAACCACGGGCTCAGGATGACCGGCTTCGGCAAGGAAGCCTTGCTGAGCTGGCCCGCCGGTTCCTTCCCGACATACGGAAGTGCCGTCCCACGAACCGAACTCGACGACAAGCTGCGCGAGACCGCGATGAAGTCCGGCGCGCGGATGATCGACGGCACCAAGGTGGTCGATGTCACCCGCGACGGCGACCGGGTCACCGGCGTGTCGGTGCGCACCGCCAGCGGAACACACACCATCGACTGCACGCTGCTCATCGTCGCCGACGGCGTGCGGTCGCCGATCGGGCGAATGCTCGGCCGCACCTGGCACCGGCAGTACGCCTACGGCACCGCCGCGCGGGCCTACATCAAGTCCGGCCGCAGCGACGACCAGTGGATCACCTCGCATCTGGAACTGCGCGACGCCGACAACGTGCTCGTCCCCGGCTACGGCTGGGTGTTCCCGCTCGGCAACGGCGAGGTCAATATCGGCGTCGGCTCGCTGGCCACCGAACAGCGGCCCTCGCACATCGCGTTGAAGCCGCTGCTCGAGCACTACACCAAGCTGCGCTTCGACGAATGGGAGTTCGAGGGGTCGCTGCGAGCGGTGGCCTCGGCGCTGCTGCCGATGGGCGGCGCGGTGTCGAATGTGGCCGGACGCAACTGGGTGCTGGTCGGCGACGCCGCGGGCTGTGTGAACCCGCTGAACGGCGAGGGCATCGACTACGGCCTCGAGGGCGGCCACATGCTGTCCGAGCTGCTCGACGAGCCGGACCTGACCACGATCTGGCCCGAGCTGCTGCGCGCCCGCTACGGCCGCACCTTCTCGGTGGCCCGCCGGATCGCCGGACTCGCCACCCATCCGCGCATGGTTCCGCTCGGCGGGCCGCCGGTGATGCGGTCGAAGTACTTGCAGCGCACCGCGGTTCGGGTGATGGGCAATCTCGTCACCGACGAGGACGTCGACATGACCGCGCGGGCATGGCGGGCCGCAGGCCGGCTGTCCATGCGCGCCGACGACCTGCCGCCGTTCGCCTGACCTGCGATGGAGACACACCGGCCCGCCGAAGTGCCGACGGTAGGCTGAACCTTGTTTGCCGACCATCGACGCACGCGACAGGGTTCCAGCCATGGGCGGACAACAGTCCGGTGGATTACCCGCGCTGTATTTGCTTCCGCATTTACGACGGGCCAAGGATCACGCGGATCGGCACTATGCCGAACCGCTTCGCCTCGATGAATTGGCCGCTGCCGCTGGAGTTTCCAAATATCACTTTCTGCGTGCCTTCGCCGCGGTCTACGGGCTCACCCCGGTCGCGTATCTGACCGAACGCCGGATCGAGCGCGCACAGGATCTGCTTCGGTCGAGCAATGTGACGGTGACCGAGGTGTGCATGCTGGTCGGGTACAGCAGCCTCGGTTCGTTCAGCAGCAAGTTCCGCCAGCTGGTCGGGGTCACACCGTCGGAGTACCAGGCCAAGTTCGCCGCGGGGGCCCCGCATATTCCTGGCTGCTACGTATTCATGCACGGTCTCAGCGACCGGAAACGCGATTCCTGATCCCGCAATTTTGGAGAAGCCGGGCCCGAACACCGGCCCATAGCCTTGGTCGCATGACGACGATTACGAATGTCTCCCTGGTCACCGTGTATGTCACCGACCAGGACGAAGCGAAGCAGTGGTACATCGACAAGCTGGGATTCGTCGAGACCGCGGACGTCACCATGGGCGATAACGGATTCCGCTGGGTCACCGTCGCGCATCCCGCGCATCTGGAGCTCGAGGTGACCCTGATGGTGCCGGGGCCACCGTTGGACGAAGGCCTGACCGAAGCCATCACGCGTGCCCTGGCCAACGGTACGCACGGCGCGCTCGGGCTGAGCACCGAGAACTGCCAGAAGACCTTCGAGGAGCTCACCGCCAAGGGCGTCGAGTTCATTCAGCCCCCGGCCGAGCGGCCCTACGGCACCGAGGCGATCGTCCGGGACAACTCAGGGAACTGGCTGGTGCTGGTGGAGAAGAAGGCGTACTCGCCCGAGGATTTCAAGTAGCGGACGAGGGGTTCCGTTGCCCCGGCGCGCGCCGGGGCAACGGGTCGTGCGTGAGCAGGAGTCAGGCGGTCGCCTGGGCGGCCACCCACTCCTCGATGAACTTGCGCTCGCTGTTGAGCACCCGATGGTGCAGCTGCTCGGCGAGCGGTTCGATGGCGCCGCCGACCAGCGGCACCTTGACCTGCACGGTGCCGACCACCTCGATCTCGGAACCCTCTGCGGTCGAACGCATTTCGTAGGTGCCCGACATCTCGGTGGTGATGCCGCCGGTGGCGCCCTCGAAGGTGCCCTTGGCGACCTCGCCCGCGAGCGCCTGCCAGTTGTCAGTGCGCGAGAGCATGAGCTCGCTCTTGAGTACCTTGCTCACCACGCTGGGAATCTTGTCCTGCGCGGCCTTTTCGGTCATATGGATGCGAATGGTGCCCGCGCCCTCGGGGTGCGAGAGGTCGAGCGTTGCGGTCTCGGCGTCGGCGAAACGCGCCTGCCAGACCTTGTCGTCGGTGAGTGCCCGGTGAAGATCTTCGACCGGGACGGCGTAAGGCACGGTGAAGCTGAATTTTCGGGACATGCGCGACACCGTATCCGAGTCGCTCGGTAGCCTGTTGCGGTGTTGGAAACCAGCCAGTCTGATCGGCGGTCGAACCGGCTGCGGCGGGCCAGGATCGGCGTGCTCTGGGCCGCGGCGGTGATCAGCGTCCTCGTCGTGCTGCTGGTGCTCGCCGCCTGGCGCAACGACTACCTGATCAGCTCGGACAAGGGCGTGACCAGCGCGGAGGTGCTCTCCGCAGGCAGGCTGCGTTCGGCGGTCATGTACGTGACACCGGACGGCGAGACACACAATCCGAAGGTCGGCGTGCTGTATCCGACCAACCTCACCGCCGGCGAGCGGATCCGGGTCGAGTACTACCGCGCCGACCCCGATCTGGTGCGGGTGGAAGGACGCGATGTGCGCGTCGCCATCCCACCCGCGCTGTCGGTGATCGTGGTGGTGTGGGCACTGGCGCTGCCGACGGTCTGGCTGCTGCTGCGGCTGGACCGGCGCCGTTCGACGGCGGCGGGTGCGGGATCGAAGCCTGCCGATCCGAGCTGACCCTGCCGTCGGGCATGGATGCCGTGATCGGGGCCGGACAGGACACCACGGATTCTCGATTCCGCGCGTTCAACCGGTGACAGAGCCGCGAGGAGTTCGCCGGATCTTTCCGTGTCCTTAACGCATGTTTAGCGCCACGGGCCGTCGTGGCGGTCAACCTGTGGGTGTGCGTGTAGCGATTGTCGCGGAGTCGTTTCTGCCGAATATGAATGGCGTGGTCAATTCCGTGCTGCGGGTGCTCGACCACCTGGACCGGCACGGCCACGACGCGTTGATCATCGCGCCCGACACCGTGCGCGGGTTGCCGCCCGCCCCACGCTGGCACGATCGGTTCCGGGTGCACCGGGTGCCCGCGGTGATGGTGCCCAAGATCAGTTCGCTGCCGGTGGGACTGCCGCAGCCGGGAATCGTCTCGGCCATCGACGATTTCGATGCCGACGTGGTGCATCTGGCCTCGCCCTTCCTGCTCGGCGCAGGCGGCCTCGGCGCGGCACTGCGCCTGGATCTGCCCACCGTCGCGGTGTACCAGACCGACGTGGCCGGATTCGCCAAGAGCTACGGGCTTTCGCTGGCCAGCCGGGCGGCGTGGGCATGGACCCGGCGCATCCACGAGAGCGCGACCAGGACGCTGGCACCCTCGCGCGCGGCCGCGGACGACCTGGCCAGCCACGGCATTCCCCGGGTGCACCGGTGGGGACGTGGCGTCGACATCGCCCGCTTCAACCCGTCGGCGCGGCGCACCGAACTGCGCGACGCCTGGCACAGCGACGACAAGCTGGTGGTCGGCTTCGTCGGACGGCTCGCGCCGGAGAAGCACGTCGAACGGCTTGCGGTGCTGGCGAACGACCCGGACATCCAGCTGGTGATCGTCGGCGGCGGGCCAGAACGCGACCGGCTCGCGCGGATGATGCCGCGCGCGGTGTTCACCGGCGAGCTCGGCGGGGACACCCTGGCCCAGGCGTACGCCAGTCTGGACGTGATGGTGCACGCGGGCGAGCACGAGACGTTCTGCCAGGGCGTACAGGAAGCCTTGGCCTCCGGCATCCCGGTGATCGGGCCGGACGCGGGCGGCCCGCGCGATCTGATCGCGCACTGCCGCAACGGCTATCTGCTCCCGGTCGACCGTTTCACCGAGCTGTTGCCGAGTGCGGTTGGGGCGCTGCACGATCCGATCCTGCGCGCCCGATTCGCCGGAGCGGCACGCAAATCGGTGCTGCACCGCACCTGGCCCGCGATCTGCACCGAGCTGATGGGCCACTACGCCGACGTGACCGGCAGCCGAATGCGCTTACCGCACACGGCCTGATCCCCGCCTCGACTGTGACCGAGGAATCTGTGCACCAGGCTCGGCGTGCCGTGCCACGCGCGTTAGGGTCAGGCGTGGCGAAAACAGAATCCACCAGGGCCTCGCTGGACAAGCAGCCGCATGAGGTCGCGTCGATGTTCGACGGGGTCGCGAAGCGGTACGACCTGACCAACACGGTGATCTCCGGTGGCCAGGATCGCTACTGGCGCTGGGCGGTGCACAAGGCGGTGGCGCCGCGGCCGGGCGAGCGGGTGCTCGACCTCGCGGCAGGCACCGGTGTCTCCACCGTCGATCTGGCGAAGTCCGGCGCCTGGTGCCTGGCCGCCGACTTCTCCCAGGGCATGCTCGCCGCGGGCAGGTTCCGCAAGGTGCCGATGGTGGCGGCGGACGCGACCGCACTGCCGTTCGCCGACAACTCGTTCGACGCGGTGACCATCTCCTACGGCCTGCGCAACATTTCCGATTCCGAGGCCGCGCTGCGCGAGATGCTGCGGGTCACCAAGCCGGGCGGCAGGCTGGTCGTCGCGGAGTTCTCCACGCCGATCGTCCCCGGCTTCCGCACGGTGTACATGGAGTACCTGATGAAGGCGCTGCCGAAGGTGGCCCGCGCGGTGAGCAGCAACCCGGATGCCTACGTCTACCTGGCCGAATCCATTCGCGCGTGGCCCAACCAGCGCCAGCTCGCGATGCGCATCGCCGATACGGGATGGTCGTCGGTGAAGTGGCGTAATCTCACCGGGGGCATCGTCGCCTTGCACCGCGCGTACAAGCTCGGCTGAGCTGCGACCTCCGTCACACCTCACCAGCGCGAACGCGGGTGGTGAGGCTGAATGTGACGTGCCGATAACGCAAGGTAAACCTGGCGCAATCGGCGATGGCCATGATCGAGGCATGGTGGACGCACGCACGGATCGCGCAGGGGGCACTGCGAGAACGGCATGCTCGTACTGCGGTGTCGGGTGTGGCATCACCGTGCAGACGCGGACGGGCGCCGACGGCGCGCCCGTGATCGCCAAGGTGAGCGGCGACAAACTGCATCCGGCGAACGCGGGCAGGCTGTGCACCAAGGGCGCCACCCACCTGGAGCTGATGCGCACACCCGGCCGGATGGCGACCGCGTACCGACGGCCCGAGCGCGGTCAGGAGCCGGTGCCGGTGCCGGTCGACGAGGCGGTGCAGGAGGCTGCCGCGCGGTTGCGGGCCATCCTCGACGAACACGGGCCGGACGCGATCGCGCTGTATGTCTCGGGGCAGATGTCGATGGAGGCGCAGTACCTGGCGACCAAGCTGGCCAAGGGATACCTGCGGACGGTGCACATCGAGGCCAATTCCCGGCTGTGCATGGCGAGCGCGGGTACCGGATACAAGCAGTCGCTCGGCGCGGACGGCCCGCCCGGGTCCTACGACGACTTCGAGCACGCCGACCTGTTCTTCGTGATCGGCGCGAACATGGCCGACTGTCATCCGATTCTGTACCTGCGCATGGTCGACCGGCTCAAGGCAGGCGCGAAACTGATCGTGGTCGACCCACGGCGCACCGAGACCGCCGCCAAGGCCGACCTGTTCCTGCAGATCGCACCGGGCACCGATCTGGCATTGCTGAACGGCCTGCTGCACCTGCTCGTCGAAAACGGGGACATCGACAAGGATTTCATCGCCGAGCACACCGAGGGCTGGGACGGGATGCCCGAATTCCTCGGCGACTACCCGCCCGCGAAAGTGGCCGAGCTCACCGGCCTCGCCGAGGCCGACATCCGCACCGCCGCACAGTGGATCGGCGCGGCAGGCGAATGGATGTCGCTGTGGACAATGGGGCTCAACCAGTCCACCCACGGCACCTGGAACACCAACGCGCTCTGCAATCTGCACCTGGCCACCGGCGCCATCGCGCGGCCGGGCAGCGGGCCGTTCTCGCTGACCGGACAGCCGAATGCCATGGGCGGCCGCGAAATGGGTTACATGGGGCCGGGACTGCCCGGCCAGCGCAGCGTGCTCACCCCCGCCGACCGCGCCTTCGTCGAAACCGCGTGGGGCCTTGCGCCCGACACGATCCGCGATCAGGTCGGGCCCGGCACCGTCGAGATGTTCCGCGGGCTTGCCGCAGGACAGATCAAGGCGGCCTGGATCATCTGCACGAATCCCGTTGCCTCCATGGCCAACCGAAGGACTGTCATCGACGGCCTCGAAGCCGCCGAGTTGGTGATCGCCCAGGACGCCTACACCGAGACCGCGACCACCGCGTACGCCGACCTGCTGTTGCCTGCCACCCTGTGGGCCGAAGCCGATGCGGTGATGGTGAATTCGGAGCGCAACGTCACGCTGTTGCAGCGTTCGGTCGATCCGGTCGGCGAGGCCAAGCCGGACTGGCTGCTGATCGCCGAGGTCGCCACCGCGATGGGGTTTGCCGGCTTCGAGTTCGCGTCCAGCGCCGAGGTTTTCGCCGAGATCAAGCAGTTCGCCAATCCGGTCACCGGATATGACCTGCGCGGCATGGATTTCGATCGGCTCAGCGAAGGGCCGATGCAGTGGCCGTGTCCCGACGGCGCGCGGCGACGCAATCCGATCCGCTACCTCAACGATGGGGTCAGCCAGCAGCTTTTCGTGGACGAGACCGGGCGGCAGCCGCGCCTGGCCTTCGCGACGCCGAGCCGTCGGGCCGTGTTCTGGCCGCGCCCGCATCTGCTGCCTGCGGAAATGCCCGACGACGACTTCCCGTTCCTGCTCAATACCGGTCGGCTGCAACATCAGTGGCACACGATGACCAAGACCGGGAAGATCGACAAGCTGACCAAACTGAACGGGCAGCCGTTCGTCGAGGTCCACCCGGCCGACGCGGAACGCCTCGGGGTACAGGCCGGGGACCAGCTCGAAATCGCGTCCCGGCGGGGCAGAGCGGTGCTGGCCGTGCAGGTCAGCGACCGGGTCCGGCCCGGCGATTGCTTCGCGCCGTTCCACTGGAACGACGAGCACGGCGAGTACTTGACCATCAACGCGGTCACGAACGACGCCGTCGATCCGGCCTCGCTGCAGCCGGAGTTCAAGGCCTGTGCGGTCTCGCTGCGCCGGGTCGCGGTGCCGGAGACGGAGACGCCCGTCGAGTCGACACCGCAGCAGGCCGACCTGCATCCCTTGGCGATCGCGCTCGGGCTGGACGCGGCAACCACCCCGACACTGTCCGAGTACGAACGGGTCTACCTCAGCGGGTATCTCGCTGCCCTGCACGCGGTTCCGGTGACCGGTCAGCCGGTGCTCCCTGCTGCCGCGCCGATGTCCGCGCAGGGCAGGCTCTGGATCGACGGAATGCTCGCGGGCATGTACTCCCGTGCGACGACGCCGGGTGCGGCCGCCGCGCCGGTGCGGTCGGTGACGGTGCTGTGGGCCTCGCAGACCGGGACGGCGGAGGAGCTCGCCGCGGCCACGGCGGCCAGGCTGACCGAATGCGGTTTCGCGCCACGGCTGCTCGACATGGACTCCTGCACGCTGGACGGGCTGAGCGGCGATGTGCTGGTGATCACCAGCACGTTCGGCGACGGCGGTCCGCCGGACAACGGCACCGACTTCTGGGAACGCCTGGAGGCAGGCGCGGTGC
This sequence comes from Nocardia altamirensis NBRC 108246, assembly GCF_001612685.1. GTDB lineage: Bacteria > Actinomycetota > Actinomycetes > Mycobacteriales > Mycobacteriaceae > Nocardia > Nocardia altamirensis. The sequence goes on from NZ_BDAY01000009.1 coordinate 78,195, forward strand.
GGCTCACCGGCATGCGCTACGCGGTGTTCGCGCTCGGCGACTCCAGTTACGACGACTTCTGCGGGCACGGGCGCAAATTGGACGAGCGACTCGCCGAATCCGGTGCGGTGCGGCTGTTGCCGCGCGTCGACAGCGAACCGGACTTCCATGAGCCCGCCGAGCATTGGCTCGACGCGGTGCTCGCTGTGCTGGGCGACACCTTGGAATCCGATGCGACGGACGATGATCCTGGCCTGCCGACGTCGCCGCAAGGACCGGTACGCCTCGGCGGTGCGACGACAGCGGTGCTGACCAGGGCCACCGCGCCAGCTCCAGGACGGACCCGCAGAGAGGTCGCGTCGTTCACGCGAAGCGCGCCGGTGCGCGCACCCCTGGTGCGCAACGAATCGCTCACCCCGAGCAGTGCGCCGAAAGAGGTGCGGCAGTTCGGCTTCGACCTGCGCGGGCTCGAAGCCGATTACGAGGTCGGCGATTCGCTCGGCGTCTGGCCGACCAACGACGCGGCGCTGGTCAACGAATGGCTCACCACCACGGGGCTCGACGGTCGCCGGATCATCGAGGTCGACGATCGGGAACTGTCGCTGGCCGAGGCGCTGCGCACGCACTACGACATCAGCAAGGTGAGCAACGATCTGCTCTCCTTCATCGCCGACCGCAACCCGAACATCCGGCTGGCGAAGCTGCTGCGGCGCGACAATCGCAACGAGCTCGACAACTACCTGTGGGATCGCCAGGCGGTCGACGTGCTGCGCGATTTTCCGGTGCGCGCCGATCTGGTCGACTGGCTCGGCACGCTGAAAAAGCTGCAGCCGCGCCAATATTCGATCTCGTCGAGCCCGCTGGTCAGCCCGCACGAGGTGCAGCTGACGGTCGGCGTCGTCCGCTACGGCGATCCGGTCGCCAAGGGGTCGGCGGCCAGGCGCGGCGGGGTGTGCTCGACCTTCCTCGCCGATCGGGCGGGCGGCGACCCGGCCGCGGTGCCGATCTTCCTGCAGCGCGCGCCGCACTTTCGCCCGCCCACCGACCCGACGGCGCCGATGATCATGGTCGGGCCCGGCACCGGCATCGCGCCCTTCCGCGGCTTCCTCCAGGAACGCAGAGAACTCGGCTGCACCGGCCGCAACTGGCTGTTCTTCGGTGAACAGCACGCCGCCAAGAACTTCTACTACCGCGCCGAACTCGAAGACATGTTCCGCTCCGGCTTCCTCACCCGACTCGACCTGGCCTTCTCCCGTGACCAACGGGAGCGGATCTACGTGCAGCACCGCATGATCGAGCACGGCGCCGAGCTCTGGTCCTGGCTGCGCGACGGCGCCCACCTCTACGTCTGCGGTGACGCCGCGCGCATGGCCAAGGATGTGGACGAGGCGCTGCTGCACATCGCCCGCGTACACGGCAAGCTGGACGACGCTGCCGCACAAGCCTTCCGGAAACAACTGGTCGCGGAGAAACGCTACGTCCGCGACGTGTACTGACCGACTACACCGCGGGCGGGTTGAGCCTGGTGAAATCGCCGAGGCGGTAGTACGGGTAGTAGGGATACGGCGGGGAGGTCGCACTCGCCTTGTCGAGGCGGGCCACCTGGTCCGCGGTGAGCTCCCAGCCGACCGCGCCGAGGTTCTGCCGCAGCTGCTCCTCGTTGCGGGCGCCGACGATGACGGTCGACACGGTCGGGCGGCGCAGCAGCCAGTTGAGGGCGATCTGCGGGACGGTCTTGCCGGTCTCCGCGGCAAGCTCGTCGAGGACGTCCACCACGTCGTAGAGCTTCTCGTCGTCGACCGGCGGGCCCGCGGCGGCGGTCTGGTGCAGGCGGCTGCCGTCCGGAATGGGTTGGCCGCGCCGGATTTTCCCGGTCAGCCTGCCCCAGCCGAGCGGGCTCCAGACCACGGCGCCGACGCCCTGGTCTTGCCCGAGCGGCATCAGTTCCCACTCGTAGTCGCGGCCGACGAGCGAGTAGTACACCTGGTGGGCGACATAGCGGGTGCGGCCGTTCTTGTCGGCCGCGGCAAGAGATTTCATCAGTTGCCAGCCGGCGAAGTTGGAGGCGCCGAGGTAGCGGATCTTGCCTGCGCGGACCAGATCATCCAGTGCGGCAACGACTTCCTCGACCGGGGTGCCCGCGTCGAAGGCGTGCAGCTGGAACAGGTCGATGTAGTCGGTGCCGAGCCTGCGCAGCGCGCCCTCCACCGCGGCGATGAGCCTGGCCCGTCCTGACCCTGCCTGGGCAGGCCCCGGCCCGGTGGGCAGGGAGGCCTTGGTCGAGAGGAGCAGCTGATCGCGCCTGCCCTTGATGGCGGCGCCGAGTACTTCTTCCGAGGCGCCGTCGGAGTAGACGTCGGCGGTATCGAACATGGTGACGCCTGCCTCCAGGCTGATGTCGACCAATCGCCGCGCCTGCTCGGCATCGGTGTCACCCCATGCGCTGAACAGTTCGCCGCGTCCGCCGAAGGTGCCCGCGCCGAAGCTGAGGGCCGGGACGTGCAGGCCGGAAGCGCCGAGCCGACGGTACTCCATGGTGACTCCTAAAAGGGTCTATAGTTCCGTTAACACGTCGAACACTACACGGTTCCGACGCTAAACGAAACTGGAGTTCCGTTATGACTGAAGAGGGCGCCGTCCCCGGCTCGGTCCGCCCCGGCGGACGCACGGCCAGGGTCCGCGAAGCAGTGCTACAAGCCGCGGGCGATCTGCTGGCCGAACGCGGCTTCGCCCATCTCGATCTGGCCGAGGTCGCCGCCGCGGCTGCAGTCGGCAAGACCACCGTCTATCGCCGCTGGCGGCACCCGGCGGGCTTGATCACCGACCTCCTGGTCGAGATGGCCGAGGGTTCGCTGCCGCACGCCGATACCGGCTCACTGCTCGGCGACCTCACCGCGAATGCCCACCTGGTCGCCGAAACATTGGCAAACCCCCGCCAGGGCAAGCTCTTTCAGGCCGTCATCGCGGCCGCCACCTGCGACGAAGCCGCCGCCACCGCGTTGCGCCGGTTCTACGACATCCGCCTCACCGAATGGTCGATCTGCGTCGAGCGGGCCATCGAACGCGGCGAGGCGCCCGCGGGCACCGACGCGCGCGCCGTGCTTTCCGCGGTATCCGCCCCGCTGTATTACCGCCTACTTGCCAGCGGTGACCCCATCGACGAGACCGCCGCGACCACCGCCGCCCTTGCCGCCGTAAACGCAGTCACCGCAGGCATATTCGTCACCTCCGCACCGACTTAGCCGATCCAGGAGCCGTGCTCAACTCGACATCGGCACGCGGCAGCGATCCGACGGGACCGCATCGTTCGCCCACTCACTGCCGCGCGGCGAGCTGATCGGTCTGCGCACGATGCACCTGCAACGCGGTGCGCAGGAAGTCCAGGATCAGCGCGAGCTGCTCGGAGTCGAACTGCGACAGCGCTTTCGCGCCTGCACGACCCACCGGTTCGAAGATGTCCTCGGCCACCTCGCGCGCGGCGTCGGTGGGCGCGACCAGCACTCGGCGCCGATTGGCAGGGTCCTGGGCCCGAGTGACCAGGCCTGCCCGTTCGAGCCGATCGATCACCGTGGTGGTCGCCGCTGGGCTGAGCTTGAGCTCGGTCCCGTCCACCATGTCTCAGCTGATGGGCCGCATCGCGCGCATGCTTGGCCTCGGTAGGCGCTGACCAGAGCATGGTGCCGCCCTTGTGGTTTCGGCTACGCCGTCCAGTGCAGGCTGCGGCCGGTGAGCGCGAGGACGCGCTCGAGCGCGGAGGCCTCGACGGGTACCGGCACGACCGGGCCGAAGAGGCCAGGGGTGCCCTCGGGCGGGGTGGCGCTCAGCATGTCGAGTAGGACAGCAAGGTCGGTGGCGGTCGGGCTGAACGGCTGGCCGGTCGCCTTGGCCAGATCCCAGCCGTGCACGACCACCTCGTCGAGCGCGATCATCGCCATCGCCGGGGCCTGCTCGCTCACGCCGCCCGCCTCGGTGATCCCGTCCCAGGCCGCAGGCTCACGCCAGGCACTGACCAAAGCCTTGAGCTGAGCCGGGATTCGGGCCCGCCAATCGCCGGCGAGCGCGCGCTCCGGCGCGACGTCGGGCGCGACGGAGCCACCGACTGCTTCCTTCGTCGCGGCCTGACGGAACGCCTCGGTCAGATCGATGACGTGGGCGAGCAGGTCACGCACGGTGGTGTCGGCGCATGGCGTTGCGGCGGCGAGCTGTTCGTCGCTGATGCCACAGACCACGGTCTCCAGCGCGGTCGCGGCCGGTTCGAAGTCGAATTCCGGATTCATCGGTTCTCCTGAGCGAGTGGGCGTCTCCAGGTGTGCAGACGAGACAGCGCTCCGGGATTCATCGGCGCGGGGGCGTCCGCCCGCGTTCGACGCCGTCCGATACCCGCTGGCGGCCGCCCACCGCGACCAAGTCGTGACCGCGAAATGCGCTGGAAAAGAGGAGAATTGGTAGATGAAGGGTGATCGTGTGGAGATAGTCGTCGATTTCGGCGACGGCTCGAGAAGTTACGAAGTAGTCGCTACCCGCGCAGGGCGGCGAGTCGAGGTGCGCATCGCGCGCGGCGTCGTCGAAGTCAGCGAGGTGACCCGCACCGGAACCGCGGTGCGCACCGCGCGCTTCATGGCCGGACGCACGCTGGCACTTGTCGAATTTCCCGCCGACGGCACGGCAGCACTCGACGGCGAGTAGCAGGCGCTGGCGGCCGCAGGCGGGTTGCCCGTGCGCCGGGCAGAGCGCATGCTCGACTGTGCCGGACTGTTGTTCACCTCGATTGCGGCGCGCCACGACGGGTAAGCCGTCGACCGAGGCCACAGCGGAGAGGAGCACACGATGACTGATCGCAGCACGTCACGCGAACTGGATCCGGTGCCGGAGGGCGACCTCGCCGAGCAGTCGATGCCCGCATACCCGAATGAAGCCGGGTACGCGGACGACGGGGATGTTCAGGACGACAGCATCGACCGGGAGATTGCCGCGACGTTGGACCGCGACGGGTGGAACGCGAATACGGCCGATCTGATCGAGCAATCGATTCCGGTGCCGCTGGACGACGAGCCCGACCACGCGTAATCCGGTGCAGCACCGGGCAATGCGGGCGCCCGAACGGGGCCGTTCAGCTCAGGGGTTGATCTTCGCGCGCACCGTGGCATGCAGCTCACGCAGACTGGAGCGTTCGGTGGCCACCTCGAGCACCCGCGTGCCGTGCGCGTGCCCGGCCAACTCCACGGCAAGCTGTTCCGGATCGACTTGCCGGTGCGGGATGCGGTAGGCGGCGCACAGCGCGGCCAGATCCATCCCGTGTGGCGTGCCGAAGACCCGCTCGAAGACGCCAGCGTATTGCGGGTCGCCCTGCTCGAGCAGCTCGAAGATGCCACCGCCGTCGTCGTTGGCCACCACGATGGTCAAGTCGGCCGGGCGCGGCTCGCCGGGACCGATCAGCAGGCCGGAGGCGTCGTGCAGGAAGGTCAGGTCGCCGATCAGCGCGACCGTGCGGCCCTCGTGCCACAGCGCGGCGCCGACGGCGGTCGACACGGTGCCGTCGATGCCTGCCACGCCACGGTTGGACAGCACCCGGATGCCCGGCCGCGGATGCGAGACCAACGCGGCGTCGCGCACCGGGTTGGAGGCGCCGAGCAGCAGTTGATCGCCCTCGCGCAGCGCGTTCATCACGACCCCGGCCACGTGCAGGCCGGTCGGCTTCGGATGCCGGTCGAGTTCCGCGCGCACGACCTCGTTCGCCTTCGCGTCGAGTTCGCGGCAGTACGCCAGCCACTCCGGCCGGGGCGCACCGGTGGTGACCGCCCTGGTTCCGGTGCCGACCACATTGCCGGAGACATCGGGCCAGCGCGGACCGGTGGTCAGCGCGTAGACCCGAACAGCCGGATCGGCAAGGACTTTGGACACCTGGCGGTGCAGGGTCGGGCGGCCGGTGATGATGGCCTGGCGTGGCTTCAGCAGCGGCAGCGCGAGCGGATGCAGCGCCGGGCCGTGCATCGGCGCGGTGGGCTCGGCGACGGTGGGCAGCTCGGCCAGTTCCGGTCGCAGCCCGGCGCCGTGGCCGGAGATGACAACGGTGTCCGGGGTGAGGTCGAGATCGAGCGGCACATCCAGCGTCGCGTACTGGGTTTTGGTCCACGCCTGATCGTCCTCGCGGCCGCCGGGGGCCGACTCGCCGGGCGCGAGGTTCGGCACCAGCGGCTCGCGCAACGGGATGTCGAAATGCACCGGGCCCGCGTTGCCGGAGCGAGTGCCGCGCGCGGCGGCGAGCACCCGGCACACGGCCGAGCGCCACTGGCTGTTCTGGTGGCCGTACGGCGCGCACTCGGCGGTGCCCGCCTCCTCCTCGGCGAGGCCGAGGCTGATGGTGGCACGCACCTGGCTACCGAACAGCCCGAACTGTTCGACGGTCTGATTCGCGCCGGATCCGAGCATCTCGTACGGCCGGTTGGCGCTGAGCACCACCAGCGGGATGCGCGCGTAATTGGCCTCGAGCACGGCGGGCCCGAGATTGGCGACGGCGGTCCCCGAGGTCATCACGACCGGAACGGGGAGGCGGCTTGCCACCGAGAGTCCGATGGCGAGGAAGCCAGCGGTCCGTTCGTCGATGCGCATGTGCAGCCGCAGTCGACCGGCGGCGTCGGCGGCCTGCAGGGCGAAGGCCAGCGGCGCGTTCCGCGATCCTGGGCACAGGACGACATCTCGCACACCCCCACGCGCGAGTTCGTCGACGACGACCTGCGCTTGTGCTGTAGACGGGTTCACGCTTCCAGCCTCTCAGACAGTGCGTCGTCCCGCTGCGTCGCCCTGGTCACACCGGGCCGATCGGGGCGGCACGGGTGAACGACAAAGCGCGCCGCACATCGAAAAACGCGGCCGGGTCCGGCCGCTCGATGTGCGACGCGCTCGACGTGCACGGTGTCGATTCAGTTGGCGTGCTTCTGAATCAGATCGCCGACGCGCGGCAGCGCCTCGATGACGTTCTTCTTCGCCGAGGAACGCATCGACGAGTAGACCTTCTTCAGCGCGGGCCGGGTTGAGGCATCGGCACGCGCGTCGGTCACCGACAGCAACGCCTCGGCGACCTCATCGGACTTGGCGACCAGCAGATCGCCGAACTTGCCGGATCCCGAGGCGGTGAATTCCTGCCAGAACGGGTCCAGCTGTGCAACCAGTTTGGGCGCCAACGACTCCAGGGCATCAGGCACGATCGACGGGCTGATCTTCTTGACCGCCGCGTAGCCACCCTTCACTGCCAGGCCGGACGCACCACCCTTGTCCGATACCTCGGCATCAAGAACCTCGACGGCATCGGCAAGGAAAGCCGGGCGCTTGGCGTCGTCGAGCAGGGATTCAGACAGTGCTGCAACCACTTTCAGGTCCTCCGGAATAGGTTTCGATGAACGAGCAGCCGCAACTATACGCATGACATCGCAACTGGTCGCGACACTCACCCGCTCAGGGCTGCCACGGCAGCAACTGCACCATCAGTCCTTCACAATCGGCGAGCACATTGCCCTGCTCATCGACCAATTCGGCGGTGATGAACGTCTTGCGTCCTTCGATGCGGTCGACACGACCTCGAACAGTCAGCGGCGTTTCCAACGGAGTGATCTTGCGGTAGTTCACATGGAGATACGCGGTGCGGCTGATCGGCCGACCGGCGTAGTGCACGATCATGCCGAGCAGATCGTCGAACAGCAGCGGCAGCACGCCGCCGTGCGCCGCGCCGTTGCCGCCGAGATGGAAGCGGCGGAACTCACCGGTCATCGCGATGCCGTCCGGACCTGCCTCCAGCACGCGCCACGGCAGCAGCAGAAGGCTTCCGCGCCCTGGCAATTCGACGGCACGGCCTGCCGGGCCTTGGAGCTCGGGTGCGCGGTACGGCTCCAGCGTGGCGATCAGCTGTTCGGCTTGCGCGAGCGCGTCACCGAAGACGTCGTCGGGCGCGTCCACGGAGACGGCGAGATCCTGCAACGTGCGCATCGCCTCGACGAACGGCCCGAAGTTCTGGCCGATCTTCGCCCGCGACACCTTGGGGAACCCGCCGTGCCGTTCATACCGAGACTCATCCACCGCACTCCGGTCGATAACCGGTTTCACTCGCTCACGCCCTCCCGCCGCCCGGCCGCCACCCCTCATCGAATCGCTGCGCGATGCTCTTTCCATAGATGCACGGTATCGCGTCGTTTTACACCGTCAAGTCAACATCTGATTACCGGCCAGGCAGGGCCCCGTTATCACCCGAGCCAAGGTCTCCATACCCGCCGGGCCAACGTCCCGTTACCAGCCAGGGCAAGAGCGCGCGCAGCGCAAAAGAGACCGAGGGCAATAATCACTGGGGTGACGTTCAATCCGAAGTTGTGGCGGCCCGTCCCCGGGTTCGAGAACCTGACCGACATCACCTACCACCGGCACATCGAACAGGGCACCGTCCGTGTCGCTTTCGATCGTCCAGAGGTGCGCAACGCGTTTCGCCCGCACACGGTCGACGAACTCTATCGGGCACTCGACCACGCGCGGATGACCCCTGACGTCGGCGCCGTGCTCATCACCGGCAACGGCCCGAGCCCCAAGGACGGCGGCTGGGCCTTCTGCTCCGGCGGCGACCAGCGCATCCGCGGCCGCAACGGCTACCAGTACGCCAGCGGCGAGACCGCGGACACCGTCGATCAGGCCCGCGCGGGCCGGCTGCACATCCTCGAGGTGCAGCGGCTGATCCGGTTCATGCCGAAGGTGGTCATCGCGCTGGTGAACGGCTGGGCCGCGGGCGGCGGGCACAGCCTGCACGTGGTCTGTGACCTCACCCTGGCCAGCCGCGAGCACGCCCGCTTCAAGCAGACCGACTCCGACGTCGGCAGCTTCGACGGCGGCTACGGCAGCGCATACCTCGCGAAGATGGTCGGCCAGAAGTTCGCCCGCGAGATCTTCTTCCTCGGCCGTCCCTACACCGCCGAGGAAATGCATCAGATGGGCGCGGTCAACAAGGTCATCGACCATGCCGAGCTGGAGAACGTCGCACTGGAGTGGACCGCCGACATCAACGGCAAATCCCCGCAGGCGCAACGCATGTTGAAGTACGCGTTCAACCTGCTCGACGACGGACTGGTCGGCCAGCAGCTGTTCGCGGGCGAGGCGACGCGGATGGCGTACATGACCGACGAGGCCGTCGAGGGCCGCGACGCGTTCCTGGAGAAGCGTGCGCCGGACTGGGCCCCCTACCCCTGGTATTTCTGACATGGACATTCTCAACAGCCGCGTCATCCTGCGGCCCGCCGACTACGAACGGACCCTCGCCTTCTACCGCGACACGCTCGAGCTGGCGATCGCCCGCGAGTATCCGGGCGGCACGGTGTTCTTCGCAGGGCAGGCGCTGATCGAGGTGGCCGCGCACGGTGGATCCGGTCGGTCCTCGGCCTTCGAGGGCGCCCTGTGGCTGCAGGTGCGCGACGCCGCGGACGCGGCGGCCGAACTCGCGGTGAAAGGGGTTGTCCTCGACCGGCCGCCGGTTCAGGAGCCGTGGGGTCTGATCGAAATGTGGGTGCGCGATCCGGACGGGGTGCGGATCGTGTTCGTCCAGGTGCCGTCGGACCATCCGATCCGCAAGGATCAGCGCTAGGCGGACGGCAGTCGGCAGGGCGGGTAAGCGCTGGTCAACCGACTGACAACGGATTACGACGGGTTTAGCGGGTCTGGACCGAGTTGCCAAGGCCTGTCCCGGCGAGGACGATAGCGCTCGGATGGCCCCCGACCGCCGATGTCCGGCCCGGCCACCGTGCGTAACCCGTCCGACGAGTGAATCGCAGTCTCGATGCCTGGCGTACCTGAGCCCCATTTCCTGGGGGCGGCCGAACATGTCTCGGTCCGCCCCAGCAAACCGACCACCCGTTCCGCGTTCGGCGACGCGGCCATGACACGATCGCTATCGTGAGCAAGCGAGCCAAAGGCACAGCGCCTCTGGGCACGGAGGGGCCGAGCGTCGACCGGGTGGGGTTCGTATGGGGTTGGGGCCTCAGCGAGGTGAGATCGTGAGCCGCACCCTTCGCACACTGCCGATGTCGAGCGGATCCGGAGCGGGCGAGGTCCTGCCGCATCTGCGAGAAGCGTTGGAGGGCAACGGGCCTGCGTGGCTGCCGATCCCGACCAGCGATCGCCGCGAAGCCAGGCGGCTGAGCGACGCGCTCGCCCCCGGCGAAACGATCGATGACGAAGTCGCGCTCGTGGTCACCACGTCCGGCACCACCGGCGTGCCCAAGGGCGCGATGCTCGGCGCCGCCGCGCTGCGGGCAAGCGGCACCGCAACCCACGAGCGACTCGGCGGGCCAGGCACCTGGCTGCTCGCGCTGCCGACGCATCACATCGCGGGCATACAGGTGCTGTTGCGCAGCATCCTGGCCGGCACGACACCGACCATCCTCGACGTGTCGGAAGGTTTCCTGCCCGAGGCGCTGGCCGGCGCGGTGTCGAGCATGCGCGGCGAGCGCCGCTACACCGCGCTGGTGCCGACCCAGCTGATCAAGGCGCTCGACGCACCGAGCGCCGCAGCCGCGCTCGCCGAACTGGACGGCGTGCTCGTCGGCGGCGCCGCCACCCCGCTTCCGGTGTACGAGCGGGCAAAGGCCGCCGGTATCACCGTCGTTCGCACCTACGGCATGAGCGAGACCTGCGGCGGCTGCGTCTACGACGGCGTCCCACTCGACGGCACTCAGATCCGCATCGAAGACGGCAGGGTGCTGATCGGCGGCGCGATGATCGCCTCCGGCTACCGCGGCCAGCCCGACCATCCGGCCTTCGCCGAGCCGGGCTGGTTCCGCACCGAGGACGCGGGCAGCTTCGTCGACGGCAAGCTCAGCGTCAGCGGCAGGCTGGACGAGGCCATCATGACGGGCGGCCTGCTGGTGGTCCCCCAGGTCGTCGAGGCCGTGCTGATGACCCATCCTGGGATCCGCGAGGTCGTGGTGCTCGGGCTGCCGGACGAGCGGCTCGGCCAGCGCGTCGCCGTCGCGGTGGTGCCCACCGACGGCAGCACCCCGACCCTCGACGAACTGCGCGACCATGTCGTCGCCGAACTCGACGCCATCGCCGCGCCACGGGAGCTCACTCTCGTCTCCGAGATCCCGCTGCGCGGCCCCGGCAAACCCGACAGGGAGAAGCTGCGCGCGCACTTGCGCGCAGGCTCGACCAGCTAGGCCGCCACGCAAGTGGGCACGTCATCGCGGTGCAAGCGGCGTGCAAGACCTCGGCCGCAAGGTTGTGGTCATGACTTCTTACACACCAACCGCAGCGCTCGCCGTCGAGGCGAACGAGCTCGTCAAGGTGTTCGGGGAACAGCGCGCCGTCGACGGTGTGAGCCTGGCGGTGCCGCAGGGCTCCGTGTACGGCGTGCTCGGACCGAACGGCGCGGGCAAGACCACGACCATCCGGATGCTGGCCACGCTCTTGCGCCCGGACGCGGGCAGTGCCCGCATCTTCGGCCACGACGTGGTCGCCGAGCCGACCTCGGTCCGCTCGCTGGTCGGCGTCACCGGCCAGTACGCCACCGTGGACGAGGACCTCTCGGCCACCGAGAACCTGGTCCTCTTCTCCCGCCTGCTCGGCCTGAGCCGGATCGACTCCCGGCGTAAGGCCGTCGAGCTGCTCGAGGAATTCGATCTCACCGAGGCGGCCGACAAGCCGCTGAAGAACTTCTCCGGCGGCATGCGCAGGCGCCTCGATCTGGCGGCCAGCCTGATCGCGACCCCGCCGCTGCTGTTCCTCGACGAACCGACCACCGGTCTCGATCCGCGCACCCGCGCCCAGATGTGGGACACCATCCGCAGGCTGGTCCGCGAGGGCGCGACGGTCCTGCTGACCACCCAGTACCTCGACGAGGCCGACCAGCTCGCCGACCGCATCGCGGTGATCGACCACGGCAAGGTGATCGCCGACGGCACCGCCGACGAGCTCAAGGCCTCGGTCGGCGGCTCCTCGCTGCACCTGACCCTGGTCGACCGCGCCCAGCTCGACGAGGCGCGGCGCATCGTCAGCGACTTCCTCGGCGTCGAAGCCATGATCACCCCGGAGGCCGGTCGGCTCACCGCGCCGCTGCAGGACGCCGGGATGACCGCCGATCTGCTGATTCGCTTGCGCGAGTGGGAGATCGGGATCGACGAGATCACCGTCAGCAAGCCGAGCCTGGACGAGGTCTTCCTCACCATCACCGGCCACCCGGCCGAGAACGACAACGATTCCGAACGGAGTGCGGCATGACTACCATCACCGCAACGACCCCGGCGGCACGCTACGCGGCACCCGCCACCATTCCCGAGGTGAGCAACCGCATCGGAGTCGCCAAGTCCGTGGCGAACTCGTTCACCATGGCCTACCGCGGCCTGCTGAAGCTCAAGCACAACCCGGAGCAGTACTTCGATGTGACCGTGCAGCCGATCCTGTTCACGGCCTTGTTCGCCTACATCTTCGGCGGCGCGATCGCGCACAACGTCCACGATTACCTGCCGATCCTGATTCCAGGCATCATGGTGCAGACCGTGGTCCTCACCTCGGTCGTCACCGGAACCCAGCTGCGCGAGGACATGGACAAGGGCGTCTTCGACCGGTTCAAATCCCTGCCGATCGCGCGCATTTCGGCGCTGGCGGGCGCGTTGCTCGCCGATGTGGTGCGCTACACGCTGGCCACGGTCCTCACCGTGGTCGTCGGGCTGGTCCTCGGCTACCGGCCCGACGGCGGGTTCGCCGGTGTGGTCGTCGCCGGGCTGGTGATCATCTTCTGCTCCTTCGCGGTCAGCTGGATCTGGGCACTCGTCGGGGTGACCGGCAAGAGCGCAGCAGGCGTGCAAGGCATTTCGATGATGATCATGTTCCCGCTGACGTTCCTGTCCGGCGCGTTCGTGCCGGTCACCACGATGCCGGGCTGGCTGCAGGGGATCAACCATGCGAACCCGATCTACTACATGGTGAACGCGGCCAGAGAGCTCATGAACAACAACGCCTACACCAGCAACCTGGCCTGGTCGCTGCTCGGCTCGGTAGCGGTGATCGCGATCTTCGCGCCGTTGGCGCTGCGGGCATACATGCGAAGGGCATGACGACCGCCGACCAATGAGGGGCGCAAACGCCGGACGACACCGTGTCGTCCGGCGTTTGCGCCGTTGGCAGTTCGATTGTCAGCGTTCGTCGTTCAGTTCCCGCACGATGGTCATGATCCGATGGGCCGATTCCATCCGGCGGAGGCTGCCCGCCGCCGCCCTGGCGGCCGCCAACCGTTCCTTGCCGAGCAGCCGATCGACGAACTCCGCGTGCGTGCTCCAGCGCATCGACGGGAAGTCCTGGCGGCACAGCACATTCGGCGCCAGCGCAAGCAGCTCGAGGCCGCGCGCCGGATCCGGTTCGGTGGCAACCAGATACGAGCCGAGTGCACAGGCGATGCCACCGATCTGCGGCAGATCCAGGAACTGCGCCATCGTCAGCAGCGCGCGTTCGAGCAGCTGCTTGACCAGCTCGTCCACGTCATCCGCCGCGCCGTGCAGCACCCGCGCGGCCAGCACGGAGGCGCCGACCATCTGCATCCCGGGATCGCCGTCGCGCGGCCAGCCGTGCAGCGCAAGCGACTGCCGATAGCGGTCGAACCCCTCCTCGATATCGCCTCGGGCCAAGGCTATTTCGGCGGCGCTGTGCAGCACGGTGCCGAGCAGCTGATTCTGCGCGGCAGGCAGATGATCGAGGTCGGAGGAACCGAGCGCGATCTGCAGTTCGTGTTCGGCGGCCGTCAGGTCGCCTGCGCCGACGAGTGCGGCGATCAGCATGCCTCGGGTCTCGACGGTGTCCTCGTATGCGCCAAGTCGCTGCAGCATCTCGAGCGCACGCCGGTAGTGCGCTATCGCGTTCGCGTATTCGGCCATCTGCCCGTAGACCTGGCCGAGGTGCCTGGCCACCATGGCAACGCTCCAGACGTTCTCCGCGCCGAAGAGCTCGAGCGCGCGGACCGCGTCCACGGTCGAACCACGCACATCGCCGAGATTTTCCCGGATGTTCGCGCGCAACAGCAGTGCGGCGGCCCGGGTTTCGAGGTCGGCGGAGCGGACGGCGCGCGCGATCAGGCGCGCCAGCCCTGAACCGTCGGGCCGCGTGAGGATGATGCTGGCGATGAAACGATTCTGCTCCGCGAGATCGGTTCGGCTGCGCAGCAATCGACGCACGCGAGTGCGCAGCCGGGCCAGGTCGCGCGCGCTACCCCGGTTGAACGCCACGTGCATGAACATCGTCTGCAGACTCGCCAGCATCAGATCGGCGGACGGCGCGTCCTGGCCACTGTCTTCCGGATGCAGCTCCGCGATCCGCGGCGCCCAGGCGACCACCTCCGCGTGGGCACCGCGCATCATCCACAGCCCGGAGACGACCGGAAACACCGTGTACGCGATGCCGGCGTGCCCCCGATCGAGCGCATAACGCAGTGCCGCAAGGAGATTGTCCAGCTCGGCCGCGACCGAGGAGGCCAGCGCCTCCTGGTCGCCGGCGCGGTACCGCTGCTCGGCAGCGATGGAATAGTCCCTGGCCCACACCATCATTCGTGCTTCGACCAGGTCGGCTTCGCCGGGCAGGCCGGACAACTGCTCCTCGCCGTATTCCCGCACCGTCTCCAGCATGCGGTACCTGGTACCGAGTTTCGCGTCGTCGAGCACGGTGAGCAGCGACTGGTTCACCAATCCGTCCACCGCCGCGGCGACATCGTCGACCTCGACACCCCGCGCGACCGCCTCCGCCGAGGACAGGGTGAAACCCGCTGGGAATCGGCACAATCGGCGCAATGCGACTTGCTGCGAGGTATCGAGCAGGTTCCAGCTCCAGTCGATCACCGCGTGCAAGGTGCGGTGCCGTTCCGGCGAACTGCGATCGCCGTGACGCAACAGCGCGAACCGATCGATGAGCCGCCGGTTGATCTCCTCGACGCTCATCGCCCGGACGCGAGCGGCGGCCAACTCGATGGCCAGCGGCAGTCCGTCCAGCGTGTGACACAACTGGGCGACGACCTCCGGATCGAGCCGGACTCCAGGCCGCACCGCGCGGGCGCGGGCCGCGAACAACTCGGTCGCGGGCGATCCGGCCGCGTCGATGGTCAAGGGCGACAACGGGTAGACGGCCTCGGCGGTGATCATCAGTGGCGCCCGGCTGGTGGTCAGGACCGTCAAACGATCCGCGACGCCGATGAGGTCGGCGACCACCACCGCGACAGCGTCGATCAGGTGCTCGCAGTTGTCGAGGATCAGCAGCATCGGATACGCGGCGAGGGCGTCACGCAGGCGCTGGCGGACGTCGGCACTCGGCGGACCGAGCAACGCCGCCATGTCGGTCCGTAGATCGCTCAGGCCGAGCACCGCGCCGATCGCCGCCTCGACCTCGCTCCTGGCGTCGGCGCCGTCGGCGCGCACCGACGCCAGCTCCACCATGACCACCGGGCGTCCGCCTGCTGTACGGGCGCCGACTTCGTTGGCCACCCTGGTCTTTCCGGTGCCGCCGGGGCCGAGAATGGTGGTCACTCGCGAGACGCGCAGCAGCTCGTCGAGCGCGGTCAGATCGTCCGCACGACCGAGCAGGGCGTTGGGCGCGGCCCGCAACCCGATCGCCGACGGCATGGCGAATTCGACAGCGGTGTTGGAGGATCCGTTGCCCGACAGCGCTTTCGGCGCAGCAGTCGCGGATCCTTCGCTCTGGCCGACGGATTCGCCGCGCAGGATCGCAGTGTTCAACGCGACGAGCGCCGGTCCTGGATCGGCGCCGAGATGCTCGGCGAGCAGCGCGCGGAAGGTAGCGAACGATTCCAGCGCCTCGTTCGGACGGCCCGCGGCGGCGAGCAACCGCATCAGCGTGAGTTGCGCCGGTTCGTCGAGTGGGCTGATCTCGGCGCGGTTCCGCGCCACTTGGAGCGCACCGTCGACATCGCCGCTCGATTCCCGCGCCACCAGCTCGAGTTCGTCCAGTTCGGTCAGTCGGCTCGCCGCCGCGGCGAGCAGCGCGTCGGCGAGCTCGCCCGGCGGCAGGTCGGCACCGGGCTCGCCGCGCCACAGCGCACGGGCCTGCGCGATCGCGTCGAGGCAGCCCGCGTGGTCACCGGCGCTCTGGCATTCGCGGGCGCGGCGCACGAGTTCGGCGACAAGCGTCAGGTCCACCTGGTCCGGCCGCAGCGTCAGGCGGTAGCCGGCGGGACCGATCTCCAGCGCACCGTCCGGCAGCGCCGAACGCAGCCGGGACACCTGAGTGTGCAGCGCGTTCATCGGTGCGCGCGGCGGCTGCTCGGCCCACACGTCATCGATCAGGGCCTGGGCGCTGCGACTGCGGCCTGGCCGCAACGCCAACGCGGCGAGCAGCAGTCGGGATCTCGTGCCGGGCAGCGCGGTCAGCGCCTCGTCCTTGCGCAGCGCGACCTCGCCCAGCAGGGCCACCACCACGGGCTGACCTGCGGGCGCGCGTAAGACTTGAGCGCGGCCATCCGGGCCGCTCCGAGCAGACAACATCCCCCGGTAATCGTAGGCGAGCATCGCTGGCCTGGCCGACATGGTTTTTCCCCGCTCCCTGTGGTCAGTCGCCTACTCTGTTGCGCATGGCTGAGTTCGAAGTGGTCCGGCAGGCCGTCATCTCGGCTGAGCCGTCGCGTATTCACGGGTTGATCGACAATCTGCACGAGTGGACCAAGTGGTCGCCGTGGGAGGATCTCGACCCGCAGTTGCAGCGCACCTACACCGGCCCCGAGTCGGGGATCGGCGCCAAGTACGCCTGGACCGGTGACCGCAAGGTCGGTGCGGGCAACATGGAGGTCGTCGCAAGCGCCGATCGGGAGATCGGCATCCGGCTGATCTTCGAGCGGCCGTGGAAGGCCACCAATCAGGTGCTGTTCGAGCTGAATCCGACCGAATCCGGCGCCACCGAGGTGGTCTGGCGGATGACCGGCGAGCAGCAAGGCCTGATGAAGGTGCTCTCGAAGATCTTCCCGACGGATCGGATCGTCGGTAAGGATTTCGAGAAGGGGCTGGCCAGGCTGAAGGCGGTCGCCGAGGGCAACGGGGCCTGAGCGCGCGGACGGCGCGCGGCCTTCGTCGGGCCGCGACACTATGCTGCGGGAATGGCTACTGCAGCACAATGGATCGAGGGCGCGCGCCCACGCACTCTGCCGAACGCAATCGCCCCCGTGCTGGCCGGAACCGGCGCCGCCGCCGCGCTCGACGCTGCGGTGTGGTGGAAAGCGGTTCTCGCGCTGCTGGTTTCGCTGGCCCTCATCGTCGGCGTCAACTTCGCCAACGATTACTCCGATGGCATCCGCGGCACCGATGACGTGCGCGTCGGCCCGGTGCGGCTGGTCGGGCAGCAGTTGGCCTCGCCCGCCGCGGTGCGCAATGCCGCGATCCTGAGCCTCGGCCTTGCCGCGGTGGTCGGGCTGATCCTCGTCGCGACGACGGCGTGGTGGCTGTTGCTCGTCGGGGTGGCGTGCCTGGCAGGCGCCTGGTTCTACACCGGCGGCAGTAAGCCATACGGCTACAGCGGGTTCGGTGAGATCGCGGTGTTCGTGTTCTTCGGCTTGGTCGGCGTGCTCGGCACCCAGTTCGTACAGGCGGAGCGGATCGACTGGGTCGGCGCGGTGCTCGCGGTGTCGGTCGGCGCCTTCTCCAGCGCGGTCCTCGTCGCGAACAACCTGCGCGATATCCCGACCGACACCCAGTCCGGAAAGGTCACGCTCGCAGTCAAACTCGGCGACCCGCGGACCAGGACCCTGCAGCTCGCCCTGCTCGCGGTGCCGTTCATCGGCACGCTGGCGCTGGTGGCGCACACGCCGTTCGCGCTGGTCGGCCTGCTCGCCATCCCGTTGGCCGTGCGCGCCAACGCGCCGGTTCGCTCCGGCAAGGGCGGCCTGGAACTCATTCCCACCCTGCGCGATTCCGGCCTCGCCATGTTGGCGTGGTCGCTCCTCACCGCCTTGGCGGTGGGTCTCACCTGAGTCCGCTGACTCGACTACTGATCTCGCAAGAACATGGGTAACTCGTCGGGCACCGGCCAACTCTCCCCGCACCCAGACCGTCGGCCGCCAACGTTTGCCTCGCGGCGCCCGAGTCTGGCCAAGAAACTCGGAGAGGCGGACTAGTCGTCGCGGACCAGGATGCCGAGCACCCAGTTCACGATCGAGACGATGACGCCACCGATCACCGCGGCCCAGAAGCCGTCGACGCGGAGCCCGTAGTCGGTGGTCTCGGTGATCTTCGCGGTCAGCCACAGCATGAGCGCGTTGATCACCAGCAGGAACAGGCCGAGCGAGACGATCACCAGCGGCAGCGACAGCAGCTTGATGATCGGCTTGACCAAGGCGTTCACCACCGTGAACACCGCGGCGACGGCCAGCAGCACCAGGATCTTGCCCAGGTTGCCGTTGTCCTCCGGACTGACGATGTCGATCTTGTCGACCCAGGCGGCGGCCAGCCAGATGGCCACCGCGTTGATGATCAACCGAATCAGAAGCTGCATGCGCCCATGCTAAGGCGGGAAGCCGGACAAGTGCGGTCCCAAAACGCCATTCGCGGCGACCGCACCCGTCCGGCACGTCAGGCGGCCCGGTCGAGCAGGGCGTGCACCTTGGGGCGGAGGTCGTGCACGTGACCGGGGCCGCCGAACAGCCGCACCGTGGTCTGGTTGGGGGCGCGCAGGATGCCGAGCAGCACGTGGCCGGACTCGATGGTCTTGTCCTTGCGGCCCAACGCCTCGCGCAAGGACAGCTCGAGCACCTTCTTCGCGTCCTTGCTGAACGGAATGTGCCCCACCGCGACGCGGCCCCAGCCGAACGGTCCGCGCCGTTCCTCCGGTATCGCGCGATCGAGGGCGTCCTCGCCGAAGGTGGCCTCCAGCGATTCGCGCACGGCGTCGAGGTCGATGCCGATCGACCGCAACGCTTCGGCGTCCTCTTCGCCGAGCGGTTCGCTCTTGGCCTGTGGCGCCAGCGCGGCCATCACCCCTTCGTAGGTGAGGCCTTCCGCCGCGAGCAGCGCCTTCAGGTCCGCGTCGCTGTGCGCGAGCACACCGAGCAGCACGTGCTCGACATTGATCGATGAGGAACCCAATTCACGGGCGTCTTCCTGGGCGGTGACGATCGCCGTCTTCGCCGACTTGGTGAACCGTTCGAACATCAGCGGTCCCTGCCTCTCCGGTTGTACTTCTGGTGGACCGCCTGCTTGCTGACCTCGAGCGCCTCCGCGATCATCTGCCAGGACCAGCCCTGTTCTCGGGCGTTGCCGACCTGGATCGCTTCGAGTCGTTCGAGCAGCCGCCGCAGGGCGAGGACCGCGCGCAACCCGACCTTGGGGTCGGGGCTGCCCGCGGCGGCCGCCAGAGTGGTTGCTTCAGTCATGCCGTCAATTTTGATTGACACCCTGGGCAAGTGTCAACAAAAATTGACGAACCGGAGTTCGCTGAGGGAAGAAGGAGGTTCAGCCGATCGAAACAGGACTACTGATTTCGCGCGAACATGGGTAACTCGTCGGGCACGCCCAAAACCCAATCCGATGCCCGACCGCCGGCCCGGCGCCGAACTGTCGACGCTCTTACGACCGGCAAGAAACCCGGAGAGGCGGTCAAGCCCACTCGCCGGTGGCGGCGAACTTGTCGAGGATCGCGGTGGGCTCGGCGAGGCTCAGGCCCTGCGATTCGACCCATGCGTCATCGAAATACGTTCCGGCGTAACGGTCTCCGCCGTCACACAGCAGGGTGACCACGCTGCCGCCGCGACCGGCGGCCAGCATTTCGGCGATGATCGCGAAGACGCCCCACAGGTTGGTGCCGGTGGAACCGCCCACTCGGCGGCCGAGCACCTTGCTGGCATATCGGGCGGCCGCGATGGAGCCCGCGTCGGGCACCTCGAACATCCGGTCGACCACCTGGCCGACGAATGACGACTCCACCCGCGGACGGCCGATTCCCTCTATGCGCGAAGACATTCCGGTCTCGTAACCCGCGTCGGCGGTCTCGTAGCCGCCGAAGAACGCCGAGTTCTCCGGATCGACGACGGCCAATTTCGTTGCGTGCCTGCGATATCGAATATAACGGCCGATGGTGGCACTGGTGCCGCCGGTGCCTGCGCCGACCACAATCCAGTCCGGCACCGGATGCGACTCCAAAGCCATTTGCTGGAAGATGGATTCGGCGATGTTGTTGTTCCCTCGCCAGTCGGTGGCACGCTCGGCGTGGGTGAACTGGTCCATGTAGTGGCCACCGCACTCGGCGGCGAGCTGGGCCGCCTCGGCGTAGATATCCGGCGGGCGGCGCACGAAATGGCAACGGCCACCTTGCGCTTCGATCAGCGCGATCTTCTGCGGCGAGGTGCTCGCAGGCATCACCGCGACGAAATCCAGGCCGAGCAGCTTCGCGAAATACGCCTCGCTCACCGCGGTCGAACCGGACGACGCCTCCACCACCGTCGTGCCCTCGGTGACCCAGCCGTTGCAGATCGCGTACAGGAACAGCGAACGCGCGAGCCGATGCTTGAGACTGCCGGTGATATGGGTGGATTCGTCCTTCAAGTACAGCTCGATGTGCCACGCCGACGGCAGCGGATAGCGGAGCAGGTGTGTATCGGCGCTGCGCTGGGCATCGGCGTCGATCAGCCGCACCGCGTTGTCGACCCAGTCGCGCGACGCGCTGCGGTCACAGGACCTCACGAGGTTGTCCCCTGATTGTCCTCGGCCGCCTCGCCGCGCAGCCTGGCGCGCAGCTGGGCCTTGTCGTGGCGGCGCCGCTCGTCCACCACCGCGATGTCCTCGTTGACCCGGGTGCGCAGCCGCTTGAACAGCGTCAGCGACAGCGGCATCGCGATGATCAGCGCAAACAGGGCCGCGACCACCAGCGGGATATCCACCGAGACCAGCCGGGCGACCAGCATGATCAGCACGGTGATCACGACGACCAGGGCCAGCCTGGCCAGGGTGTAGAGCCCGAGATCACGGGCGAGCCGACGGCCCGCGCCAGGGGTTTGCTGTCCTGGAACACCCTCAGGTGGAGTTGCGTCACTCACGTCTGCCAGCCTATGCGAAGCTGTTGCCCACCCCTGGCTCGCGCCTCGCGCGGAGGTGGAGAGCGTATCCGTTTTGTCTATTACTTCCCCTTTACCAACTGTAGGTGGTTCGAGTACCTAGGGGTTTCAGTGCAACGATGTCGCCATCTGATGAGGGAACTGTCGAGAACGGAGAGGTTTGCTATGAGTGCGATCACCGTCGGCGGCCAGGACACCCTGCTGACACCAGGGCAGGTTGCTGCCATGTTCCACGTTGACCCCAAGACGGTCACCCGCTGGGCCCATGCCGGGCGTCTCGGGTCGTTGCGCACACCGGGCGGACATCGCCGGTTCCGCGAGTCAGAGGTCATGCAGTTGCTCAGGTCGCTCACCACTGAGGCGACGACCGTACGCTGACTGCGGGCTGCGCGGGCCCATCGTGCCGGGGCCCGCGCCCACCCCGTCGTCGATTTTCGCGGCTGCGGTGTGCGGGAGCTACGCACGGGACTACCCTCGTAACCAGGAGGTGAGCGACGTGACGTACCTGTTGGCACTCATCGCGGTCGTGGCAGTCGCGGTGTTGTGCTGGAAAGCGTTCGGCCCCGAGAAGACCGCCGGACCCACCGCCCCCCACTCGCGTTCGCCGCAGCGCAAGCGCATCGTCGGCCCGGACGACGACCCCGAATTCCTCTGGCGGCTGGCCCGCCAGCATCGCGACGGAGACTCCGGCAGCACCGAACACTGACCTAGCTCGAAACAAGTCAGCGTCGGCCGGATTCCTTTCGCCGCTTCACATCTCACCTTCCACGCAGGTGCGCGCAGGTAGCCCTTCGCTCGCTCGAAGTTGGCTCGCGACCCGCGCCAATTGTTGCTGCGCCTCAGCCGAGAGCCCGATCGAGGTCCGCACCAATCTGCGGAAGGCGCCGTCATTCAATTGCTCGATCACTCGCCCGTCTGCCTGAACCACCGCATCAGGGAGATAAGTAAAGAATTCGGAATCCAAACCGCCACTCCTCGACCCCGTGTGCACCCGATCAGCGCATCGCCTGTTGAGAGGACACGGCGAGTCGTCGAACGGCACGCCACGTCGAGGGTGATTTACGCCACTCTCGGACGAGTACATTTCGCCCCAAAGTAAAGAAATGCCCCACCCGGCGGCGCTCGGGTGGGGCATTTGGGCGATTCTGCGCTAAGCGGCTCGGCAGAATTCGGCGGAGGTGATGGCGAGCAAGGCGCCGATCGGGTTGTTCCAGTCGCCGTTGACCGTGGTGACCAGAGTGTGACCGCCGTCACGTGATGCCATGGCGTAGGTAAAGCCGCCTTGAACCGCGCCGCCGGTTCCGTAGACCGTGACGCCGCAGGGCAGTCGCTGTTCGAAGACGCCGCCGCTGCCGTATCGGGTCTGCGGGATCCACCCTGCGCCGTCGGTGCTGACAGTCGTCCACATCAGGTCGTGCAGTGCGGGCGGTAGCAGTTCGCCGCCGGCCATTGCGGTGACGAAGCGGCTCAGGTCGGCCGTGGTGGACACGATCGCGCCCGCCGCCCCGGCCCACGACGGATTCATATCCGTGACGTCGTAGACGGGAGCATCGGGGTCGGCGCTCCACAGCTTCGAGTACAGCCTGCCGTGCGGGCCACGGACCTCGAATTCCGGTCCGGCCACATACGTGTCAGCGAGGCTGAGCGGGTCGATCACCAGCCGCTGTATTTCGTCGGCATAGCCACGGCCCGTTGCCTTTTCGATGATCATGCCGAGCAGGAAGTAGTTGGTGTTCGAGTAGCGCCAGCCCGCACCCGGTGCATAGTACGGCGGGTACTTCATGGTGATCCTGACAATATCCTCGGCGCCGAGGTTGTCGAAGCGGTGCTGCATGTAGTCCTTGCCAGAGAAGTTGTTCAGCATCTCCTGGTCGTCGACGGACGGGTTGGCGAGGCCGCTGGTCTGGTTCAGCAAGTGCCGCACCGTGATCGCGTTGCCGTCGTTGCCGTTGCCGCGCACCACGCCGGGCAGCCATTTCGCCACGGTGTCATCGAGATTCAGCACGCCGGCGTCGACCAGTCGCAACACTGCCGCGGCAGTGAACGCCTTGGTGATACTGCCGACCCGGAATTGATCGCCGCGCTCCGGCAGGCGCCCGGTACCGGTGTCGGCGAGACCTGCACGGCCCCACCAGGTTCCGGTGCTGTCGTGCACCTCCGCGACCGCGCCGGGGAGGCCGCCCGCCACGGCATGATCCAGTGCCTGCTGCACGGCAGGCTTCGCGGGTGCGGCGGCCGACGAGGGCGCACAGGCCGTCACGCCCGCCGCGGTGCCCGCGATGAGCAGGGCCGCAATGCCTGCGCGAACAGTCTTGCTTGTCGATGAGCGGTGGTTGGTCAACATCTGGTTCTCCTCGAACTCCGCGACCGGGGTGGTCGCTGTCGAGAGAAAGAGTGCGGCGCTGCGGATTCATAGTGGTTGCGTCGCGGTTTCACGCGGTTACCTGCACCGTCTCGCCCGCACGGTTGCCAGGTCAGCCGCATTTCCCTGCGCCGACTAGGGTTTGCGGGTGGGAATCGAGTTGACCTTGCTGTCCGGGGTTGCACTACGCGGACAGGACATCGCGGGGCCGCGCGTGCGCAGTGTGCTCGCGCTGCTGACTACCGAGCTGCGCGCGGGATCCAGTGCGGCCCGGTTGATCGCGGGGTTGTGGCCGGACGACCTGCCGGAGAATCCCACCAAGGCCTTGCAGGTGCTGGTGTCGCGGACGCGAGCACAGCTCGGGGCCGACCTCATCGCGAGCACGCCTACGGGCTATCGGCTGACGCTGCGTCCGGATCAGATCGACGCGACCGCGCTGGACGTGCACGCGGAAGCGGCCGAACGCCACAGCAGGGCAGGCGATCACGTGGCCGCCCTCGAGCAGGCCGCGGCGGGGCTCGCCATGTGGACCGGGGTGGTCGAGGACACCGAAGACCCGGATCCGTTGTCGGAGTTGCGTATTGCCAAGCAGCCCGTACACCGGACGCTGCACGTCATGTTCGCGTTGACGCTGTCCCGGTTGGGCAGGTACGCCGAGGCACTCGGTCCGTTGACGGAGATCGTGGAGCGCGAACCTCGCAACGAGGAGGTGCTCGCCGAGCTGCTGCGCGCCGAAGCCGACACCGCGGGCCCCGCCGCCGCGCTCGCCCGCTACGACGACTATCGGCGGGCGCTGCGTGACGAACTGGGATCGGATCCGGGCGCCGCGCTGCAGACGATCTACAAGCAGCTGCTGCGGGCGAACGAACCCGTTGTGCGGCATGGCATCCTGCACGATCCGAACCCGCTGCTCGGCCGCGAGCCGGACATCGCGGCGGTACAAGTGCTCCTGCGGTCCGCGCGGGTCGTCGCCGTCGTCGGCCCCGGCGGTCTCGGCAAGACCCGGCTCGCCCATGCCGTCGGCAGGACGGCCGAGCAGCGGGTGGTGCATCTGGTGCCGCTCGCAGGCGTCGCGGACGACGGCATGGTGGCTGCCGAAGTGGCCGGTGCGGTCGGCGCCGAGGCCGCCGAGGCCGCCGCCATCGCCAAGTCGCTCGGTTCCGGTCCGACGCTGCTGATCCTGGACAACTGCGAGCAGGTGCTCGACGGCGTCAGCGCGCTGGTCGCCCCGCTGGTGGCACTGACCGCGGAGCTGCGCATCCTCGTGACCAGCCGGGCGCCACTGGGATTGACCTCGGAGGCCGTGCATCTGCTTCCGGTGCTGACGCCCGCGACGGCGGCCGAGCTGTTCGCGCAGCGTGCCCGAGCGGTGCGGCCGGACGTCGTGTTGCCGCACGACGACGTCGCGGCGCTGTGCGCCGATCTGGACGGGTTGCCCTTGGCCATCGAACTGGCGGCGGCGCGGGTGCGGGTGTTGTCGGTTGCCGAGATCTCGGCACGATTGGTGGACCGGTTCGCGTTGCTGCGCAGCGGGTCTCGTGATGCGCCGCAACGCCATCGGACGCTGCACGCGGTGGTCGAGTGGAGTTGGAACCTGCTCGACGAGCATGCGCAAGAGGCGATGCGGTGGTTGTCCGTCTTTCCGGCCGGGTTCACCGCCGCGGCCGCACATCGGATACTCCACGGATCGGGCGGAAAAGTCGGCCAGGATACGACATTGGAGATACTCGAACATCTCGTCGACCACTCGCTGATCCAGCTCGCCGAGGTCGGATCCGGCACCAGGTTCCGGATGCTGGAGTCGGTACGGGATTTCGCGGCGACCCAGCGCGCCGAGGCAGGCGAAAACGACCGCGCATTGGCCGAATTCCTCTCCTGGGCTCGCGATTTCGGGATCAGCGTTGACGAGCTGGCGTTCACCGATCTAGGCGAGAAGAACCCTGTCCGCGCTGAGCAGGACAACCTCGTGCGCGCGCTGCGCCACGGGCTGGATCGGTCGGACGGGCCGACGGTCGCCGCCACGTGGGCGGCATTGGGTCCGTACTGGTACGTCGACGCCAACTACGCGGGCATCGCGGAGTTGGTCGGCGAATGTGCCTGGGTGCTTTCGCATTATCGGCCCGAACCCGCCTACGTGGAGGTGACTCGAACGGCTGCGACGGTCTGCGCGCTGAGCGGAGTGACCCAGGGTGGATTCGAGCTGAGGTCGCTACTCGTCTTACACCGCATGCCCGAAGCGCCGCCGGACACGCTCGTGCGCGCCATGGCGGTGCTGTTCCGCGCGGCGTCCGAGCTGCTCGGCCCCGACACCGCGGCGTTGGATCGGTGGTGCGCCAGCGATCAGCCGCTGCTGGCCGGATTGGCCCACCTCGTCGCGAGTTTCCGTGCGGAGCAGACCGGCGATCGAGCGGAGGCGCTCGCGGCGACGCGGCGGATGCTCGCGGCCTTCGAGCGCACCTCGAACACGTGGATGCGGTACCAAGCCCATTGCCGGATAGGCAAACTCGCGCTGCTGTCGGAACAAGGGGAACTGGCACGACAGCACGTGGAACGGGCGCTGCGACAGATCGAGGGCCACGGGCCGCGACCGGATCGCGTCGATCTGATCGTCGGACTCGTCATGGCCGCACTCCAACTCGACGATATCGACTGCGCTGAGCAGTGGTTGGCGCAGCTGCCCGACCACGCCGATCCGTTCGCGCAGCCGTACAAGGTGATCGCCGATGCCGAGATCCGGCTCGCCCGTGGCGAAACCGACGACGGACTGCGGCGGTGGCGGGCGATCACCGAGCTCGTTGCGAGCACCTCACATCCGTACTATCGCCCGGACCCGCGCGGAATTCAGGTGTGGGCGTTGGAGATTCGAGCGGCGGCCGTTCTCGCGCACGCCTACCACGGCAGGCTCGACCTGGTCGCCGAGCTTGTCGCGGACCTGCCAGGGCAGGTGACCACACTGCTGGCACACCCGGCGACCACGCCGGGCGGCCACCTGGCAGAGCTGACCGCCTGCGGCGCAGTGCTTTCCGCACTGGCGGTGGTGGACATCGACCGAGGTCTCGGCGCGGACGGCGCCCGACTGCTCGCGCTGGCCGAGCGATTCGATCCGCCACGACACATTCAGCCGACCATGTCCAGCAGCCGAGCAAGACACCATGCCGAAAACGCCGATGGGGCGGCGTATGCCGAGAGTGTCTCGACATACGCCGCCCTGGACGTACTCGGTCTGCGTTCCGCCGCGCTGTCCGCACTGCGACAGCGGGTGGATTAGCGGCCCGGCTCGCGGTTCAGCAGTTTGGTTGCGCCGAAGAAGCTCACCGCGGTGATGGCCGCGCACCAGGCGATCGCGATCCACGCGTTGTCACCGACCTCCGTGCCGAGCAGCAGGCCGCGCAGCGACTCCATCACCGGGGTGAAGGGCTGGTGCTCGGCGATCCAGGCCAGCCAGGCAGGCATGGACTCGGTAGGCACGAAGCCACTGCCGAAGAAGGGCAGCAACATGAGCAGCATCGGCAGGTTGCTCGCGGTCTCGACACTGTCGCTGACCAGCCCCATGAGCACCGCGACCCAGGTGATCGCCATCGTCAGCATGGCGAGGATGCCCACTGCGGCAACCCATTCGAGCGGATTCGCGGTCGGGCGGAAGCCGATCGCCACGGCGATGCCGAGCACCACAGCGACGCTGAGCAGCGTCTGTACCACGCTGCCGACAACATGCCCGGTCAGCAACGACGGCCGGAAGATGGCCATGGTGCGGAATCTCGCGACGATCCCCTGCGTCATATCCGTGCACACCGACACCGCGGTGGCCGTGGCCGCGCCCGCCACCGTCAGCAGCAGAATGCCGGGGGTGACGTAGTTGACGTAATCACCGCGGCCCGAGCCATCGCCGAGCCCGGCGCCGAGAGTGCCGCCGAAAACGTAGACGAACAGCAGCAGGAACACCACCGGCCCGACGATCAGCGGAATGGTCATGGTCGGGTACCGCACGATGTGCAACAGGCTGCGCCGCACCATCATCGCCGAATCGGTGGCCGCGTATTTGATGGTTGCGGTGCTCATCGCACAGACTCCTTCTGGTTGCCGGTGAGGGCGAGGAAAACATCGTCGAGATCGGGGGTGTGCACGGAGAGTTCGGCGGCGTGGATGGACGCGGCCTTCAGCTTGTCCAGCAGGCTGTACAGCGCGTCGACGCCGCCGTCGCTCGGCACCTGCAGCGTCAGCTCGTCCTCGTCGCGCAGGTCGGCGTCGAGCAGGCGCGCGGCCGCCTCGTGCGTGCGCGGTTCGGCGAACCGCAAGGTGATATGTCCGCCGGGGACAAGGCGTTTCAACGCTTCCGGCGTGCCCTCGGCGACCACCTTGCCGCCGTCGATCAGCGCGATCCGATCGGCGAGCTGATCGGCCTCCTCCAGATACTGCGTGGTGAGGAAGACCGTGGTGCCACCGGCGACCAGCTCCCTGACCAACCGCCAGACCGCCCGGCGGCTGCGCGGGTCGAGTCCGGTGGTCGGCTCATCCAGGAACAGCACCTGCGGGTCCCCCATCAGACCCATCGCGATATCGAGCCGTCTGCGCATGCCGCCGGAGTAGGTCGACGCCGGCTTCTGCGCGGCCTCGACCAGGTCGAACTGTTCGATCAGCCGGGCAACGCGCCGCTTGCGCTCGGCGCGACCGAGATGGTGCAGTGTCGCCATCATGGCGAGGTTCTCCGCGCCCGTGAGCAGGTTGTCCACCGCGGCGAACTGGCCCGTCACGCCGATGGCGGCCCTGACCGCTTCCGGCTCGCCGGCGACATCGTGTCCCGCAACCCGGATCTCGCCGCCGTCGGCGCCGATCAGCGTGGAAAGGATCTGCACCGCAGTGGTTTTCCCGGCGCCGTTCGGGCCGAGCAGCGAAAAGATGGTGCCTGCAGGGACTTCCAGATCGATGCCGTCGAGCACCAAGTGGTCACCGTAGGACTTGCGCAATCCGGTCGCCGTGATCGCCGGCGGCCGTGGGCTGGTCATCATGTACTTCTCCTCGAATCCGCGACCCGTTGTCGCTGTCGAGGAAAAGAATGCGTGCCCCCGGATTCACCGCGGCAACACCGCGGTTTCACCGGGTTTCCGCAGGTGCCGAAGGAGGCCAGCACGGTCGGCTCGACAGAGCCTGCCATGGTTCCCCCTCATGGCGTCCTTCGGCAGGTAGGTCAGCGCGGCACCAGCATCCACGGACCCGCGTAGGGGCCGGGGCATTCGAAGTCCCACCATTCGCCGGCGAGAATGCCCTGATCCCCGCGCTCGACGCAGTCGAGGTGGTTGACGTACGGCCCGCGGAAATCGTCGCCGATCGCGGTGCCGGTTGCGTTGTCTGCCACGGCGATTGCGGTGGACGGGAGTGCACCGGCGAGCAAAGCACCTGCCAGAGCGACGGTTGCCGCCACACGTCGCGAGTTGATGCCCGATGCCCAGGCGTTGCTCTTCATGCGAGCAAGACTGCCAAGCCGGACTTACACCGGCGTCTCACGCGTGTCTCACGGTGCAGGTGTGGGTATTCGGCGGACACCACCGATGTCCGGCCCGGAACATTCCGCAAACCAAAGAGACCCGGTCCCAAAAGGTTCCGGGTCTCCCTAGCTGACGAAGTCAGGACGCGTTCGCAGTGCAGAGCACCTCACTGATCGCTGTCCCCGACTTGTCCGCGGAACCGACATTGGCCAGCATCGCGGGCGGGTGATGCTGAGCCATCGCAGTGTGGGCGGCGAACAGCGCTGCCGAACGGTTGGGTCCCGTGCCTACCGCGACCGCCCAGGTGGTCGACCGAATGGTGCTGTAGACGAGCGCACCACAGCCATCGGACCATTCAGCCAAGACGGCACAGTCGGAGACGCCGACCGGACCGCACGAGGCGAGCGCCTCGTCCAAGGCTTGCTCGCGGCTCCGCGCATTGACACTGCTGCCGTAACTCCAGTTGTCGCCACTGAACGCGATCGCACCGTAGTAACTCGCCGCATTCGCCGTACCAGCACCGATCACGGACCCCACCCCAAGACCCACCGCCGCCACCGCGACGACAGCCTTACCCATGAACCTCATCAACCACTTTTCCTTCGTGAACACCTACGCGAACATTGATCCCACGAATCATGGCCGACTCCACCCCAATCCCCCCAATCCGCCCCCGCAGCATCACATCCCCCCACCCCCGCCTATCACCACATCGACGAAGACGAACTCGCTAGTTCAGTCCGGCGTAGGAGTGGAGGCCGCTGATGACCATGTTGATGATGAAGAGGTTGAAGAGCATGGCTACGAAGCCTGCGACGTTGATCCAGGCGGCCTTGGTGTCGCGCCAGCCGGAGGTGGCGCGGGCGTGGAGGTAGGCGGCGTAGAGGACCCAGGCGATGAAGGAGCAGGTTTCCTTGGGGTCCCAGCCCCAGAAGCGGCCCCAGGCGGCTTCGGCCCAGATGGCGCCGAGGATGACGCCTGCGCCGAAGAGGGGGAAGCCGATGATGGTGGTTTTGTAGGCGAGGCGGTCCAGGGTGCGAGCATCGGGGAGGCGGCGGGCGATGGTCCCGAAGATGCCGGAGGATTCCGCGCCCTCGGGCTGGCGGACGCGGTAGAGGAACAGGAGGCTGGCAACGCCCGCGAACAGGAAGACGCCGCTGCCGATGCTGACGATGGTGACGTGCACGGGCAGCCAGAAGGATTTCAGCGCGGGGACGACCGGGGCCGCGTCGGCGTAGAGCACGGTGCCTGCGAGGAACAGCAGGATCAGCACCGGGACGAGCAGGAAGACCCACATGGCCCGGTAGCGCTGCTCACGCAGGAAGAGCACGCCCACGAGGATCGCCGCGGCCGTCGCCATGGTGACGAACTCGTACATGTTGCCGAGCGGGAAACGGTGGGTCGCGAAGCCGCGCAACACAATCGAGGCGATGTGCAGGGCGATGGCGACGACGAGCACCGAGAACGCGGTGTTGCCGAGGCGCTCCGAGAGCGACTTCTCCGGCGGCCCGACGACCCGGCCCGGCACCGTGGGATCGATGGCGGGACCGCCGACCGAGACGAGTTCACGCTCGGCGACCTGACGGCTGCGCGCGGTGGCGTACTGCCAGATCAGCAGCACGAGCACCAGCGCGTAGACCACGATCGCGGTCTTGAACGAGAAATCGCTGTAGCGCGCGATGGTCTCGTTGATCGGCATCTCTACTCTCCCGTGGTCTTCGCATCGGCCGCCGAGTCGGGCCGCGTGTCCAGCAGGCGCGTGCGTAGCCGGTCGAACTCACTGCCCCAGCCCGCCTGATCGGTTCGTGCCAGCCCGCCGAGTTCTACTACGGTGCGTCGTTTGTCCAAGGTACCGGCTGCGTCTTCGGCAGGGTAGACCCGCACCCAAATACGCCGCCGCTTCACCAGCAGCGACACCAGCAGGCCAACCATCATGGTCACCGCGGACACCAGCACCCACTGCTGCGCCGGATCGTGCGACACCTGCAGGTTCACGAACTCCTGCGCGCCGTCGAAGGTCACCTTGGTGCCGTTGGGCAGGCTGGTCGACTCGCCGGGACGCAGGTTGACCCTGGCCTCCTTCAGCAGTCGCCCCTGTTTGACCTGCTCGGTGTCGAGCGCGAACAGCGACTGCGGCCGTCCGGTGTCCAGGCCGGTGTCGCCACGATAGATGTCGACGGCGACGGCCGGATCGGTCATCGCCGGGTACGACGAGGTCATCAGCGAACCGTGGAACAGCGCGGTCGGCGCGAACAGCCCCTCGATGGCGATCTGGTTCTTGCGGCGCTCCTCGTCGGTGGCATACATGCCGCCGGGCGGGTCGATGCGCAGCACACCGCTGGACAGGAAGGTCATCGCGTCGTCAGGGCGCCACTGAATGGTCTCGGTGCGCGTCTGCCCGTTCGGGAAGGTGACGGTGAAGGTCGGCGCGAAACCGTGGCCCTGCAGATAGATTCGGTCGCCCGCGACGCGCAGCGGATGGTTCACCTGGAGCCGGGTGGACCGCCAGGTGTTGCTCTGCAGGTCGGCACCGGACTGGTATTCGATGTTCGAGGTGAACATCTCGGCCTGGCCGTTGGTCAGATAGTCGGCCTTGAAGTCCTTGACCCGCACGCAGATCGGGGCGAGCCCGGTGCCGTCGTTGACGTTGCCCGCCTTGAACGAGTCGAAGACGGCGGGTGAGGTGGTGCAGAAACCGGGCCCGTTGTTCGCGATGACGATGACGCTGCCCTCGTAACCGAACAGCTTGCCGACCGCGATGGCGATGAGCAGCCCGACCAGCGCAAGATGGAAGACGAGGTTGCCGAGCTCGCGGGTGTAGCCCTTCTCCGCGGCGAGGGTGAGTTCACCGTCGCGGTCGCCCGGCCTGACCTCGGTTCGCCAGCCGCGCAACTCTTTTCGAACATGCGCGAGGACCTCGTCCGGCGTCTGCTCGGCGGTGCCGGAGTAGTGGTGCGGCAGCCGGGACAGGTTGCGCGGCGCGCGCACGGGCGGGGTGCGCAGCGCGCGGTAGTGATCGACGGTGCGCGGCAGGATGCAGCCGACCAGCGAAATGAACAGCAGCACATAGATGGCCGTGAACCAGAAGCTGGCGAACACGTCGAACAGCTCGAACCGGTCCATCCACGGGCCGAGCGTCGGGCGATCGGCGATGTACTGAGCGACCTTCTGCTCGTTGAGACTTCGCTGCGGCAGCACCGCGCCGGGAATGGCGGCCAACGCGAGCAGGAACAGCAGCACCAGCGCGGTCCGCATGCTGGTGAGCCCGCGCCAGGTGTTGCGCACGAACGCCACCATCCGGCCAGGCAGGGATTGGCGCGGCGGGACCGGGGCGGTCACCGGCTTGTCTTGCACGGTCATATCGGGAGCGTCACCTCGGAGACGAACGCGTCGCGCACCCAGCCGACGAACTGATCCCACATCCCGGAGACCAGCGCGATGCCGACGGCGACGAGCAGCATGCCCCCGACGATCTGGATGGTCCTGGAATTGCGGCGCAGCCAGCCGACACCGCGCAGCGCGCTGGCCGACCCGAACGCGAGGATCACGAACGGCAGGCCGAGCCCGAGGCAGTAGGCGACGATGAGCGCGACGCCGCGCACCGCGGTGGTGCCGTCGGTGCCTGCGGCCACCGCCATCACGCCGGACAGCGTCGGGCCGAGGCACGGGGTCCAGCCGAGCGCGAAGACGCCGCCGAGCAGCGGTGCGCCCGCGATGCTCGTCAGCCTGCGCGGCTCCATTCTGGTATCGCGCTGCAGTGCGGGGACCAGGCCGATGAAGACCAGCCCCATCAGGATGGTGACCACACCGCCGATGCGTTGCAACAGTTCACGATTCACGTTCAAGGTCTGGATGACGCCGAAAACCGTTGCGGTGGCGAGCACGAAGACCACGGTGAACCCGGCGACGAACAGCCCGGCCGCACCGGCGACCCGCAGCCGCCCGGCCCGCGCGGCCTGCTTCGCGGCGTCGACCGCGACCGAACCCGGCTGCGCGGCAGTGGCTTGCGCGACGGTGGCGGGCGGCGCCTCGGCGCCGACGAGCCCGGCGAGATAGGACAGGTAGCCCGGCACCAACGGGACAACGCAGGGCGAGGCGAACGACACCAGCCCGGCGAGCACGCACGCCCCCAGTGCGAGCAGCAAGGGTCCGGTCGCGGCCGTCTGCTGAAAGGAATCCCCTACGGCGGCAAGCACCATCACCGGGTCGCCATGGTCACGCGCGAGCTCACCCGGCCTCACCCTCCGCGGGCTCCTCGGCCGGTTCCTGCTCGCCGCGGAACAGGATCCGCGGTTCGGTCGGCTCGGCCGCCGTGCCGAACAGCACGCCGGGGTCGAGCAGCGAATCGGCCGCGACGCTGCGCGGCACGGTGGCGATGCCCTTCCATCGGTCGTCTACGGTCCAGGCCCCGCCGACACGGCGGGCGCCCTGCCGAGGGCGACAGGCACGCAGGGTACGGGTACGACGATCGCGATTCACTGTGCTTCCTCCGAGGCGATTCTTTGAACGATCGGTTGCAGATCGTCGGCCAGCAATGAGCGCAGGAACACCGCGGCGACGCGGTGCTGACGATCCAAGATCAGGGTGGTCGGTATGACGCTGGTCGGGAAATTTCCGCCGAGCGCCAGCAGGGTACGCATGGACGGGTCGTAGATGGACGGGTAGCCGACCTTGTTGTCGACGACGAAGTCCTGAGCCTTGTCCTGCTGTGGGTCGCGCACGTTGATGCCGAGAAACGCGACGCCGCTGTCTTTCGTTGCGGCATAAACCTTTTCGAGCGCAGGCGCCTCGGCGCGGCACGGCCCGCACCACTGGCCCCACAGGTTGAGCACCACGACCTTGCCCGCGAAATCCTCGACCGACACGGTCTTGCCCTGCGTCATCAGGTCGGGTCCGGCCAGCTTGCCGATGGTGCCCCTGGTGCTCGGCGGATCGTAGAAGATCTCGGTTTTGCCGCCGGGCGAGACGAATTCGAAGGTGCCGCCGGAGGCCACCGCGTCCGTGCCACCCGAGCACCCCGCGAGCGCGGCGATCAACGCCACGCACGCGAGCAGGGCCGGAACTACCCGCCGTGCCGAGCGGGCAGGCGGGATGGCAGCAGCGGTGGCCCAGTTCATGCGCCGTGTACCGAGGGGTCCGAACCGCCTGCAGGCTCGGAGTACACGATGTCGACGAGCGTGTCACCGTGGTAGACCAGCGAGGTCAGCGAGGCGAGCGAGCACTGCCGCTGCCGCGGGTCGTGCCAGAGCCGCTGCCCCTGCAGGAACCGGCGCAGCGTCCACACCGGCAGCTGATGCGAGACGAGCACGGCTTCGCGCCCCGCGGCCTCGACCCTCGCCTTGTTGACCGCGGCCAGCATGCGGTGCGCGATCTGCAGGTACGGCTCGCCCCACGACGGGGTGAACGGATCGCGCAGCTTCCACCAGTGCCTCGGCTTGCGCAGCGCGCCGTCGCCGACGGAAACCCGCAGACCCTCGAACGTGTTGCCTGCCTCGATCAGGTTCTCGTCGGTCCGCACGATCAGATGATGTTGTGCGGCAATCGGTTCCGCAGTTTCCTGGGCCCGCTGCAGCGGCGAGGCGATGACGACGGCGATGTCGTGATCGGACAGGGCACGCGCGACCGCACCGGCCTGCGACCGACCGGCCACCGACAAACTGAACCCGGGCAGGCGGCCGTAGAGAATCCCGTTCGGGTTGTGCACCTCGCCGTGGCGCAACACGTGCACGATCGTCTCGACCGGACCACCGTCGGGCACCCGCTGCTCGGCCGACGCCTTCGGCTTCGACTCGGCGGCGGTCGCTTCGACCGCGGGAACCTGCTCGGCCGGACCCGACGCGGCCGCCGCGAACTGCGCGCCCGCATCGATGACGGCATTGGACGTGGGTTCTTTTAGCTCGCGCTTGTCGGCATCGGGCTGATCGTGATCGGAGCTCACGCGCGGGATCCTTCGGGAGTGGCGGCCGCGGCCGCGTGTGCGGCGGCGGGCAGGGCGGCGGCGATACGGTCGAATGCGTCCTCATCGAGCGCCGCGGAGACGAACCACGTCTCGAACGCGCTCGGCGGGCCATACACGCCACCGTCGAGCATGGCGTGGAAGAACGCTGGGTAGCGCCAGGTCTGGGTCGCCTTGGCGGTGGCGTAGTCGGTGACCGGGCGTTCGGCGAAGAACACGCTCACCATATTGCCCGCGAACTGGACCTGATGTTCGACCCCTGCGGCACTCAGCGACTCCGTGAACAACGCGCCGAGTCGCTGCGCGTTGCGATCCAGCGCGGCATACACCGCGTCGTCGGCCGCACGCAGCGTGGCGAGGCCTGCGGCGACCGCGACCGGGTTACCGGACAGCGTGCCGGCCTGATAGACGGGGCCGAGCGGAGCCAGGTGGTTCATGATGTCGGCGCGGCCGCCGAACGCGGCGGCGGGCAGGCCGCCGCTCATCACCTTGCCGAAGGTGTAGAGGTCGCCCGCGACGCCCTCGTGGCCGAACCAGCCCGCGCGGCTGACCCGGAATCCGGTCATCACCTCGTCCATGACGAGCAGTGCGCCGTTGGCTGCGGTCAGCTTCCGCAGTCCCGCGTTGAAGCCGGGTAGCGGCGCGACCGTGCCCATGTTGCCCGCGGCGGCCTCGGTGATCACGCAGGCGATCGCGCCGGGATGCGCGGCGAACGCGGCGGCGACGGCGTCGAGGTCGTTGTAGGGCAGCACGATGGTGTCGGCGGCCTGCGCGCCGGTGACGCCGGGCGAGGTCGGCAGGCCGAGGGTGGCGACGCCGGACCCGGCATCGGCAAGCAGCGCGTCGACGTGCCCGTGGTAGCAGCCGGAAAACTTGATGATCTTGGCGCGCCCGGTGTAACCGCGGGCCAGCCGGACCGCGCTCATCGTCGCCTCGGTGCCCGAGTTCACCAACCGCACCCGGTCCACCGGAGCCACCCGTTCGGCGATGGCCTCGGCCAGCTCGATCTCCGCCTCGGTCGGGGCGCCGAAGGACAAACCACCCACGGCAGCTCGCCGCACCGCGTCGACCACCGCGGGATGCGCGTGCCCGAGGATCATCGGCCCCCACGAGCAGACCAGGTCGACGTACTCGTTGCGATCGGCGTCGACCAGGGTGTATCCGTTGGCGGATGCGATGAATCGCGGTGTGCCGCCGACGGAGTTGAAGGCGCGCACCGGAGAGTTGACGCCGCCCGGAATCACCGAACACGCGCGGTCGAAGAGTTGAGCGGAAACCGGCACCGATGCGCTGGTCACGCGCGGAGAAGAACTCACGACCTCCAGTGTCGCAGCCCGATCGGAACGGGTCGACGACAGGGTGTAGGAGGGGTGACGTAGACCGCAACACGCCGGGACGATGTTTACGCCGTATTCGATCGCCGCAAGATTGCTGGTGCGTAATCTCGGGCGGCAACATTCCTCGGCCGGAAGGGTTTTTATGCGGTTTTCCATGTTCGGTGCGGCAGTGTCAACGGCACTGGTCGGCGCGGCGGTCATCGTCGGCGCGGGAACGGCCTGCGCGGCGGAACCGGTCGCGCTGCCCGATCGCATCGGCCTGCACCTGACACATGAGGAAACCAAGTCCGTCGCCGACGGCCCCATTCCGGCGGTGATCTCCATGATGGTGCCGCTCAACCGGATCGGCGTCGGGCTGGAAGCCGACACCGGGATCTACAAGGACGAGCACGGTGGCGTGCACGCGTCGCTGCGGCAGGCGATCATGGAGGCGGCCAATCATTCCGATGGAACCGTCACCATCTATCTGAATGCCCCTGGTACCCGCAACGGACGCGTGCTCGATATCTACCAGAACTGGAACTAGCCCAGCGGCGCTAGGCGTACATGCACGGCACCGAGGCCGAAATGGTGTGCAGGTAGCACATGAAGGTGTTGTACGGTCCCGCAGAACCCGAGTCCGGCACCAAGACCGGTGCGTCGATGGGGACCGCGGGCTCCAGTGCCAGTCCGGGGTTCGCACCGGCGGGTGCGGCACCGATCCCGATCGCGGCGGCGATCGCCAGTGCGGCACAGACTTTCACGGCAAACCGGTTCATCAAACCCAATCCTTGTCGAGATGGAGCGCCTGCGAGGCGCGAACGTGCGAGGCGCACACGTACGTTTACGGCCGAAATACTAACGGCGGCAGGGGCATTCCTGGCAATGCTCGGGAGCGATACGGCAGTGCCCACTTTGCCTTGCGACAATGCTCGTTAGGTGATCCCCACGCACCACAGCGCGAATCCGGTGGTCATCAGGCAGGCCAGCGGGGTCGGCATGACATGGGCGAGCAGTCCGGAGCCGCTGTCGACGTATACCGGCGTGACCGGCACCGGGGAAACCTCGGCGGGTGC
The DNA here is from genome assembly GCF_001612685.1 of Nocardia altamirensis NBRC 108246. Classification (GTDB taxonomy): domain Bacteria; phylum Actinomycetota; class Actinomycetes; order Mycobacteriales; family Mycobacteriaceae; genus Nocardia; species Nocardia altamirensis. The sequence continues at coordinate 115,419 of NZ_BDAY01000009.1, forward strand.
CGCGGCGGCCGGAACCGCCGTCGCCGCGCCGATCAGTCCGGCCGCCGCCACGCCTAGGAGCGTTCGCTTCAGTGGGTCTGTCGGTTTCATGAGGTTCGGATTCCCGGGATTCCCCTGCCGAAACACCTCGCCGCGATGATCAGTTGTCGCGGCTGTGCCGCACCACGCGGCTGACCGCGTTGATCGCGAACACGCCTGCCAGCGCGACCAGTGCCGCGGCAAGCACCAACCACGGCGCCACGTAGCGCGTTGCCACGAATTCCGGTGTCGGACCCGCCGCCGCGAACGTGGTGGTCTGGATGCCGTGGCGCCAGCTCAGCACCGCCCCGACGAGTCCGAGCACGACCAACCCCAGTTCGACGGCGGTCGCCGCGCCCCATCCCCTCATCGGTCCGCTCCGTTCTCGCTGTGTTCGTCCTCGACATCGGACACCGGTTTCGCTACCGCACCACTGGCCAGTGCGCTGCGGAGTGCGCGATGATCCCTGGCCCAAGCTTGCACCAGGGAGCCGTCGGTCAACCGCAGGCCGATGCCGGTGCGTCGGCGCGGCACGCCGCTCAGTTCGCCTAGTGCGCGCGCCGATTCCCAGTCCTCGTCGTCCCAGGAATCCTCGTCCCGTTCAGGCAAGACGGCGTCGATGGTTGTCAGCGGCAGGGTTTCGGTGCCTTCGCGCAGCGTGGTTCCGGTCAGCTCGACGCTGACGTGTCGCTTACCCGCGACCACCTGCAGCGCAACGAATCCCGCGATCAGCGCGGCACAGAACAGGAGGGCGAACCAGTGCGCGGAGCTACCGGTCGCGATTTCGAGAACGAGAATGAGCAGGCACAGGATCGGCCCGTAGGTGACCGTGCGCCATCGGGCGCCCGGTTCGGCGAACACGACGTCCGCGTCCGACGCCTCCGTCATGCGACGCCGAGCAGCGCACGACGACGGTACGACGCAGCGCGAATCACCAAGGTGGCGTGGAAGATCAGCGAGTGAGGCCGGGCAACAACAACACGGCGACGGTGACCACCCCGAACAAAACCAGCAGGCTCAGCACGGCCAATTCCCGCCGAATGCTCTGCGGCTGTTGGATCACCACTCGCATTGATGTCTCCGATTCCCCGGAGCCATCTGCCGATTTCGCTTACGTAACGCAAGACAACGCCTGACAAACAACTTCCGGTTCCCATGTCCACTGTGACAACCCTCACGATACATGCCGAGGTTTCCGGGACAAACTCCGACGCCAAGCGTTCATCGACGGCTCATCTGGAAATACGCTGTCGCTTCCGGCCGGTGGGATAGGTAAATAGCACCACCCGAAAGCACCGCCTGCACGATCGCCGCGCCACCGGCCACCAGCGAGGCCGTCCCGGTGACCGCGTTGAACGCGAACAGCGCGCCGACCCCGATCACCACCAGCCAGACGCCAGCAATGGTCAGCAGCGTGCGCGCCCACAGCTTGCCGCGCGCGAACTGGTGCACGATCACCAGCGCGACCACGGCGACGACCAGCCCGATCAGCACGACGACGACATAGACAAGCGCGACCATCAGCTCGGCGCTGGCCAAGGTGACCTGCGGGTCCTTTTCCCTGGCCTGATCGAAGACCTGCTTGGCGAAGGTATGCCGCTGCGACAGCGCGGCAACCACCGACGCGACCAGCTGCACGACCCCGAATCCGACCACGCCCCACCACAATTGCCGAGCGGTGCCGACATCCACCGGCGTCGGCGCCTGCGGTGGGGGCGGTGCGCCGATCGGTCTCGGTAGGTTCGTCACGACAACCAGTGTGCGGCCTCGGTAGCCCAGTAGGTGAGCACGAAATCCGCCCCTGCACGCCGGATACCGAGCAGCGATTCGAGGATGGCGCCGCGGCGGTCGATCCAGCCGCGTTCGGCGGCCGCGGTGATCATCGCGTACTCGCCGGAGATCTGATACGCCGCAACCGGGACCGTGGAGCGATCGGCGACATCGCGCAGGATGTCCAAGTAGGACATCGCAGGCTTGACCATGACGATGTCCGCACCCTCGGCCAGATCGAGCTCGAGCTCGCGGATAGCTTCGCGGCGGTTCGCCGGGTCCTGCTGGTAGCTGCGGCGATCGCCCTCCAGCGAGGAAGCGACAGCCTCACGGAACGGGCCGTAGAACGCCGAGGCGTACTTGGCGGCGTAGGCGAGGATGCCGGTGTCGGTGCGGCCGACCGCGTCGAGGCCGCGCCGGATCGCACCGACCTGGCCGTCCATCATGCCGCTGGTGCCGAGCAGGTCGGCGCCGGACGCCGCCTGGGCGAGCGCCATCTCCACGTAGCGGTGCAAGGTGGCGTCGTTGTCGACGGAACCGTCGGCGCCGAGCACGCCGCAATGGCCGTGATCGGTGAACTCGTCGAGACAGGTGTCGGCCATGATCACGGTCGAGTCGCCGACCTCGTCGGCCAGCGCACGCAGGCCGCGGTTGAGGATGCCGTCCGGATCGCTGGCCTGGCTGCCGGTGGCGTCCTTGTCCTCCGGCCGCGGCACACCGAAGAGCATCAGACCGCCGACGCCTGCCGTGACCGCCTCGACGGCCGCTTTACGGAGCGAATCCATCGAATGCTGTGCGACACCGGGCATGGAACCGATTTCCCGCGGCTCTTCCAGGCCGTCGGCGACGAACATCGGCAACACCAATTGCCGTGGCTCCAGTGTGGTTTCGGCCACGAGACGACGTAGCGCGGGGGTGCGGCGCAACCGCCGCGGGCGGTCCAATCCGGTCATAACCGCACCATACGCCCGGCGTTATGAGCTGTCGCGAGCGCCCATCGGCTCTGTGTAAGCCCGCTGTCGCGGTGCCATGCGTCGGTGCTGGCGAAACGACACGAGCGTGCGCGACGAAACCCCGCATCGACAGTAACGGTGTGTCAAATCACACCTGTCGCGCAGGCCGATGGCGCATACTCCGACAGAGGGCGAGACCCCCTGGGGGACACCATGACCGAACCGCACACTGAAATCTCGCTGGCCAGAGCCGCCGACTTCGAATCGTGGGTGGCGGTGCTGCTCGCGGACTGGTGGCCGGTCCTCACCGGTGGGCTCACGCCGCCGGAGACGACATTGCGCGCGTGGCGCGCGGCCGCCGACGGCCACGGCACGATCTTCCGCGTCGAGTTCATCGCACGGCAACTGGCCGAACCCGAACTGATGACGGTGGCCAAGCGGGCCTTCGACAACCTCGGCATGACACCGGACGAACGCGAAATGACGCAGAGCCTCGGCAGGCACCTGGTCGGTCAGACCGAGGACGCCACCGTGCAGATGCGGTTCTCCGATACCGCGCACACCGTTTTCGTGCGGCTGCAAAGCAGGCCGTGCCAGGTCTCGGCGGCCGCAGGGCGGCAATTGAGCGCCATGCCGGACGCCAACCTGCCGTTCCCGAACACCACGACCGGACCGATCGACATCCGCGTGGCCCGCAACAGCGCCAGGCATCTGCTCGCACAGCACAGCGAGCGGTTCGCCGTACCCATCGACCCGTTCCAGCTCGGGCCGCAGGGGCACGTCTCGGATGTGGGCTGGGCGTTCGTCTTTCCCTGGTCGACCACGTCCTGGTACACCGACGGCACACCACCCGCGCTCGCACCGGGCACCAAAGGCCCGATCGTGGTCGTGAAGGACACTGGAGACACCTGGCTGCTCGATAGCCTCAGTAGCTACGACTCCCAACTCGCCGGCTACGCCGACACGTACGGTTACCGGCACGGCACGCCCGACCCGGCCTGAAAGGTCCGCGATGACAGATCGTCCGCTGGGCGCCCGTCGGCTGTCCGATGGGCGACTGCTGATCCCGTGGCACGGTAAGCAGCCCGACGGGACCATCGCCCACGGGATGGTCGAAATCGGACCCGAAGACGAGCGGTTCGCCGAATGGAGCGAATCCATCGCCAGGCGCGAGCGCGGCGAACTCCCCGACGATGCACATCCGGTCGATCCCATCGGGCTGCAATCGTTCCGCGATCCGCGACCCGATCCGGTGCCGACCGCGCACGAACGACGGCTCGACACGCTGCGCGCCATCGCCGAGCGCGGCGATCGCGGCGCGATGGAGCAGCTCGGGCATCTGCTGCGTGACGGGAACGAGCTGGTCGAGGCCGAGCAGTGGTTCCGGCGGGCCGCCGAGCGCGGCAGTGCGACCGCGATGGCGGACCTCGGGCTGCTGCTCGGCACGCACGGCCGGATCGCCGAAGCGGTGCGCTGGTTGGAGTCGGCCGTCGCCGCGGGCTGTGCCGGCGCGGATTTGCAGCTCGGGCTGCTGCATCTGGAACGCGGCAAGATCGACGACGCCGAACGCTGGCTGCGGCCCGCGGCCGAGGCAGGCTCGCCGGACGCGCTGTGCAATATGGGCGTTGTCGCCAATCGCCGAGGCAGCAACGAGGAAGCCGAGGAGTGGTACGAGCGCGCGGCCGCCGCCGGAAACCCAACGGCCATGCGCACTTTGGGCCTCTACGTGGCGCGGCGCGGCGAGTTCGGCCGTGCGGTCGAACTGCTCACCGAGGCCGTGCGCCGTGGCCGCACCGACGCCATGGCGATCCTCGGCTCGCTGCACCTCGACCACGGCGACACGGCCGCAGGCGAGTCCTGGCTGCGGCGCGGCGCCGACGCCGAAGATCCCGACTCCATGTTCCACCTGGCCCTTTTTCTTCGCGAACAAGACACTTTCCCGTTCACCGGCGATCTGACCGAGCCCGGCGTCCTGCGCGCCGCCGCCGCGATCGCCACCGGCCGCACCCCAGCCCAGCAGGAAGCCAGGCACTGGCTCGAACGTGCCGCCGCACTCGGCCATCCTCAATCCCTCCAACTCCTGCACGATCTTTGAGGGACCTAGTCGTCAGGCCTGAGCATCGATCCATGGACGAAATCCGGCAGTCGAGGTAGTTGAAGTCGATGAGCGCGAGCATCTGCTCGCGCTCATCGCGCGGGTATTTACCCCTAGCAGCGACGATCAGCACCGACCAGGCCGGCCCGGTAGTGGCGAGTATGCGGCTCGCCGCCACCGCTTCGGCTGGCCAACATCCCGTCCGGACACTTCGCCGCGAATTCCGCGGAGCCCAACCCGCAACATCACCCAGCCTCACAAAGTTGGAATATTTCGAGATTGATGGAACCGATCTCGACCTCGAAGCGTCAAACCCCATAGAACAGAACGCATCTCGATGCGTTAGCACCACGAGGATGAAGCCCGGGTAGCCGGGGTTCTCGAGGCCTGGTGTCGGGGAGCTGCAACTCCCCAACACCCGGAGCTGCACGCACATACAGCTTTTCGCAGTGCACAACCCGCAGATAGGAACTCGCTATGAACCGTTTCCGCAAAGCCGTCGCCGTAGCATCTCTAATTCTCACCTCAACGCTCGCAAGCGGGCTCGTGGCAAGCGGGGCTCATGCAGAGGCGGCACCGCACCCCGAAACAACATACCGTTTCGCCGATCCGAAGGATTTCCTGTGCGCAGGAAACTGGGAGCACCCGGTCGCTTACGTCAATTTCCAACGATCTCACAATGGCGTGCTGATGTGGGCGTTGAAGCTGACCGGCGTCTCGATCCAGAATCTCGGCGGTCCTGTTGCGACCGTCACGATGTCGACAGCCGCCGTAAACGATGTTGCGATCAACCCGCCGTATGGCCCGCACACCGAGAACGGAAGCTACTACAACTTCCATGGAAGCATGAAGGACTACCAGGTCTTCGGCGGTGCCCGCAGCACGATCCAGACCGGCGACAAGCTGACGCTCCAGTGGCTAATCAAGGGTGTCAACAATACAATCGCGAACCGCTACATCACCTGCAAGATCCCGGCCCCTGGCACCGGGTTGTGACCGAATAGCAAGGTAGGCTGCGCATTCCACACGGAGCAGCGATGGCTGGCGGCGTTCCTCGCCGACCATCGAGGGCCGTAGAGCGAGCCACCCACTCAGCGGAGGTGTAATGAACGCTGTTCCAATCGAAATGAATGTTTCGATCACCATATCGCGACTCGAACTCCTGGTTCATCGGCTAACGCGGGATACCGATTGGTTTTCTGTCGAGTACGCCGTGAAACCGGCCCTGTCAGAGGACATTTCGAACGGCGTCCCACTTGACTTGCGCGTGGAAGCTGCTGACGACACAGGCGACACATACACCGACGGAGGCGGGTTCCGGCAGAACAGCGGAGACGGCACGCAAACAAGGGGAACGGCCATATTGCAGCCTGCCCTGGCGATAAATGCCCGAAAGTTGACGCTACGATTTGTCTTTTCGTCCGAGACCACCCAACTCACATGCTCGGTATCCGTCGATCTGCCGAGCCTGCTGTAGTTGGATAGGCGATCGATGCGTTGCTGTCCACGCCTATCGCTCCTTCCGGGCTCAGATACCGAATAATGAACGGATGGACGAGAAGTACGCTGTGGCGCTGGAGCCGGTACTGCGGGATCTGGCAGCGACCTGTGCCGTTCAGCCCGTTGTGCGTGAGGAAACACATCATGGCACGGACTGGGTGATGTTCTATGAGCCAGAAGGGAGCGGCGTGGGGATCGGGCCGCTCATCGGGGACAACTACCCCGAGCAAGTGGCATGCCTGGCCGACAAGGCTCAAGAATGGGCAGTGGAGGCACTGTGGGCGACCGGCGAGCCAGCGGTGTGGCCGCTGTGTCCGAATCACCCGAACGCCCATCCCCTAACAGCGGGCGTGAGCCGCGGAGTAGCCGTGTGGTCTTGCCCGAAGACACATACGACGGTTGCGTCTATAGGGCAGCTCAGCGCCACCTGAGGTTCCTGGTCAAGCGTCAAGATGAGCCCCAAGTGGCCGAAGTTCCCACAGCTGGATGTTGGGGAGCTGCAACTCCCCAACATCCGGAGCTGCATGCACATGCAGCTTTTCGCAGCGCAACCCACAGATGAGAACTCGCTATGAACCGTTTCCGCAAGGCCGTCACCGCGCGCTCGACCGTACTCGCGACTGTCGTAGACAGTACGGCCGCGGCCTTATATACGGACACGACCGTTGAAATCTATCCATGGAAGCGCAGCTATCGGCACCGACCGAGTACTGGCTCCAGCAGGAAACTCAGCGCCGACTGGAACGCGCAGCCGCCCTGGGGCATCCCGCAATCGCGGCAACTGCTGACGATCGTTGCGGGACATCGCACGGTCGTCCGGTGCGGTGCGCACGTGATCGAGGCGGCGGACAACTGCGCAGCGTATCCACCAAAAACCTTGTGGCCAGGGGTTTTTGTCGGTGGGCGGAGGTATAATCGAAGAAGTGTTCGAGGGGATTCGCCGAGTCCCCGATCGCAACGGGAGGAAGCCTGTGCCCGCGACGAAGACCGTCCTCATTGATCGTCCCTATGCCCCGCTGGAGAAGCAGCGGCTGCCCGCGGGACGCCCGCGGTCGTGGTATGTCCGCCACAACCGCAAGCTCAAGGCGATGCGCTTGACCATCGCGCTGCTCGACTCTGGGGTGTACACGCCGAGTTCGGCCAACAACAAGCGGATCCGGCACACCGCCGAAGTGGTTGGCATCCGCCCGCCCTCCGACACCACCTGCAACATGGTGCGGACGCTGATGCGCAAGCGGTACTGACACTTTCGCACCGAGAAAGAAACGAGTCGCGACGCCGAACCCGGTGTCGCGACTCGTTCGGTATTACGCCGCTGCGCGAATGACAGTGCGCTGCTGCGCGAACGGCAAGAAGTGCTACATGACTTGGATGGAGCAGGGCTGGGCGGTGCCGCCGGACATGGTCTTGAGCAGGCAGGCAAGACCACGGGTCACCGCGGACAACGCGCCCGCCGAGCCGGTGGCGCTGCCGCTGGACGCGTCGATGGTGGATGTGCTGACGGCGGCCGGTCCGGCGGGCTCCAGCGATAATCCGGGCGCCGCCGATGCCGCTGCGCTGCCGGACAAGACAATGACCGAGGCAGCGACTGTTGCGGTAACAACCTGCGCTATCGATCGTTTCATCGAAACCAACTCCTCTTGTGGATTGTGCGCTACGCGCCAGGACAAGTTAGCCCCGACAAGAAGAGATGAGATGCCACCATTTCTAGGGGCATCGATGTAACGGAGACCCGGAATCCGTTGCTGGACAACTGATATCGATACACAAACTCGCGACATCGCGAAGGAACGCGCGCGGCGGGCAATCAGTCGCGGCCAGCATCAACGCGAAAGCGCTGCCGACCCTTGCCTTTTACGATCGAACGACGCCGATCTGCAATGGCACCGAGAAATCCTGCAACCCGAAGATGCTGGTCTGCAACGGAATCGAGAAACTCCGCAGACCGCCGGCCTCCACCGATGCCGCGATGGCACCGATCCCCATCCCGATCCCTGTCGAAATCCCCACGGCTGCAACCGCAGTCGCGATGATACGAAACATGACCGCCCATCCTTTCGCGCACGCACGCCGCGTACGTGAGGTCAGGGTAGGCGCGACCGCGACCAGGCAGCTGCCGACAATTCCGGTGCCACCAACATCATGGGCACGTCAGCGGCTGCGACGGCTCTTCTTCCGCGGCGGGGGCAGCAGGCCCTCGGCGCGCAGCCGAGCCGCATGCTCGGCAAGCGCCTCGACCAGCGGACCGACCTGGGCGACCTCGGGCTGCACGTCGACGCGCAGACCGAATTCGATGGCGGTTTCGGCGGTCTTGGGCCCGATGCACGCGACGATGGTGCGCGCGTGCGGCTTGCCTGCGATGCCGACCAGGTTGCGCACCGTGGAGGACGAGGTGAACAGGACCGCGTCGAAACCGCCGGTCTTGATCATCTCGCGGGTCTCCGCGGGCGGCGGCGAAGCGCGCACCGTGCGGTAGGCCGTGACGTCGTCGATTTCCCAGCCGCGGTCGCGCAGGCCCTCGGCCAGCGTCTCGGTGGCGATGTCGGCGCGCGGCAACAGGACTCGGTTGACCGGATCGAAAACGTCGTCGTAGGGCGGGAAGTCGGCGAGCAGACCCTCGGAGGACTGCTCACCACTCGGCACCAGCTCCGGATTGATGCCGAACGAGCGCACCCGGTCCGCGGTGGCCTCGCCGACGCAGGCGATCTTCACACCGGAGAAAGCCCGTGCGTCCAAACCGAATTCGGCGAACTTCTCCCACACCGCGCGCACCGCGTTGGTGGAGGTGAACACCACCCACTGGTAGCGGCCGTCGACCAGACCCTTGACCGCACGCTCCATCTGGGCCGGGCTACGCGGCGGCTCGACCGCGATGGTCGGCACCTCCATCGGGATGGCGCCGTGGGTGACGAGCCGCTCGCTCATCTCCCCCGCCTGGTCCTTGGTGCGCGGCACCAGCACGGTCCAGCCGTACAGCGCGCGGGACTCCCACCAGGACATCTTCGAGCGTGAGGCGACCACCTTGCCGATGGTCACCACCAGCGGACCGACCAACTCGGAGGCGGCGCTGTTCAGCGTGGCCAGGGTCGCCTCGATGGTGCGCTGCTGGCGGGTGGTGCCGCGCACGGTCACCGCGACCGGGGTCTGCGGCGCCATGCCGTGTTCCACCAGGGCGCTGGCGGTTTCGGCCAGGTGGCCGGAGGTCGCGTGCAGCACGAGCGGGCCGGGGGCCGCGGCCAAGGCGGCCCAGTCGACCTCGCCGCGCACATCGGCTTCGGTGTGCCCGGAGCCGAGCGCGATGCCCGCGTAACTCGGCACCGCGGAACCGTTGGGCAGGCCGGGCAGCACCTCGAACACCATGTGCGAGCGGGTCACCGCGTTGACCTCGGCGATCACCGAGTCGGTGGTCAGCGGGTCGTTCGCGACGACGCGGACCACGTCGTGGCCGTTGCGGGCCTCGGCGATCAGCGTCTTGGCCACCTCGGCGGGCTCGCCGAGCGCGGGGCGCACGTCGACCGGGCGGGTACCGTCGGGGCCCGGCTCGACCGCCGTCCCGATCAGGGCAAGCACACCCTTGTCGACATCGGGGTCGGTGAACGCGAGCGTCGCGCGACCGATCACCTCGCGGGCGCGCACCGTGAGCAACGCAGGGTCACCGGGGCCTGACCCGACGAAAAGGATCCGACCGGGATGCTTCTTGGTAGCTGCTCGACCGCTCATTGGTTGTTCTCCATCGGGCTGGGTTGGGTGAAGTCTGTGGCGGGCGCATTCACCGCCTGTGTGGACGAACCGGCAACCGGTTCGGGGGTGCTGAGCAACTCGCGCGCGCCGAGGTCGAGCAGTTCGCGGGCAAGTGCCCGGCCCAGCTCGTCCGCGTGCGCAGGCGATCCGACCACCGACGCCCGGATCACATCGGACCCGTCGATGGCGGCCGCGCAACCGCGCAGCGAAAGCTCGTCGAAGATCCGCCCGTCGTCGTCGATCGACTCGACCACCTCGGCGAGCGCGCCGATCGGTGCGGAACAGCCTGCTTCCATCTCGGCGAGCAGCGCACGCTCGGCGAGCACCGCGGCGCGGGTCGCGGCATCGTCGAGCGCGCTGAGCACCTCGACGAGTTCGCTGTCGCCGCTGCGGCATTCGATGGCCAGTGCGCCCTGCGCCGGGGCGGGGAGCATCTGCACGGGCTCAAGCGCCTCGGTCACCGCGTCGAGTCTGCCGATTCTGGCCAGGCCCGCTCTGGCGACCACGACGGCGTCGAGATCGCCCTCGCTCACCTTGCGCAGGCGGGTGTCCAGGTTGCCGCGCAGCGGCACGATGTCGAGACCGAGGCCGAGCGCGCGCAACTGGGACGCGCGGCGCGGCGCCGACGTGCCGACCGTGGCGCCAGGAGGCAGCTCGCCGAGCACGAGACCGTCGCGGGCCACGAGCGCGTCGCGCGGATCCTGGCGGGGCGGCACCGCGGCGAGGGTGAAGCGCGGGTCCTGCTCGGTGGGCAGGTCTTTGAAGGAATGCACCGCGATGTCGATATTGCCTGCGGCAAGCTCGTCGCGGATCGCGGAGGTGAAGACGCCGATGCCGATGTCCTGCACCGGCTCCGAGGACAGATCGCCCGCAGTCTTGACGACGACGAGTTCGGCGTCATGACCCGCGGCGATCAGGTCGTCGCGCACGGTGCCCGCCTGGGTGAGCGCGAGCAGGCTGCCGCGGGTGCCGATCCGCCACGGCGCGCCGACGCTACCTGCGGTCACGTTGCCCTCTTCCTGGACGAGTGTCATGCAGGCACCTCGCTCGGGCGCGTGGTGTCGAACCGTCCCCGCGTCATGTCGCCTGTCCTTGGTCGTCACCGCGGTGTCCCGCGGTGAAGTCGTCGGCGAGCGCGATGTCGGCGTCGGTCAGCAGCATGCCCGCGTGCTCGCCGATCGTGGTGATCTCCATCGGCGCGGCAACCGCCTGCGCCGCACCGGGTTTCAGCTCGAACAGTTCGCGAAGCGCCTCGGCGTAGCTGTCGCCGCCCGGGGTGGAGGCCAGCTGCTTGACCCGCACCGTCGGCGCGTGCAGCAGCTTGTCGACCACCCGGCGCACCGTGCGCGCCACCTCGTCACGTTCCGGATCGGCCAGGCTCGGCAGCCGCGAATCCAACCGCAGCAGTTCGGCTTCGACCACTTCGGCGGCGCGCTGGCGCAGCGCGGCGACGGTCGGGGTGACCTCGGCCATCCGCTGGCCGGTCAGGTACTTGGCAAGTTCGTCGGCCACGATCGCACGGGCCGCCGCGGTGTCGTCGGCGGCCGCGCCCGCGGCCGGATCCCGTTGCAGCGTCTCGATATCGATGACCGTGACGCCGGGCAGACCGGCGACGGCGTGCTCGACGTCACGCGGCAGGCCGAGGTCGCAGAACACCAAAGGCCGTTCCGCGCCGCCGAATTCGGCGGCACGCTCCCGCTCGGTCAACGCCCGATGGGTGTCGGCCAGCGTCACCACGTTGCCGACCGCGCCGGTGCAGGTGATCACCACGTCTGCCTCGGACATCGCCTCGGTGAGCCGGGACAGCTCGAGCGCCGACGCGGCGACGCCGTGCGTGCCCGCGGTCTCGGCGAGCCGCTGCGCCCGCGCCATGGTGCGGTTCACCACGATGATCCGGCCGATGCCCGCACGCGAAAGATGAGCCACCGCAAGGCCGCCCATCGCGCCTGCCCCGACGACCACCGCGGTGCGGCCCGCCAGCGGGCCGACCACATGCTGGGCCCGATCCAGCGCAACCGACACCACCGAGGCGCCGGCACGGTCGATCCCGGTCTCCGAGTGCACGCGCTTGCCGACCCGCAGCGCGTGCTGAGCCAGCTCGTGCATGGTGCGGCCGACCGCCTGCTGCGCATCGGCGGAGGCATAGGCGCCGCGGATCTGGCTGAGCACCTGCTGCTCGCCGATCACCATCGAATCCAGCCCGCTGGCCACCGCGAACAGGTGCTCGGCGGCGGCCTCGCTGTAGCGGACGTAGGCGTGCTTGGTCAGGTCGGGCAGCGGCAGCCCGGAATGCTTGGTGAGCAGGTCGCCGACCTCGGCGAGGCCGCCGTGGAAGGCGTCGACTACGGCGTAGACCTCGACGCGATTGCAGGTCGACACGATCATCGCCTCGGAAACGTGGCTGGAGGCCAGCATGCGATCGATCAGCTTGGGCCGGTCGGCGTCGGTGATGGCCACCTTCTCCAGCACGGAAACCGGAGCACTCCGGTGTGAAATTCCGACCAGAAGAACACTCATGGGGTAACCACCGATCCCTTGCTGCTTGGCTCCGTTGCCGTATGCGAGGTCGCCGAATGCGCGGCCGCCGAGTGCTTGAGGGCCGGGTGCGCGGCCGAAGAGTGCGCCGTCCGGCTGATCCGATTCGAGACCGGCCGCGCCACCTCGGCCGGGGCAGGCGCCTGCGGCACGGGTGTCTCGGAGGCGTTGTCCGCGTTGCGTACTCGCTCGAACGAGAGCATCTGCAGCTCGACCGCGAGATCGACGCGGCGGACCTCGACATCGGCAGGCGCGATCAGCTCGCAGGGCGCGAAGCTCAGGATGGACTGCAGCCCGGCCGCGACCAGCCGGTCGCAGGCGTCCTGGGCCGCGTCGTCGGGAACGGTGATCACCGCGATGGTCGGCTCCAGCGTGGCGACCGCGGTGGCCAGCCCGGCCACATCACAGACCACCAGCCCAGCCACCGGAAGCCCGATCATCTCGGGGTCGTTGTCGAAGATGCCGACCACGGTGAAGCCACGCCGCTGGAACCCGCCGTAGCCGACCAGGGCCCGGCCGAGATTCCCGGCGCCGACGAGCACCACACGGTGTCCTTGCGACAGGCCGAGCACGTCCTCGATCCTCGCCCGCAACTTGGCTACGTCATAGCCGACACCCCGTACGCCGTTGGGTCCGAGGAACGACAGATCCTTGCGCAACTTGGCCGAATTGACACCCGCCGCGACAGCCAGTTCCTCACTCGATACGATGGCAACACCGTCGTCGGCCAACGTGGCAAGGACCCGGAGGTACGTGGCCAACCTGGCGACGGTGGCCTGCGGAATATCCTTCTGCAGAGCCCTGCCGGAGACGCCGCCCGGCGCCTCATGCTGCTCTGTCACGTCTTCGGCTCCTCGTCCGGCCCGATCGGGTCCGGTTCGTCGCTGGACCTCTGGCCCGGGACGGTCCGGTGCCATGGTCGAAGTGTCGGATGCTGGATGTCTGTACGCGGTGGGTCCGCAGCCTGGGCAAGCGGGTCCGCGTGCCACCACCGTAACTGCTTGTGCAGCCCTTCACAAAGTCGGTGAAATTGGCCTCATTTTCCGCCGCGACCAGCGCTGCGGCGGAAACGAGCGCCCAAAGCTAGCCCTCAGCGCATCAGGTCGGCGCGCAATCGGCCCTCGTCGACGTCGAAATAGCTGTGCTCACGACCGTCGAGCAGCACCACCGGCAACCGGTCGCCGAACTCAGCGCGCAGGCTCGGGTCGGTGCCTGCGGCCACATCGACGTCCACCGTGGCAGGCTCGATGCCGAAGTCGGCGCAGATCACTCGCAGCTGGTCCAGCGCCACGGTGCACAGGCCACAGCCGGATCTCGTCAACAAGGTCACCGAATGTGTGGGATTGGTCATGGCGAACATTAAATCGCCTCGCCACGCCCGAATCGGTGTGCCAGGTCCTGCCGTGACTGTCACCGGACCCAGTTACTGTGGACGTGGTTCGCGCGACGGGCGGAGGTACGGTGCCGGAACGATCGAAGGTGGCAAGGGCCGGATTCATCGCGGGACGATTCGGCGAGTTTCCGGCACGGTGGAATCTGGGCCCACTCGGCCAGGGTCTGCAGGATCAGCTTGCCCGCATCCCTCGGAGCCCCTTCGGCCCCAGCGAGGAAGAATTGCGCGCCAATCTGGCGGGTGAGGCCAGTGCCGACGCGGCGCTGTCCCTGCACGACGCGGAATTAGCGGCGGCGGAAGCGGATACGACCGGACCCGAGGTGCCGCGCGACCTGACCGCGGCGGCGTTCTTCGACGTGGACAACACGATGGTGCAGGGCGCGTCGATCGTGCACTTCGCCCGAGGGTTGGCCGCGCGCAAGTACTTCAAGACCTCCGACCTGGTCGACGTCGCCTGGAAACAGGTGAAGTTCCGAGTCACCGGGCGGGAGAACAGCTCCGACATGGCCAGCGGCAAGGAGAAGGCGCTTGCGTTCATCGCGGGCCGCCCCACCGCGGAGCTGGCCGAGCTCGGCGAGGAGATCTACGACGAGATCATCGCCGACAAGATCTGGCCGGGGACAAGGGCGCTCGCGCAGATGCATCTCGATGCGGGACAGCAGGTGTGGTTGGTCACCGCGACGCCGGTCGAGCTGGCGCAGGTGATCGCCAAGCGGCTCGGCCTGACCGGCGCGCTCGGCACGGTGGCCGAAAGCGTGGACGGCAAGTTCACCGGGCGGCTGGTCGGCGACATCCTGCACGGGCTCGGCAAGGCGCACGCGGTGCGCACGCTGGCGATCCGGGAGGGGTTGAACCTCAAGCGGTGTACCGCGTACTCGGACAGCCACAACGACGTGCCGATGCTGTCGCTGGTCGGCACCGCGGTCGCGATCAACCCGGACTCCGATCTGCGTGAGGTCGCGAAGAACCGGGGCTGGGAAATCCGTGACTTCCGCACCGGGCGCAAGGCCGCGAAGATCGGCGTGCCAACGGCTTTGGCGCTCGGCGCCGCGGGTGGCGCGGTCGCGGCGGCCGTCACTCGTCGCCGTGATCACTGAGTCGATCCGGCACCAAGAGTCGATCCCACGCCAAGTCGATCCGCGCTGAGTCGATCCCGCACTGCGTCGATCATCGGCCCGTCGGTCCGGCGAACGCCGGAAACCAGTGCGGCCGAGGGGTTTACCGACTGGTGTCCGGCGTTCGCCGGGACGACGGTTGGCGGTGCAGCTGCGGTCGGTGTGCTCCGTTCGGTGGGCGATCAGGGAGGGCGCGGCCGGTCAGCCGGTGAACGGGTTGCGCCGCTTGGTGAGCAGCTTGTAGAGCGTCGACTGGATCGTCTCCCGCACCTGATCGGTGACCTCGAACATGGTCATCGGATCGTCGGCGGCCTCCGGCTCGTAACCGGTGGTCGGGATCGGCGCGCCGAATTCGATGTACCACTTCGACGGCAGCGGCAGCGCGCCGAGCGGGCCGAGATGCGGGAACAGCGGCGTCACCGGGAAATACGGCAGGCCGAGCAGCCGCGCCAGCGGCTTGATGTCGGCCAGCTTCGGGTAGATCTCCTCGGAGCCGACGATCGAGCACGGGATGATCGGCACGCCGGTGCGCACCGCCGCGGCCACGAAACCGCCGCGGCCGAACCGCTGCAGCTTGTAGCGATCGGCGAATTGCTTGCCGACACCCTTGAATCCCTCGGGGAAGACACCGGTCAGCTCGCCGGAGCGGAGCAACCGCTCGGCGTCCTCGCGGCAGGCCAGCGTGTGCCCGGCCTTGCGGGCGAGCACGCCGAGCACCGGGGTTTCGAAGATCAGGTCGGCGGCAAGCAGCCGCAGCGCCCGCTGCTTGGGATGCCGGTCGTGGATCGCCAGCTGCAGCATCAGTCCGTCCAACGGCACCGTGCCCGCGTGGTTGGCGACGATCAACGCACCGCCCACCTCCGGAATGTTCTCCATCCCGCTCACCTGCACCCGGAACCACAGGTCGGACATCGGCCGCAGCGCGGGCAGGATCACGGATTCGAGCAGGTGTTCGTCGAAGCCGAACTCGTCCACCTGGTAGTCGCCGGTGATCCGGCGCCTGGCGAAGTCGGCGGTCTTGCCGATCTGCTTGCCGACCAGGTCCCGCAGCAGATCCGACAACGATTGCGGCGCAGGAGGTTCGGTGGCGGCGAGCCGATCGGTCAGCGAAGTCACCGAGCTGGGCGCTTCGCCCAGTGCATGCTCCGGCCAGCGCCGGGTGGTCGGGCGCGGGCGCGCGTCGATCTGCGTGTCGTGGAGGTGGATGACTTTCGCTACATCGTTCATTGCTGTGCTCCCGTACCGGCCCCGAGCAGGCCGAGCAGTTTGGTTTCTGCGGCATCGATCCACGCGGGATTGATGACGGGCCGCGACGCTGCGCCCCCGATGAAGTCGTCGAAGGCCTGCACCGTCGTCCAGCGCGGCACGAACCCGAGTTCGGCACGCATCCTGGTGGTGTCGAGGCCACAACCGAAATGGAAATAGTCGAGTTGTTCGCCGCTGAATTCGCGCATCACCGGGCCCATCAGCACCCGGCCCGCCGTGCGGAACAGCCCGAACGGCACCGGGAACTCGACGCGGCCCGCCCTGCGCACCGCTTGCGACAGGGTGAGGGCGCCGTCACCGGCGATGTTGTACGTGCCACCGCGACCGGCAAGCGCGGCATGGGCAAGGGACGCGACCGCGTCCTCCTCGTGCAGCAACTGCAGCCTTGCGTCGCGGCCGAACACCGTCGGCGTGATCGGTGAACGGAGATACTGCACACCGCGACCGGCCAGCCGCGGCCCGACGATCGGTGCGAAACGCAAAATTGCCGTGGCGATATCGGGGCGCCGGCGTGCAAGACCACGAACGAAACCTTCGATTTCGATCATGTCGTGCGCGAACCCGCCGCGCGGTGGTGTGCGCGCGCTCATTTCCTCGGTGAATTTCGCCGGGTCCTTTGCGCTGCATCCATAGACCGCGGACGAGGAACGCACCACCACCCTGCGCATGGTCGGCGCCTTGTGACAGACCGCGAGCAGTTGCATGGCGCCGAGCACGTTGAGGTCCTTCATCACCGCGCGGGTGGCGCCGGCAGGCGGCCTGGCCAGCACGGCGGTGTGCACAACGGTGTCCACCGCCGAGCCGTCGATCACCTTACGAATCAATGGATTTCGGATGTCGGCGCGGACAAATTCGGCCCGGCCCATGCGTCGCTGCAGCTCACGACTCGGCGTCATGGTGTCGACGGCGAGAATGCGTTCGATGCCCGGATCCTGCGCGAGACGTGCGACCAGGGCGCCACCGAAGAAGCGACTGGCACCGGTCACCAACACGACCTTCGGCGTGTCTCCGTCCCGAGCGTCAGAACCCACCGGCACCGCATCCCACCTTGACAAGCCCCCATTTCAATTATCCCCGTGTCCCAGGGTAGCCGCTGTGTTCGTGGGTTCCGATGTTATTTACCAGGATCTAACGATGACTTCTATCACCAGGCACAACAGGCGATTTCAAAATTTGGTATTTCAAACGAAAAGGCCCGCCACCTTATTGGTGACGGGCCCTCCAGCTATCGCGTAGCGCTTACTTGCCGAGTTTGCGCCGCTGCACGCGGGTGCGGCGAAGCAGCTTGCGGTGCTTCTTCTTCGACATGCGCTTGCGGCGCTTCTTGATCACAGAACCCATAGGGTTGTTCCTCGCGTTCTCTCTACTCGGCGCGCACGCTACACACGTACGCCAACTGACCGGTCGCTCGGCAAGCCTCACGCCCAGTGTCCGCGCCGCCGGATACCACGGGGCACCACACAGGGGCGCCACCGGCGGGCGAACACGAACCGAGGATCTATCGTACCGGCACGTCCGGCTCCCTTCGAAACCGCCTCATCCGGCGTCGAAGTAGGACGTTTCGAGATAGTCGTGCACCGCCTTGGCGTGCACCCGGAACGAACGACCCACCCGCACAGCGGGCAACTCACCGGAATGCACAAGCCGGTACACCGTCATCTTGGACACTCGCATCAGGCTCGCCACCTCGGCGACCGTGAGGAACTGAGTGCCACCGAGTATCGGTTGACCCTGCGACCCCGCGGCGCCTTGCGCCCGGGAACCAGCTCGGGGGCCTGAGGGGCCGGAGCCGCTCGAGCTCCCTGAGCTACTAGCAGACATCTTGTTAGACATCATTGCACCATTGACCTCCGGCACGTCCGCGCCGCCGGCTTCCCCACCGGCGGAACAGACACGCACGTGCTCCTTGAAGCTTAGCGGGACCAGTGGTGTTACTGCGACGGGAGTGAGAAATCAGCTTTTCCCATCGGGAACCGACCGGTCACCTTATGGATGTGCCGTGTTCGATTTGTCGCTTTCTGGGTGCCGTAGGTGAGCCTGCCCACATCCTGCGGGTCCGGGCACGTCGCGGCGTAGGAGTCCCCGCAGTTACGCGCCTGCGCCTGTCGGCCCGTCCACCACGCCGCCCTGCTCCGCCGAGCGATGTTTGGCGGCGTACAGCGCCTCGATGAACGCCGAGCGGAGGCCGCCGCGCTCGAGCTCGCGCACGGCCGCCGCCGTGGTGCCCGCAGGCGACGTGACCGCGGCGCGCAGCTCGGCAGGCGACTGGTCGGAGTCGTCGAGCAAGGCCGCCGAGCCGACCATGGTCTGCACCACCAGCTGAGTGGCGACCTCGCGGGTCAGGCCGAGGCCGACACCCGCGTCCACCATGGCCTCGACGACCAGGAAAAAGTAGGCGGGGCCCGACCCGGAAACCGCGGTGACCGCATCCATCTGCGACTCCGCGACGGTCACCACCTTGCCGACCGCGCCGAGCACATCGGTCACCAATTCCAGCTGCTGCGGCCGGGCATAACGGCCGGGCGCGAGCACGCTCATGCCCTGGCCGACCAGCATCGGCGTATTCGGCATCACCCGCACCACGGGGAACCCGGCGGGCAGCTTGGCCTCCAGCCGCGAGGTCGGCACCCCGGCGGCCAGCGAAACCAGGATCTGATCACGGTCGTTGCCGACGCTCGCGTTGTCGCTGAGCGCGGCCTTGCCGAGCGCGGTCATCACGGCGTCGACATCGGCGGGCTTGACCGCGACCACCAGCAGGTCGGCGCCCACCGACGCATCGGCGACCGAATCGGTCACCCGCACGCCGAACCGCTCGGCTACCTGTGCGGCGCGCTCGGCCACCGGCTCGACGACGACCAGGTCTTTGGCCAGTCGCCCCGACTCGAGCAGACCGGCGAGCAACGCCTCGCCGATGCGCCCGCCACCGATAACCGCAATCCTTGTCATGAGGGTTAAGGCTAGACGGCGCTCATCCCTGCGGAATCAGGGCCAGTTGCCGACTCTGTGCGACGACCGCACCGGTGGCATCGAGGACGAGGTGATCCTCGTCGAACATCCGGCCGCCGATCTCGTGCGTGGTCGCGATGACGCGCAGCCAGCCGGGGGCGGGCTTGCGGCGCAGATAGGTGGTCATCTGCACGGTGGGCGACCAGCCGAAGAGGCCGAGGTTGGCCGGGACCGGCGGGCTCATATCCGCGCTCATCATCGCGAAGTGCATAGCGACTTCCGGGTCCTGCGCGTCGGCGGCGCGGGGGCGGATCCAGAGGCGAAGGCGCGGCTCGCCCTGCTCGCTGTCGAGGAATCGGGCCCATTCCCGATCGATGTAGAGGTCGGCAGCCTCGCCGACGTGCACGATCTTGCCCATCGGGGAGCCCGGCTCGTAGCCGACGGCGTCGGCGGGCGGCGCGACGGGCATGTCGTCGTACTCGCGCGCATAGCGCGGCGCGGTGTCGTCGAGATGGCCGAAGGTCAGCGCGGTGCGCACCAGTGTGCGGTCGTTCTGGACCAGGTTGACGTCGGCCAGGCAGATCTGGCGGCCGACCTTGCGGATGTGCACCTGGTATTCGACCTCGCCCGGATCGGGCGCGCCGAGGAAGTCGGAGCTCGCGGCGATCGGCGCCATGCCTGCCAGCGCCGGATCGGTGGTGCGCAGCCACTTCAGGCCCGCCGCGGCGGTGGCCGCGACCATGGTGCCGCCGTGCACCTTCTTGCCGATCGTCCAGACTCGATCGATGATGCCGAGGTAGCGACCGGTGTCCGGGCTCGTCGACAGCAATTCGGTCAGCGCGAGCACCCTGCTGAACGGCGCATCGGTCGCGCTGGCCTGTTTGAGGCCGAGCTCCGTCGTCATAATCACTCCTCGCTCACCGCCGCGTCGGCGTCGGGTTGCGGGCACGCGGCGTCTTACAGCGTAGAACGAACAGCGCGGCAACTGGCATTCCCCTTGGCCTCTAGGGCCGAACGCGAGATTTATCACGTCGGCGCAGGCCGGGGCTTTTCGCGTCAGGCGTGATGGGCCGAGGTCGGCGTCGGCGCGGTCTGACCGTTGAGATGCAGGCGCGCGAAGGCGAGCGTGCGATGCAGCATGGCCGCACGATCCGCGGTGGTGCGCGCGGTCTGCGTGTTGATCTCGGCGACCGCCTGACCGGCAAAACCGTTGCGCACCAAGGTGTCGCACACCTCGACGCAGGGTTGCGTGCCTTCGCCGGGCACGAGATGTTCGTCGTGCGCGGCGCCGCGACCGTCGGCCAGATGCAGATGGGCCAGGCCATGACCCATCCGGGCGGCCAGCGCCAGCGGGTCGGCGCCCGCGGTCGCGGTGTGCGACAGGTCGAGGGTGTAGTGCGCGAAACCGGTGTCGGTCGGGTCGTAGGACGGGCTGAACGCGGTCAGGCCGAGTCCGGGACCACCGCGGCGCTCCAGCCGCTTCACCGAGCGTTCGCCGCGCCCGAACAAGGTGTCGGCGCGCATCGGGAACATGTTCTCCACCGCGACGATGACCGGGCTCTGCTCCTCGAGCTCGGCGACCTGGGTGGCGAAGTTCTCGGCGTAGCGGCGCTGCCAGCGGAACGGCGGATGCACGACGACAGTGGCCGCGCCGAGCGCCTCCGCGGTCCGCACGCTGCGCTCGAGCTTGGCGATCGGATCCGGGCCCCACACCCGCTGGGAGATCAGCAGGCACGGCGCGTGGATCGCGATCACCGGAACGGCGTACTTGCGGACATAGGACTGCACCGTGGCGATGCTCTGACTGGCCGGCTCGGCCCAGACCATCAATTCGACGCCGTCGTAACCGAGTTCGGCCGCGTATCGGAAGGCCGCCTCGGTGTTCTGCGGGTACACCGAGGCCGTCGAGAGGCCGACGAGGATCTGCCTGCGGTCCGGCGCACCCGCGAGCTCGCCGGGCGACGTCGCCGCAGGACGCCCGCCAACGCCGGGCGCGTGCCGCACCTTGGTCTCGTCCGCCTGCCCGATCTGCCCCACAGCCGCTCCCTGCCTCAGTTCGTACTGAGGAGAAAGGCTAGCGGCCCGAGCGTGACGAAGACGCCTACGACGACCGCGATCACCGTACTCAGCACGTCGTCGGTGCGGCGAAGGATGCGCACCAGCGCGACCAAGCCGAGAATCACGATCATCGCCAGGGCCAGCGCCACCCAGGGGAGCATCTCCCACATCCGCTCGAAGCCCTTGAACAACAACATGCCTGCGACGGCGGCGCCGGTGCTCTGCCCGCCCAGGATCAGCCACTGGCGGCGGTTGGCGTCGTATTCGGCCTTCGCGGCCTTTCGCCCGACTCTGGAGCGGCGCGGCGCGGCGGCGTCCTCGTGTTCGTCGAGGTCGTCGAGGTGGTCGTGCTCGTCCTCGTCGAGGTGGACCGGCGCGAAATAGTCCGTTTTACCGTCATACATTTCGAGCTCGTCGACCGGGGCGCGACCCGAATCACGCTTGCCCCTGCCACGTTTGGCGTCACGCTCGGCGCCCGCGCGTTCCGCGCGCTCGACACCGTCCCTGAGCAGATCACCCGCGACCGTCTGGCCGGAGAGCAACTGCTGATCCTGGCTCGCCAGCGACCACGCCGCGGTCGAGATGCCCTCGGGCTCCGGCTCGGCCTCGACGCGTGGTGGCGCATCGGATTTCCGTCTTCGCGCCGACCAGGCGGGCAGGCCGCCCTCGGCAGCGCCGTTGCGCGGTGATGATCTTCGCTGCGGTTCCGGCGGCGAGACTGCGGGCAGCGGCGCGGACTCCGGCTCGTATCCGGCGGTCGGCGACCACGCCGCGGTCGACGGTGCGACCTCCTCGTCCGCCTCGGCGGCCCTGCGGCGCGCGGCGCGACCGCCTGCGGCGCCGTTGCGACCGTTCGATCCGGCACGGTCCGGCAGTGCGCCGCCCGCTGCCCCACGGCCGCCGGGATCGAGCCTGCCCGCATCGCGGATCGGGCGTACCTCGGTGGTCTCCTCGTCCGGTTCGGCATGCCTGCGCCTGCGGCCGGAACGAGGCTCCGGCGGCGGCTCGACGGGCGCCGGATCGGACGCGTAGGGATTGGGCGTCGGCGCATACGGATTGGGCGACGGCGCATACAGATCGGCGACCGGGGTGCGCGGCGACAGCGGATCGACCGGCGTGCTGTGCCGCGATCCAGGCATCTCACGTCCCGGCATCACCCGGCTCGACCAGCCAGGCAGCGGATCGGCCTGCGGCTCGGGCGGCGCGTACGCGGCGAGCGGGTCGTACATCGAGATCGGGCCGGATATCGGCGAGTACGACGACGGTTCCGGCGCGGGCGGCGCATACGACACCGGCTCCGGCGCGGGCGGTTCGTAGGCAGGTGGCGGTTCGTACGCGGGTGGCGGCTCGTAGGCGGGCTCGTCGGTGTCCGGTGCGGCGTGCGACGACTGTCCACTGCCGATGGCAGGCATGTCACCGGTCAGTTCGGCCACCGAGATGCCGCGACCACCGCGGCGGCGCCTGCCCCCACCGGCGGACGACGCGCCCTGCTGGCCGTTGCGGGCCAGCAGCTCGGCGACCGATAGCTGTTTATCGTCACTCATGATGAGACCGTCCCTATGGGCCCCGGTAGCGCAGCCTCACCTGAGCCCTTGCGACCACTGTTGGCCGCCGGGCCCGGCAAGATCGTCGCCCGGGGTCCGCCATTCATGTCGGTATCCAGTTTGCGCAGGATCAGCCCTTCCCGCAGCGCCCACGGACAAATCTCGAGGGACTCCAGCGATAGTGCCCGCATACTCGCCTCCGCGACCAATGCGCCAGCCACCAATTGCTGTGACCGATCGGAACTTACGCCTTCCAATTCTGCACGGTCCGCGGCAGTCATCCGCGAGATGAACGCAATCAGTTGCCGCAGACCTGAGCTGGTGAGTGTACGACGCACCCGAGGGCCCGCCGCCGAGGGTGCCGCCCCGGTCAGTCTGGCCAGCGAGCGGAAGGTCTTCGACGTGCCGACCGCGAGATCCGGTTTACCCGCTGCGATCAGCTGTTTCGCCGGTAGCGTCAGTTCCGCGTCGAGCCAGTCGCGCAGCACGTTGACGCGGCGCTTGCCCGGCGGATCCTCGCGCAGCCATTCCCTGGTCAACCGTCCGGCACCGAGTTGCAGCGACAGCGCGACATCGGGTTCCTCGTCGCCGCCGTTCGTCATTTCCAGCGAGCCGCCGCCGATGTCGAGGTTGAGGATGCGGCCCGCGCTCCAGCCGAACCAGCGGCGCACCGCGAGAAAGGTCAGCCGCGCCTCGTCGACACCGGAGAGCACCTGCAGATCGACCCCGGTCTGCGCCCGGACACGCCCGAGCACATCTTCGGAATTCGCGGCCTCGCGCAGCGCCGAGGTGGCGAACGGCATCAGCTCGACGCACTTGGAAGTCTCGGCGATGCTGGCGAATTCGGCGACGGTCGCGATGAGGCGCTGGGCGCCCTCTTCGGTGATTCTGCCCTCGCCGTCGATGTTTTCCGACAGCCGTAAAGTGGCCTTTGTCGAGCTCATCGGCATGGGGTGGCCACCCCGGTGCGCGTCCACCACCAGCAGGTGAACGGTATTACTTCCGACGTCGAGTACCCCTAACCGCACAAGAACACGGTACTGGGTGAACCGGCCCTTTAGGCCAGGCGACTGAACTGTTAGCGTTCCGAGGTGTGACGGTAGGCGCATCGACGAGCGGCCAGACCCGGCCCCGACCAGCGGGGAAGATCGATCCGAGTCCTGAGGTCGACATGGATTTCCCCCGCGAGTGGATCGAGTTCGTCGATCCAGCAAACGATGAGCATCTCATCGTCGCGGATCTGACCTGGCTACTGTCGCGCTGGACGTGTGTCTTCGGCACGCCGGCATGCCAGGGCATCCTGCCCGACCGCCCCGACGACGGCTGCTGCTCGCACGGCGCGTTCCTTTCCGACAAGGACGATCGCAAGCGGCTGCAACACGCTGTGAAAATGCTCACACCTGCGGACTGGCAGCTGATGAGCGAGGCGCAGGACGCCAACGGCAAGGTCACCAAGAAGGGCTACCTCGAGCTCGACGAGCTCGAGGACGAACCCGCCTTGCGCACCCGCAGATTCGACGGTGCCTGCATTTTCCTGAACCGCCCCGGCTTCGAGGGCGGCGTCGGCTGTTCGCTGCACACGATGGCGCTGCGCCGCGGCATCGAGCCGCTCGAGGTGAAGCCGGATGTGTGCTGGCAGTTGCCGATCCGGCGCACCCAGGACTGGGTCGACCGTCCGGACGGCGTGCAGATCCTGCGCACCACCGTCACCGAGTACGACCGCCGCGGCTGGGGTCCCGGCGGCGCCGACCTGGCGTGGTACTGCTCGGGCTCGCCGGACGCGCACGTCGGCACCAGGCCGGTCTGGCAGTCCTACGGACCGGAATTGAAAGAATTGTTGGGTGCCCCGGCCTACGAGGAGCTCGCACGGCACTGCAAACGCCGAGAAGGCCTCGGGCTCATCGCGATCCACCCGGCGACGGTGCACGCGAACCGCATGCCGGATCCAGCCGGCGCCTGAGCCCCCGGTATGTCGGCTTGCACCTCGTTCACCTGCACGGCATGCGGACTTCACCTGTTTGCTGTTTGATGTGCGGTCATGTCCAAGAAAGTTTTGACCATGGCCGCCGTTTCGCTCGGCGCCATGCTGTGTCTTCCTGGCGTCGCGCACGCCGAACCGAACGGTGACCCCGCAAAGTACGCCGACTTCACCGCTGACTTCGTCCCCGCCAACACCCCCGACGCGCCGAATGCCGCCGCGCAGGGCAAGAACCTGATCATGAGCCCGTACGGCATCTCGCGCACCATCGCGTGCCGCGGCACCAGCGCGGCCGACGTCTACGACTGCATGCAGGAAGACGACCTCGGCTGGATCACGCTACGCAAGATGGACGTCCCCGGCCTCGGCCCGACGTGGACCTACTTCCCCTGACCTCCGCCGCTGCGGCGAGGCACGACGAAACGGCCGAGGACTCCCGCAGTGTCCTCGGCCGTTTTTCTGTCTTGCTAAGCCTCTAGCTTGTAGCCAAGCCCGCGGACCGTGACCAAGTGTTCCGGCTTCGCCGGGTCGGCCTCGATCTTGGAGCGCAGCCGCTTCACGTGCACGTCAAGGGTTTTGGTGTCACCGACGTAGTCGGCGCCCCAGACGCGATCGATCAGCTGGCCGCGGGTGAGCACCCGGCCGGAGTTGCGCAGCAGGTATTCGAGCAGGTCGAATTCCTTGAGCGGCAACGTGACCGGCTTCCCGTTGACCAGCACGGTGTGGCGGTCCACGTCCATCCGGACGGGGCCCGCTTCCAGCACGCCGCTTTCGTTCGTGCCATCCAGCTCGTCACCGGCGCCGCGCCGCAGCACGGCCCGGATGCGTGCGATCAGCTCGCGCGCCGAGTACGGCTTGGTGACATAGTCGTCGGCGCCGAGCTCCAGCCCGACCACCTTGTCGATCTCGCTGTCCCGTGCGGTAACCATGATTACCGGCACGCCGCTCCTGGTACGCAACTGCTTGCACACGTCGGTGCCGCTCATGCCCGGGAGCATGAGGTCGAGCAGCACAATGTCTGCACCGGACCGATCGAACTCGGCAAGCGCGGACGGTCCGTCACCGACAACGGTGACCTCGAACCCTTCCTTGCGCAGCAGGAACGCGAGCGGATCGGCCAGCGACTCCTCATCCTCGACGATCAACACACTCGTCATCTGCGTGCCTCCACACCATTGGGTCGACCCGGCCCCGGAGGGCGCGGGCTTGTTTCTCTCATGCTCACCGTCGGACCGGCGGAATCCTCTTCTCCGTCGGCCTCGTGGTGCGCAGGTATTCGCAGGGTGAACGTCGAACCGGTACCCAGCTTGCTCCACAGGGTGATTTCACCGTTGTGGTTGGCGGCTACGTGCTTGACGATAGCCAGCCCGAGTCCGGTGCCGCCGGTGGCGCGCGAGCGCGCCTTGTCGGACCGGAAGAATCGTTCGAAGACCCGCTCTTGGTCTTCCTTGGCGATGCCGATGCCGCGGTCGGTCACGGCCATCGCGACGTGGTCGCCGCGCAGCGAGCGGCTGACCGAGACGTGCGAGCCGGCAGGCGAGTACGCGATCGCGTTCTCCACCAGGTTGGACAGCGCCGTCACCAACAGGGTCTCGTCGCCGAGCACCTCGAGCCCGCTCGGCCGGTCGGTGCTGACGGTGATCCCTGCGGCCTCGGCGGCGGTGCGCGAGCGGTCAACCGCCTGCATCACCACGGTGTCCACGTCGACCACCTCGAGCTCGGGCAGCTTCTCCGCGCCTTGCAGGCGGGAGAGCGCGATGAGTTCGGTCACCATCTTGCCGAGCCTGCGGGACTCGCCGAGCACTCGTTGTCCGAAGTGGCGCACCGCCTCCGGGTCGTCCGCGGATTCGAGCATGGCCTCGGCAAGCAGGCTCATCGCGCCGACCGGGGTTTTGAGCTCGTGGCTGACGTTTGCCACGAAGTCGCGGCGGGTCGCCTCCATGCGCGCCTGTTCGGAATCGTCGTCGGCGAAGAGCACTGTGAAATTGGTGTCCTCGCGCGACAACTGGCGGGCGACACCACGCACCGCGATGCGGCCGCGGCCGGGCACCGGGTTCTTGGCGGTGAGGTCGAACTCGGCGGATTCGCCGGTGGCAAGCACCTTTTCCACCGCGGCCCAGGCCCGCTCGTCGAGCAGGCGATTGCGGACAAGGCCGAGCTCCTCGGCGCGCGGATTCACGAGCACCACATCGCGGTACTCGTCGACCACCGCGATGCCGCTCTCGGAGGCGAGCACGATCAGGTCGAGGACCTGCGACATCGTCAGGCCGGAATCCGCCTGTCTGCGGGCCGCCTGTCGGGCATTCATATAGGGGATAAGTAGCCCGCCGACTGCCAGGCCAACGACAGCCGCCAGGACTGCCAAGAGCACGGCCTGCGGAACACTCACAGTTGAATCGTACGGTCGCTACCCCGGTAACCAACTCCGGGTACGCTATGTTTCGCGCAGGTCATAGCCACTTATGCCGTTGTTCGCTCACCGTTTACGTGCCGTTGGGTACGGAAATGCCGGATTGTGATCAGGGCTGGTCTAGGCGAAATTTTCGTCGTTGTCCGGATCCGGGCCCGCCAAGCCTGCGCCGACCGCTCGGCCGTGCTTGTCCACCCACTCGCCGAGGGCGTAGATCGGGACGAGCAGGTCGCGTCCGGCGGCGGTCAGTTCGTATTCGACGCGCGGCGGTGCTTCGGCGTAGCGGTGGCGTTCGATGAGCGTCATCTTCTCCATCCGCCGCAGGGTCTGGGTCAGCATCTTCTGGCTGATGCCGCCGATGGTGGCGCGCAGGTCGCTCGGGCGCATCGGACCGTCGCGCAACATATACACGACCACCGGTAGCCAGGAGTTGCCGAAGACGTCGACGCCGAGCCGGGCCGGGCAGTCCGCCTCGAAATCGCCGTAGGGCGTGAACTCCACCCGTTCGGCGGAAATCGGCTCGGCGGGCGCGGTGGTCATGCGACCAGCTTGCCATCGCGACGGCGGGTCGGCATCCCAAATCGTTCGGCTATGACGAACGGTTCGCGTGCGCAAGCCACGCGGCACTTGTTCGGACGCTGCCGCCGGTCGAACGAAGCGCACCCGAAGGTGCCTATCGGCATTCCTACCGTCGGTGTCGCACACATTCAGGCGAGGCGGCTGCCTCGCACTCGCCCGGCGCCCACCGCGCGGGGTGAACCTCTAGGAGTTGCGATGCGAATCGGAATCATCGGCGCCGGAGCAATGGCGCGGGCGCTCGGCGGCGGCTGGGTCGCGGCCGGGCACGAGGTGCTCGTCGGCGCCAGGTCGGCGGACAGGGCAGCGGACGCGGCGACCGCGATCGGGGCCGAGGCGGGCACCGTCCGCGACGCCGCGGTGTTCGGCGAGGTGGTGCTGCTCGCGTTGCCGGTGGCGGCGCTGGACGAGGTGCTGCGGTCGGTCGGCGAGCTGCTCGCCGGGCGCACCGTCATCGACTGCACCAATGCCTTCGCCCCCGACGCGGCCGCGCCGCAGGGGACAACGGCCTTCGTGTTGACGGAAGACGCTGTCGCCGAACGTGTTGCCGCAGGCGCGCCGGAGGCTCGGGTGGTGAAGGCCTTCAACGTCTGCGCCGCCGAGGTATGGGCGTCCGACGCGCGGGTGTTCGACGAGCGCAGACTCGCGGTACCACTGTGCGGTGACGACGAAGCGGCAATGCGACAGGTGGCCACGCTCACGGAAGATCTGAAGCTGCAACCGGTTTCAGCGGGCGGGCTGCACCGCGCCAAGTATCTGGAGGCGGTGTCGGTGTTCACCGTCGGACTGTGGTTCGCCGGGCACGACGCCAGGGCGGTGTTCCCGCCGCTGGAGGCGGCCTTCGCCGCGGTGGACTAGCGGTGAAACCTGGCCTGAGCATGCACTATTCGCGCATACCCCGCGATTTCGAGCTTTGATGTGCGATAAGTGCACGCTCAGACCGGGTTACGGTTTACCAGCCCGGGTTTCCGCGCACCGGGATATTCACGAAACTTGGCCGGATCGGATCCAGCAACAGGTGTTGCGGGCGCAGGCCGCTGTCCACGACCAGCGGCATCGGCGCCAGGCCGCGCGGGAAGTTGCCCGCGTAGACATCGACACGCAACCGATGCCCCGGTTGCAGCACCGCCTCGATGCCGGGCACCGAAATGTCCAGTGTCGTCGGCTCTCCCGGCACGGGCGGCCGCATGCTGTCCAGCGACAGGTCCGGCACCGGATCGGTGTAGTCACCGTTCGGCGAGCGAGTGCTCAGCCCCTCGTCGATGGCGCGGAGCGAGGAGACCAGCTGCCCCGACGACAGGACCGAGGAGTACCCGTCGGGGCCGACATCGTTCACCGTGACATTCCAGTAGCCGTCGGTCGCGTCGTGAACCGTGTTGAGCCGGACCGCGATCGGGCCGGAGATGCTCGTCGGCTCCGCGACCGGGGCGCTGGTGAAGGTCAGCCCGTTGAGTTCCTGGATCCGCGCGTCCTTGCTGCAGCCGTCGATGATCGATGTCACGCCCGCGGTCTCCTGAGCCATGTCCCGTGAGCAGACACCGGTCAATCCCGGTGCGACAGTGAGCCGGTCCACGGTCGGGCTCGGCTCCGCGAACAGCGAACCGTCGTGCACGCTGGCCGCACCGGTCCCGCTCGGCGCGGCGGACAGGTACATCCGCCGGTGCTCGGTACCCGGCTGTGGGAAGGAGGGTGCGGTGATCCAGCCGCCACCCTGCTGGCGCAGCGTCACCGGACCGTAGTCGTCGATCCCGTTGTCGATGCCCTTGAGCCACTTGTCGAACCAGGCCCGCTGCAGCACGTCCATGCGCGGCGGCAGACCAGGCCTTCCGGATTCGTTGCCGTTGCTGATGTGGTAGCCGGCGCCCATGAAGAGCTGTTTCTGACCGGGCGGCAAGGTCAGCCGCCGGTACACATCGGCCTGCGAGTTCACGAACACGTCGTGCCAGCCGCCGGTGACGAAGGTGGGCACGGTGATTCGGCTCGGGTCGTTCTCCCACGCCTGCCGGAACGCGCTGCCGGAATGCAGCAGCGTCTGCACCTTGGGGTCGAGCTGGTCGATCTCCGGGGTGATCAGGATGTTCACCAGCGCGTCGAGGAAGGTGAACGGATCGGCCAGCCGATCCAGCAACCATTTCATGTCGAACTGCCCGCGCAGCACCGACGCCAGGTCGGGCACCAGCTTGGCGCCGTTCACCGCGAGCAACCAGGCGGGCATGAAGGTGACGCCGATGCCGCCGCCGGGAGCGACCAAGTCGCGGAACGGGTTCCGGCTCGGCACCACCGGGAAGAGCGCCTTCAGCGCGGGCGGATTCTTGGCACCGGCCTGCAGCTGGTTCAGGCCCGAATAGGACACGCCGTTCATGCCGATGTCCCCGGTCGACCACGCTTGCCGCGCGGCCCAGTCGATCACCTCGACGGTGTCTTGCTGCTCGCGCTCGCGCAGCAGATCCCATATCCCTTGGGAGAAGCCGGTTCCCCGGACGTCGACGACGACCTGGGTGTATCCGCTCTTGATCAGCTGCCGGTCCACGGTGAAGTTGCGGATCAGGCCACCGCCGAGCGCCTTGGTCAGATCGGTGATGCCGGAGAACGGCGTGCCTGACAGGTCGACATCGCGCGCCACCTGCATCACCGCGTCGGACAACCACGGAACCGAGATCATGCTGTCCGCGATCATCGAGCCGAGCTTGGTGTAGGGCGTCATGTTGACGATGGTCGGCGTCGGCGTCGAAATCGGTTGTCCCATGGCATCTGCCGGGTGATAGACGTTGCCCTTGAGCACGGTGCCGTCGCTCATGGTGATCGGCACGTCCCATTCGATGAAGACGTTCGGGTACTGCTGCGGGCCGTCTTCGGCCGCGGCCCACGCGGCGCCTGCCGCGCCGCCGTCCGGAGTCGCGGCGGCCGAGGGTGAAAGGAAGGGGGCCGAGGCCACCGCCGCGACGACCAACGCCGCGGTGCGGAGCGCATACCTCATTGGATCCACTCTCTTCGGTAACAGATGTTCTCTAACCGTAGGGAGGGAAGCAGGGGGTGTACCCGGTTCGCTGGAGAACCGCGAAAAATCGTGCAGGCTCACAACTGTTGACCTCGCGCACCCACCTCTCGCCCAAAGCGAAAGGGCGCCACCGCTCGAAGGATTCGAAACGACAGCGCCCTTTTCGGGTCTTCAGCTTGTTGTCACCAGCCGGGGTTGCCACGCACCGGCACGTTGATGAAGCTCGGCCGGTTCGGATCCAGCTGCACGTGCTGCGGTTTCAGCCCGGTGTCGAGCAACATCGGCAGGATCGGCAGGCCCTTCGGAAAGTTGCCTGCGAAGACATCCACCCGCAGGCGGTGCCCCGGCTGCAGGATCGCCTCGGTGGCGGACAACGCGATGTTCAGCGTCGTCGCCTCGCCGGGAACCGTCGGCTGCCGGTTGTCCAGCGACGTGAACGCCCGCGGATCGGTGTAGTCGCCGTTGGCGGACTTGCTGCTGTTGGCCTCGTCGACCTCACGTAGCGACGCCATCAGCTGGCCGGAGGACAACACCGACGACCGGCCGTCGGGCGCGACGTCGTTGACCGTGGCCACCCAGTACCCGTCCGACGCGTCTTGAACGGTGTTGAGCCGCACCGCGATTCGCCCGGAGATGCTGGTCGGCTCGGCGACCGGATCGCTGGTGAAGCTCAGCGCGTTCAATTCCGCGACCCGCGAATCTTCGCCGCAGCCATTGATGATCGACAGCACACCCGCGGTGGCCTGTGCCGCGTCGTTGGAGCACAGCGTGGTCAGACCGGGCGCGACGGTAAGCCTCGCGGTGTCCTCGTTGGCCGCCGCGGTGAGCGAACCGTCGTACACACTGGCCGCGGTGCCGCTGCGGTTGGCGGACAAGTACATCCGGCGATACACCGGACTCTGCGCACCGCGCTTCTGCTCGGTCGGCTCGGCGAACGAGTCGGTGGTGATCCAGCCACCGCCCTGCTGGCGCAGGGTGATCGGGCCGTATCCATCGATGCCGTTGTCGATGCCCTTGAGCCACTTGTCGAACCACGCGCGCTGCAACACATCCAACCGAGGCGGCAGCCCAGGCTTCGCGTACTCGTTACCGGAGTTGAGGTGGTAGGTATTGCCCATCAGCAGCTGCTTCTGGCCTGCGGGCAGCGGAATCTCTTGGTAGATCTTCGATTCCGAGTAGGTGAACAAGTCGTGCCAGCCGCCGGTGACGAAGGTGGGCACTTGGATCCGGCTCGGGTCGCCGAGCCAGGCCTGCCGAGGCCGCGAGCCGTCGGTCAGCAGCTCTTTGGCGCGCGGGTCGAGATCGTCGATGCGCGTCGTGGTGTACGCGTTGAGCAGAACGTCCATGAACGTGAACGGATCTCGCACGCGGTCGGCGAGCCATTGCGTGTCGAACTGCCCGTTGACCATCGACGCCAGATCGGGGACCAGCTTGGTGCCGTTGATGGCGGTCAGCCACAGCGGGATGAAGGCGGTGCCGAAGCCGCCGCCCGGCGCGAGCACATCGTTGACCAGGTCACTGCCCGGCACAACGGGGAAGATCGTCTTCAGTGCGGCGGGCCGCTTCTCCGCGGCCTGCACCTGGTTGATGCCGGAGTACGAGATGCCGTTCATGCCGATGCGGCCGTTGGACCACGGCTGTGCGGCCGCCCAGTCGATCACCTCGATGGTGTCCTGCTGCTCACGGTCGCGCAGCATGTCCCAGGTGCCCTGGGAGAAGCCGGTGCCGCGCACGTCGACGACGACCTGCGAGTAGCCGCTCTTGATGAGCTGGCGGTCGACGGTGAAGCTGCGCAGCTCACCACCGCCGATGCCCTTGGTCAGGTCGGTGACGCCGGACAGCGGGGTGCCGCTCAGATCGATCTGGCGGAGCAGCCCGAACAGCGCATCGGACAGGCCGGGAACGGACTGCGCGTGGTCGGCCAGGTTCGACACCAGCTTGGTGTACGGAGTCAGGTTCACGATCGTCGGCGTCGGCGTATCGATGGGCCGGTTGAAGGCGTCCGCGGGGCGATAGACGTTGCCCTTCAACACAGTTCCGTCGCTCATCGCGATGGGGACGTCCCACTGGATGTTGATGTTCGGATACTGCTGCGGGCCGTCCTGGGTTGCGGCCCAGGCCGCTCCGGCGGCGCCGCCGTCGGGGCCGGTTGGTGCCTGCGCGGCGGAAGCGCCGCTGACGAGGAAGGGGCCCAGCATTGCGGCGGCAACCGCCGCCACTGTGGTGCGCAACGCGTACTTCATCGGACGTGATCTACCTCTCGGACTGGTCGAACGCCCAAAGTCTACATACTTACCTGTCGGTAATGACAAGGGGTAACTTCTGGGCAAATCCGAATGGAGATTTACATACCGTGAGGGCGATGACATCAGGGCAGCCAAAGCCCAGGTAACAGCCGCTACGCGGGAGTTTCCGAATGAGAATGTTCAGTTACGCAACGCGCAGTTGAACTAGCCAGCGAGCACTGGCAAATACACCTACCGGCGTGACGCAAAACACAGAAGGCCAACGCGAACAGCACCGCCCGAATCGGTCCAGCAATCCCACAGCAAGGCTTCGACCTGCGGCGATCGCCACCGCATTTCGCCGGATCGGCACCGCGCACCGATCAACCGGTCGCATGACTGTCACGGACCAGAACGCCGCGCGCACACAGCAACGCGCCGCGGCCGATTGCCTGCCGCGGCGCGTTGATCGAAGTCAGCGAGGAGCTACTTGGCGCCCTGATTCGCGACGGCGGCAGCGCCTGCGGCCGCCGCTTCGGGATCGAGATACTCGCGCGGACGGACCGGACGCAGGTTCTCGTCCAGCTCGTACCGCAGCGGAATGCCGGTCGGGATGTTCAGCTCGGCGATGTCCTCGTCGGAAATCTGATCCAGGTGCTTGACCAGGGCGCGCAGCGAATTGCCGTGCGCGGCAACCAGCACGGTCTTGCCCGTCAGCAGTTCCTTGGAGATGGTCGACTCCCAGTACGGGACCATCCGCTTGACCACATCGAGCAGGCACTCGGTCTTCGGCACCTCGATGCCCGCGTAGCGCGGATCGCCCTCCTGGCTGTACTCGTCGGTCGGGTCGATCGGCGGCGGCGGAGTGTCATAGCTGCGGCGCCACAGCATGAACTGCTCGTCGCCGTATTCGGCGCGGGTCTGCGGCTTGTTCTTGCCCTGCAGCGCGCCGTAGTGCCGCTCGTTGAGCCGCCAGTCCCGGATCACCGGGATCCAGTGCCGGTCGGCCGCGTCGAGCGCGATGTTCGCGGTGCTGATCGCGCGGCGCAGCAGCGAGGTGTAGACGACGTCGGGCAGGATGCCGTGCTCGGCCAGCAGCTCCCCCGCGCGCTTGCCCTCGGCGATGCCCTTGTCGGTGAGGTGCACGTCCACCCAGCCGGTGAACAGGTTCAGGGCATTCCATTCGCTCTCGCCGTGGCGCAGTAGCACGAGGGTGTACGTCATGGCCGCCATCTTTCCATGCTGTCGCCGCAGCGCTCATCGGCCATGACCAGGGCTGGCGTCAGTCGATGGTGTCGGCGGTCGCGTGGCCCGCGGCGAGCACGCCCGCGCCGACGAGGGTGGCGCCGTCGGTGATCCGCGACAGCACGACGTGCAGGTCGTCCAGGAAATTGAGGCGGGCGTGCTTGGCGACCGCCGCGCGCAGCGGATCCCACAGCGGCTCACCGGATTGCGCGAAACCGCCGCCGATGACGACCCGATCGACATCGAGCAACGCGGCGGCCGAAGCGATCGCCTGGCCGAGGGCGGTGCCCGCGCGATGCAGTGCGGCCAGCGCGATCTCGTCGCCGGTGTGCGCCGCCTTGGCCAGCTGGGCGCCGGTCTTGCCGGTCCACCCTTGCGAGACGGCCCAGCGCACCGAGGACATGCCGCTCGCGATCGCCTCGACGCAGCCGACACCACCGCATTCGCAGGGCACATCCCACCCAGGAACGACGATGTGTCCGATGTGCCCGGCATTGCCGGTGCGGCCGAGGACGACCTTCCCGTCCGCGATGAGCCCGCCGCCGATCCCCGACGACACCGTCATCGCCAGCCCGTTCGACAGCCCGCGCAACGCGCCGACATGATGCTCGGCCAGCGCGAGGCAGGCGCCGTCGATCGCGAATCGGATTGCCGCGCTGGGGAACAGCTTCTGCACCTCGGCGACGATCGGGAATCCCGACTTCCATTCGGGGATGTTCAGCGGCATGGTGATGCCGGTACGCACGTCGACCGGTCCGGCCGAGCCGATGCCGACCGCGGTGATCGGCGCGTCCCCCGCCACCTCGAGCAGCAGTTCGCGACACACCTCCCAGACCGACTCCGGTGGCACCATGGCCTGCCGCACGTCACGCACTTTCCGGCCGGTGTGCACGATGCCTGCCGCGAACTTCGTCGCGCCGATATCCAAAGCCAAAACAGTCATCGCGGTGCCTTCTTCACGATCCGAATCACAAGCGATTGTCACCCGTGCTCCTTTCCACCGCGCGCTATCCATCTCGATTCGCCGGGCACGTGCTCGGCAGACAGCCACGAACTACGGGTATTCGACTGACAGCCAAAAGATTTCCGGGATTACGGCTTGTCCGCCGAATCCACCAGATGTTCGAAGGCACGCAGGTTCTTCAGCGATTCGCCGCGCGAGACGCGCCACTTCCATTCCTTGCGAATGGATTCGGCGAAACCGAGTTCGAGCAGCACATTGAAATCGGCGTCGACGGCCTCGAGGATCTGGCCGAACACCCGATCGAGCTCGTCGGCGGTGACGGCGTGCGTGGCAATCCGGCCGACCAGGTAGATGTCGCCGACCCGATCGAGGGTGTAGGCGACGCCGTAGAGCCTGCGGTTGCGCCGCAGCAGGAATTTGTAGACGCCCTCGAAGTTCTCGTCGGGCTTGCGGCAGACGAACGACTCGATGCGCAACCCGTGCTTGCCGACGGTCAGCATCACGGTGGTCTTGAGCTTGCGCTCACCGGGAAGGATGACGACGAACGTCTCTTCACCCGAGCGGGTGTACTCGATCTCCCTGTCGCGCAGCGTGGCGTCGATCAGCTGCGCGGTTGCCTGCGCCTCGCTCATCGACGTACTCCCGTCCTGCGCCGCCACAGCGCCCGCGATCTGGCCTGGTTCGGTTCCAGGTTAATGCGATCACCGGGTACCCCTTCGCGCGCATCGTCACGCACCATGCCGTGGGCGACCGGATCCCCGATCACCCGGCCTGAACGCCGACCCGCCCGCTCGTCCCGGAAATCGGCCAGCGCGGCGGAGTAGCTGGCGAGCAGGCCATCGGCGGTGTGCTCCCAGGAGAAGTTCGCCGCGTGTTCGACCGCGCGGGCGCTCATCCGATGCAGCCGCTCGGGGTTGTCGAGCAGATAGCCGAGGGCGCCTGCCCAGTCCGGCGTCCGGTGACCGGGCACGAGCAAGCCGGATTCACCGTGCCGGACGGCGGTGCCGAGCCCGCCGACATCGGCGGCGAGCACCGGGGTGCCGCTGGCCTGTGCCTCGATGGCGACCAGACCGAAGGATTCGTTGTAGCTCGGCACCGCGACCACGTCGGCGGCCCGGTAGACGAGGACGAGCCGGTCCGGCGGCTGCGGCGGCAGGAAGGTGACGCGATCGGCGATGCCGAGCGCCGCCGCGAGTTCGATCAGCGCGTCCGGCCTGGCCAGGCCGGTGCCGGACGGACCGCCGACGATGAGGACGCGCAGCCGGTGCCCCGGCGCGGTGCGCAGCAGTTCGGCGGCGGCGCGGACCAGCACATCGGGCGCCTTGAGCGGCTGGATCCGCCCGACGAACGCGACGACCTGCTCGTCCGCGGACAATCCGAGGGCTGCCCGTGCCGCCGCCTTGTCGCCGGGCTGGTAGCGGATCAGGTCAGCGCCGGGCGGCACCACATCGATGCGCTCGGGCTGCGCGCCGTACAGGTCGACGAGCTGACGCGCCTCGTCCATGGTGTTGGCGACCAGCCGATCGGCCTCGGCGATCACCTGCTTCTCGCCGATCTCGCGGGTCAGCGGCTCCGGCGAATCACCATCGGCGAGCGCGGCGTTCTTCACCGCGGCCAGCGTGTGCGCGGTGTGCACCAGCGGCACCCGCCAGCGATCCCTGGCCAGCCAGCCGACCTGACCGGACAGCCAGTAGTGCGAGTGCACCAGGTCGTAGTGGCCGGGCAGATGCCTGGCCTCCTGACGCAGCACCTCGGCGGTGAACGGGCAGAGCTGGGTGGGCAGGTCGTGCTTGTCCAAGCCCTCGAACGGGCCTGCGACCACATTGCGAACCAGCACGCCCGGGCCCGCCTCTTGCACGGGCGGCAGGTTGGAGGAGGTGGCCCTGGTGAAGATCTCCACCTCGGTGCCGCGGCGAGCCAGCTGGAGCGCGGTCTGCAGCACGTAGACGTTCATGCCGCCCGCGTCGCCGGTGCCCGGTTGAGCCAGTGGTGAGGTGTGCACCGATAGGACGGCGACACGGTTCGGCCGTAGGTCCAGGCGTTGACTCACACTATCCATAGTGCACGGTGGATTCCCGCCGCCGATGCGCTCACCCCGGCAAGTGAGAGCTATCACAGGCCTGCGGTGACCATGCTCACCCGGCTACGCCGCCCGTACCTGGGACGACCCGAGACCACCTGCCGGAACGCGCTGTGGTCTGGAATCACAGACTGTCCGCGAACATCCCGATCTCGGCGACGAAGCGGGCGCGGTCCTCGAGGAACAGGCCGTGCTTGGCGCCCTCCCAGAACGACGCGCGCGCGTCGGGGACGGCCTCGTAGATGAACCTGGCGTTCTCGATCGGGACAACCTGGTCGTCGGTGCCGTGCAGGACCAGCACCGGAATATCCAGTGCGCGAAGGGTTTCGGTGTTGTCGACGGTGCGGTAGAACAGCGCCTTGCGCACCGAGGGCGCGGTGGCGAGGCTGGTGCCGAACAGGCGCTGGGCGTCGGCGCCCTTGTCCGCGCCGGGGCCGGTGTTCGCGTTGCCGAAGGCGCCGAACGCACGCACCGCGCGGCCCGCGCTCTCCTCGAAGACACCGGGAATCGCCGCCTGCATCGCCGGGCCGGTCGTCCCGCCGGGCACGCCGCGACCGATATTGGCCGTCGCGCCGGTGAAGACGACGCCCGCGATCGCGCCGGTGCCGTAGGCGGTCAGGTAGTCGCTGAGCACGATGCCGCCGTAGGACCAGCCGAGCAGGATCGCGTCGGACTCGATCCCCTCGGCCGCCAGCACCGCGGCGACGTCGGCGGCCCAGTTCTTCGGATCGTCGTAGCCTGCCGCGGGCGCATCGGAGTAGCCGTGGCCGCGCAGGTCGACGGCGAGCACCCGGAACCTGGCGGCGAGGTCGTCGGCCGCCCGACCCCAGCAGCGCAGGTTGGCCGCCCAGCCGTGCAGCAACACCAGCGGGCGAGCCTCGGCCGGGCCGGTGACCCGATAGACGATGTTCGTTCCATCAGCGCTCACCACGTCCCGTACAGCCATGGGATCAGGCTAGCCGTGATCCGGACAACAGCCCGCTCGTGTTGCGGCACCTAGGATCGGGCCATGAGCAATCGCACCGCTGTCGTCACCGGGGCCAGCTCCGGGATCGGTGAGGCCACCGCCCGGGAACTGGCCAAGCAGGGCTACCACGTCTATGTCGGCGCCCGCAGGCTCGATCGCCTGCAGCGCGTCGCCGACGAGATCGGCGGCACCGCACTGGAACTCGATGTGACCTCGGACGATTCAGTGCGCGCCTTCGCCGAGGCGATCGAGCGCGCCGACGTGCTCGTCAACAACGCGGGCGGCGCCAAGGGGCTCGCATCGGTCGCCGAGGCCGACCTTGACGACTGGCGCTGGATGTGGGAGACCAATGTCCTTGGCACGCTGCGCATCACGAAGGCGCTGCTGCCGAAGTTGATCGCGTCGGGCGACGGGCTGATCGTCACCATCACCTCGGTGGCCGCGTTCGTCGCCTACGACAACGGCGCCGGCTACACCTCGGCCAAGCACGCCCAGGCGGTGCTGCACCGCACGTTGCGCGGGGAACTGCTCGGCCAGCCGGTGCGGTTGACCGAAATCGCGCCCGGCGCAGTGGAAACCGAGTTCTCGCTGGTCCGGTTCGACGGCGACGAAGAGCGCGCGGCCAAGGTGTACGAGGGCATCGACCCGTTGGTCGCGCAGGACATCGCGGAGGTCATCGGGTTCGTCGCGTCGCGCCCCTCGCACGTGAATCTCGATCAGATCATCATCAAGCCGCGTGATCAGGCCGACGCCGGTCGGTTCGCGCGGCGCAGCTGATCAGCCATGGCCGCAACGCATTTCCCGAGCTCGACCGGAGATTAGCTGAACGGTAGCCCGTTCCGCGCCATTCGACCGAGCCCTTTACGATCTGAGCTTTGACCTTTGTCTAGTTGAGATCGGAGTTTCTACTCATGCTCAAGGGGTTCAAAGACTTCCTGATGCGCGGGAACGTTATCGATTTGGCGGTTGCTGTCGTGATGGGCACGGCCTTCACCGCAGTGGTCACCTCGGTGACCAAGGGGATCATCAATCCCCTGCTCGCGGTGTTCGGCAACACGAACGAGCTCGGCCTCGGCGTGCAACTGGTCGCGGGCAAACCGGCCACCTTCATCGCGGTCGGCCCGATCATCACCGCGCTCATCGACTTCGTCATGGTCGCGGCCGTGCTCTATTTCGTGCTGATGGTCCCGATGAAGACGCTCAAGAACCGCTTCGGCACCACCAAGGCGGCCGAGCCGACCGAGACCGAACTGCTCATCGAGATCCGCGACCTGCTCGCCGAGCGGCACGAGGCCGTGCGCGCCCAGCAGGCCGCCGACCGCGCCGTCGAACGCGAGGCCGAAGCGGATTCGGTCGGCCGCTAGGCGAATTGACCGGCAGCGGTAGGCAATTCGCCCCGAATGCCCGAGTTCCTCGGTCGGCGCGCCCGGTCGGTCAGCGCCCGCCCGCAGGCTGCGGCGGCACGGGGGTGGCCGTCACCACCTGCGAGGGTGCACCCTTCAACGCGGACATGGTCGTCCAGGTGTTCCAGTCGATGGTCCAGTCGTAGAGGTCGCCGTCGGCCGCCGACAACGGGATCGAGGTGCCGACCACCTCGACCGGATCGCCGTAGAGGGCGGTCGGGAAGTAGGCCTGCGCATCGCCGGGCGACAGGTTGATGCAGCCGTTGGTGACATTCGCGGAACCCTGGGCGGCCACCGATTCCGGGTTGGCGTGGATGAATTCGCCGTTGTTGGAGATGCGGACGGCCCAGCGTTCCCGAACATTCTCGTAGAACGGCGGATTCGTCATCATGAAGTCTTCGTACTTCTCGGTGACCACGTGCACGCCGGAGCGGGTCACGTTGCGCGGCTCGTTGCCCTCGCCGTAGCTGACCGCGAAATCGAAGACGGTCTGGCCGTCACGGACCACCTGCATCCGGTGGCTCGGCGCGTTCGCCTTGACGATTTGGCTGCGGCCGATGCGGAAATCCGTTGTCAGATCGGAGTATCCATAGTTGCCGTTGCCCAGATCGAGCCCGTAGAGCTTGGCCGACACGTGCACGGTGGTGCCAGGCACCCAGTAATTCTTGGGCCGCCAATGCAATCGGGAGCCGTTGTCGTCCGGGAACCAGGCCCACGCGCCCTCGGTGGGCGGGTCGGTGGTGATGCTCAGCGCCTTCTCCACCGCGGACTTGTTCTGCACGGAAGCCTTGAACTGCAAGATGATCGGCGCCGCGATGCCGACCTCCTGGTTGTCGGCGATGTTGACGGTCGCCGGGACGGCGTTCTTCGGCGCGAGCGTCGTGAACGCGCCGTCGATCGGGACAGGCTTGCCGTCGGTGCCGATCGCGGTGCCCGACCAGGTGTACTTCGCGCTGTAGCCGAGCGGCTCGGTGATCGTGTACTTGTGCTTGTCCGGCGACAGCTCGCCGGCTACCTGCTTGCCGTTGGTGTTGGTCAGCGCGACCTGGTCGATAGTGCCGTTGCCGACGGTCACCGAGACCGGCACGGTCGGGTTGACGTCGGCGGCCGCGTTGTCCGGCGCCAGCTCGACCTTGGCGACGGGTGCTTGCGTCGAGGAGGTCTTGGCGCCACCGTTGTCGCTGCCACAGCCTGCCACGAGGGCGACAAGGGCGACCACGACCAACAGCACGGCAGAGACGGCGGCGACCGGTCTGCGAATCACTAGACGGTTGCTCACGCCTTCGAATTTACGCGGGCAAACTCGTTCGGTCGGCTCACGAAGTGTGTGGTGTCGGTTTCACCTGGCTAGAGGGTGACACCAATCGTGACGGGTTCCGGCTCGAGCAGGATGCCGAAGCGCTCGGCCACCCCGTCGCGCACCGTCCGCGCGAGCGCAACCACGTCGGCGGCGGTCGCGGTGCCGCGATTCGTCAGCGCGAGAGTGTGTTTCGTGGACAGCCTGGCCGGGGCGACCGAGCCGGGGAAGCCTTTCGCGAAACCGGCGAGCTCGATGAGCCAGCCCGCGGAGAACTTGACCCCGTTCGGGTCGGGGTAGGCAGGCACCGTGACATCACCCACATAGGCGGCAATCGCGGCACGCACCTCGGGGACGCGCGCCTCGGGGACGATGGGATTGGTGAAGAAGGAACCCACGCTCCAGGTGTCGTGATCGGCGGGATCGAGCACCATGCCCTTGCCTGCGCGCAGCCGCAGCACTGCCTCGCGCACCTGGGCGGCCGGACGGGATTCGCCCCCTGCCGCGCCGAGTGTGGCCGCGAGCTCGCCGTAGCGGAGCGGGGCGCTCGCACCGGACGGGTCGAGCGCGAACTCGACCGCGAGCACCAGCGCGTCGTCGCGATGCTTGAGAACGCTGGTGCGGTAACCGAATCCGAGTTCAGCGGGCTCGACCCAGCGGATCTCGCCGCTCGCCCGATCGAGCAGTTGCACCCGGCGCACCATGGTCGCCACCTCCGCGCCGTACGCGCCGACGTTCTGCACCAGCGTCGCGCCTGCCGAACCGGGGATGCCGGACAGGCATTCGAGGCCGCCGAGCCCGGCCGCCACCGTCGCCGCGACCACCTCGTCCCAGTTCGCGCCCGCTTCGGCGCACACACCGTCGTCGGCGAGCTCGACACCCGTGGTGGCGACCCGCACCACCACACCGTCGAAGCCGTCGTCCCCGATCAGCAGGTTGGAGCCGCCCGCGATCAGCAGCACCGGAATTTCGGCGGCATCCAGCGCCCGCACCGTCTCGACCAGCACGTCCGTCGTCGTGCATTCGGCGACCAGCGCGGGGCCGCCGACCCGCAGCGTGGTCAGCTCCGCCAGCGGCACCGATGCGTGGATCCGGGCGCCGATGGCGGCCAGCACTTCCGACGGCACCACACGTGAAGTTCGCACAAGGCAGACGGTAGCGTGTCAGACCATGGCTACACCGCTGGCGTACACGGCCCGCTACTCGCATCCCGCTGCCGCCGTGCGCGCGGCCTTCGCGAACGACCAGTACTGGAAAGACCGCGTCACGGAGGTCGGCGGGCCGAATGCCCGGCTCGACTCGGTGACCGTCGACGGTGATCAGATCCGGGTCGAACTGGTGCAAGCCATCGCCGCCGAGCTGCTGCCCGCCGCGATCACCGCGGTGCGCCCCGGCGACCTGATCATCCCGCGCGTCGAAATCTGGAACGGCGACTCGGCCACCTTCGACGCCCGCGTCGACGGCGCGCCCGCCGAGGTCCGCGGCACCATCACGCTGACCGACGACGGCGCGAGCTCCACCGCGGCAGCCAACGGCACCATCGAGGTCAAGATTCCGCTCTTCGGCGGCAAGATCGAAGCCGCGATCGCCGAGCACCTGACCGAGGTGCTGAAGAACGAGGAAGAGTTCACCAACACCTGGCTGGCCGCACACTGATGCGCGAGTGGCGCTGCGTGTCGCCGAACACGCAGCGCCGCAACTGCTGACGGCACCACGCCGAAGGCGCTGCCGTTGCGGCACACCCCTCCCAGTAACCTCTTGGTGCATGGCCCGTCGACTGGATTACTCCGCTCGCTACCCGCTGCATACCACCAAGGAGCTGTATGCGGCGCTGTCCAACCGCGACTACTGGGACGCGCGGATGGCCGAGATGTTGAAGTATTCACCCGGGAACGAGGTCGCGCACCTGGAAGCCGGTGACGGCGGCATCGACATCGAGCTGCACCACATCCTGCCGCGCGAGATGCTGCCCGAGATCGCGCAGGCCGTGATGCGCAAGGACATGGTGATCACCCGCAAGGAAGCGTGGGGGCCGTTCGACGCCGAGGAGATCACCGGGAAGTACTCGGCGTCCATCCCGGCCGGGCCGGGCAGCCTCGGCGGCACCATCCGCCTGTTCCCCACCGAGACCGGCTGCACGATGCGGTTCTCCTCGGAGGCGAAGGTTTTCATCCCGATGGTCGGCCCGCGCTTGGAGCAGCTGATGCTGGTGAACCTGATCGATCTGTTCCGCGCCGAGGCCGAATTCACCGCACAGTGGCTCGACGACCACCACCCCACCAGCTGACCAAACCGGTCGGTGCCATCACCCGCGGCACCACCGGCGTCAATCGGCTGCGCCGCAGCGACCGCTGGTTGATGCACGACCAGCTGGTCACCGCACGCCTGTGCGCGGCAGCCGATCCGCTCGTCGTCGACCTCGGTTACGGCGCAAGCCCGTGGACCACACTGGAATTGGCGGCGCGGCTGCGCACCGTGCGACCGGATGTCCGGGTCGTCGGACTGGAGATCGATCCGGACCGGGTGGTGCCCGGCCGCGACGGCGTCAGCTTCGCGCGCGGCGGTTTCGAATTGGCCGGGCTCCGACCGGTGCTGGTGCGCGCGTTCAACGTGTTGCGCCAGTATCCGGAAGCGGC
Source organism: Nocardia altamirensis NBRC 108246 (assembly GCF_001612685.1). Lineage (GTDB taxonomy): Bacteria > Actinomycetota > Actinomycetes > Mycobacteriales > Mycobacteriaceae > Nocardia > Nocardia altamirensis. Next base: position 159,132 of record NZ_BDAY01000009.1, read on the forward strand.
GGTGCCAGAAGCGTGGTCGACCATCCTGTCCGGCCTTACGCCGGACGGCTTGCTGGTCGACGGCACCTGCGACGAGCTCGGCCGCCGCTGCGCCTGGATCCTGCTCGATCGCGCAGGGCCGCGCTCGCTCACCATGGCCTGGGACCCGTTCACCGTCGAGCAGCCCTCCGACATCGCCGAGCGACTACCGAAAGCCCTGATCCACCACAACATTCCGGGCGAACCGATCCACACCCTGCTCACCGCGGCGGACCGGGCCTGGGCGCACGCCGCCCCGCTCGCGCCGTTCGGCCCACGGGTCCGCTGGCGCGCCGCCGCAGAATCCCTACGCCGAGAAGGCTTCCCACTCCGCTCGTACCGCCGCCGCATGCGCGACTGCGTGCTCTCGGTGCCATGGGCCACCGTCGCCCCACGCTGACACCACAGCGATTCCGCACGCCGCACAACACGTCCCGATGCTGTGCGACGTGCGCATCCGCTGTGACCAGCGGGACCTATGCGCTTGCGAGCGCGCGATAGAGTCGCGAAGCCGCGCGCGCGGGTAGTCGCTTACCGGCGTAACGGATTTCGGCGCTGGTGCAGCGGTTGATGGCGATCGCGTCGGCGATCACCTCGTCCAGTGCGGGCTGGCCGATGTCGGCTTCGGCGAGGTCGAGCACCGTGCGCAGCGGGGTCGTCACCAGGAACGGACCGGCCGACTCGATCTCGGCGCCGATCAGCGAACGCCGCAGCACCACCAGCCGCGGCGTCACCGGCGGGCGCCCCGAGCCCACCGACAGGTGCAGGAAGCGCGGCTGCAACCGCCCGATGCCGTGCAACTCGGCGGCGCTGTGATGCGAGACCGCCGCGGCGCCGTCGAACCAGGCCGCCCACATGGCATATTCGTCGAGCGGACCCGGCTGCCATTCGGCCAGGCGCAGCATCCCGACGCCCGCCCTGGTCACCGAGCCGTCGCCGAGCGCGATGCGGACCCGCGCCTCGCACCGGGTGCGCAAGACCTGCCTGGTGGTGAAGAACCCCGCATGACGACCGGCCAATCGGCGCAGCACGCGCCACCCGTGTTCCGCGGATTCGAGCGCTCGGCCCGCCGCATCGCCAGCCATGCGCACCAGGCTACGCCCGATTCTTGTGTCACACGTCACAATCAATCGGGCGGCCTTACTCGCCCCGCAGGCAGCCATCCCCTCAGTGACCCCACAGAGCTGGCACAGAAACGTACGGAAGAATCGCCCCATGTCTACGAAGCCTCCGTCCACCCTGACGATCAACCGGCGGGCCCTGCTGATCGCCCTGACCGTGGTGTCGATCCTGCTCGCCACGGTTCTGGTCGGCGGCGAGGCGTACGCCAGACACATCGTGTCCCGCTGTGTCAGTACGCAATTCGAGAAGGACATGGGCTCGAAGATCGACGTGAGCTTCGGCGCGAAGCCGATGCTGATCACCTGGCTCGACGGCAAGCTGTCGAGCATCAGGGTGGACAGCGACGACACCAAGTTCGGCCCGGCCGTCGGCATGGTGGTTCGCTCGAAGTTCAACGATGTCGAGGTGATCGACAACGGGCGCGGCGGCGGGGTGATCGGCAGCTCCTCCGCCGACGTCACCTGGAGCAACGACGGCATCCGGCAGACACTCGGCGGCCTGGTGCGCGACGTGAAATCGTCGGCAGCGTCGAACATGCTGACCTTGGACGTGCTCGGCGGGCTGGCCCAGCTGCAGGTGCAGCCGGTCATCAAGAACGGCGTCATCGAGGTGGACACGATGTCGGCGCAGCTGCTCGGCGTTGGTCTGCCCACCGACCTGGTGCAGGGCATCGTCGAGGTGTTCACCAAGAGCCTGCAGAACTACCCGTACGGGATGCAGCCGACCGAGGTGAAGGTCACCGACGCGGGCATCGCCGTCAAGCTGAAAGGCGGCCGCGCCGAGCTCCCCGCGGCCACCGGCGACACCGACGCGACCTGCTCCTGAAACAGCAGGGCATCCAGCGCCATTCACCTATCGCGACACCACATCACCTGGTAGCGAGACGCATTCACCGGAGTGTGCCTCGCTGCCAGGTGAATCGCGTTGTCGCTCAGGCGGGAAACCCGTCGAGCACCGTCCGTGACTTGGACAGGCCGAGCCGCGTCGCGCCCGCCGCGATCAACTCCGCCGCGGCCTCCGCCGTCCGGATACCACCGCTGGCTTTGATGCCGAGCTTGCCGCCGACGGTGGCCGCCATCAGCTCGATCGCGTGCACGCTCGCCCCGCCCGCCGGATGAAATCCGGTGGAGGTCTTCACGAAATCGGCGCCGGCGCGCTCCGCGGCTCGGCAGACCTCGACGATCGCCGCATCCGACAGCGCCGCCGATTCGATGATCACCTTGAGCAGCGCCCGGTCCCCGGTCGCCTCGCGCACCGTGATGATGTCGGTCAGCACCGCGTTGTAATCGCCTGCCACCGCCGCACCGACGTCGATCACCATGTCCACCTCGGCGGCGCCCTGCTCGACCGCGAGCCGCGCCTCGGCGCCCTTCACCAGCGAATGATGTTTACCCGACGGGAATCCGGCGACCGTCGCCACCACGAGGCCCGGCGCGCGCACCGGAAGCATCGAGGGGGAAACGCAGATCGCCAGCACCCCCAGTGCGCGAGCTTCGTCGATCAGCGCGGCGACGTCGGCGGGCGTCGCCTCCGGCGCCAGCAGCGTGTGATCGATCATGGCGGCCACTTCGGCCCTGGTCAGCGAGACAGAACGTGCCATGATCGGAAAGTCTGGCATACCACCGAGGGCTGAGCGTCAGCGCCGGAGGAGATAGCGCAGCGTCACCACGTAGGCGCAGCGAAGCCCTCGATAAAGCTCTGTCGAATTCCGTTGCGTGCCTGGTAGCCGTCCCGCACACTCGTAGTGGTGACAGATCGGCGGTATGACGAAGCAGTCGACTGATTAACGTGTGCGGATGAGCCCTACTTCGTTCGGGAGGAGACGTCACCGTGTTGATCCGTCGCGAGCGCGCCGACGACATCGCCGCCATCGCGGCCGTCCATCGCAGCGCGTTCGACGCGCACCACGCGGACAGTGATCTCGTCGAGCTCACCGGTGAACCGCCGGACGACGGCGGCGCCGAGCCACCCGAGGTCGATCTGGTCGCCCGGCTGCGCAGCGACGCAGGCTGGATACCGACCCTCTCGATGGTCGCGATCGAATACGACACGGTGATCGGCCACATCTGCCTGACCAGGGCGGCCGTCGGCCCGTTCCCGGTGCTCGCGCTCGGCCCGATCGGCGTGCTCGCCGAACATCAGCGCACCGGCGTCGGCTCGGCCTTGATGCACGCGGCCCTCGGCGCCGCCGACGCACTCGACGAACCACTCGTCGGCCTGCTCGGTCATCTCGACTACTACCCCAAGTTCGGCTTCGTCCCCGCCGCCCGCCTCGGCATCACCCCGAGCGACCCGTCCTGGATCTCGCACTTCCAGGTCCGCCAGCTCAGCGCCTACGAGTCCCAGATCACCGGCGAATTCCGCTACGCCGAACCCTTTTACGACCTCTGAGTCTCGCGCACGGAGTGTCTGCCACACTGCGCGGCGCATGCGCAGCAAACCTACTGGTCCTTCGTTCAGCAGGGCCTGGGAGGATGGTCGGATGAGTTCTGCTCCCTCCTCCGACGACCGCCGATTCGTGCTGACCCTCGGGTGCCCGGACCGGCCGGGCATCATTGCCGGGATCACCTCGTTCATCGCGGGGTTCGGCGGGTCGATCGTGGAGGCGGGATACCACTCGGACACCGAGACCGGATGGTTCTTCACCAGGCAGGCGATCAAGGCGACGACGGTCCCGTTCGGGATCGCGGAGCTGCGCGACCGGTTCGCCGCGGTCGCCGCCGAATTGGGACCGGAAACCGAATGGCAGCTGCTCGATTCGGGAGCGCGCCGCCGGGCCGTGCTGTTGGTCAGCAAGGACGGGCATTGCCTGCACGACCTGCTCGGGCGCGCGACCAGCGGCGAACTACCCGCCACCATCGAGGCGGTGATCGGCAACCACCCCGATCTGGCCGAGATGACCGAGGCACACGGCGTGAAGTTCCATCATGTGCCGTTCCCGAAGGACCCGGCCGAGCGCGGACCCGCCTTCGACGAGGTCCGCGCGCTGGTCGACGCGCACGATCCGCACGCGGTGGTGCTCGCCCGCTTCATGCAGGTGCTGCCGCCGGAACTGTGCGCGCACTGGGCGGGCAAGGCGCTCAACATCCATCACAGCTTCCTGCCGTCGTTCGTCGGCGCCCGCCCATATCACCAGGCGTTCGCGCGCGGCGTGAAGCTGATCGGCGCCACCTGCCACTACGTGACGGCAGAGCTGGACGCAGGCCCGATCATCGAGCAGGACGTGAGCCGCATCGATCACGCCGACGACGTGCGAGACATGGTCCGTCAGGGCCGCGACATCGAACGGGTGGTGCTGGCTCGCGGCCTGCGCTGGCACCTGGAGGGCCGGGTACTCGTACACGGCCGCCGCACAGTCGTGTTCACCTGACCCGCTGTCAGGTCCCTCTCAACCCGCGATCTCGGCGCGCGGGCGCACCACCGATTCGAGCACGTGCCGCAGTTCCTCGTTGAACCGCTCGTAGGCTTCGGTGTTGCCCATGTGCCCGGTCGGCAGGATCGCGTACCGCGCGAGACTTCCGGTCTCCCTGAGCATCTCGACGATCCGCTCCGAATGCGCAACGGGCGTCATGTCATCGAACGAGCCGGCGAGCACGGTGGTGGGCACCACCAGGTTTCGCGCGGACTGGCCGACGTCCATCGCGGCGAGCAGGCGCCCGAAGGCGGCCCGCACCACGGCCGGACACGACCGGATGATGTTCAAGTTGAAGTCGAGCAGATCGCCCTTGGCCGAGCTGGTCAGGATCTGCCGCGCGACCACCCAGCGCACCGGCGCGATGGGCGGGAAGACCATCGGCGCCCCGAGGCCGAAGCGCCCGAGCAGGAACGGCAACGGCACCTTCAACTGCAGCAGCCGCAGCGGCCGGTTGAACAACGGCACCACGGTCGTCTCGAAGATCAGCCGGTCGGCCGCGGTGTTGGTCAGCAGCACCGCGCTCGCCTGCTTGGCGACCTGGTCCGGGTAGCGGCCCGCCCAGGCCTGCAGCGTCATGCCGCCGAGGCTGTGGCCGACCAGTACGGCCCGCTGGCCGGGGCGCAGCGTCGCCTCGAGCACGGCGGCCAGATCGTCGGCGAGCAGGTCCATGGTCAGCGGGGAGAATCCGCGTTCGCTCTCGCCGTGACCGCGCTGGTCGTAGGCGATCACCCGGTAGTCCCCCGCGAACGCGTTGATCTGGGGGTTCCAGTATTCGATGCTGCAGGTCCAGCCGTGCACCAGCACGAGCACCGGGCGGTCGGCGGGTCCGTATGCGTGCGTCCGCAGCCGGGTGCCGTCCCTGGTGATCACCTGGATCACCTCGTGCGAGACGGTCGGCGGGTTGAACGCCGCGGTCGCATAGGTACGAGCCCGCAGGTTCGCGCGGTGTGCGTCGAGCAGCCCCCGGACTTGTTCCGGCAGGTTCACCAACGCAGACGGCAGCATTGCACGCATCGGACACTCCTTTGTGTTACTGCTCGATACAGTAACTCCGATTCGCGCCGCTTGCTAGGGGCAAGCACTAAGAAGTTATCGATAATTCGTCGCCTACCAGCGCGGACCGCGCTGAATCTCATCCACCTTCGGCCGTACATCGGCCAGATAGACCCCCGTCGCGATGATCGCGATGAACGACAGGAGACCGAGGCCGGCAGGCGAAAGCAGGAGCAGCAACACCGCGACACCGAGGATCGCCAGCCAGATCGGCTTGGTCAGCTTGTCCACCGCGGTGAACGCGTCCGAACGCTGACGGACGGCATGAATCAGCGCGAAGATCGTCGCGCCCAACGCCGCCAGCCACAGGACGAGCAGGATCATCCCGGTCAATCCGTGCACCATGTTCACCTCACCCATCATACGAGCAACGCCCCCGCACACCAGAGTGTGCGAGGGCGTTGCCGGATTGTTCACCAATAGCCTTGCGGCCCTTGTGAATCAGTATTCACGACGGGTCGGCGGATCAGGCCTTCTTCGGCGCGGCCTTCTTGGCGGGGGCCTTCTTGGCGGCAGGCGCCTTCTTGGCGGCAGGCGCGGCGGCGCCGTTCTCCTCGGCCGACGGCTCGGTCTCGGTGGTCACCGTGACAACCTCGGCGTCGACGACCGGCTCCTCGACCTCGTCCTCGACCTTGGCCGGACGGCCGAGCAGGCCGTTGACCCGGCCGAGCACATCCTCGGCGCGGCTCACGGCGTCGGTGTACAGGCTCTCGACGCGCTCGATCTGCTCCTCGACCAGGTGGTTGGCGCGCAGCCGCTCCACGGTCTCCTCGCCGCGAACGGCGAGATCGGCGTAGAGGTCGAGCACCTGGTGGTAGTACTTGTCGGCCAGCGTGCGCAGTTCCTCGGGGGTGAACTTCTCGCGCAGCGCGGCGAGGTCCTCCGGCAGTTCCGAGGGCAGTCCGGTCAGCCGCTCGCGCAGCGTCTCGAACTGGGCCTGCACGTCGGCGGGCACGTTGGCGAAGCGCTCACGTGCCTCTTCGACCCGAGCGGAGACGTCGGTCGCGGCGGCGCGCTCACGCACCTGGGTGACGACATCGGTGACGGCGGAGTAGATCGTGTCGCCCGCACCAACGGTGGCGAGCAGCGGCTTGGTCACCGGCTTGGACACGGCGGTCTTGGTTTCGGTCTCGGTCGGGTTGATCTCTGTCATGGTTCTTCGTTCTCCTGGCGTGGCGGAGTTTCAGTTGGTGTGCTCGGAACGGCGCTGTCCCCGTGTCCCCCCGGCTCGTTCCCTCCGTTTTCCCGGCGAAACGATTCATAGATTTCGAGCAACACCTGCTTCTGCCGTTCACTGATCGATGTGTCGGCAAGCAGGGCGTCCCGGACCGGGCTGTGTGGCCGCTGTTCGAGATAGCCGGCCCGGACGTACAACACCTCCGATGACACCCGCAGCGCCTTGGCGATCTGCGCGAGTACCTCGGCGGATGGATTGCGCAATCCGCGCTCGATCTGGCTGAGGTACGGATTACTCACTCCCGCAAGGGTGGCGAGCTGGCGCAGCGAGACTTGCGCGGCCTCTCGCTGTGCCCTGATGAAGCCTCCGATGTCGTGCGCCGCGTTCACCACGCGGGCCGCTTTTTCGCCGACGCCGGTCGATTGCTCGGCCGAACTGTCGGGGTACTCGGCGGAAACCTCGGGTTGGTCTGCCATCACTCACCTTCTGGCGGTTGTACGAGTTCAATTCTAGGACAGGGTGCTAACTATTGCAAGCAGTCTGTTAGCAGCCCATCGGCAAACATTCGGCGCGCTGCGCCTCAGCCGCCGAACATCAACTGCGAAATTGTGTAAATCGCCAGGCCCGCAAGCGAACCGACGACCGTTCCGTTGATTCTGATGAATTGCAGATCCCGGCCTACCTGCAATTCGATCTTCTTACTCGCCTCGTCGGCATCCCACCTGGCAACCGTGTCGGTGACCAGGGTCGAGATCTCCCCCGCGTAGTTCTGCACGAGATACCTTGCCCCCCGGTCGATCCAGCCGTCGACCTTGGCACGCATGTCGGCGTCGTCGCGCAGCCGTTCGCCGAGTTGCTGCACGTTCTCGCCGACCTTACGCCGCAGCGCGCTGTCGGGATCATCGGCCGAATCCAAGATCATTTGTTTGGCCGCGCGCCAGGTCGCCTCGGCCATGCCGGTGATCTCGTCGCGGCCCATGATCTGGGACTTGATCCGTTCCGCCTTCTTGATCATCGCGTCGTCGTGCTGCAGGTCTTCGGCGAATTCCTCGAGGAACCGATTCGCCGCGAGCCGCACCTCGTGCTCGGGGTTGGACCTGACCTTCCAGGTGAACTCGACCAACTCCCGGTAGATCCGCTCGGAAAGCAAAATATTGACGAATTTCGGAGCCCACTGCGGTGCATCCCGCAAAACGATCCGGTCGATCGTCTCCTGGGAACCCAACGCCCACTGATGCGCTCGCTCGGCAAGCATGTCGATCAGCGGCAGCTGCCGGTTGTCGGCGAGCAACTCGGCAAGCACCCGGCCGATCGGCGGACCCCAGAGCGGTTCGGCGATCCGCTTGATGATCGTCTGATCGATGATCTGCTCGACATCCTCGTCGCGCAGCACCCCGACCACCGCACGCAGCAGGGTCGAACTCTCCTCGGCGACCCGCGCCGCGTGCACCGGGTCGGCCATCCAGCGACCGACCCGCCAGGAGATCTGCGCGGAATTCACCTTCGCCGCAACCACGTCCGGCGACAGGAAGTTCGTGCCGACGAAGGCGCCGAGACTCTCGCCGAGCTGATCCTTCTTCTTGCGGATGATCGCGGTGTGCGGAATGGGCAGGCCGAGCGGATGCCGGAACAGCGCGGTGACGGCGAACCAGTCGGCCAGTGCGCCGACCATGCCCGCCTCGGACGCGGCGCGTACGTAGTCGACCCACGCACCGCCGATGCCACGCGATTCCATCCAGCGACAGAACAGATAGATCGCCGTCGCCAGCGCAAGCAACCCGGTGGCCAGCGATTTCATCCGCCACAGGTCACGCCGTTTGGCTGCCTCATCGAGCACGGAGGCGAAGCCGAGGGGCGCGGCCGCGGGCGGCGCCGTTGGCGTTTCCAGGACCGCGATGTTGCCGGGAGCTTTCTCCATACTTCCCATTCTGCTGTGTGCGCTGCCGCGCGCACGTCAAGCACCGAAGTTGTGCAACCCGTCGCATCGAGACCCAAACGCGCATATCACCGGCGGCCGGGACCTAAGCTGGTGGTGCCTAGAGGGAACGACTAACGAGGGAGCTCACGCTGTCCACCGATGACCTTGTCGACGTCGGCGAACTTGCCGATCGACCGGCGGCGGTGCGCACCGGCCGACAGGATGGCCGCAAACGCCGATGGCGCCAGCACAAGATCGACCGCCGCGAGGAACTCGTCGACGGCACTCTTGCCGCTGTGCGAGCCCGCGGCAGCAACGCGGGGATGGACGAGATCGCCGCCGAGATCGGCGTCTCCAAAACCGTGCTCTACCGGTACTTCTCCGATAAGAACGACCTGGTCCACGCGACCATGCAGCGATTCATCGAGACCACGCTGATGCCGAGGGTCTACGGCGCGATCAGCCTCGACGCCGACGAGTACCAGCTGGTCCGCACGGCGCTCGGCGAATACGTCGGCACCGTCGACGAGGACCCCGAGGTCTACCGCTTCATCATGGGCAACGGCTCGGCCGACCAGTCCTCGCTCGCCGAGTTCGAGAAGTTGTTCGCCGAGGTGGTCGCCGCCGTCATCATCGACCGCGCGACGGCGAAGGGCATCCTGACCGATGGCGTCGCGCTGTGCTCCTACGTGCTGGTCGGCGGCATTCAGCTGGCCACGCACTGGTGGACGACGAACAAGACGATGACCCGCGACGAGGTGATCGACTACCTCACCATGATGACGTGGAGCGCCATCGAAGGGATGGCGGGCGCCGGTGGCTCGCGCGAGGTGTTCAACGCACAGCCGCATGTGCTGCCCGCTCCGGGGATGAACTCGGCAAACTGATCGATCGCCACGGACTCCCCTGGCGCTAGCTCGGGTGCTAGCAAAAGTATGACGAGGGTCTCGACATTGTCGCGGGGTTGGCTACTCTGAACGCGAGCGGTGCGCCGAGTGGGCTGCGTCACCGCCCCGCGCCCCGGCACCAATGGAGGTACCTCGATGGCGAAGCAAGTACCGACCTCCCGGCTTGCTCGTGGCACCAAGCTGGGTGCTGTGGCGGCCAGCTCGGTGATCCGCACGCAACGCGCCAGGTTGTCGATGCGCGGCAGATCCGAGGCCGTGCGCGCGAAGATGGCCGAGGAGTCCATGATTCGCACCACCGAGCAGGTGGTGATGGTGCTCGGCACCATGAAGGGCGTTGCCATGAAGCTCGGGCAGATGATGTCCGTGCTCGACATGGACCTGGTGCCGGAGTCGCATCGGGAACGGTTCCAGAAGCGCCTCGCCGTGCTGCGCAACGCGGCGCCGACGGTCTCGTTCGCCGCGATGCGCCAGGTGATCGAGGACGATTTCGGCCAGCCGCTCGACACCATCTTCGCCGAATTCGAGGCAGAGCCGATCGCGGCCGCCTCGATCGGCCAGGTCTACCGGGGCAGGCTGCACGACGGGCGGCAGGTCGCGGTGAAGGTGCAGTACCCCGGCATCGACGCCGCGGTGCGCGCGGACCTGAAGAACCTGGCCATGTTTCGCAGGGTGTTGCAGTCGGCGATGCCGTGGGTCACCCCCGCGGTGCTCGACGAGCTGCGGCTCAACATGGAGAGCGAACTCGACTATCAGGCCGAGGCGAACACCCAGCTACAGATCGCCGAGCTCTACGCGGGCCACCCGTTCATCGTGGTGCCGCGCTCGATGCCGGAACTCAGCACCACGAGGGTGCTCGTCAGCGAATACGTGGCAGGCAAGGGATTCGAGGAAATCCGTGAGCTGCCGGACCCGGACCGCGACCGGATCGGCGAGATCATCTATCGCTTCTACGTCGGCTCGCTGTTCACCTTCAACGAGTTCTGCGGCGACCCGCATCCCGGCAACGTGCTGCTCGCCGCGGACGGCCGGGTCGCCTTTCTCGACTTCGGGCTGTTCAACCGGATGGATCCCGATCACGTGCAGTTCGAGCTGACCTGCCTGCGCGCGGCCGCCGAGGACCGCGCAGAAGACCTGCGCGACCTGATGATTCAGCGCGGCGTGATCGACTCGCCCGACGAGATCGGCGCCGACGAATGTCTGGAATACGTGCTGGCCGCCTCGGAATGGTGTCTGATCGACGAGGACCTGACCATCACCCCCGAGCTGGCCAGCGGCGCGTTCCTGCTCGCGGTGGACCCGAGGGCCAGCGAATTCGCGGGGATGAAGCAGCAGAACCTGCCGCCGGAGCACCTGTTCTCCCGCCGCGCCGACTTCCTCACCTTCGGCATGCTCGGCCAGCTCGGCTGCACCGCGAATTGGCATCGCATCTCGCGGGAATGGATCTACGGCGAACCGCCCGTCACCGAACTCGGCAAGGTGCATCACGCCTGGCTGGCCGACCATCCGCCGGTCGTGCCGAAGAAGTCGCGCGCCAAGGCGAAGAAACCAGCGAAAGCCGCCCAACCCGACGCGTGATCGCAGCGCGCACCACCCCGCCGGCTTCGCCGGCTTGCCGTCCCCAGTGCTCACCCACCCCGCCGGCTTCGCCGGCTTGCCGTCCCCATAGAACGGAAGACAATGGCAGACAATCGAGAGTTCGACCTAGTCCTGTTCGGCGCAACGGGTTTCGTCGGAAAACTCACCGCGCAGTACCTGATCGACGCCGCACCGGCGACCGCGCGCATCGCGCTCGCCGGGCGCTCGCTGGACAAGCTGACCACGGTGCGGGACGAACTCGGGCCTGCCGCCGCGGGCTGGGGACTGGTGGTCGCCGATTCCGGCGATCAGCCTGCGCTCGATGCACTGGCCGCACAGACCAAGGTCGTCGTCACCACCGTCGGGCCGTACCTGCGCTACGGGATGCCGCTCGTCGCCGCCTGCGCGAAGGCGGGCACGCACTACGCCGATCTGACCGGCGAGCCGCTGTTCATTCGCGACGCGATCGACGGCTATCAGGAGCAAGCCGTCGAGACCGGCGCGAAGATCGTGAATTCCTGTGGGTACGACTCGATTCCGTCGGATCTTGCCGTGTACCTGCTGTACCAGCGGTCGGTGGCGGACAACACCGGAGAGCTGGAAGACACCACCATGGTCGCCGCGATCAAGGGCGGCGCCAGCGGCGGCACCATCGACTCCGGCCGGGCCATGATGGAGGCGATCGCCGCCGACCCGAAGAAGGGATCGGTGCTCGGGCACCCCTATTCGCTGAGCCCCGACAAGTCGATGGACCCCGACGTCGGCCGCCAGTCCGATCAGGCGCTCTCCCGCGCCAGCGCCATCGACCCCAGCCTCGACGGCTGGGTCAGCACCTTCATCATGGCCAGCCACAACACCAAGATCGTGCGCAGGACCAACGGCCTGCTCGGCTGGGTGTACGGCAAGAACTTCCGCTACCGCGAGGTGATGAACGCGGGCAAATCCGCGGCGGCGCCGCTGGTGGCCGCTGGCATCTCGGGCGGCATCGTGGCAGGCATGGCGGCGGGCGCGGTGCTGTCCCGGGTCTCGCTCGGGCGCAAGCTGCTGGACCGGGTGCTGCCGAAGCCGGGCACCGGGCCGAGCGAAAAGGCCCGCGACAGTGGGTGGTTCACCCACAAGACGTTCGCGCACACCACCTCGGGTGCGAAGTACGTCGCGACCTTCGCCGCCAAGGGCGATCCCGGCTACAAGGCGACCGCGGTGCTGCTCGGCGAGAGCGGGCTTTCCCTGGCCTTCGACACCGACAAGCAGCCGGAACTGGCGGGCATTCTCACGCCTGCGGCGGCGATGGGTGACGCGCTGACCGAGCGGTTGCGGGCGGCGGGGATGACGATCGAGGTCGCGCGGGCCTGACCATGAACCTGGCGCGACGCACGATGAATCACCCTGCGCTGGCCGCGGTGTACGAGCGGGCGTGGCGACCGACGCTGTTCTATCTCGCCAGCGGGCGAACGACGACGTCCGATCGCCGTGACGCGGTCCGCGCACTGCGGTTGGACGGTGCGCGGCGAGTGCTCGATATCGCCTGCGGGCCCGGCAATTTCACCCGTCACCTCAGCGAGGCATTGACCGACGGCGGTTACGCCGTCGGTCTCGACTATTCGGAACCGATGCTGGCCCGCGCGGTCGCCGACAATGCGGGGCCACGCGTCGGGTACCTGCGCGGCGACGCGCGCGTACTCCCGTTCGCCGACGGCACCTTCGACGCGGTGTGCTGCTTCGGCGCGTTGTATCTGATCCCCGATCCGATCGCCGCGACCCGGGAAATGATCAGGGTGCTCGCGCCGGGCGGGCGCATCGCCATTACCACCAGCTATCGCGCGAACTCCGCGTTCGGCGAGGTCAGCCGGGTCTTCGGCGGCCGAATCGGGTTGCGCGTCTTCGACGATCGGACCTTTCCCGAGCTCTTCGCGGCGTCGGGATTGGTCGACGTCGAACAGGACGTGCACCGGTTGCTGCAGTACGTCAGCGCCACCAGGCCCGCGTAACCCGGAGCTGCTGCCGCCACGCCGTCGCCGCGAAAAGGTTCGAGTCGGAAACGATCTTTCCCCGCGCCGGGATAACACTTGTGACAGATTCAGACCGTACTTGTGCCACCACCATTCGCCGTGGTGGCACCGTCGTGTGCTGCCCGAATACGTGCGGGGGCCGCGGGGAGCACTGGCGACGAAGAGGGAGCACCCGTGCGGCGTTTCATGATGACGACGGCCATGGTTGTGGCAGCCGCGGTTTCATCCCTACCAGGCGCGGCCGCCGAAACAGGGCCGGACCTGGGGTGGCTGCAGAACGACCTGGACTCTCTGGTGCGAACGCTCGGTGTTCCCGGCGCACAGCTGGTGGTCAGCGGCGATGGCAGGCACGCCGAAATCGTCAGCGGGATCGGTGATCTCGGCACCGGCGGCGCGTTCCCCGGCAATGCTCAGGTGCGAATCGCCAGCAATACCAAGACTTTCGTCTCGACGGTGCTGCTTCAGCTGGTCGCCGAGGGGCTGGTCGATCTGGACAGCCCGGTGGAGCAGTATCTTCCCGGCCTCGTCCGCGGGCCAGGCGGTGACGGACACCGGATCACCGTGCGAAATCTGTTGCAGCACGCCAGCGGAATACCCGACTATCTCTCGTACCTGAGCCTGGAATCCGTTGCCGATCTGCAGCGTCCTCGCTCGGCGGACGAGTTGATCCGGCTCGCACTCGACCAGCCCGCCGAGTTCGACCCAGGCACGAGCACCGGCTACTCCAACACCGGATATCTGTTGGCGGGCAAGGTGATCGAACAGGTCACGGGTCGCCCGGTCGGCGTCGAGGTCACGCGCCGGATCCTGCTCCCGCTCGGCCTGCACGAGACCTACTGGCCACTGTTTCCCTTGGAGAACGCCCTTCGGGCGCCGCATCCCCGGGCCTATCACAACTTCGACGGCGCCCTCATCGACGTCGCCGATATCGACCCGGGCTGGGGCCTTTCCGACGGCGCGATGGTCTCGACCGGCGCCGACCTGAACCGATTCTTTCTGGCGCTGCTGTCCGGAACGGTGCTGCCGCCCGCGCAATTGGCGCAAATGCAGCACATCGTGCCCTCCGGCGACCCGTTGCGCGGCGACGACTTCGGCCTCGGTCTGTTCCATCGCACCAACGCCTGCGGCATGGAGGTATGGAGTCACGGCGGAGCCATGCACGGCTTCCTCGTCCTCGAGGCCGCCACCGCGGGGCGCGCGGTCACCGTGAGCATGAACCAGCTCCCCGACCCGGTGACCACGGTCATGTATCAAGCCGACATGAACGCCGTCATCGACGCCGCGCTGTGCCGTAACTAGCCGGCGCTGCCGGTGAACGGGCGCACGTTGCGGCGTGCCTCGCAGGCGGCACGGTCGGCGTCGGGACGGTCCTCGCCGGACCGGGCGCAGCCTTGGTCGGTGTAGCCCCACCGGTCGTAACCCCAGCGGTCGTAGCCGAACCGGTTGTACCCCGCACGGTCGTAGCCTGCGCGGTCGTAGCCGAAACGGTCGAAGCCGGAGCGGTCGTACCCGTAACGGTCGTAGCCGGCGCGGTCGAAACCGGAACGGTCATAGCCGAACGTGTCGTAGCCGTCGGGGCCGTAGGGATCCCACGGCGGCGGCGGGGTTGTCACGGGCGGGGTGGTCACCGGCGGCGTTGTCACAGGTGGAGTGGTCACCGGCGGGGTCGTCACGGGCGGGGTCGTCACGGGCGGGGTCGTCACGGGTGGGATGGTCACCGGCGGTGTGGTGACGGGCGGAATTGCGGTCGGCGGGGCAATGGTCGCGGGCGGCGCCGGGGTGACGGGTGCGGCCGGGGTCGGCTCGGCGAACGCCGTCGTGACGAGGGCGGCGGGACCGAGCACCAACGCACCGGCCGCGGCGGACACCATGATCAGCCGTCCTGCTCTGCTCCCCTGTCTACTCCACTGCCGCATCATCGACCTCCATCTCGAACAAGAGGCGCATCCAGCACACGCCCGCCTCCCGTATCGAAAAAATGTCGGAATTCGGTACGGCCAGTGAGAAAATCGACACATTCGCGCCAAGCGAATGAATCGGTCAGCGCGCGTCCGCGCGATCGACGGTTGCCGAGATCTGGGCGACCAGGCGCGCGGGGCGCTCCGTATCGGTGGTTGCCTTGCCGCTGGTCAGGATCGCGCCCGCGAGGCCGCGCGCCTGATCGGACCAGCCGTACTGGGTGGTCAGGCCGCTTCGACCGAAATGCGACTGGGTGTTGCGGCCGAACTTCGACCTCCGGCCGCCGAGTTCGAAGCCTGCGCGGCTCACCCGCCCCGCCAGGCCGGGGATCCGGTTCGCCGGTTGCACCGCGTCGTGCAGCGTGCTCGTCCGCATGATCCGCACCCCGTCGAGTTCACCACCGCGAGTGAGGATCTCGTAGAACCGGGACAGTTCGTAGGCCGTCGTCACGAGGTTGCCCGACGGCAGTTCGGCGGTGAGGAAGGCCCGCGTCTTGTCCGGCGACACCGCGCCGCCCATGCCGCCGCCGAGTGCCTTGCGCGCCAAAAACTTCGACACCCGAGACGGTCCAGGCCCGGTCTTCACCCCGGCCACCACCTTGTCCACGTCTTCGGGGCGGACACCGAAGTTGGTCCAGCGGAACCCCAGTGGCTCGAGCACCTGCTCGGACAGGTGGTCGCGCATCGATTTCCCGGTCGCCCGCTGCACAAGCAACCGTTGGATCAGCCCGCTGGTCAATGCGTGGTAGATCCGGAATCGACCGGGCGGCCAGCTCGGCCGTAGCTCGGCCAACGCGCGCACCGCCAATTCCTCGTCGACCGTCACGTCGAATCCGCGGTACGGCGGCGTCATGAACGGCACCCCCGCGGAATGCGAAAGCACGTGGCCGATCGTGATCGCGTCCTTGCCGTGTGCCGCGAACTCCGGAATGTGGGTGCACACCGGATCATCGAGACCGAACGCACCCTGCTCGATGAGCATGAACATCAGTGCCGCGGCAACGCCTTTCGCCGTGGAGAACCCGCAGAACGGGGTTTCCGGCGTCGCGAGCACCCGCTCCGCGTCCGGCGCATCCCCCGGCGCATTCCCCCAGCCGTGCCCGATGCTCCGGTTCAGCACGATCTTCCCGTTGCGCCGCACACACACTTGAATAGCGGGGCTGGTCCCCAGCCGATACCAGGCGAGCACCGAACTCCACAGCGCCTCGACGTCCCCCGCCGTCAATCCGGCGGCGGCCGCCTCGTCCTCGCGCCCCACCGTCGTCACCGAGCCCAAATCCTCGGCGACCGTCACCAATGTTGCAGGTAGTGCGCTCACCAGGCCAGCATAACGAGCCCGCGCCCGCAGCCTGCTCGACGAGCGGTCAGGCGCCGACCCACCGCCGGATCGCGTCGATCGTGGTTTCCGGCGAGCTGTTGAACGCGTAGCGAATCCCCGGCGACAGCTCCGCGATGGTGTTGATCAGCCGCTCGAACAGCAGGGTGTGCTCCGGCATCATCCTGACCCCGCCGCCGATCATCGCCAGCCCGAACGTCTGCTCGGCCAGCTGGGCGCGCACCGCCGCCTCGGCCGTGTCGGGATCGGTCGGCACCAGACAGGTCACCACGTCGAGCCCGGCGGCGCGCAGCGCCGCGTTGCCCGCTTCGATCCGCGCGGTCATCGTCGCGAGGTCGAGATCGGGAATCTTGCTGTAGTCGATGGTGCTCGGATGCAATCCGATCGACAACACTGTGGTCTGCGCAGGCAATGTCACGCCACCATTCTGCCCTCGTCGGTTGGCAGCGCCCCCAGCGCTTTTCAGCGCGGCAGCCAGCGGCGCGATCGTGCCCCACATCACAGGGTGCCCGCGTCGTCAAGCGGCGCACAGTATCCGTTACCGCCCGGTAGAGTGCGCATCCGAATACTGCGGCACGGGAGTGGACCGAACAGAGGGGGTTTCCCAGATGGCGGTACCGGACACCGGGCAGGGCACCGCACGACTGCTGTACGCGGCGGCGATCGGCGAGGGTGGGGGCACGCCTTTCGAATTGGCCGCCGATGTGGCCGACAACCTCGCAGCCGCCTGCGACAAGCTGGTCGAGGACCTGCACAACGCCATGGCCACCGGACATCTGGTGACCGACGTGACCGGCTTCCCGAATCTTCCTACCGGACAAGGCCTTACCCGCGGATTCAGCGACAAGGGCAGACAGTACCTCGACACCCTCGCGGCCTTCCAGGAAACCGCACTGCTGTTCAAAGCCGCGTATCTGGCTGCGGGCAAACGCTTTGCCGACGCCGAGGCCGCGCACAAGGCGGCCATCGACCTCGTCGCCGAGCACCTGTCCGTGCCTGCCAGGGTCGCGCCGGACAGCGACGGCTGAGGCACCGGCGATGGCAGACTCCGCGGCACGGGCGGCGGCCGACAGCATCCGCCGGGAGCTGGCCGGACTGCGCACCGGCGCAACCGATTCCGCGTACGCGCCGGATCGGGAACGTTTCGGCTCCTACAGTCACCAGGAGATCTGGGAGCTGGTCCACGAGGTGCTCGATCCGGCCGCACTCGGCCACGTCGCCGCTGCCTGGCAGGCGAACGCGAGCGCGGTCGCCGAAGCGTTCCAAGCCTTTTCCGACGCCGCCAACCGGGAATTCGCCCGCTGGTCGGGCCGCACCGCCGATGCCGCGACGCGTGCCACCAGAGAGTTCGCCTCGTCCGGTGCGGAAGCACACGATGTATGCCGCGCGGTCGCGCGCCTGATGGAGTTGAATTGCGATGCCGCGCAGACTATCCGGGGAGCCATCCCACCTATCGAGCCGTACCGTCCACTCGAAGACGCTGCCGCAGAGGCGGTATACGGCGGCAAGCGCCGGATGGAGCACGACAGCGCCGCGGCCGCGGTCGAAGCCGACGTGCGAGACACCATGACCTACGTCTACACCCCCACCATGCCCGCCTCCGGCGACCGGGTGCCGAGCTTCGTCCCCTCCTCGGATGGAGTCACTCAGCTGCCACCCGCGGGCAACGGGGGCGGCACACAGTGAAGTGGGTGCTGACACCGGACGAGTTCTCGCATGTCTGGGAAAACGAAACCAGCCTCGATCGCAGGCCTTACCCGGTCAACATGGTGCCTGCGGCCACCGTGCGCACCGAATCCGAATACGCCGCACTGCGTTTGCCACAACGCTTCGCCCGCCAGGCCGATCCAGACCTGGCCGCCGCACTGATGCTGTGCGGCCGCTCCGACGCCACCACCATCACCCTGTCCGGCGAGCGCAGCGCGCCGCCGCGCAACGGAACCAGCGGCGACACCGAACGCATCCTCGCCTACGCCGCGGTGGTGCACAATCACGCGGGCATCCTGGTCGCCACCCCGGACAAGGTGACGGTGCTGATGTGCCACGCCCGCCAGGTCGGCGAGCGGCTGGTGCAGGTCATCGGCTCCGCGCAGGCAGGCAGGCTCGGCACGATGCGCGAACCACAGGACGCGGTGCTGAGCCCGGATCGCACCGAACCGTTCGTCACCAACGGGCATCGCGGCGCCGCCCGCTTCCGCCAGACCCTGCGAAAACCGGTGGACGGCCGCGGCTTCCTCACCGTCACCGTGGAACCGGACAACCCGATGTCGCCGCCGACCAGGCACCGCACCTGGCTCGACTTCACCGGCGACGGCCGCTACCTGCTGACCACCTCGCAGGACCTCATCCTCACCCCCGTCTCCGACGACGACTTCGCCGCGCAACTGATCGGTCTCGCGCACATCAGGGTCTAATTGCAGCGCTCTTAAGACTCGCGCTGTGGTGGGAACGGATGCGAGAAACGTTCCCTCTACACAATGTTGTTGAACAGATCAGGCATATTCGCGTGGTTAGCTGTATTCCATGGCGAAAAAGGGCTGGTCTGTCCCCGCTACCGAGGCGCTGAAGGCCGATGGATTGCGGATCGCTGACCTGGACACCTCAGGAACTCCAGGGTTCAAGGGCGACAAGAGCGCAGGCCAGGAGCTGCTTGCCGAGCGCACCGAGGTGCTGTCCGCGCTGCAGGAGCGGCTCTACGCGAACGGACGCTCCGGCGATCTGCGCAGCGTGCTGCTGGTGCTGCAAGGCATGGACACGGCGGGCAAGGGCGGCATCGTCCGGCACGTCATCGGCTCGGTCGACCCGCAGGGCGTCGACCACGCCGCCTTCGGGGTGCCGACCGAGGAGGAGAAGCGGCACCACTATCTGTGGCGGATCCGCAAGGCGCTGCCCCGCGGCGGCCAGCTCGGGGTCTTCGACCGCTCCCACTACGAGGACGTGCTGGTGGTCCGGGTGCACAACCTGGTGCCCAAGGAGGAGTGGGAGCCACGCTACGACGAGATCAACGCCTTCGAAAAGGAACTCGTCGACGAGGGCACCACGGTGGTGAAGGTGGCCATGTTCGTCTCGCTCGACGAGCAGAAGCGGCGGTTGCTAGAGCGGCTGGAGCGACCGGACAAGTATTGGAAGTTCAATCCGGCCGACATCGATGAGCGCGGGTACTGGCCCGACTATCAAGAGGCCTACCAGGCCATGCTGGAACGCACCTCCACCAAATCCGCCCCGTGGCATGTGATCCCGGCCGATCGCAAGTGGTACTCGCGGCTCGCGATCACCGAGCTGCTCATCGACGCGCTGGAAAAACTCGATCTCGAATGGCCCCCAGCCAAATTCGACGTCGACGAGCAGAAGAAGCGCCTCCTCGAAGCCTGAGCGGCGCCGCTACGGGACCAGCGGCCGCACCTCCTCGGCGATGAAGCGCACGAACCCTTCGGGATCCGGCTCGTCGGCGGTCGGCAGCACCACCACGGTGTCCGCGCCCGCCTCGGCAAGCCGGATCACCGCGGCGGCAACGTCTTTCGCGTCGCCTGCGACGCCTGCGCCCGGCGCGTGCTTCGGCGTCCGCGCCGCGGCCAGCCGCGCCTCGGCGTCCGGACCGGTGACCGCAAGCAGATTCGCGACGACCACGTGCTCGTCGGTGCGCCCGGCCGCGGCCCGTCCCTCGTCGATCAACGCCTTGGCGGCACGCACACCGTCCGCGTCCACGATCGAATCCAGCAGCGTCCCGTCCGCATGCGAGCCACACAGCCGAATCGAGCGCGGTCCCTGCGCACCGGCGTAGATTCTCGCGGGCGCGAGCGGCGGCCAGTCCAGCGCCACCTGGTCCAGCCGCACATAGCGACCCTCGGTGCTGACCTGTTCGCCGGCGAGCAGCGCACGCAGCGCGGTCAGATACTCGCCGAGCAGCGTGACCGGCGAGTCCACCCGCGCACCGACCTGCCCCATCCAGTCCTGCACGCCGTGCCCGACACCGAGCAGCACCCGATCCGGGAACAACCGGTGCAGCGTTGCCGTCTCCATCGCGGTGAGCGCCACGTTGCGCAGCGGCACCGGGAGCAGCCCGATGCCGACGTGCACCCGCTCGGTCCACGCCAATGCCGCTGCGGCGCTGGCGATCCCGCTTTCCAGGAAACAGTCCTCCCACAACCACAGCTGTTCGAGTCCGGCCGCGTCGGCGACCCTGGCCACCGCGCGCAGCCGCTCCGGGGGATTCTGTGGACGAAAGACAGCGCCGAGAACAGTCATCGGCCATTCCTACCCGGGCGGTCCGACAACCGCGACCGGCGTCGCGCCCGAAATTTCGGAATCTCTCAGGTTCACCCGTGATGATATGGCCGTGGCCCGACCACGCGGAGTCGGGTTTACGGCTCTACGATCGTGGCGGCAGATACCGGCTAGTCGAGCGAAAGGCGTGGTGAACGCACGGTGAGCAAGAACCCGGGTGGGAAGAAGAACCCGCTGCTGGCGGCGAACAAGGCCGAACGCAACCGCAAGATCCTGATCCAGGTGGCCGTCGCCGCCGTCTTGATCGCACTCATCGCGGGCATCGGCATCGGCATCGCGGCCAAGAAGGCCAAGCGGGACGACCCGGGTCCGACCCCGTCGATCCCGGCGGCCGCGAACCCGAGCCCCGACGCCATCACCGGCACCATCACCGACAAGGGCGCGATCCGCATCGGCAAGGCCGGCGCGAAGGTCACCGTCCGGGTCGTCGCCGACCTGCAGTGCCCCGCGTGCAAGGGCTTCGAGGCCGCCAACGCCCAGGTCCTCGACGACGTGGTGAAGAACGGAACGGCCGCGGTCGAATACGACGTGATCGCGTTCCTGGACAAGGCCTCGACCACGCGCTACTCGACGCGCGCGGCGAACGCGTCCTACTGCGTCGCCGAAGCGGATCCGACCAAGTACCAGGCCTGGGTGGCCAGGATGTTCGCACAGCAGCCCGCCGAGGGCGGCGCAGGCCTGCCGAACGACAAGCTGGTCCAGATCGCGAAGGAAGCGGGCTACCCGGACTCGGTGGCCAACTGCATCACGGATGTGAAGTACGACAAGTACATCCAGTCCCACACCGACGAGGTGCTGAAGAGCGGCATCCAGTCGACGCCGTCGGTGTTCGTCAACGGTAAGGCGCTGACGAGCCAGGAGGTGTTCGGGCAAGGCGCGATCGCTCCCGCGATCGCCGCCGCCGCGGCCCAGTGAGCATCGCCCCGCCCCGGACCGCCTGGGTATTACTCCTCGGCGGCCTGCTCGGCTGGCTGGCCGCGGTCGCGCTGACCGTCGAACGGTTCAAGCTGTTCACCGACCCCGGCTACACCCCGTCGTGCAGCATCAACCCGATCCTGTCCTGTGGATCGGTGATGGTGACCAAACAGGCAGCGGTCTTCGGGTTCCCGAACCCGCTGATCGGCATCGTCGGCTTCTCCGTTGTGGTCACGCTCGGCGTGCTCTCGGTGGCCGGGGTGGGGTTTCCGCGCTGGATCTGGGGCGGTCTGTGGCTCGGCACCGTCGCAGGCATCGGGTTCATCGGCTGGCTGATCTTCCAGAGCCTCTACCGGATCAATGCGCTGTGCCCGTACTGCATGGTGGTGTGGGCGATCATGACACCGCTGTTCGCGGTGATCACCGATCAGCTCTGGGGCAACTCACCAGGCCCGCTCAGGGTGCTCGCGGAGTGGCGGTGGACGCTGGTCGCGCTGTTCTACGCGGTGGTGCTGCTGCTGATCTTCCTGCGCTTCCAGGATTACTGGCTCTCGCTGTTCTAGTTCGGCGTGCCCGCCGCGAGCACGATCGTCACCGTGCGGCGGGCGCCTGACGTGTCGACGACATCGAGTTGAATCGTGTCGGCGGGCTTGTGCACGTTGATCGCGGCGTGCAATGCCCGCGCCGAGGTGATCGAGCGACCGTCCACCGAGGTGATCACCTCGCCACCGGTGAGCCCGGCGGCATAGGCGGGCAGCCCGTAGATCGCCAGATCAATCCGCGCCCCACCGGTTTTCGCGTCGGAGGTCAGCACGCCGAGCGTCGCGGTCGGCCCGATGTGCACGGTGTCGGTCGGCGTGCCTGCCCGGATCTGGTCGACCACCCGCAT
The DNA here is from genome assembly GCF_001612685.1 of Nocardia altamirensis NBRC 108246. Taxonomy (GTDB): domain Bacteria; phylum Actinomycetota; class Actinomycetes; order Mycobacteriales; family Mycobacteriaceae; genus Nocardia; species Nocardia altamirensis. The sequence goes on from NZ_BDAY01000009.1 coordinate 181,709, forward strand.
CGCGGCGTCGATCGGCACCGCGTAGCCGTTCGGCGGCCTGCCCGCCGAGCGCGCCGGATCACCCGACGCCGCGGCGATGACGCCGATCACCGCGCCGGTCCGATCGGCGAGCGCACCGCCGGATTGGCCGGAGGTGACCGCCGCGGCCACCTCGAGCATTCCGGTGAGCGGTTTACGGGACAGGTCGGCGGAATTGAGCGCGACGATGGTGCTGTCCAGATCGGTGATGGTGCCCTGGATCCCGGTCGGCGTGCCGCCGACCCCGCCCGCGTTGCCGATCGCCATCACCTCGTCGCGCACCCGCACATCGGCCGAGCTGCCGATCCGTGCGGTGGCCAGCTCGGCCGCGCCGGTCAGCGCGAGCAGCGCGATATCGATGCTGGCGTCGTAGCCGAGCACGACGGCGTCGTAGTCGCGCCCGTTGCCGACGTCGGTGACGGTCACCGTGTCCGCGCCTTTGACCACGTGGTGGCTGGTCAGCACCTGCCCGTCCGCGGTGAGCACGATGCCGGAGCCTGCGGCGCCGAGGCCGAACGGCTTGGTCGAGGCGCTGATGTCCACCATGGCCGGGTCGATCACGGCCGCGACGGCGATCGGATCCAGCGGTGGCGGGGCAGGCGCGATGATCGGGGCAACGGCGTCACCGGACCCGAGCGGCCAACCCGGCAATTCACCCCGGTAGCCGAGGAATCCGGCCACTGCTAGCAGCGCGGCGACGATCATCGCCAGCGCGCGCCCCCCGGACCGTTCGTCAGTCATGCTCTCCGCCTCGGTACAGCCTGCGAATTCCATTGTGGCCGGAGATCTTCACCGTAGATCGAAAACCGGCCGGATCAGGGCGTAGGCTGCGGATACGCCCCGGGCACCGCAGCCCTTTTGAGTCATTCTTGCCAAGTTGTGCCATTCAGAGGTAGGCATGTATTCATGACACCAGCTGCCGCGTACGCCCTAGCCGCCCCTGACGGCGCGTTCGAGAAGGTGACCATCGAGCGCCGCGACCTCGGCCCGCAGGATGTGCTCATCGACATCAAGTACGCGGGGATCTGCCACTCCGATATCCACACCGCCCGCGACGAGTGGGGCGGCACCAAATATCCGGTGGTGCCAGGCCACGAGATAGCGGGCCTGGTCGCCGCGGTCGGCTCGGCGGTGTCCAAGTACCAGGTCGGCGATCGGGTCGGGGTCGGCTGCATGGTCAACTCCTGCGGCGTGTGCGGGCCCTGCCTGGCCGACGAGGAGCAGTACTGCACCAAGGGCGCGACGATGACCTACAACACGCCCGTCGACCCGTCGGTCCAGCCCGACGGATACACGATGGGCGGCTATTCGACGCAGATCGTGGTGACCGAGGACTTCGTCGTCGGCATCCCCGAGGGCATCGGGCTCGATGTGGCCGCGCCGCTGCTGTGCGCAGGCGTCACGCTGTTCTCGCCGCTGCGGCACTGGAACGCCGGGCCTGGCAAGAAGGTCGCGATCATCGGCATGGGCGGGCTCGGGCATGTCGGGGTGAAGATCGCCGCGGCGCTCGGCGCCGAGGTCACCGTGCTCAGCCACTCGCTGAGCAAGCAGGAAGACGGCAAGATGTTCGGCGCGAGTCACTACTACGCGACCAGCGACAAGCAGACCTTCCGCGACCTGCGCGGCTCGTTCGACCTGATCCTCAACACCGTCTCGGCGGACCTGCCGATCGACAGCTACCTGCGGCTGCTGAATCTGGACGGCACCCTGGTGATCCTCGGCCTGCCCGAGCAGCCGATGAGCATCAAACCGTTCACCATCGCCGGATACCGGCGTTCGCTGGCTGGCTCGATGATCGGCGGCATCGCGCAGACCCAGGAGATGCTGAACTTCTGCGCCGAGCACGGCATCGGTGCGGAGATCGAGGTGATCTCCGCCGACGAGATCGACGGCGCGTACGACCGCGTGGTCGCCAGCGACGTCCGCTACCGCTTCGTCATCGACGTCTCCACTATCTGACTGGAGACCTCGGCTGCGAGCCAGCCGATTTCGCCGGGCAGCCGAATACGCGGTGCGACGCGCCAATGTGGGTACGTTGACGAGGTGGCCTCGGATGAAGACGACAACGCAACACGGCCCACCGATGCGCAGGCGGCACCCGTCGGCGACGCCGTGCTCACCGCGGAGATGACGAGCGCCCCGCCGCCGTGGCTGCTGCGGGCTTTCCTGCTCGCCGCGGCGACGGTGGCCGGGCTGTTCGCGGGCTTCTGGGCGCTGACCAGGCTCCAAGGCCTGCTCACCATTCTGCTGGTCTCGCTGTTTCTCGCGTTCGCCATCGAGCCTGCGGTGAACTGGCTCGCGCGGCGCGGGATGAAGCGCGGGCCCGCCACCGGGGTGGTCTTTCTCGTGGTGATCGCGGTCGTCGTCGCCTTCTTCTGGACGCTCGGCTCGTTGCTCGTCGATCAGGTCACCACCCTGGTCAACAATGCGCCGCAATATGCCGACCAAGGGATCGACTGGATCAATCGCACCTTCAAGACGAACCTGTCCGGCACCGATCTCGAGAAATACACCAGCAATTGGAGCAAGTACCTCGAAGGCGCCGCCGGAAACGCCTGGGACATCGGCACCCGGACGGTCAGCGTGGTCTTCCAGTCCCTCGGCATCCTGCTGTTCACCTACTACTTCGCCGCCGACGGCCCGCGTTTCCGCAACGCCGTGTGCTCGCTGCTGCCGCCGCGCAAGCAGCGACATGTGTTGCGCGCCTGGGACATCGCGGTGGAGAAGACCGGCGGCTACATCTACTCGCGCGGATTGCTCGCCCTCGCTTCGACCATCGCGCACTATGTGGCGCTGCGGGTGCTCGATGTGCCGTCGGCGTTCGCACTCGCGCTCTGGGTCGGCGTTGTCTCGCAGTTCATTCCGACCGTCGGCACCTACCTGGCCGGCGCACTGCCGATCATCGTTGCGCTGGTGCACAGCCCGTCCGACGCGCTGTGGATCCTCGGCTTCATCGTGCTGTACCAGCAGTTCGAAAACTATGTGCTGCAACCGAGAATCACCGCGACCACCCTGGACATGCATCCTGCCGTCGCCTTCGGCGCGGTGCTGGCAGGCGCCGCGCTACTCGGTGCGACCGGCGCCTTGCTCGCCATTCCGGTCACCGCGACCGTTCAGGCCTTCGCCGGGGCCTACATCCGGCGCTACGAGGTGCACGACCCGGACGTGCCGCTGCCGCCTGCGCCGCCGAAGCCGCATCGAAAGTGGGCACGCCAGATGACCATTCGGTTCACCGGGACCGAGCCGCCGAAGGGCGAGTAGTCGCGTAGCGGCGGAGCTGGGCGAGCAGGGCCAGCGCGATCTTGCCCATGGTCGCGCGGCTGTAGTACGCGGTGTCGTACTCGACCTGGACGGTGAGCCGGTCGCCGACGGTGAAGATGGTGAGCTTCGGCGGCATGCCGGGGCCCATCGCAGAGATATCGTCACGGACGTGGCGCAGCCCCTGCGGCATCGAATGCGCAGGCAGGCGACCGATATTGGATATCGCAAGGGTGGGCGCGGCGGCGAACAAGGCCGCCGTCCCCGGGTCGTGTGCGCGCTGGGCGGCAAGCAGGAATCGGCCCGCTTCCTGCCGATCCCGCGCGTCCTGCATGGCCGCGGTCACCAACCGGCCGAGGTCGAGCGGGCTGTGTTCCGGATCGACCAGCATCGGCGTGCCGACACCGGACGCGCAGTTCACCATCGTGCTTGCGGGCAACGGCGGCACCAGCTCGCCGCGCACGTCGACGGCGTGGCCGCAGAGCATCGGCAGCGGTCCCGTCTCCGGCGCGAGCTGGGTGCGGAACGCGACCACTGCGGCACCGGTGAGCAGGCTGTTGACCGACATGTCGTGCGCACGCGCGGTAGCGACCAGCGCGTCGGTTTCCCTGGTGTCCAACTCGATGCGCTGCACGGCGAACCGGCCGAGCGGGTCGTTGCCGACACCGTCGCCGTCGTGCGGCAGTGTGCGCGGCGCGGACTCCGGCCCCATCATCGCCGCGCCTGCGCGGACGAACTCCAGGAACTCGTCGACGTCTGTGCTCGAAATAACCTCCGCGAGTTGGGTATCCATTGCTTCGGGAGCGGTCTGATCCGAATCATCTTGCGGTAGTAGGTTTCCCGCTGAATGCGCGGTGTAGCGCTGCCACAGCTGACCGAGCAGCGCGAAACCGGATCTGCCGTCGGAGATTCCGTGATGGATCACGAGCACGAGGCGTTCGCGCTCGCCGTCGCGCAGCAGGTGCGCGCGAAAGAGCCCGTCGGCCCAATCCCTCGGCCCGTTCACGAGATTCAGGTAGGCGGCCTCGTCGCCATCGGTGATGTCCAGGCGAGGCCGGTACTCGTCATCGCGGTCGAAGTAATGCGCGCCGTCGGCAGCGGTGACCACCCGGCTGCGCAGCAGCGGATGTGCGGCGGCGAGCTCGTCGAGCACCCGGCGCAGGATCTGGACGTCGATGCCGCCGTGCACGGTGGAGCCGAGATACAGCGGCATGCCGCCGGTGGGGACGCTGCCGAGCTTGGTGCCGGTGCCGAAGTAGGTGCTTTCGAACGGGGAAAGAGGGCGTTGCGTGGTCATGCCCTCAACATACAGATGTTTCAAACAACCGTCAGAAACGTATGTATGAAACGCTCGTCACAAACGGGCGTATGCCCGACTGCTAAGGTGCGAAGGTGGGAACCCGAGACGACCTCCTCGCCGCGGCCAAGCAGTGCCTTGCCGAACGCGGCTACGCGCGCACCACCGTGCGCGACATCGTGTCCGCCTCCGGCACCAACCTCGCGGCGATCAACTACCACTTCGGCACCCGCGACAAGCTGCTCTACCAGGCGATGCTGGAGTCGAGCTCGACTGCGGTGCAGCAGATCCTGGACTCGCTGCCCGCCGAGCACCCCGACGATCCGGCCGAGCGGCTGCACGCCTTCCTGCAGCGGCTCACCGACTCGTTCACCACGGACACCGCGCTCTGGTCGGCCAACGCCGAGAGCCTCGTCCAAGCGCTGCACGCCCCCGATATCCGCACCGAGCTCGGTGCGGCCCAGGGCCGTGCGCGCGCGGGACTTTCCGATCTGTTCGGCGACGAACCGGCCGATCCCGCCGTCGGCGCCGTGCTGCAGACCATGATCGGCGGGCTGCTCATCCAATGGCTGATCGACCCGGACCACGCACCGACCGCCGACACCATCGTGGCGGGCCTGCGCGCACTGGCGGAGCGCACCGGCCCCGAGTGATCAACTCGCCGACCCGAGATACCGTCGGCGCCAGGACCGATCACCCATGCTGGACCGATGGCGATTCTGCTGGCGCTGGTGTCGATGTGCTCCACGCTGATCGGTGGGCTCGTCGCTGTACGCATCGGCGACCGCAAACACCTGGTGCTCGGCCTCGCCGCGGGTGTGATGCTCGGCGTCGTCTTCTTCGATCTGCTGCCCGAGGCGCTGGAACAGTCCGGTCAGCTGATACTCGGGGTGCCCGCCGCGTTGCTCGCCGCGGTCGTCGGCTTCCTCACCATCCATGTGATCGAGCGCGCGGTCGCCATCCACACCGGCCATGAGCACGAATTCGGCACGCACACACACGGTTTCGAATCGGTCGGACTCATTGCCGCGGCAGGCCTGATCTTCCACAGCCTGCTCGACGGCTTCGGTATCGGCCTCGGCTTCCAGGCGGGCGCCACCGTCGGCGCCGCCGTGGCGATCGCGGTGATCTCGCACGACTTCGCCGACGGCTTCAACACTTTCACGATCTCGACGCTCTACGGCAACGCCCGCAAGCGGGCGCTGATCCTGCTCGGACTCGACGCGCTCGCCCCGGTGGTCGGCGCGGTGATCGGCACGCTGATCCGCGTTCCGGACGGGGCGGTCGGCCTCTACCTCGGCTACTTCGCGGGTTTCCTGCTCTACCTCGCGACCGCCGACATCCTGCCCGAGGCGCACGCCGTGCACCCGTCCCGGCTCACCCTGGCCTGCACGGTGCTCGGCGCAGGCCTCATGCTCATCGTCGCCGCATTGAACCACTGAGGTTGCGGCACTGCGTGATCAGAAGATTGTCCGCGGCATCAGCACGACCCGCCAGCCGTCCGGATCGGGAAAGGTCAACGCGCCGTTGCGAGTCCAGTACGGATTCGCCGCCTCGACCTGATCGACACCGAACGCCGTGAGCCGCTCGGCCACCTCGGCCACCTGCGCCGCACTCGTGAAGTACAGCACCAGCAGGTTTTCCGCAGTCGGCGCCGCACCAGGACTGCCATCCTCATGCGTGACGAATTCCAAGTGATAGTTCTCCCCCGGCAGCCCGACCAGCACGCCGTCATATCCCTCGTGCTTCCCGAACCGCAAAAGCTCACGCAACCCGAGCCCCTCGACATAGAACCGCACCACCGCGTCGAGCCGGTCCGTCTGCCTGGCGATGCGGACCTGCGCGACCGGCAACGAATCGGGCCACACGTCGTTCTCTGCTCCCATGCTGCGATCAAGCACAGACACCGCATCGAAATTCCCCAGGTGGATCGCAGCTATAGCGTCACACGCTATAGTTGAGGCCATGTCCGATCGGAGCGATCTGTTGCGCGAGGTGATGCTGGAAACAGGCACCACCCAATCCGAGCTGTCACGGGTGAGCGGCGTCCGTCAATCCAGTATCAGCCAGGCCTTGTCCGGCAAATTGAATCTGAGCGACGAACAGCTCGAGCGACTGCTCTCATGCATGGGCTACCGCCTCGAAGTCGTGCGGCGGCACGTCGTCCCCGAACTGACTCGTTCCGAGCGCCGGTCGTGGCAGTTGCACCGAAAGCTCTCCACCCACTTGACCCGATCGAGTCTCCAGTCGTGGCGGCCACGTATTGAACGCAATCTGAAACGGTTGCGCGAGGGGGTATCCGGCCAGCCGCACGTACGGAATATCGATCGCTGGGAGTCGCTGATCGACCATGGCGATGTGCCGGGAATCCACCGTGTCCTGACCGGTCTCGACCGCGATTCGATCGAAATGCGTGAGGTCTCGCCAATGGGCGGGCTGCTCCCACAGAACGAACGTGCCGACGTGCTGCGACTGGCCGGCTGATGCGGCGAGATCAGTTGGAGCACGCCATACGCACGGCGTGCCAGATCGTCGGCCAACCCGAGGTGATCGTGGTCGGCTCCCAATCAATCCTCGGTACCTTCGATGAGGGTCAGCTCCCACCGAACGCCACGATGTCATTAGAGGTCGACATACTCCCGATCGGCAGCGACAACGCCGAAGTTGTGCGGCTGGCGGACCTCATCGAAGGGGTGGCCGGTGAGTTCTCGCCGTTCGAGGAACTGCACGGCTTCAGCATCGACGGAGTCGACATGGAGACGTCCACACTCCCAGACGGGTGGCGGAGTCGGCTGGTCAAGGTGCAGAACGCCAACACGGCCGCGCCGTCTGGCGATCCACAGTTCACCGGGTGGTGCCTCGACAAGGAGGACCTCTGCGTCGCGAAGCTGTGCGCCTTTCGCGAAAAGGATCAGAACTTCGTGGCCGCATTGCTCGAGGCCGAGCTCGTTGCCGCTGGCGTGATTGCCGAACGACTGCCGACCGTCCCAGAACGCTACATACCCGCGACAGAGCGCGCGCTCGGATGGATCCGCTGCTGGCTTTAGGTCAAGACCGGCGCGAACACTACATGAACCTCCTCCGCGGGATTGCACAAGTGCGGGCCGTCCCCGGTGAAAACCGGGGACGGCCAACGTTATTCCGTTCGTGCCGACTCGCGACTACTCGGACTCCAGCGCCCGCCTGCGCACCCGGCGCGCCGCCGCAACGAGGTTGCGTAGCGACGGCTCCAGCTGCCAGTAGTGCCTGGTCTTCAGACCACCGTCCGGGTTCGCCCACAGGCGTTCCGGTGTGATGGCTTCCGCTGCGGCGGTGAGCAATTCGTCGAGCTCGTCGATGTCGGGGATCCGGGCCGACCTGCTCTCGTACACGCCGGGACCGACGCCGTGGCTCAGGCCGTGCCCGGTCGCACTGTCGCCCTTGAGCGCGGTGAGCACCCACTCGATCGAGCGGGTCGCGACGATCGCGGTGACGTCGGCATCGAGTTCCTCGATCGCCTCGACCACCTCGGCGCGGCCGGAATAGCCGATGTGCGTGTGGATCTGGGTGTCCGGCTTGACGCCGGAGGTGGCCAGCCGGAACGCGCCGACCGCCCAGCGCAGATACTCCGCCCTGCCCTCCGGCCGCAACGGCAGCATCTCCCGGATCGCGGGCTCGTCGACCTGAATGATCGCGATGCCCGCCTTCTCCAGATCCGCCAGCTCGTCGCGGATCGCCAACGCCACCTGATCCGCGGTCTCGTGCAACGGCTGATCCTGCCGCACGAAGGAGCGCGCGATCATGGTGACCGGCCCGGTGACCATGCCCTTGACCGGCTTCTCGGTCAGCGACTGGGCGTAGCTGAGCCACTCCACCGACATCGGCTCCGGCCGCGACACGTCGCCGTAGACGATCGGCGGTCGCACACAACGGGATCCGTACACCTGCACCCAGCCGAAGCGGGTGGTCGCGAAGCCGTCGAGCAGCTCGGCGAAGTACTGGATCATGTCGTTGCGCTCGTGCTCGCCGTGCACGAGCACGTCGAGCCCGATGTCCTCCTGCAGCCGGATCGTCGCCTCGATCTCGGCTTCGATCCGCTTGCGGTAGTCGTCGTAGGACAGTCTGCCCTGGCCGAGATCGTGGCGCGCCTGCCGAATCTTGGTGGTCTGCGGGAACGAACCGAGCGTCGTCGCAGGCACCGGCGGCAGATTCAGCCTGGCCTGCTGCGCTTCCCGACGCACCTCGTAGGGTTCCCGAGACCGCATCTCCGGCGTGACGGCGTAAACCCGTTGCCGCACAGCGTGCTTCTGCTTGAAATGCACCTCGGTCGGCCGCTTGCGCCAGCTCTCCGACGGCCCGTCGGTGAGCGCCTTGGCGAGCGAAACCACCTCGCCCACCTTCTGTTTCGCGAAGACGAGCCGGTCGGCGACATTACCGAGAATGTCGTATTCGATGAGCGTGTCGTACGGCACGTGCAGCAGCGTCGTTCCGGTCGACACCACCAGATCCGGGCACACCTGCGCCAGCTGGTTCAGGTACTCGAGTGTCACGTACCGATCGGCCCGCCACACATTGCGACCGCTGATCACACCGGCGTACAAGCGCTTACGGCGGATGCCGGGAATCCCCGCGAGCTCCTCCGGCCGGATGCGGTAGCTGGCCAGGTCGAGGCCGATGGCCTCCACATTGGTGCCAGCCAGGATCCGCAGCGCCTCACCGAAATCGCCGTACTGCCCCGTGACGAGCATGCGCGGACGCAACGGCGCCTTCGATAGTCGGTGATAGGCGGCCTCGAACGCGGCGAGTTCCGCAGGCGTGCGCTCGCTGGTGAACGCGGGCTCGTCCAGCTGCACGCACGTCGAGCCGCGCTTGGCGAGGATCTCGAACAGTTCCTCGTACACCGGGAGCAGCTTGTCCAGCAGCTGCAGCGTGTCGAACTGGTCCTCGCCGGGGACCTGCCCCGCCTTGGACAACAGCAGCAGCGAGAGCGGGCCGAGCACCACCGGCCGCAACTCGATGCCCCGCGCATTGGCCCGGTCGAATTCGTCGAGCAGCGCCTCGGGGTGCAACGAGAATGCGGTGTCGGCCGCCAATTCCGGCTGCCGGTAGTGGTAATTCGTGCCGAAGAACCGCACCAATTCCAGCGGCGGCAGGTCCGGCCTGCCGCGCGCCATCAAGAAATACAAGTCGAGCGGATCCAGCTCGTCCTGAAACGACTGGAACCGCTTCGGCACCGCGCCGAACAACAGCGCGTTGTCGAGCACGTGGTCGTAGAACGAAAAAGTGTTGCCGGGGACCTGGGTCAACCCGGTGGCGGCGAGTTCGTTGAACTGCCGTTCCTGAATGTCACGGCCCACCGCGAGCAGTTCCTCGCGGGGGATCGCACCGCGCCAATAGGCCTCGAGCGCTCGCTTGAGTTCTCGATGCGGTCCGATCCGCGGGTAGCCGAGAATGCTCGACCCGTAGCCGTCGGTCACGTTCACCATGAGCGCGCTGCTCCCTTCGATGGCTGCGCGGCGCCCATCACTAACGATGGCCGCCGCACGCTCTTGCGCCTGGGTTGCTGTCGGTGCGGTCCGCGACGCGGTCGCGACCAGTAGAACCGGTCCGTGCCACGGTCGCGGCCGATCCGGCCTAGCTCAGGCCCGGTTGTACTGGTAGAAACCGGCGCCGGTCTTCTTGCCGAGCAATCCAGCTTCGACCATACGCATGAGCAGCGGCGGAGCCGAGTACAGCGGCTCCTTGAATTCCTGGTACATCGAATCGGCGATCGACTTCACCGTGTCGAGGCCGACCAGGTCGGTCAGCGCCAGCGGGCCCATCGGGTGGGCACAGCCGAGCACCATCGCCTTGTCGACGTCGTCCTTGGTGGCGAAGCCGGACTCGACCATCCGGATGGCCGAGAGCAGGTACGGCACCAGCAGCGCGTTCACCACGAAACCGGACCGGTCCGCGGAGCGGACGACCTGCTTGTCCAGCACGTCGCCTGCGAACGCCTCGGCCCGCTTGGACACGGCCTCGCTGGTCTTCAGCGTGGTGACCAGCTCGACCAGCGGCAGCACCGGCACCGGGTTGAAGAAGTGCATGCCGACCACGCGCTCGGGCTGGGTGGTGGCGACGGCGATCTTCATGATCGGGATGGACGAGGTGTTGGAGGCGAGCACCGCCGACGGATCGGTGACGACCTTGTCGAGCTCGGCGAAGATCGCCGTCTTGACCTTCTCGTCCTCGAGCACCGCCTCGACCACCAGCTGGCGGTCGGCGAAGTCGTTGAGGTCGGAGGTGAAACGCAGCCGCCATGCCGCCTGCTCACGTTCCCGCTCGGTGATCTTGCCGCTGCTGACGCCGCGGTCGAGCGAGCGAAGGATGCGGGCGCGGCCTGCAGCGGCCAGTTCCCTGGTCTGTTCGAAAACGAGCACGTCGACGTGCGCCCTGGCGCACACCTCCGCGATTCCGGCACCCATCTGTCCGGCGCCGATGATGCCGACGCGCTGAATCTTCTCGCTGCTCACGTCCCGCTCCTGCTGTTTGTCTGGCTAGTCGGTGGCTTGTGAAGGTTCTGCTCTGATGAAGCGAGCCTTCGATGGACCAACGTATAGGGATGCCCTCCCCACTGGGGCTGTTCAGTGGGAAGGGCGGTGGAACATCCTTCCGCGGCACCGCTCTGCCGCGGAAGGATGTTCGAGGGCCGGACCCTTGCGGGCCCGAAAGGTGTTGCGGATCAGTGGAACTGACCCTCTTCGGTGGAGCCCTTCAGCGCCGCCGTCGAGGTGTTCGGGTCGACGGTGGTCGCGATGGTGTCGAAGTAACCGGCACCGACCTCACGCTGGTGCTTGACCGCGGTGAAGCCACGCTCGGCGGCGGCCTTGAACTCGCGCTCCTGCAGGTCGACGAAGGCGGTCATGCCCTCGCGGGCGTAGCCGTAGGCCAGGTCGAACATGCCGTAGTTGAGCGAGTGGAAGCCGGCCAGGGTGATGAACTGGAACTTGAAGCCCATGGCGCCGAGCTCACGCTGGAACTTCGCGATGGTCGCGTCGTCCAGGTGCGCCTTCCAGTTGAAGGACGGCGAGCAGTTGTAGGCCAGCAGCTGGTCCGGGAACTCGCTGCGGACGGCCTCGGAGAACTTGCGCGCGACCTCGAGGTCAGGGACGCCGGTCTCCATCCAGATGAGGTCGGCGTAGGGGGCGTAGGCCTTGGCACGCGCGATGCAGGGATCGATGCCGTTCTTGGTGCCGAAGAAGCCCTCGGCGGTGCGGGTGCCGTCCAGGAACTCGCGGTCGCGCTCGTCCACATCGGAGGTGATGAGGGTCGCGGCTTCGGCGTCGGTGCGGGCGATGATCACCGAGGGCACACCGGCGACGTCGGACGCGAGACGCGCGGAGGTCAGGGTGCGGATGTGCTGCTGGGTCGGGATCAGCACCTTGCCACCGAGGTGGCCGCACTTCTTCTCCGAGGCGAGCTGGTCTTCCCAGTGCACGCCTGCGGCGCCGGCCGCGATCATGGCCTTCTGCAGCTCGTAAGCGTTCAGCGCGCCACCGAAGCCTGCTTCGGCGTCGGCGACGATCGGGGCGAGCCAGTTCTTGACGGAGTCGTCGCCCTCGACCTTGGCGATCTCGTCGGCGCGCAGCAGCGCGTTGTTGATGCGGCGCACCACGTTCGGCACCGAGTTGGCCGGGTACAGCGACTGGTCCGGGTAGGTGTGGCCGGACAGGTTCGCGTCACCGGCGACCTGCCAACCGGACAGGTAGATGGCCTTCAGGCCGGCCCGGACCTGCTGGACCGCCTGGTTGCCGGTGAGGGCGCCGAGGGAGTTGATGTAGTCCTCGTTGTTGACGAGATCCCAGAGGATCTCCGAACCGCGACGGGCGAGAGTGGCCTCTTCGACGACGGTGCCCTGGAGCTTCGAAACCTGCTCCGCGGTGTAGTTACGGGTGACGCCCTTCCAGCGGGGGTTGGTGTCCCAATCCTGCTGGATTTCCGCAGCGGTCTTCGGGGTGCCGGCGTTCGACATCTCTGACTCCACTTCCTCGTTTAGGTCGATGTGCCCCACGGCCGAGCGGATAAACAGCTCGTACTGCTGGAGCGGCAATTTGCAGGCTTGCTAGGCCCATGGGGTGTACTTCCACACGATTGCACAATGAGAAATGGCCGTCTACCTGTTGCTAATGTGAATCTCAGCTAGGTTTCGTCAAGCGTTTGCTAACTTTGCAAAATTTGCGGGCGAATTGCAAACTTGGAACCTACCGGCTAGTAGGCCTGACGTGCGGTTTTAGCGTAACGCTCGTACTGTTAGACATCGGCTCGGCAGTGGTCACCGCCCCCGCTCGACATTCCGCGTTGTGAGGACGTTCACAAGTCGGGGCAGGTGCCGCCCGTGTGGCCTGGACCACCTGAGCGTGGGCAGCCCGCGCGGCGTTCGGGCAGACTGGGGCAGATCGCCAAGTTGGACAAGCGACCTGCTGCGTGAAACTTCCTCGGCGGCGTCGCGGTCACACCCGGACAGGAGCCCCAAATGCGGAGAACGGCCATCGCCACGGCATTCGCCCTAGCCTGCACCGCAGGCCTGCTGAATGTGCCCGTCGCGGCGGCCGCGCCTGCCGGAACGATCGAAGCGGTCGTCCCGCTCCCGCAGGCGGCAACGCTGCCGGGCGCCGCGCAGGCGAGCCGGATTCTGTACCGCTCGACCACGGCCAACGACGCGCCGACCACCGCGAGTGCGGCGGTCTACTTCCCACCCGGCGAGCCGCCCGCGGGTGGTTGGCCCGTCATCGCCTGGGCGCACGGCACCGTCGGCATCGGCGACGACTGCGCCTACAGCGTGGCCGGGCCCGGCGCTGTCGAGCGCGACTGGACCTATCTCGACACCTGGCTACAGCAGGGCTACGCAATAGTGGCAGCCGACTACGCGGGACTCGGGACTCCGGGCGAGCATCCGTACCTCAACGGGATCGTCGAAGCGCACAACGTGGTCGACGCGGTCAGGGCGGCGACCACGCAGTATTCGTCGCTGGCGAAGAAATGGGTGGTGATCGGCCAGTCCCAGGGCGGTGCCGCTGCCGTCTACACGGCGCGCTACGCCACTGAATTCGGTGGTCCCGGGCTCGACTACCGCGGCGCGGTCGGCACCGGCGTCCCTGCCTATATCGAGGAAGTGCTGCTGCCGATCGGCCCGCACGTGCCACCGGTGAAACTCAATCCGAACGTCACGACCTATGTGCTGTACATCCTCAATGGGTTGCGCACCACCTATCCCGAGCTGAACATCGACTCCTTCCTCACCGACGCGGGACGCTCTTGGGTCACCCAAGCGAGGGAGGCCTGTCTCGGCCCGCTCAGCGACGCGGTCGGGGCGGCGGGCATGGTGATCGGCGACCTGTTCAGCAGGCCGCTGGCGCAGATCCCCGATCTGCACGGATTACTCACTCGCTACCTCGGTCTGCCCGAATCCGGATACGACAAGCCGGTCCTGCTCGCTCAAGGCCTGCGCGACACTGACGTCATCACGCCGCAGACGCTGCGGTTCGCCGCTGTACTACAGGCGAACCGGCAGCCGGTGACGCTGCGGACCTATCCGACGGACCACAGCGGCACGGTGACCGCATCGCTGCCGGATTCGCTGCCGTTCGTGCGCAGTCTGTTCGGCTGATACGTCAGGACGTGCGTGCGCGGCCGATCCCCCCGACGGGCCGCGCACGCCGTTTCCGACCTGCCCCCTGTACTAGCCAGACAGGCTGGTCAGCGTGCACATCAGCTGACCGAGAGGGTGGATAACGCCGGTGCAATCCTTGGCTACCGGCTCGGTGGCCGGGGCTGCGGGCTCGAGCGACAGTGGGGCCGCGCTCGCGACGCCACCGCCGATCAATGTTGCGGCACCGATGAAAGTGCAGACGACGATTTTACGCAGTGCAGACATGCAGAACTCCTATCGAGTTGGGAAACCAGCGCTGCGAATCCAGCCAACGAAGATCTGTCCTGCATGACCCGAATTATATTGTCCTCCTGCTGAATTCAGCCGAGGTTCAGCTGGCCTTCATCGGATGTGTCTTGCGCCAGTGCTCGGCGATATCGATGCGGCGGGTGATCCAGACTTGATCGTGCGACTGCACGTGGTCGAGGAAACGTTCCAGCGCCGCCATCCGGGCCGGTCGGCCGACGATGCGGCAGTGCAGACCCACCGACAGCATCTTCGGATTACCTTCGGCCCCTTCGCGATACAGCACGTCGAAGGCATCGCGCAGGTGCGCGAAGAACTGCTCGCCGGTGGGAAACCCGGCAGGCGAGGCGAACCGCATGTCGTTGGTGTCCAGCGTGTAGGGCACCACCAGGTGGTCCGTGCCGTGCACGGTGACCCAGTAGGGCAGGTCGTCGGCGTAGGAGTCGGCGTCGTAGACGAAACCGCCGTGCTCGACGACTAATTCACGGGTGTTCGGGGAGTCACGCCCGGTGTACCAGCCCTGTGGCGCGGCGCCGGTGAGCTCGGTGAGGATGCGCACCGCCTCCGCCATGTGCGCGCGCTCGGTGTCGCGGCCGGTCAGCTGGTAGGACTTCCAGCGCAGGCCGTGGCAGGCGATTTCATGGCCGAGCTCCCGAAAGGCGGCGACCGCCTCCAGGTTTCGCTGTATCGCCGTGGCGACCGCGAAGACGGTCAGCGGCAGGCCGCGGCGCTCGAAGGCGCGAAGGACCCGCCACAGTCCGGCGCGCGACCCGTACTCGTAGAGCGACTCCATGCTCATGTGGCGATTCGGAAAGGCTTCCGCCGGTGTCATTTCCGAGAGGAACGTCTCCGAGTGCTCGTCGCCGTCGAGGACGTTGTTCTCGCCGCCCTCCTCGTAGTTGAGCACGAACTGGACGGCGATCCGCGCGCCGCCCGGCCACTGCGGGTCGGGCGGTGTCGGGCCGTAACCGAGGAAGTCGCGCGCACTCATCCGCCCAGCTCCCCGAACAGGCGCAGGCGGGCCAGACCACCGTCGGGGTAGATGTCGAGCCGGACCTCCTCCACCGACGCGGCCAGCGGCGTGATCGGGAACCGGTGCCTGGTGTCCGGCAAAAGCTCGGTGCGCGGGAGCAATTCGAGCTCGGTGCCGTCGGTGGTGCGGCCGACGAGCCGGGCCGCGCCGGGGCTGTTGCCGAGGAAGTACGAGGTATCGATCTCGGCAAGCCGGATCAGGCCGGGCCCGGCGAGCCGGATACGTACCCAGTCGTTGCCGTCGTCGCGGCGGCGGGCGGTCTCCCAGCCGTCGCCCATCCGCCGGGCCAGCCCCGGGTACAGCAGCTGGTTGGGCGAGCTGTAGAAGCGGTTGGAGCAATCCAGCACCAGCGCACCGTTTTCCAGCGCGGCGAGGTCGAGCGGGCCGAGGCCGAGCAGGTCCGGGTCGGGGCGGCCCTCGCCGTGCACCCGCAGCCGCGCCACGCCGCCGTCCGGGTGCATGGTGAGCTTCAGGTGGGTCCAGCGGTTGTCGTTCTCGATGGGGAACGGGTTGCGGCTGTCGCCCGCGACAGCCGCGTGGTCGATGAGGGGCACCCAATCCTTGCGCGCGGCAATCTCTTCGGCCGGCGGATAGCCGGTCACCGCGAGTGCGGACACCGAGACGGCCGGCGGATAGTTGCCCTTGAACCAGGCGGTGTCCACCACGATGCCGCGGATCACGCCCGGCACGCCAAGCCGCACGATCGCAGCGTCGTCTCCCGGCCTGCCCCGATGCCTGCGGGTCTCCCAGCCGTCGTAGACCTGGCCCTTGTGACCGAAGGTCGACGGCCGATACTCCGAAGGGCCCGGGTTGATCAAATTCTCCTTCTCCGCGAAGAATTCGTCGTTGGCCCAGATCACCGAGCCGCCGAGCGGGCGAACCGCCAGGTCGGGGAGCAGGGTGAAATCCTCGTGCTCGGTCATCAGGCCTCCTGCGGAATCGGCGTGCGGGTGACCAGGGCGCGCAGTACCGCCTCGGTCAGTTCGGGCGCGCGGGTGCGCAGCTCATCGGTGGTACGTGCGCCGCAGTCGAGGCCACGTAAGACGGTGGCGGCCAAGGCTTCCGCGGTGGCGGGTTCGTCCATGACGCCGCCCTCGCGGCGGTCCAGGTAGGCCTGTAAGCGCGGCACGGCCACGTCGATGGCCTGCCGGAAGAAGTCGTAGGTCGCCAACCAGCGGGTGACCAGGTGGCCGGGGTGCATGTCCCAGCCCTGGTAGTAGCCGCGGCGCAGGGCGCGGGCGACCAGGCGGTGGTGATTGCGCAGTGCGGCTTCCGGTTCGGCGTCGGGCACGATCTGGGTGGAGCCGTCGCATACCCAGACACCGGTCTGCGCGGCTGCCACCTGCATGACGGCCTTCGCGTAGTCCGCGGCAGGGTGGTCGAGTGCCTGGTCCGTGGCGGCGACGCCGCAGGCGGCGGTGTAGTCGTAGGTCCCGAAATGCAATGCGCTGCACCGGCCCTCCGCCAGGCCGAGCATGCGCGCGATGGGCACGGTGCCGTCGGCGGCGAGCACCGCCTGCGGGCTTTCTATCTGCAATTCGAACCGCAGCGCGCCAGCGGCAAGGCCGTAGCCGGTCTCCAAACCTTCACACAGGGCGACCAGCGCCGGAACCTGCTCCGCCGCACGGATCTTGGGGACCGTGAAGACGAATCCGGCTGGCACATCCTCCATTGCCGCCAGCACCAGCTCGAGGGTGCGCAGCGTCCGGCCGCGTTCCGGGCCTGCCAGCCCCTTCGTCCGGATACCGAAGCTGCGCGGGCGATCCGTGCGGTGCGCCCAGCCCGCCAGCAGCGCACCCGCCTCGCTCACCGCCTTGTCCTCTTCGTCGTCGCCGCGGAAGCCGTAGCCATCCTCGAAGTCGATGCGCAGGTCTTGAATGGGGTCCTGCTCCAGCCTTCGGCGTACCTCGGGCAACGAGCCTGTCGAATCCAGCTCGCTCAGCAGGGCGGTGTGACGATCGAGGAGTTCGATTGCCCTGTCGCCCCATTCGCGCGGGGTGGCCTCGATGATCCGGTCGGCCGGAACGTACGCCGTGTGGATCGGCTGCGCCCGCCCATCCGGCCCCGGGTACCTGGTGCGCAATTCGTCATCGACGCTGTCGAGCATGGTGTCGATCCGCGCCCGGATATTCTCCGGCAACCGTGTCACCGTCGGTCTCCTTCCTGCATGGCCCGCCAAACTCGGTCGGCCGTCATCGGCAGCCGGTCCGGCCGCACCCCGACAGCATCTCGTATCGCGTTCGCCAGCGCGGGGGCGACCGGGTTGTACGGGGACTCGCTCATCGACTTGGCGCCGAGCGGACCGAACTCGTCCGCGGTGTCGGCGAAGTACACCTCGGTGCTCGGCACGTCGGCGAACTGCGGAATGTGATAGTGCCGCAGCGACTGCGTGGTGACGACGCCGAGCTCGCTGCGCATGTCCTCGTAGAGCGCGGTGCCGATCGCCTGCGCGACGCCACCCTCCACCTGCCCTCGGCACTGCACCGGGTTGAGCACGGTGCCCGCGTCGGCGGCCTGCACCGACTGGAGGATACGGACCGTGCCGGTGTCCGGCTGGACGGCCACGCGGAAGGCATGCACGTTGAAGCTCACCGAGCGTGGCGTGCCCGCGTGCTCACCGTGTGCGGTCAATTCACCGTCGGCCAGCAATTCGACAGCCCCGAATACCTCGTCCCCGCAACGGACTCCGCCGACGGTCAAGACGCAATCGTGCTCGGGCAGCCCGGCCAGCTTCGCCGCTCTGGCGAGCAGCAGCCTGCGCAGTTCCAGCGCAGCGGCATAGGTTGCCTTGCCTGCCACCACGATTCCGGTGGAGCCGAACGCGCCCGTGTCGTGGCCGACCAGGTCGGTGTCGGACTGCCTGATCACGATGGCGGCCGTGTCGGTCTCCAGCGCGGTCGCCGCGAGCTGGGCATGCACCGTCGTGGTGCCGTTGCCGAATTCCGCAGTGCCGACCCGAATCTCGTAACGGCCATCGGGGAGCAGGGTGGCCGTCGCGTTCGCGTGATGGCCACGCGGCGGGATGGTCGCGATCATCGCCACCGCCATCCCCGTGCCGACCCGCCACTCTTCGGAGGGAGGCTCGACGCCGTTGCCCCGCAACAACGCCCGCTCGGCCAGGTCGATGCACTGGTCGAGGCCGTAGCTGCCGAAGGTCAGGTCGGTCTCGTCCACCTCTGCGCCGACGAACTCGTCACCGGGCACCACGACATTGCGCCGCCGGAACTCGAACGGGTCGATGTGCAACTCGCGCGCCAGGTCGTCCAGCGCGGACTCGATCCCGAAGATGACCTGGCCGAGGCCGTAGCCGCGGAAGGCGCCGGACGGAATGTTGTTGGTGTACACCGCTTGTGCGTCGACGCGCTTGTTGGCACACCGGTAGACGCCGACCGACTCGCCGACGCCGTGGAACATCACGCCGACACTGTGATTGCCGTAGGCCCCCGCATCGGCGAGCACCTCGACCGTCAGCGCGGTCAGCACCCCGTTCACGTCGGCGCCCGCGGTCACCGCGACCCGCATCGGATGACGGCTGGTGGCGGCGGTGAATTCCTCGGCGCGGGTGAACTCGTACTGCACCGGGCGCCCGGTCCGCAGCACCGCGAGGGCGATCAGATCCTCGGCAAGCATCTCCTGCTTGGCGCCGAAGCCGCCGCCCACCCTGGTCGCGAACACCCGCACCCGGTCGCGTCGCAGCCCGAACACCTGACACAACTCGTCGCGCACCAGGAACGGCACCTGCGTGCTGCACCGGATGACCAGCCTGCCGTCGGCATCGAGCCAGCCGATGCCGCCGTGGGTTTCCAGATGCACATGCTGCCCGCGCGGCGAATGCCACACGCCGCGCACCACTTTCGCGGCCGCCGCGAGCCCGGCCGCGACATCGCCGACCTCGCCGTGCACCTCGGCGACCACGTTGCGCTCGGCAGCCGCGATCCGCGCCGAATCCGGCTTCTCCGCGTGGAGTTTCGGCGCTTCTGGAGCCAGCGCCGCCACTGGATCGAACACTGCGGGCAACACCTCGTACTCGACTCGCAACGCCCGGCATCCGGCACGCGCGGCGGCATGGCTCTCGGCCACCACCGCCGCCACCCGCTGCCCGACGAAACGCACCGTCCGATCCAGCACGTAGGTGTCGTCGGGATCGTCGGCCCGCAACTCGTGCCGTGCCGTCGAGAACGGCACGTCCGGCGCATCCGCGTACGTGAGCACCGCGTGCACGCCAGGCAGCGCCTCCGCGGCGGCGGTGTCGATCGCGAGGATGCGCGCGTGCGCGTGCGGGCTCGGCAACACCGCGATGTGCAGCGGTGCCGTCGGTGGTGAAACCTCGCTCGCGCCAGGCAAATTCTGCTCCGTCGTGTATTGCCCGTCCTTCGGGCCATTGTCCGTAGGACGGTCAGCAGCCCCTGTGGCGTCACCAGGACGTATGTCGAACGTGAACGACTCAGCGCCACGCACGATCCGTGGCCCAGCAGGCGCACCCACTCCGCTCCCTGCGCGACCCTCGACCACCGCACCACCATCGTGGCGTGCCGTCGTCGGCGGGGGCAGTTGGTCGACCTCTGTTGCGGTACCCGTGAGCGCATCGGCAATCACGCGATAACCCGTGCAGCGGCAGAGGTTTCCCTTCATCAGCTCCGCGAGTTCCGCGCTGGATCGACCGCACCCGGCCGCGGCATCGCTGGTCGGATCCAGCGGTGCCGCACCGGCCGAGGGGCAACTCGGTGTCGCAGGGTCGGCTCGGTGGGCGGCCGCTCCGTCCTCGAGTCCGGCCGCGGTGACCACCATTCCCGCTGTGCAGAAGCCACATTGGAAGGCGGCGTGCTCGACGAATCGGCGCTGCACCGGATGCGGATCGTCGGCGGTGCCGAGACCTGCCGCGGTGGTGATCGAACGGTCGGCGGCGCGGTGGGCCGGGATGAGGCAGGAGTGCACGGTCATGCCGTCGAGCTGGACCGAGCAGGCGCCGCAATCGCCGGTGTCACAGCCTTTCTTGACCGCGAGGGTGCCCTGTTCGCGGAGCAGGGTGCGCAGGCACTGGCCGGGTCGCGGGTCTACCTCGACGGGCCTGCCGTCGACAGCGAACTTCACGACCGGCTCCGATCCTCGGCGCGTAGGTCCGCGCAGACCTCGCGAGCGAGCCGTCGCGTCACGTGCCGTCGCCAGTCGGGCGCACCGTGCGGGTCGTCGAACCACAGCAGCGGGTCGAGCCCGGCGACCGCCGCGTCGATATCGGCATCGCTCGGTGCGGTGGCGAAATCCAGCAGCACCGGCTTCGTGGTGGCGGCGGTGAGGGTGACGGTGCAGCCGCCATCGGGATCACGGCGGCCGAGCACCACGGAGCCGGAGCGGCCGAGTGGCGCGAGCGCGATCTTCCGGAAACTGGTGTGCGCCAGCAAGCTGGACGTCGGCACCATGATCGAGCGCAGCACCTCACCTGGCCGCAGTACGTTGCACCCCGGGCCGAGCACGAACTGCCGCAGCGGAACTCGGCGGTCCTGTCCGTCCGGCGTCCAGATCAGCGCGACACCGTCCAGCGCGGTCAGCGCCGCGAGCACCCCACCCGCCGGCAACGACAAACAGATGTTGCCGCCGACCGTCGCGGTGCGCCAGATCTTGTGCGACGCAAGCAATGCCCGGCACCCCTGCGCGAACAACCTTGTCCCCGGCCACTCTTCGCGCAGCACCTCGGCGCCCAGCTCCCGCCCCGGCACCGAACCGGCCAGCTCCGCCAGCGTGCAGGTCGCCGCGATCTCCAGCCCGGTCGGTACCTCGGTCAGTGCGGGCCAGCCGAGGGTGGTGATGTCGACCAGCCGGTCGAACTGGTCCTGCGGCTCGGAGAAGAGGAAGGTCCCGCCGGCCAGCACCGCGGTGGCACCGCCGAGCACTTCCAGGTCGGCCCGTTCCCGGGCCTGCACCACTTCCCGGATCGTGTCCAAGTCCACGTCTCACCTCCACCGCTTGTCCGGCAACCGTAGGAGCGTGGCGTTGCCGCGATGTTGCACGGCCACCACACCAGGTTGCGCGGCTGTTACCTGACCGGCGCACGACGCCGCGTAACCGGCCGGTCCCGCCCTTGTGTTGTCCCGCCGCGCCCCCGGTCGCGCTTCGGCATCCACCCGTCCGGCTCTTTTCGGTCAGAGGCGGCACCGTTCCAGTATCTCGCACCGGCCGTGAACAGGTCGGACCCTATTTAAGACCGGATGGTTTCATTATCGCGCGGTAGCGAAACAGCGCCTCCGACGCGGAGTGGCGGCACGTCACGTGCGCCGACGCCACGCGACACACCGAGCACGGTTTTCGCGGCGCGTCGTCGACACGCAGGGTGCACCACGCCGCACACTCGACACCAGGCAGCCGAATGATTACTGTCCACCTCAACCCGCTCGGGTGTGAGATTTCCCACGCCGCACGGCGGGCCATCCTCACCGATGTGCGCGACCGAGACCACCTGCGGCCGGCACGTCCCGCGCGGAAGGGCGACCGATCAACGCACCTCGGCAGGCACCGCCCGCCACCCCTCGCGACGCGCCCTATATCCTATGAGCGCTGATGATCCGCTGAGCCCCGTGTTCCCGGCCAGCGCCAACCGCCCCGCCCACGATTCTCCCGATCGGAACCGGCCGACGTGATCAGCTCGACTACCCTCTTCGCCGACCAGCTGCACCGTCTGCTTTCCGACGATGAGCTCATCCGGCTCGCCGCCGACCTCACCGCCATCCCCTCCAGCACCGGACAGGAAACAGCACTCGCCTGTCACGTCCGAAATATGCTCCGTCGCAATGATATTCGTGCCTACTACCAGGAGGTAGAGCCGGGTCGATTGCAAACGATCGCCCGTCTCGGCCCGGAGCGCGGCACGCCTGCCCTGCTACTCGGCGGCCACCTCGACACGGCTCCGTTCGACAGGCAGCCACCGCGTGAATCGTTCATTGCCCGTCGCGATGGCGATCGCCTCTACGGCACGGGGCTACCCAAAATGAAAGGCGGCTTGGCCGCCATCCTCGGCGCGACAATCATGCTGCGCCGCAGCGGCATACCGATGCTCCGCCCGCTGCTACTGCAGTTCGTGGTCGGCGGCTTGCAGGACAACCTCGGCACCCGCCACGCCCTACGCAGCGGGCTCACCGCCAAAACCACGGTGGTCCCGTCCCTGACCCCGTGTGGCAGCACAACGGGCACCGAGCCGCACATCCTGATCAGTGAAATGCGGGCATGCGCGGATACTCTCGCCTTGTTGGCAGAGCGCCACTGCTGCTGATCACTACCCGGCCTTGGCGACCAGCGCAGCCTGCGCCTTGGCCACCTCGGCGCCGACGGTGTCCTCGTCGACGGTGCACAACCTGCCGTCCCGAACGACCGTGCGCCCGTTCACGATCAGCGCAGCCAGGGGTGGCGCCGATCCGAGCACCAGCGCGGTCACCGGATCGTCGATGCCTGCGTGTGCGGGCGTGTCGAGCCGCCACAGCGCGAGGTCGGCGAGCTTGCCCGGCTCGATCGAGCCGATCTCGGCGTCCCGGCCGAGCACGCGGGCGCCGCCGATCGTGGCAAGCGCCAAGGACGTGCGCACCGTCATCGCCCGAGGCCCACCCCGATTGCGGGCATAGAACAGGGCGTTGCGCGGTTCCTCGATCATCGAGGACGACTCGTTGCTTGCCGCGCCGTCCACGCCGAGACCGACCGGCACGCCGGCGCGCACCAGGTCGGCGGCGCGGGCGACACCCGCACCGATGCGCGCGTTCGAGGTGGGGCAATGCGCCACCCCGGTACCGGTTTTCGCCATCGTATCGATCGCGGTGTCGTCCAGATGGATGGCGTGCGCCCACCAGACGTCGGGTCCGACCCAGCCGAGCTGCTCCATGTACTGCGCAGGCGTACAACCGAAAGTCTGTGCACAGTAGTCCTGTTCGTCGATCGTCTCGGCGACGTGGGTGTGCAGCCGCACCCCGGACTCGCGGGCGAGCACCGCGGATTCGCGCAGCAGCTCCGGCGTCACCGAGAACGGCGAGCACGGGGCGAGTGCGATCCGCAGCATCGAGTCGAACGACGAATCATGATGACGGGCAATCGCTTCCGCACTGTCGACCAGGATGGCGTCCAGTGTCTGCACCACCTGATCGGGCGGCAGCCCGCCCGCGCTCGTGCCGAGATCCATCGAGCCGCGACACGGATGGAAGCGCAGGCCGACGTCGGCGGCCGCCGCGATCTCGGCGCCGAGCAGATCACCGCCCTCGTGCGGGAACACGTAGTGATGGTCGGTCGAGGTAGTGCAGCCGGTGCGGGCCAGCGCGGCAAGCCCGCCGGTCGCCGCGACCCGCACCGCCTCCTCGTCGATGCCTGCCCAGATGGGATAGAGCGTGGTGAGCCACTCGAACAGGGTGTTGTCCGCGGCGAGGCCGCGGGTGATCCACTGGTAGAGATGGTGGTGGGTGTTCACCAGCCCCGGCGTCAGCAGGCAGCCGCGGCCGTCGATCCGCTGCACCTGCCCATCGACGGCGGGTGCGGCACCGGCGCCGACCACGTCGATCCGGTTGCCGCGCAGCACCACATGGCCGCGGCGGTACTCGGTGCCGAGCGCGTCGACGGTCGCGACCGCGCAGTCCTCGATGACGATTACGGTATCCATGCCAAACCTGCCTCCGGTGCGTCGGCCCGTTGCACGGTGGCGTGGATCAGTCCGTACGGGCGGTCGGCGGCGTGGTACACCTCGCCGTTGTTCTCGATGCCGAACCGGGCCAGGTCGTAGTCGAAGTGGTGCTTGTTCGGCGCGGCGAGCCGCACCTCCGCGAGCACCGGGTACGCCTCGAGCGCGGCCTTGCCCATCTCGAACAGTGTCTGCTGCAACGCCTTCGAATGCCGCGTCGCGAACGTCTCGACCAGCGTGGCCCTGATCCCCGCGTACACGTCGTCCCACGCGATGCCGGTGCTTGCCGCGAACCGCCATTGGACGGCAAGGGAAGTGGCCAGCATCCGGTCGTGTGTCGGTGCCAGCACGGTGAATTCGTCGCGGAGGAAGTCGGCGAACTCCGAACCGGTCGACTTCAGGATGGTCAGTTCCTTCACCCCGCCGATCACCCAGGCTTGCCGGTCGGCGCCGTTGCCTGCCACGGTGACCGCCGCGGTGCGCACCTCGGGACCCTGCCGCACCCAAGTGTGGTCGTGCGGTCGCCCGTCGACCGGCACCCGCTGCCAGGCATAGTCGTCGATCTCGATCCGCGCGCTGGTCACCGGCTCGATCTCGTCGACGAAATGCCCGGCCAACGCGAGTCCGTAGTCCTCGATGGTCTGTAGCCCAGGCTGTTTCGCGTACGCGTACGCGGTCTGCTTCTGCGTGTCGGTGGGGAGCACCTTGCGCTGGTCACCGGCGGTATACGCGTCGGCGAAATCGCCGCGCAGCACGGTGGAGACGTTCACGTCGCGGATCTCGTGGCGCGCGGTCTCCCGCCAGATCCGCACGATCCGGTTCTCGGCCTTGCCATAGCTGTTGTCGGACAGCACGATCGGCCCGGTCAGTTCCATCCTCGCGTCAGCTCCCTCGATAGGTGGAAAAGGCAAACGGTGACAGCAGCAGTGGAACGTGACAGTGCCGCTCCTCGGCGACGGTGAACGCCACCGAGACTTCGGGATAGAACGTGTCGACCTGCTCGGCGGCGAAGTAGGCGCCGGTGGCGAACACCAGCCGGTAGGTACCCGGCACGAGCACACCGCCCAACGCGCCGATCCGTCCGTCCGCGTCGGTGGTTCCCGAATCCAGCTGCGCGGCCTCGTGATACAGCGTGACCACGATCCCCGCCGCAGGCGCACCGCGCACGGCGTCGAGCACGTGCGTGCTCAGCGTGCTCATCGCAGGTCTCGCAGCATCCCGCGCAACCGGATGCGATTGATCTTCGCCAACTCTGTTCGCATGACCCGCCTTTCGGTGTCCGTATCGTTGTGCAGCCTGGCTTCGAGGATCGCGAGCAGCTCGTCGCCCGATCGGCCGCTCGCACAGACCAGATAGATATGGCCGAAGCGCCCCTCGTAGGCTCGGTTGCCGTCAGCGAGCGCCGCGCGCACGGCATCCTGCACGCCGGCCTGCTCCCCCGCCGAGACCGCCGACGCAGGGCGCTCGCCGATGCGCGGATGTCCGGCCAGCGCCAGAGCGATCTCGGACTCGGGCAGCTCCGCAAGC
The DNA here is from genome assembly GCF_001612685.1 of Nocardia altamirensis NBRC 108246. GTDB lineage: Bacteria > Actinomycetota > Actinomycetes > Mycobacteriales > Mycobacteriaceae > Nocardia > Nocardia altamirensis. The sequence goes on from NZ_BDAY01000009.1 coordinate 207,399, forward strand.
ACGGCATCGGCGGCATCGAGGAGCGCCTCGACGCTCGCATACGGCCTGCCCTCGATCAGCGCCCGCGCCAAGGCGGGTGCAGAGCAACACGCGAGCAATGCCGTGGTTGCCGCGCTGTCCGGCAACGTGTCGAACCGAGCGACGCCCGCCTCGTCGTCTGTCATCGGAACAGCATCGAATACGACCAGGCCGCCCGCCACCCGAACGGGTGAGATCACGCCTGGCGTGTCGCCGCAAGGAATACGCTCGCGCGGTTTTCCGCGCGCGGATTCTCCGTAACCCACGGGCAACGGATCCGGACTACCGTCGTAGCCATGGCTGTACCCGATCGCCCGGCCGCCGCACCCGCATGCACGGGCATCGTGCTCGCCGCGGGCGCCGGAAAGCGCTACGGGCGGCCGAAAGCCCTGGCCGAGGGTGGCGCCTGGCTGCGCGGCGCGGTGGCAGCGCTGCGCGACGGCGGCTGCGATCCGGTGATCGTCGTGCTCGGCGCGACCGGCCCCGATCCGGAGTTGCTCGACCTGCCCGCAGGCGTCATGCCCGTGTGGGCCGCGGACTGGGCGACCGGCATGGGCGCGTCGGTCCGCGCAGGCCTGATCGCCGCCGCACGGACCCCGGCCCGCTACGCCGCGATCATGCCGGTCGACACCCCCGATGTCGGCGCCGATGTGGTCGCCAGAGTCACCGCCGCAGCGTTCGACGCACCGAGCGGCCTGGCGCGTGCTGTGTTTCACAACACACCGGGACACCCCGTTGTGCTCGCACACAAGCACTGGACCTCGGTATGTCAGGAGGCCGTAGGAGATTCGGGCGCTCGTTACTATTTGTCACGAAGGGACGATATGGTGTGCGTCACGTGCGACGATTTGGCGACGGGCGTCGATCGTGACTACCCGGCCTCGTCCGCACGGTGATCGGAGCGAGCTGATGCGGGACATCGTCGATGACCTACTGCGAGTGTGGCATTCGGGCCGAACCGGCGGGCTCGCCACCATCGTGCGCACGATGGGTGCTGCGCCGTTGCCGGTCGGCTCAGCGATGCTGGTCGACCCCGACGGCGGCGTCTACGGTGCGGTCACCGATGGCGGGCTGGAGGAGATCGCCTACGAATCCGTCCTGCAGGCCGCGCGCACGGGTCGGCGCGCGATGCACCGCTACGGTGTGGCTACCGGCGCGGAGGGCGCGGTGGACCGGGACGGCATGATGGACGTGTTCACCGAACCGTTCTCGCGCAGAGACTTTCCCGAGTTCCCGATCATCGCCGCCGAGATCGCGGCGCACCGGCGGATCACCCTGTTCACCGTCGTGTGGAATTCGGACGCGGACCTCATCGGCCAACATCTGGTCACCGACAAGCCGCACGCCACCGAGCTGCTCGCGCTGCCGGATTCGGATGTCTTCGTCTCCTCGTTCGCGCCGCCGCCGCGCCTGATCATCTTCGGCGCCAACTCTTTTGCCGCGGCCCTGACGGTGCAGGCCGCCCTGCTCGGCTATCGCGTCACCATCTGCGATTCCCGGCACACCTTCGCGCAGCCGGAGAAGTTCCCCGGCGCGGAGGTGGTCGTCGACTGGCCGCACCGCTACCTGAACACCCTGTCGTCGGCGGGCGAAATCGACGGCAGCACAGCCATAGTCGTCACCTCACACGACCCGAAGTTCGAGATCCCGCTGCTCACCGTCGCGCTTCGACTACCCGAGCTCGGGTACCTCGGTGCGATGGGCTCGCGCACCGTGCACACCCAGCGCATGGAAGACCTACGGGCGGGCGGCTTCAACGAAGCAACGCTCGCCCGCCTGTATTCCCCGGCAGGCTTGGATCTTGGCGCGCGCACCGCCGCCGAGCTCGCCATCGCGATCGCCGCGGAAATGATTGCCGCCAGGACCTTGCAGTCCGGGCGGCACGCACTACACACGAACCCATCGGCACCGCTGAAAAAAGCGGTAGGACTAGGGATTTAGGCCTTCAGTCCCGGGTTCTCCGCATACACCTCACGCAGCACCGACAGATCGAACAGCTCGTCGGCCTTGATCTGGAGGTCGGCCGAGCGCAGCGCGGCGATGTTCTGCTCGATCAGCTTGTCGGTCATGCTCAGCAGCCCGTTGGCGGCCGTGTCCGCCGAGACCACCAGATCGTTCTGCGCCGTAGCCTCTTTCGTCTGCTCGTCGAGGTCGAGCTTCTGATCCTTGCCGTACACCTCGACCGCGAGCCGCGCGGACTCGGCCGGATTGGCCACCGCGTCCTTCCAGCCCTTGATCTCGGCGATCAGGAACGCCTTGAGCTTGTCGCGCTCCTTGTCGATGGTGGCCTGTTTGACGGTGAGCGTCTCGGCGACCAGCGGCAGGTTGTAGTCGGCGAACAGGAAGTGCGTGTTGGCGAAACCCTTGGCCGTCAACGTGATCGGCTCGTTCGTCACGTAACTGACCCAGCCGTCGACCTCGCCGTTGGCCAGCGGCGTCGGGTCGAACTGCGCGGGCACGATGGTGACATCGCCCGGCTTCATGCCGTTGGCCGAGAGCAGGGCGTTGAAGATCAGCTGGTTGGTGTCCTGCACACCGATCTTCCTGCCCTTCATGTCCGCGGGCGTCTTGATCGGCTTGGCGGCGGAGCTGACGATCGCGAAGGGGTTCTTCTGATAGGTGGTGGCGACGATCTTCGCGGGCAGGCCCTCCAGCACCGCCTTGGCGGTGGTCTGCGGGGCGGACAGGCCGAGCCAGATCTTGCCGGTGTCCAGGCCCGCCTCCACCGAGGTGCTGGCCGCACCGCCGGCGATCAGGTTGACCGAGCCGAAGCCCGCTTCCTTGAAGTAGCCCTTGCTGTCCGCGAAGTACTCACCGGCGAACTCGATGTTCTTCAGCCAGGACAGCTGAATCGCCACGCTGCCGTACTTGGAACCGTCAGGGGTTGAGCCGCCCGACGAGTCGTCGGCGGCGCCGCCGCACGCGGCGAGCAGGCCTGCGCCACCGAGGGCGGCGCTGGTCAGCGCGGAGTAGCGAAGAAGAGACCGTCGGTTGAGTGTCGGCCCGAACGAGGAGCGTGGCACGGGTGTCATGCGGTGAATCTAGGTCGATTGCGTTTCATTTTCTTTACTTTGACGTTCCGGGCGGTGATTTGCGTAGTTTTCCCGTCGGCCGCCGCTCGGTTCACGACCGACCCGCCTCGGCGCCGAAGCGGGCGAGCACCAGGTTCTCGATCACCCCGACGACCGCGTAGAGCAGCACCGACACGATCGTGACGAGCACGATCGACGCCCACAGCTGGTTGTACTGGAACGTCGGAATGGCCCGGATCAGGCTGGCGCCCAACCCGGTTCCGCTGCCGAGCCACTCACCGAGCAGTGCGCCGATCAGCGCGCCAGGCACCGAGATCCTGGCCGCCGCGAACACCGAGGGCAGCGCGGCGGGCACCGCGACCATCCGCAGCCCGGTCCAGCGCGAGCCGCCGTAGGCGGCCACCAGCTCCAGCGCCTGCCGCGGCGCGTTGCGCAACCCCGTCATGATCATCACCAGCGCCGGGAAGAACACCACGATCGCGGCGAGCACCGTCACCCCGCCGAGCCCGCGGCCGAACACCAGCACGATGATCGGGGCCAACACGACCAGCGGCACCGAACGCAGCAGCATCGCCACCGGAAGGAAGGTCTGCTCCACCGCCGCGAACGAGACGAACAGCGCGGCGACCACGATCGCGGCGCCCATGCCGAGGCCGAACCCGATGGCCGCGTCCCGCAACGTGATCTGGAGATCGTCGAAGATCAGATCCCGGGCCTTCGGCGCCCCCGGCGAGGTGACCAGATACCGCCAGATATCGCCGGGCGCCTTGCCGACCCGGGGGCCGACCTGCGGGAACGCCTTCAGGAAGACGTACCAGATCGCCAGCATCAGCAGCAGCGAGGTGAACAGCGGAAACAGGAACCGCCCGATCCGCACCACGACCTTCATCGTCCCACCTCCGAATATGCCTGTGCGTCACACAGTTTCGCGGATGTCATCGCGCCTCCTGAGTGGTCCACGGCGCGACGAGGCGAGCACCGAGCGCAACGACCGCATAGCCGAGCCCCGCCAGCGCGGCCGCCGCCAACGCCATGCCCCAGGTGCGCGGCACGTTGTACGCGGTCTGCGCAGCGGTCAGCGCGACGCCGATGCCGCTGTCCACGCCGCCGAGATATTCACCGATGATCGCGCCGAGCACCGCGGAGGGTGCCGCAATCTTCAAGGCCGCGAACGTATTCGGCAGCGCCGAGATCAACTGCACCCGGTACAGCTGCTGCCAGCGCCCGCCGCCGTAGGCGCGGACCAGATCGAGGCTGGTCCGATCGGCCGAACGCAAGCCGGTCACGGTGCCGACCATGGTGGTGAAGAAGCAATACATCGCTGCCAGGAACACCGTCGGGGTGCGGCCGCCGAACACCACCAGGATGATCGGGCCGAGCGCGAGCAGCGGCGTGCAATAGCTCAGGATCGCCAGCTGGGTGGCCAGCGATTCGATCTGCGGGACAAGCATGATCAGGATCGCCAACGCGATGGCCAATCCGTTGCCCCAGACGAAACCTTGCAGTGCACCGAGCGCGGTGATCCGGAAGTTGGGTCCGTAGAGGCCCCACCCGTCGGTGTACATGGTGTGCAGCACCGTCCACGGGGTCGGCACCGTGCCACCCGCGACGCCGAGCGCGGCGAGCAGCCACCACACCCCGATCAGCCCGACGACACCGAGAAATCCGCCGATCCGCTTCATGCTCGACCTCCCCGACCGCGTTTGGCGCAGTACGCGAACGAGGGCACCGGCTGTCCGTACCTGCGCACCCGATGCCAGCCGGGTCGAGCCTGCCACCAGCAGCGCGCGCGGCGCCCGCCTTCGACGTTCACGCCTTCTCCTTGCCTGCCGCGACTTCGCCGCCCAATGCGCCGCCGGTGCCGGACTTTCCGAACAGCAGTTCCGACAGGTAGTCGTGCAGCTGGTGGAATTCCGGCGTGCGCATCATCTCCGGCAAGCGCGGGCGCGGCAGATCGATCTTCACCAGCTCCAGCACCCGGCCTGGCCGCGGGCTCATCACCGCGACGACATCGGAGAGGAACACCGCCTCGGCGATGCCGTGGGTGACCATCAGGGTGGTCGCAGGCTTCTCCGTCCAGATCCGCAACAGCTCCAGGTTGAGCCGCTGCCTGGTCATGTCGTCCAGCGCGCCGAACGGCTCGTCGAGCAGCAGCACGGTCGGCTTCACCACCAGCGCCCGTGCGATCGAAACACGCTGACGCATACCGCCGGACAGCTGCGCGGGCTTGGCCTTCTCGAAGCCGTCCAGCCCGACCAGCTGGATCAGGTCCGCGATCAGCGCCGGATCCGCGGGGAGCCCGGCCACCTGCAGCGGCAACTTGATGTTCGACTCCACCGAGCGCCACGGCAGCAACGCGGAATCCTGGAACGCGATGCCGAGCTCGTGGCGGCCGCGCAGTTCGGCCGGGGTCTGGCCATCGATCAACGCCTTGCCCGCGGTCGGCGTCTCCAAGCCTGCCAGGATGCGCAGCACCGTCGACTTGCCGCAGCCGGACGGGCCGAGCAGCGAAAGAAACGCACCCTGTTCGGTGTGCAGATCCACCGCGTCCAGCGCGTGCACCGTCTTCCGGCCGACTCGGAACGACTTGGTCAGCCCGCTGATGTGGATACCGGTCCCCCCGGTGCTGCTCTCCGTAGTCATGCGGCCACCTCGGCCGCGGCCCCCGCTGTCACGATATTTCGCTCGGTGCGATCCCTCATGACGGTCACCCTAGAAGGGGACCGTTGCACAGATATTGCGAATCGCGCTGCCAGATTGCGCAATCGTTACGCACCTGGGCCGTTCCGGCCGGATTTTCGAATCCGTGCGAGCCGAAATCCCGAGTGTGGATGAGATGAGTGTGCGCGCGGGTTGCACCACAGGTGAACCCGATCTTCTCGCTGCTCGACGCCAAGCTGCACATCGCGGGCTCGGAGATCCTCTGGCGCGAGGTGATCGGCAACGGTTTCGGGCTCGCCTCCGCGATCGGCGGCATGCGGCGGCGGGTGTGGGCGTGGCCGATCGGCATCGCCGGGAACGCCTTGCTGTTCACCGTGTTCGTCGGTGGCATCTTCCACACCCCGCAGCACCTGAACATGGCGGGCCAGGCCGGACGGCAGCTGATGTTCATCGCCGTCAGCGTCTACGGCTGGTGGAGTTGGCACCGGCATGCCAACGCCGAGACCGGTCTCGAGCACCGCGGCGTCGACCCGCGCTGGGCAACCACCACGGAACGACTCGTCCTGATCGCAGGCATGGGGATCGGCACCGTGGCGTTCGCGCAACTGTTCGCCGTGATCGGGTCCTACGGCCCGTGGGCTGAAGCCTGGATCTTCACCGGCTCCGTCCTTGCGACCTACGGCATGGCCCGCGGGCTCGCCGAGTTCTGGCTCATCTGGATTGCGGTAGATATTGTCGGCATCCCCTTGCTCCTGAAGGCGGGGTACTACCCGTCGGCCACCCTCTATCTGGTCTACGCGGGCTTCGTGGCCTGGGGTTTTGCCGTCTGGGCCCGGGCACTCCGACCGCCTCGCACACCGGTCGACCGAACGGACGCGAGACCTCTTTCCGCACCAACGCGATAACTCGTTCCGCACGCACGTTCAGCCCTGGCGAGTCGCCACCGCCCGGGGGTAATCTCGCCGCTTCATCATCGATTCAGAGCAAGGGGGAATAAATGGGCGCACCGGAGTTGGAGCATCGCGTCACCGTGGTGGAGCGGAGCATCGACGAACTGGCCGACATGAACGGCGAAGCGCTCGCGATCGCCAAACTGGCTGGGACCGAAGCACTTGCGGCACGCCAGGCGAACCACCAGGGGATCAAGCTGCTCAACGCATTACGCAGTACCCAGGTGGAACAAGGCGCTGTGCAGGCCGAGCACAGCAGACATTTGGCAGATCACGGTCGGCAACTAGACGAAATACGCAGTACGCAGGGGCAACACACCGGGGCACTCAACCAACACGCGAGGACACTCGGCCAACACACCAAGACCCTCGGCCAGCACACCGGGATCCTCGACAACCACACAGAGATCCTCGATCAACACACCGAGGTCCTCGGCCACCACACAGAAATCCTCAATCAACACACTGAAGTTCTCGGCCACCACACAGAAGTCCTCAATCAACACACTGAGGTTCTCAATCAACACACGGACACGCTGAGCACGATCGAGACGTTGTTGCGCAAGCACTTCAACGACCCGGCGGACGGCTGAGGGTTGGTGGCGGGTGTGGGTCGACAGGGTCGGCCCACACCGCGGTCACCGTCCTCGGGTCAGTCCTTCTTGTTCGCCGCGTCGGCCAAGAGTTCGGCCATGGCTTCGCCCATGGCGGTCGAACGCTCGAAGTGCAGGCCGCGGTCTGCGGCGTGGCCTGCGAAGAGGTGCCAGGCCGACGAGGTCAGCAGGCGGGCAATGGCTTCCTGGTCGGGGCGCTCGGCATCGGCGGGGGCGCCGAGGTATTCGGTGACGACGCCTTCCACGAGGCCGACCATGCCGTACACGACCGGACGGTACGGCAGCACATCGATGCCGAGGATCCCGCTCCAGGACGAAACCTGTTGCCACAGTGTCTCGGCCACGCGATGCCTGCCGATGGTGAGGCTGGATTCGCCAGCGGCGTGCCCGTGCACCGTGCCGCTCTGGCCGTACTGGTACAGCTTCGGATGCTCCGCCGCCCAGCGCACCACGGTGCGCATCACGTCGAGGACGATCTCCTCGAAGGTTTTGGCCGGGTCGAGCACGAGGACGGCCTCGACCTCGGCCACGTACCGCTCGACGACGAACTCGCGCACCCGGGAGTCCAGGTCTTCCCGGTTGTCGAACTGCCGGTAGACCACCGAGCGGGCCAGTCCGGCGCGCTCGGCGATCTGCTGGATCGAGACCTCGACGTTCGGATCGTTCTCCTCGAGCAGCGCGACGGCCGCCTCGAGGATCTGCGTCTGCCTGGTCGAATTGTGTTCCCGCCAGCGCTGACCGCCCGCGCGCCTGCGATGGCTACGCATGGTGCCGGGCGGTTTCACAGTTGTCGACTATACGGCGGTGTCGGCGCGCTCCAGTTCCGGCAGGAACCGGGGACGCATGGTCAGCGGCCCGTCCGGACCGCCGGTGAACGAGATCTGCCGCCGCGGCCGCTGCTCCGAGATCGCGTCGAATTGCAGGTGCTGTGCGAAGGTGGCGACCACGAGGCTGGCCTCCATGCTCGCGAATCCCGATGCGACACACATTCTTTTGCCTGCGCCGAACGGCATCGAGGCCCGCTTGTGGTGACGCTCCATGTTGTCCGGCAGATACCGGCTCGGGTCGAACTCTTCCGGGCGGTCCCACACCCGCTGGTTGTGATGCGAGCCGTGGATGAGGGTGATCACCGTGGTACCCGGCTTGATCCGGTAGCCGCCGAGCGCGTCCTCTTCCTTCGCCGTCCTGGCCAGCCCGACGACCGGCGGCAGCAGCCGCATGGTCTCGGCGACGACGGCCTGCGTCCACGGCAGGCGATCGAGATCGGCGGCGGTGGCCGGACGCGACCCGAGCACCGAGGTGACCTCGTCGCGCAGGCGGTCGCGCGCCTCCGGATGCTCCGCGAGCAGCTGCCACACCCAGGAGAGCGCGGTCGCGGTGGTCTCCATACCCGCGCCGATGAACGTCATCAGCTCGTCGTGAATCTCCTGATCGGTGTACTGGTAACCGGTTTCGGGATCGGAAGCGTCCATCAACAGAGCGAGCAGGTTGTCCTTCCGACCGATCCGGCCCGCGCGATGATCGGCGATCAATCCGTCGACCACGCGCTCGGCATGGCGTAGATCGCGCATGCTGCGTGGCTCGATCACCCAGCCCGCGGCCCGCATGACCCGCATCGGCAGCCGGGAGTTGCCCGCGCCGTCGCGGTGGCGGCTGTGCTTGTGCACCCAGGTGCCGAGGTGGTGAATCGGACGGCTCAGGTTGGACATGAAGCCACGACCGAAGAACCGCAACAGCCGGTGCAGCACCACCTCGGACATGGGTCCGGTGATGTCGGTGCCGAACATGGTGCGCGACGTGATATCCAAGGTGAGACGGTTCATTTCGGCGTTGACGTCCACTACGTCGTTGGCCGCGGTCAGCTTTCGGATCCGGATGACCGCGTCGTTCGCGGCCTCGACCATGACCGGCGCGAAACCGTCCACATTGCGTTTGGCGAAGATCGGCTGGACCAGCCGCCGATTGCGTTGCCACAGTTCGTCGTTCAGGTCGGTTACCAGGCCGCGCCCGAAGGCGACCGCGAGCATGTCGTACTCGGGGCTCTTGGTGTAGTTGTTCTGGTTGGTCACCAGCACGTGGCGCGCCAGCTCGGGGCTGCGCACGATGACGAACTTGGCGAGCGGGACCCTGGCCACGATCACGTCGTCCTGGCCGGGAAAGCCGGTCACATAGTCGACCACCGTATGGTCGCGCACCTTGGTGAGGATGCCCAGCGACAGCCGCACCGACTGCCACCAGCCGATGGGGGTGTTGTGCCAGCGGATGAAGGTCGGCGCCCAGCGGGGTGGGTGCAGCGTGGTATCGACCGCGGTGGCGTCGGTGGCTTCGACATCGGGCATGGCGTGCTCCCTGTCCAACACTTATATGGGACGTACTGTCCCACTCACAGTAATGAGACATGATGACCCGGTCAATGGGTCGATCGCACCAATCGGATTGCCCGAATCCGGCCGGGAAAACAACTCAGCCCGGCAGGCATCCCTCGCCTACCGGGCTGTCCGCCACCCGCCGTCTACACCACGTCGACCCGCACCCCCGCCGCGCGAATCGCCGCCACCGCCACCGGATCCGCGTCGGAATCGGTGACAAGCACCTGGACCTGTTCGATGCTGCAGATCCTGGCCAGCGCGGTCCGCTCCAGCTTGTCCGCGGTCGCCACCACCATCACCTGCCTGGAACGCCGCACCATCTCGGTGGTCACCCCGGCCTCGTCGATGTGCCTGCACTGGGCGCCGCCCTCGGCGGAGATCGCGTTCACGCCGAGGATCAGCTCGTCCAACCGCAGCTCTGCCAGCGCCCGCTCAGCGAGCGGCCCGTGCAGTTCGTAGGACTCCCTGCGAGCGACCCCGCCGAGCACGACGGTACGCATGTGCGGGCGCAGCACCATCTCGCCCGCGATGTTGAGCGCGTTGGTGACGATGGTCAGCTGCTCGTCGCCGGTGATCCCGAGGTCGGTGCGCCCGGCCAGCGCCCGCGCCACCGCGGTCGTCGTCGTTCCCCCGTTCATCGCGATGACTGCGCGCGGATCCACCAGGGACGCAGCATGTTCCGCGATTCGTTGCTTGGCCTCGCCGCCGGTCTGGCGATACCTGGCAGGCAGATCGTAGGCCACGGAGGTCGCTACCACGCCGCCGTGCGTTCTGGTCGCCAGCTGCTGCTCGGCGAGCGCGGTGAAGTCGCGGCGCACCGTGGCCGAGGACACGCCGAGCCGCTCGGCGGCCTCCTCCACCGAGAGCCGCCCGGACTCCGCCAGCAGTTCGAGCAGCCGGTTCCAGCGCTGCGGGCGATCGGTCGGTCCGGTCATCTCAGTCGACCTCCCCGACGAGAGCGCAGCGCGACCACGCGGTGATCCGCGCGGCCCGCCCAGCGAGCACTGATCTGACCTGCTGTTTTTCGAGGCACGCGGACAATATGATCACAGGCACCCCGCCGACCGTAGGGATTCCGGCGCGGATGTGCCAGTACCTATCCGCCCGGCCGCTTCGCCGACTGCCGACCCACCCCACCGATTTCGCAAGCCGTCCTCCCCACCGGGGTGACCATCACCGGGCGAAAGCGGCGGCGCTCGCCAGCGGCACTGTGAGGAACGACGCCGCACCGTCGGTGCGTTGAATGTCGTAGACACCACCGAGCAGCGCCGGGTAATCCTTGGGGTTGAGGATGTGGGTCGGCGCATCACCGGAGCCGATCGTCACCTGCAGCCGATGGCCCGGCGGGAAGACGTGAAAGACCGGGCGGACCTTCACGTTGTATTCGGTCACCTGCCCCGGCACCACCGGAAGCAGCGAGTCCCTGCTGCCGGGATGGAAGGCGCCGAGCACGCTGCCGTCCTCGGTGCGCCAGGTCCGCGCTTCGTCCAGCGCACGGTAGTTGCCCGCGAGCTGGCCGTCGGTCAGCGCGGTTGCGGTGCCGTCCGGCGCGATGTCCTGGACGGTCACGCTGAACGCCGACGCCGGCGTGTTCGAGGTCGCGAACAGGGTGGCGCCGATCGGACCGGCCAGCACAGTGGGTTCGGTGAACGCGTCGGTGGTGTACTGCGGATTGTCCAGCAGCCCAGGCACATCCGGATGCGCGGGGAACTGCCCGCACGGGTCGTCCACCCCGACCAGCGTGGTGAGCAGCTCGTACACGCCGGAGAAGTTGCGGGAGAAGGTGGCGTTGCAGATGGTTCCGGCATTCATCGGGCTGAACGTCACCCGATCCGAACCCGACTGCGCCACAGGACGTTCCGTAGACAGGCGACCGCCATCCGCGAGATACAGGTTGCGTGCCGGGGTTTCCCGCACCGGGTACGTGGCGCTCTCGGTCACGTTGCCGTCCATGTCGATCGCGTGCAGCGGGGTCGTCGTCTCGTCGATGCCGTTGTGATCGTTCTTCAACCACCGGTCGAACCAGGCCAGCTGGATGGCGTGCATGTCGAGGTCGGTGTGGCGTTGCACGCCGGGCTGGATGTGAAACCAGGGGCCGGTGAGCATTTGGTAGCGCCCGCTGGATGGCGCGGCGACAGGCATCGGCCCGTTGTGTGAGCGGCCCGCGTAGGCATTCTGCAGACCGGCGAAGGTGCGCGGTGTCCCGTCCTGCAGCAGGTCGTATTGCCCGCTGATCAGATACGTCGGAATGTCGTTCGCCGCAATCTGTTCCACCACATTGTCGATGGCGCGCGACTCCCAGTACGGACCGTTGTACAGCTTGTCGCCGTCGAGAAACGCGCTGATGAGCGACGGCCAGGTGCCATCGGCCCAGAAATGCGTCTTCAGGTGATCGACGAAGACGCTCAGCATCTTGCCCGGCTCCCGGTAGAGGCCGAGGATCGGATCGAGTTGCGGCAGCGCCGTGATCGGCAGCGCGAGCATCGAGGACAGGAAGGCGATGTTGAAGAAGCCGTCATGGCCGAGCAGATCCTGGAACGCATGGTTGCCCGGCATCAGCGGGAAGAGCGCCTTGATCGGCGAACCCTGTTCCATCACCCCGGCGGCGAGCAGCTCGCTCATCCCGAGGTAGGACAACCCCCACAGCCCGATCTCTCCGCTCGAGCCGGGCAGCCCAGCGGCCCAACGGATTACCCGCTTGGCGTCCTCGCGTTCCTGCGGCTGCAGGATGCTCCACTGGCCGTCGGACGATCCGGTGCCGCGGATATCGACGATCACGCTGAGGTAGCCGCGTTTGACGAAGTAGTCGCCGTAGCCCGCGGCATCGGTCACCTGCTTCGCCACGTCGATCACGGTGGGCAAGGCGTGCTCGAGCAGTGGGCCGAGGCCCTCGTAGGACAGCAAACGCAGCAGCCCCGCACTGTCTTTGCCGTACGCGGTCTGGGTCAGCACGATCGGGAAGGGGCCAGGCGCCTGCGCACCGGAGGCGTCGGTGGGATACCGAACGTCCGCGCGCAGCACGGCGCCGTCGGCCATCGGGATCTCGACATTCTTGTGTTCACCGACGCCGTAGCGCTCCGGCTGCGGCTGCCAGCCGTCGGGTAATCCGGTGCGCGAGTTGGCCTTCGGGAAGACGGCGGCCGGCGCCGGATCGGCGAGGGCGACCGGGGCCGCCATCGGCAGCACCGAGGAGATGGCGAGCACGGCGACGGCGAGCACGGCGCGGCCACCATGTGCGGTCGCCATGGAGAATCCGCGCCACGTCCGGTGCACCGCGCGCGGCCTGGCCCAACTATCGGTCATCTTCATCGATCACCCATCGCTCCCGTGCACGGTGCAGCGGACTGCCCGCGATCATTTCGGTGCACGGCGGGCGCAGGGCCCGCCATATTGGTAAGTCATATTTTCAGATGCAGACCGGGATGTCTATACCTGTCCCAGACGATTTTCCGTCAGTTCGCGGTGAGGTCTCGACGCAGCAGCTTGCCGGTGCTGGTGCGGGGTAGCTCCGCGACGAAACTGACATCGCGCGGCACCTTGAACCGGGCCAGATTCGCCTTCACGTAGGCCCGGACTTCGTCGGCGGCCAGCTCGTGCCCAGGCCGGCGCACCACGAAAGCCGCAAGCCGCTGGCCGAATTCGTCGTCCGGCACCGCGACGATCGCCGCCTCGGCGATGGCCGGGTGCGCGTACAGCAACTCCTCGACCTCGCCGGGAAACACGTTCTCCCCGCCCGAGACGATCATGTCGTCGTCGCGGCCGTCGATGAACAGCCGCCCGCCCGAATCCCAGTGCCCCACATCGCCCGAGGACAGCAACCCCTCGATGCTGTCCTTGGTGCCGCCGCCGGAATACCCGGCGAACGAGAGCAGGCTGCGCACGTAAATGGTGCCGCGGGCGCCCGGCTCGGTGACGAGCTTGCCGTCCTCGCCATAGAGCCGGACGGTGCACACCGTCGGTGGCCTGCCCACTGTCCCGGACGCCGCCTTCCAGTCCTCGGGCGTGGCGATGGCGGCGACGCCGACCTCGGTCGAGCCGTAGAAGTTGTACAGCACATCGCCGAACGCCGCGGCGGCCGCGTCGCCGAGCACAGCGGGCAGCGCCGAACCCGCGCTGAAGATGATGCGCAGGCTGTCGGTGTGATACTTGACCAGCATGCCTGGGCCGAGGTCGAGTATCCGGCGCAGCATGGTCGGCACGAGAACGAGCACCTGCGCCCGATGCTCGGCGACCGCCGCCATGGTCGCCTCGGCGTCGAATCGCCTGCGCAGCACCACCGTCGAGGCGAGCGAGAGCGCCAGGATGAACTGGTTCAACGCGGTGCCGTGGAAGAGCGGCGCGGCGAGCACCATAGTCTGATTGCGGCGCAACGGAATTCGCTCGAGCAGTGCGGCCGCGGCCAGTGGCGACTTCACCTCGCGCGGCACCCCCTTCGGGGTCCCGGTGGTGCCGCCGGTCAACAGCACGAAACCACCTTGCCTCGGCGGCGGAGCCAGGTCAGCGGTGTCGTTGCCCGCGATCAGTTCATCGATCGTCGGCTCGTCGACAACGCCGTCGTGTACCGCGAGCACCCGGCGCACCTGCGGCGGCAGCACCCGCAGCAGGTCGGCGAATTCCTGGTCGTACACCACGACATTCACGCCTTCTCTGACAACGACATCGGCCAGCTGTGGACCGGCGAACCCGGTATTGAGCAGCACCAGCCGAGCACCGATCCTGGCCGCACCGAGCATGGTGTCCACCAGCTCGCGCCGGTCCCGGACGAGCGTGGCGACCGTGTCGCCCGTTCCGAGGCCGAGCGCGGTGAAACCGCGGGCCAGCGCGTTGCCGCGCGCCTCGAGCTCACGGTAGGTGAGCGGGCCGAGTTCGTCGATCACGGCAACCCGCTCGGGTTCCCGGCGCGCCGACATCCGCATCGGCCCCGCGATGGCGCCGTACTGCCGGACCGCCCTGGCCGCGCGCATCAGGTCGACCGGCCTGCGCAGATCGAGCACGCCTGCCCGCTGCAGCACACCCACCGAGTGCAGGTTGACCACCAGTGCGCGCGCGGCAGTTGCGAGGGAGGACATGAACACTCCGTCCAGAGAAAGTCGTCGATTCCCTCGAACAAGGGACTCGATACGACTGTAAGAGACGCACTCAAATTCGGCAAGACATCTTTTCAGATGACTGAAAGGACGCGACTACAGCGACTTTCGCCGATTTTCGGCTCAGGTCAGGCCGAGACCGGAATTCACAACGAAGGCGATCTCGTCGCATATTTCATCGAGATCGACCACCGAATCGGGCAGGGTGGTGTGCACCAATTCCTGGGCAAGTGAGTTCACCGCGCCGATCACCGCGAGCGCGAAAAGGTCGAAGCGTCGCGGCTTGGTCTCCCCGCGCTCGACCGCACGCTCGGCCTCGCTGATCAACAATGCGGACAGCAGGCGCCGCTGTTCCCTGCGCCATTCCTCCACCGCCTGACTGACTCCGACCACCTCGACATAGCAGACGCGGGCCGAGCGGCGATCCTGACAGGTCACCGCCAGATAGGCACGGAAACCCTCGACTACCCGCTCCGACATCGGTTTACCCGCGGACGTCGTCAGCGATTCCACCGCCCGCGCGGACGCCTGGGAGGTAATCCGATCGGCCAGCGCGATCAGCAATGCTTCCCGGCTGCCCATATCTTCATAGAAACTGCGCGTGGAAACATTGGCCACCGCACACAGTCGCTCGATGGAAGTGGCCGCATAGCCATGGGTTCCGAATAATTCGAGCGCGGCATCGATCAATCGGGTCTGCCGCTGGGCCACCCGCTGCTCCCTGGACAGCCCACCATAGCTGCGCCCGTCTCTTGGTTCCGCTACCCGCCGTGCCACCGTTCGATGCTACCCGCAGAACCGCATCGGCCCCGGCACGGACATCGGTCCGCACCGGGGTCGACGGGCTATTTCTGCTGGCCGATCGCGTATCCGACAAGCGCCTGCGCCATCGGCGGCAGGATCTCCGCGAGCGCATGTCCGAATTGCGGATCCGGAATGGTGCTCACCGGACTGGAGATCGAGCAGCCCGCCGGCGCGGGCACACCGTTCAGCCGATCCTTCAGCCAATAGAACGCGCCGGGCAGATGGGTGACGACGCCGGAAAGATGTTCGGCGGCGAACTCCCGCACATAGGTCACGCTGGGACCGCCTTCGGCACAGTATTTGTCGACGACCGCATCGGTGCCCGCGATCGGTATCAGCTCGTCGTTCTGCGCGTGATAGAAGTAGATCGGCACCGACGGTTTCCGCTGACCGAGCGAGTTGTCCGTGATCGCTTCCTTGATCTCCGGCATCGCCAGTGGGTCGGCACCCTGGAACGTGCCGAGGTAGTTCAGTCCGGGAAATACGAGGGCGCCCTGCGGATGACAGAGCACCTTCTTCGAGGCGAGGACGAATTGCCCGAGGAGATCGACCCGCTCACGCAACACCCGCTGCATTTCCGGATATTCGGTGGCGATACCGACGAACGCGGCCGAGATCAGGCCCGCATACACGCCATTGTTGTTGTGCCGCACCACCGCTGCGAAGTCGGCGGGCGCGACACCGCCGGACGCCGAGCCGACGATATTGAGCTCGGGGGCATAGCTTTCCTTGATCTCCGGCACGAACGACGAAGGAATGGTGCCGCCCGAGTATCCCCACAGCGCCGCAGGCGTGCTCGGCCCGTTCAACTGCGCGGGCGCGAAGTTCTCGGCAGCGCGAATGCCGTCGAGCGTTGCCTGCGCATTCATCCGCGAGGCGCCGTAGGCCGAATTCTGTCCCTGATAGTCGGGCATGGCGACAGTCCAGCCCTGCCCGAGGCCAGCGGCAATCGGGATCAGCGTCTCCGCCGCATTCACGTAATCGACTGGAATGGCACCGGATTGGGCCACGTACGACGGCGCGCAGTACTGCGCGCCGCTGTCCTCGGCGATCTGGTACGACAGCAACTTCGCCCCACCCGCAGGCGCGGGACCACGCGGCTTCAGGATCGTCGTGACCGTCGCGATCGGTTCTCCGTGACTGTTGGTCGTGCGGTAAAGCAGCTGCCACGCATCGACATTCAGCTGCAGAATGCCCATGAATGCCGGGTAGATCGCCCGTGCGCGAAGAATCTCACCGGGCTGGGCCGCGGCAACCGCGCCTGCCGAAGGCCGATAGAAGTCGTCGAGCTCCGGCGGCAGCGTGAGCGCGGGCGCCGGTTCGACCCGCACGCCCTCCTGCTCCCCCGGCGCCGCCTGCCCCGAACCGAGTGCCATCCACGACGCCATCAGCACGATGACGCCGAGGACGACGACGCGCCCACCATTGCGCACGCTCATCGAAGTGCCTACTTCCCGTTACCGCTCGTTACCAATATTGGTAAGAGATATTTTCAGATAGCGGGCAAGAAGTCCAGACCCAGACAGTGGTTCGAGGCACAACACGCCAACGGCGGGTGGCGCACGCCACCACCCGCCGGGCGATCTACTTGACGCTGCCCGCCGTGAGGCCTGCGACGAGGCGCTTCTCGATGAGCGCGAACAGGATGACGACCGGAATGATGCCGACCGTGGAAATAGCGAACACGTATTGCCACGACGTGTCGTACTGACCGACGAACTTGGTCAGCGCCACCGACAGCGGCTGGTTCTCCGGTGTCGTCAGCACCACCAGGCTGGCGGCGAATTCGTTCCAGCAGGACACCACGACGAAGATCGTCGCGGTGACGATGCCGGGCCAGACCAGCGGCAGGCTCACCCGGACCAGGGTCTGCCAGCGGCTGAGCCCGTCCAGTTGCGCGGCCTCCTCGATCTCCACCGGAATCGAGGCGAAGAAGCTGTGCAGGATCCAGACCGCGAACGACAGGTTGAACGCCGCGTTCACCAGAATCATCGCCAGCCAGGTGTCGTTGATGCCGACCGCGAAGAACTCCCTGATCAAACCGGTCACCAGCACGGTCGGCTGCAGCATCTGGGTCACCAGCACCAGGCCGAGGAACACCGCGCGGCCCGGAAACTTGTGCCGCGCCGTGTAATACGCCGCGGGGATGGCGACGAGCAGCACCAGCACCGTTGCGCACACCGAGATGATGATCGTGCTCGTCAGGTTGTACGACAGCGGCGTTTCCGGGGTGTCCCACATGGTGACGTAGTTGTCCGGATGCCAGCTCTCCGGCAGGTACGTCGGTGGGATGCGCAGGATTTCGGCGCGTTCCTTCAACGAGCCGAGCACCATGACGATGAACGGCAGCAGGAACAGCGCGGCCAGCACGACGCCAACCGCGGTCAGGTCCCAGCGACGGCGCTTCGCGCGGCCCGCCGACCGTTCGTCACGCGCACCGACTTCGGTTGCGCCGGTGACCTTTTCGAGCTGGGTCAGATCGGCGGTCATCCGTCCACCTCCTGGGTAGGCCGGATCACCTTCACGTAGATCGCGATGATGACGATGATCAGCACGAAGTTCAGCACGCTCATCGCCGCCGCCGTGTCGATCTGTTGATTCTGCCGAATCAGCTTGAACAACAACGTGGTCGTCGTATCAGCCTGGAAGCCGGCGATGCTGCCGGTGATCACCTGCAGAATCGGCAGCGAGTTGAACGAGTTGATGATGTTGATGATCGTCGCCACCGCGATCGCCGGACGCAGCTGCGGCAGCGTGAGAAAGCGGTAGCGCTGCCACGCGCTCGCACCGTCGACCCGGCCCGCCTCGCCGATCTCGGCCGGAATCGCTTGCAGCCCGGCCAGAATCGTGTAGGTGGTGAAGGGGATCGAGACGAACACCGCGACACCGATCGCCACCACGAACGCGGGCCCCGGCTGCTTGGTGAAGCCGAAACCCCGGTCGAGCAGGCCGATATCGACCAGGAACCGGTTGGCGATGCCGACGTCGGGGTCGAGCATGTAGTAGAAGATCGTGGTCGTCATGACCACCGAGGCCGCCCACGGCACCAGGATCGCCATCCGGACCGCGGTGCGGCCGGGAAAGTCCTTGTTGAGGAATTGGGCGAGCCCGGCGGAGATCACCAGGGTGATCAGCACGACCGCGACCACCCAGACCACGGTGTGCACCAGGATCGAGCCGAGCTCCGAAATCTGGAACAGGGTGCGGTAGTTCGCCAGTCCGGCCGAGCCACGATCCTGCCCGTAGGCGCTCAGATCCCGAGTACTGGTCCACACCATGTAGCAGGCAGGGAAGGCGACGATAGCCGCGATCAGGACCAGCGCGGGTCCTATCCACGGTATCGCCGCCAGCGTTCCTTTGCGTCGCACGCTACTTCGCGGCTTCCTGGATCCGCGTCAACACCTGGGCCGGATCGGTGCCCTGTGCGATGGTGCCGATCTGCTGCCGGATCGCGCCTTGCGCCGCAGCCCATTTCGGGTTGTTGCTCGGGTAGAACTGCGCCACCGCGAGGGTCGAGCCGAAGGCCTTGGTCACCGGGTCCGAGGCCAGCTTGGTGGCCGCGGTGTTGGTGATCGGGATGAAGCCCTCTTTGGACACGAACTTGGCGTAAACGTCGGCGCCGTAGAAGAAGTCGAGGAACTTCTTGATCGACTCCGCCTTCTTGCCGTCCTTCTTGAACGCCATCAGGTGATCGGCGACGCCGAGGGTCACCGGGGTGCCGGTCTTGGTCGGCGACGGCGCGGTCGCGTACTGCAGGCCGGGGTTCTTCGACGCGATCTGGCCGATCGTCGGGGGCAGGCCCTCGATCATGCCGATCTTGCCCTGGATGAACGCGTTGATCACGTCCTTGCGGTCGGTCGCGCCCGGGTTCGGCTGAGTGACACCGGCATCGGCGATCTCGCGCATCGCGCGCACGCCCTCGAGGTTCTGCGGGGTGTCGACGGTGACCTTGTCACCATCGGACCACTTGCCGCCCGCGCCGAAGGTCCAGATGGAGGTCTCGCCCTGGGCTTCCTCGCTGCCGAGCGGCAGGCCGTAGCCCGAGACGCCGCCGCCGAGTGCCTGGATCTTCTTGGCCGCGTCGGTCAGCTCGGCCCAGGTCTTCGGCGGCGTGGCGACGCCGGCCTTGGTGAACAGGTCGGTGTTGTAGAACAGGGTGCGCGCAGAGGCGAACAGCGGCAGCGCGTACTGCGTTCCGTTCAGCGAGGCGTTCTTGGCGAAGCCGGGCTGGATGTCGGAGAGCACCTGCGGCGACACGACTTCACTGGCGGGATAGAGCATTCCGTCGCTGGCGAAGCTGGAGTACGCATCAATGTTCAGGACGTCGGGGGTGGTCGACTGGGACTGGAGCTTGGTGCGCACCACGTCGTTGATCGAGTTCCACGACTCCATCTGAAGGTTCACTTTGAGGCCGGGGTTCGCCTTCTCGAAGTCGGCGATGATGCCGTCCCACAGCGCCTTCGTACCGGAAGCCCCGTCGCTGTAGGCCGGAGCTAAGAAGTTGATCGTGGTGTCGGAGTCGGCGGAATCTTTCGAGCCGAACCCACAGGACGAGATCGCCAGCGCAACGCCGGTGACCATCGCGACCCCCGCGAGCACGCCGTGGAGTGGTCTTTTCACGAGCAGAACCTTTCAAATTTGCACACCCGGCGCCACTGGACAGCCGATGATGGGATCGAACAGATCGACCCGTAACTTAACCTAGTCCTAACCCTGCTCATATGTGACCGATTCGCTCGTAAATTTGACATGAACGATCACCGGGCGGATTCTGGTGTGGTGTCGATCTCCGCCGAACCCACGCCTGCCACCCATCTGGCCACCGAAATCGCCACCCAGCCCGACGACTGGGCGCGCGCCGCAACGATCGCCGCCGAACACCGCGCCATCCTCCCGCAATCCGGTGAGCGAGTGGCCGTGATCGGCTGCGGCACTTCCCTTTTCATGTCCAAAGCGATCGCGGCACTGCGCGAGAGCGCAGGCCAGGGCGTGACCGACGCCTGGCCGGCCAGCGAGGTGAGGTCCGGCCGCGAATACGACCGTTACCTGGTGATCTGCCGTTCCGGCACCACCACCGAGGTGGTCAATGCCATGCGGGACATCCCAGCACACATTCCGCGCACGGTCATCTGCTCCAGCCCCGGCACCCCGGTGCTCGAGCTCGGCGACCCGATCATGATCGACGAGGTCGACGAGCAGTCGGTCGTGCAGACCCGCTTCGCCACCACCGTCCTCGCCATCCTGCGCTGGCACCTCGGCGAGGACCTCGCCCCGGTGATCGAGCAGGCCCGCGCGGTGCTCGCCGAGGATCCCGCGATCTCGCTGGCCGACGTGCGCAGCGCAGAGGAGATCAGCTTCGTCGGCATGGGTTTCGCGGCGGCCATCGCCGAGGAGGCAGGCCTGAAGCTGCGCGAATCCTGCCAGTCCTGGACCGAGTCCTACCTGGCCACCGAGTGGCGGCACGGGCCGATCAGCATCGCGAAGCCGGGCCGCGCGGTCTGGGCGTTCGGACCGCTCGTCCCGAACTTCACCGCCGACGTCGCCGTCACCGGCGCGCACTTCGAACACCGGGACATCGACCCGATGGCCGACCTGGTCCGCATCCACCAGCTCTGCGTGCTGCGCTCGGCCGATCTCGGCCTCGACCCCGACCACCCGCGCAACCTGAACCGCTCGGTCGTCCTCGATCAGTGATCGGTACGAGCCGTGTCTACCCGCCCTGCCGGCTGCCATCCCCGAGTGGCAAGCGGCCACGCCCCCTCCGGAACCACGCCACCCCCGGCGCCGGGAACTAGGGTGCCAAGTATGAAACCCACTGCCGGTGCCGCCCGGCCCGCGGCCGGGTCTGCCGGACCGGCCGCGATGGCTCGGCCCGGCGGCACAACGACGCGTTCGGCTGCGGTACTGCCGCAGCCGGACGCGTTGGCCGACGATGCGCTTGTGCTCGGTCTCGACGTCGGTGGCACCACCATGAAAGGCGAGATCACCGACGCCGACGGCCACGTATTCGCCGCAGCGACCGTCGCAACGCCGCAGGGTGAGGCCGCATTCGAGGCGATGGGTGCGGTGGGTGACCAGTTGCTCGCCGAGTTGACCGAGGAGCAGCGCGACCGGGTCGGCCGGGCGGCCGTTGTGGTGCCGGGCATCGTCGATCCTGTCGAGTCGATCGCGGTATTCAGCAGTAACATCGGCTGGCGTGACGTGAAGGTCGGCGATCGATTCAGCGGCCGGTGGCACATGCCGGTCCTGCTCGAACACGATGTGCTCGTCGCCGGGTGGGCCGAATGGCGATTCGGCGCGGGCCGCGGCCACGACAACGTGTGCGTTGTCATCCTCGGCACCGGCATTTCCGGCACCCTGTCCGTCGGCGGTCGGCTGCTGCGCAGCAGCTACGGCCAGGTCGGCGAGTACGGCCATATCCCGGTCCGCGCGAACGGGCTGCCCTGCCCGTGCGGCAACATCGGCTGCGTCGAAACCGTTGCCTCCGGCGCCTCGATCGCGCGGGCGTACACCCGCCGGACCGGACGCGAAATGGACGGCGCCGCAGAAGTATTCGCACTGGTCGACACCGACTCGGACGCCGCGGCGGTGCTCGCCGACGCGGTCGACGCGCTCGCCGACGGTCTCATCGGCATCGTGCACGCCGCCTGCCCCGAGCTGATCATCCTCGGCGGCGGGCTCGCGGGCGCCGGTGCGGCCCTCACCGATCCACTGCACCAGGCCATCGCCGACCGCCTGCACCTGGTTCCCGCGCCCCGCGTGGTGCTCGGGGAGTACGGCGCACGCGCCGGGCTGACCGGCGCCGCGCTGTTCGCCAGGCAGGGGGCGCTGGAGTGAGGGAGCGAGTGAACCGAGGACACAGTTGTGCGGCCACGCACGACGGAGCTGAGCGTCAGCGAGGCGGAGTCGTGAGGGAGCGTCAGCGAGCGAACCGAGGGCACAGTGTGCGGCCGCGCACGACGGAGCTGAGCGTCAGCGAGGCGGGGTCGTGAGGGAGCGTCAGCGCGCGAACCGAGGGCACAGTGTGCGGCCGCGCACGACGGAGCCGAGCGTCAGCGAGGCGAAGTCGTGAGTGGCCTATCCCGCTGCGAGCGGCGCACCGGCCGAATCGAGGCCGGCGCATGACTGGCACTCTCGATCTTCGCGGCCGCATCGTTTCCGCGAGCACGACGCTGGACGACGGGGTGCTCACGGTCAGCGACCAGCGGATCACCGGGGTCCGGTCGGCGGCGGAATGGGCTGCGGCGCATCCTAATTCGGAGCTGCCGCCGTTCGCGGGGACGGTGCTGCCCGGGCTGGTCGATGTGCACAATCACGGCGGTTTCGGGCACAGGTTCGACACCGTCGACGCGGCGGAAGCACGAGCGGCCGCGCAGTTCCATCATGCGAGCGGGTCGACGACCGTGGTGGCCAGCGTCGTCACCGGGGTGGCGGCGGACATGGTCGCCCAGACCGCGATGCTGCGTGAGCTGACCGAGGACGGACTGCTCGGCGGTATTCATGCCGAGGGACCGTTTCTGTCCGAGGCACGGTGCGGGGCACAGGATCCGCGGTATCTGCGCGACCCCGATCTCGAGCTGACCGACCAGCTGCTCGCCGCGGGCGGTGGGCACCTGCGGATGATGACGCTGGCGCCGGAACGCGCCGGTTACGACGCTGTCGCGCAACGCCTGACCGACCGCGGCGTGGTGGTGGCGCTCGGGCACAGCAATGCCGATTACGGGGCGTTCCTGAAGGCGTTGCGGCCCACCGGCTTCGGCAGCATGGTCACCCATCTCGCGAACGGCATGCCACCGCTGCATCACCGCGACCCCGGTCCCGTCGGCGCTGCCCTGGTCGCGGCTGCGGGCGATGACGTGACGGTCGAGTTGATCGGCGACGGCGTGCACGTCGACCCTGGTTTCGCCGCACTGGTTTTCGCGACCGCGCCGGGCCGGGTCGCCCTGATCACCGATGCCATGCAGGCGGCCGGACTGTCGGACGGCGAATACCAGCTCGGTCCGCAGGCGGTGACCGTGCATCAAGGGGTGGCCAGGATCGCGAACGGCTCGATCGCAGGCGGCATCAGCACCCTGCTCGACGGGGTGGTGCGGGCGGTGCGCGAATCCGGCGTGCCGTTGCCCGACGCCGTCGTCGCCGCCACCGCGACGCCTGCCGCCGCGCTCGGCCTGACCGATGTCGGTGACTTGCGTATCGGCCATTTCGCCGATGCACTGGTAGTGGATGAAAACCTCCGGTTACGCCGAGTGCTCAGACGAGGACAGTGGTTGTCGTGATCCTTACCGTGACTATGAATCCCGCCTACGACATGACCTACCGGGTCGAACACTTCGAGCGCGGTCAGGCACATCGGGTCAGCTCGGTGGAGCAGCGCATCGGCGGCAAAGGCATCAACGTCACCAGAGTGCTCAATCAACTCGGAAAGTACGCCAGGGCAACGGGTTTCTCCGATCACGCCTTCGCGGCCGCCGCCGAGCTGGAGATGCCGGTCGACTTCGTGCACGCGCTGCCGTGGGTCCGGCGCACGGTGGTGATCAGCGAGTCCGAGGACGGCACCGCGACCGCCCTGTGGGAGCCGGGCGCCCGCGTCTCCAACCCGCACGCCGCCGAACAGCTCGCGGTCCGCGTGGTCGGCCTGCTGCCCGAAATCAACGGCCTGGTCATCTCGGGCTCCCTACCCGGCGGCATCTCGCCGACACTGCCCGCGGAGATCGCCCGCAGCGCCATCGCCGCCGACGTGCCGACCATCTGTGACGTCGACGGCGAAGCACTACGCCTGGCCGCCCAGGTCCCCGGCGTCATCCTGATGCCAAACGGCGACGAGCTACGCGACCTCACCGGCACCAAGCCGGCCACCCCCGACGAAGTAGTCGCCGCCGCACTGCCGTTGCTGGACAACGGCGTCCGCGCCGTCATCGCCACCCGCGGCGCCGACGGCATGGTCGCGGTCACCGCCGACGGCGCCTGGTCCGCCGTCCTCCCCGAGCCGCTCGCCGGAAACCCCACCGGCGCAGGCGATTCCGCCACCGCCGCGGTCATCGCCGCGCTCACCGCCAAGCCGGTCCCCGACTGGCCGACCATCCTCGCCGACGCGGTAGCCACCTCGGCCGCGGCCGTGGTCATCCCGGTGGCCGGCGAAATCGACCGCTGCCTGCGCACCCGCATCGCCCCCACCGTCCGCGTCTCTCAGCTGGACCTGCCCGCCCGCCGAGAAACCGTGCTGTGAGCGCGCGAACCATCGACACTGTGAGCGCGCGAACCATCGGCACAGCGCCGAGCACGGCGAAAATCCTTGCCACCCTTGTCGTTCCGGCCTCGCTCGGCGAGCAGTCCGGCGTATTCAGCATTCAGGAGATACCGCTATGTCGTTGACGCCTGTTTCCGACCTGATCGCCGCGGCGCGACCGGGTGGGCTCGGCGCCTTCAATGTGATCACGCTGGAGCATGCCGAGGCCATCGCGGCGGCGGCGGAGTCCGCGCAACGCCCTGTGGTGCTGCAACTTTCGGAGAACACGGCGGCCTACCACGGCAGTCTGGCGCCGTTGGCCCTTGCCTGCCTGCGCATTGCGGCGGACAGCACCGCCGACATCGCCGTTCACCTCGACCATGCGACCACGCCTGAATTGGTCCGCGCCGCAGTCGATCTCGGCATCCGTTCGGTCATGTACGACGGGTCGACCCTCGACTACGCCGCAAACGTCGCCTCCACCGCCGACATCACCCGCTGGTGCCACGACCGCGGCGTGCACGTCGAAGCCGAACTCGGTGAGGTCGGCGGCAAGGACGGAGCCCACGCCCCCGGCGTCCGCACCGACCCCGCCGAAGCCGTCGAATTCGTCGCGGCGACCGGCGTGGACGCCCTCGCCGTCGCCGTCGGTTCCTCGCACGCCATGCACACCCGCACCGCCACCCTCGACAACGACCTCATCGCCGCCCTCGCCGCGAAAGTCCCTGTCCCCCTGGTCCTGCACGGCTCCTCCGGCGTCCCCGACGCAGGCATGCGCGCCGCCGTCGAGCACGGCATCACCAAGGTCAACATCGCCACCCGCCTCAACGTCCTGATGACCGAGGCCATCCGCGAAACCCTGGATGCCACCCCCACCCTCTCCGACCCCCGCAAATACTTGACCCCGGCCCGCACCGCCGTCCAATCCGAAGTAACCCGCTTCCTCCACCTCCTCACCCTCTGAAAAAGTGGCGGCCGGCGACGCGCAAACACAGCGCCGCCGACCGCGGGAGGGAAGTCTCGATCGGCCGAGCAGGCGGACCACAATCCCAGGTCACGCTCCTGGTGAAGTCGGCCGGCAGCGCACGGAGCACACGCCACCGGCCGGGCTGACCACCACTCCATCAACCATCCTCAACCGACATCCCCCACCCTGCCCTCCCCACCTGAGCACAACCCCACCCCCGCCTGAGAGCCCCCTTAGGAATCACGAGTGGCACACCACGGAGTGCGCTTCTCGCACTTTGCCGCAGCCATGTGCCACTCGTGGTGACTGACCAGGAGAGCGGGCTGTGGATGGGCGCGTTTTCTGGGGATAAGTGGGCCTTGGGCGTGGGGGTTGGTTGGTGGGTGGGTGCAGGATCGCGGGCATGGGGGAACTCGATGAGCCATTTCCGGGAACGTGGGCGATTGCCGCAGGTGCGGTCAGCGCGTGGGAGTTGCGCAAGGATTTCGAGCGGGTCTATCCGGATGTTTATGTCAGGAAGGGCGTGCCTCTCGATGCGCGGGGGCGTGCGCTGGCGGTCGGGCATTGGGCCAAGGGCGAAGGCATCCTGGCCGGGTTCTCGGCCGCGGCAATGCACGGCACCCGCTGGCTCGACGCCAAACCAGCCGAGATCGTGCTGCCGCACCGCGCGCGACCACCACGGGGCGTACGGGTGTATCGCGATGCGATCCATGCCGACGAACTGTGCACACTCAGCGGTTTCCGGTGCACCACACCGGTTCGAACCGCATTCGACGTGGCGCGGCGCCTCGACTTCACCGAGGCCGTCGAGGTACTCGACGCCCTCTGCAATGCAACAAAACTCGCTCCGAAAGACATCGAGCACTTCACCGAAGTCCACCCCGGCCTCCGCGGTCGCAGCAAGGTAGGCGTCGTGCTGCCCTACATCGATGGCGGCGCCGAATCCGTCCCGGAAACCCGCACCCGCCTCCTTCTCCTGGAAGCAGGCCTACCGAAACCGGAAACCCAGATCCGCATCACCGGTCCCGACGGACTGACCGTCGCTCGCCTCGACATGGGTTGGCGCCGTTGGCAAGTGGCCGTCGAATACGACGGAGCCCACCATTGGACCGACCACGACCAACGCGCCTGGGACATCGACCGCAACGCAGTCCTCGAATCCCTCGGCTGGACCCTCATCCGAGTCAGCGCCACCCTCCTGACCACCCGACCCCACACCATCATCTCCCGAGTCACCCGCGCCCTCCGCGCCCACAACGCCGACTACTGACGAGTGGCACACCACGGAGAGGCCTTCTCGCACTTTGCCGCAGCCATGTGCCACTCGTCGGGCGAAGGGGCCTGGTCGGCGGCGCGAGCGAGGGGTGCGCCGCCGACCCGGCGCTGCGGTGGACCGGGCAGTGGTCCACCGGGTCTTGGCGGTGGTGATGAACGCCTTCTACCTTTGTCGGTTCGGCTGAAAGGTGGCGTCATCGCCGCTGTGAGTCCGCTGGGAGTGGGCCCCCCGATCAGATGGAGTTGCCTGAGCAGATGGAGGCAGTGCGTATCGAGTCGGCGCGAAGCCGGTCGACTACTTCAGGACGTAGGGGGAGACGGAGCTGCGGTGCTCGCTGATGTCGAGGACCTTGCCGAGGGGTGGGAAGGCGCGCTGCGGGCAGTTGGTGCGTTCGCAGACGCGGCAGCCCGCGCCGATGGGGGTGGGCTGGACCTCGTCGAGATCGATGCCGTCGGCGTAGATCACGCGGCCCGCGTGGCGCAGCTCGCAGCCCAGTCCGATGGCGAAGGTCTTGGACGGCTGGCCGTAGCGGGTGGCGCGGCGTTCGACGGTGCGGGCGACCCACAGGTATTTGCGGCCGTCGGGCATCTGCGCGATCTGCGTCATGATCTTGCCCGGGTAGGCGAAGGTCTCGTAGACATTCCAGAGCGGACAGGTTCCGCCGCTGGCGGAGAAGTGGAAACCGGTGGCGGACTGGCGTTTCGACATATTGCCCGCGCGGTCGACGCGGACGAAGGAGAACGGGACGCCGCGTAGCTTGGGCCGCTGCAGCGTCGAAAGCCGGTGGCAGATGGTCTCGTAACTCTGGGTGAAGAAGGCCGAGAGCCGCTCGATGTCGTAGCGGAAGTCCTCGGCCACCTCGAGGAAGTGGGTGTAGGGCAGCACGGTGGCGGCCGCGAAGTAGTTCGCGAGCCCGAGCATGGCCAGCTTGCGGGTGTCTTCGGACGCGAAATTGCCTTCCTCGACCAACTTTTCGAGTAGATCACCGCATTCGAAGTAGGCGAGTTCGGCGGCGAGCTTGAAGGTGCGCTGCCCGCCGGAAAGGTGCGGCGCGATCTCCAGGCGCTGCGTCTGCGGATCGTAGCGGTGCAGCACGCCCTCGCCGAGGTCGATGCGCTCCACGATCCGCACGTCGTGTGCGCGCAGGATCCTGGCCACCTCGCTGTTCACGTCGCCGCCGTGGAAGCGGATGCGCGCGGTGAGTTCCTCTGCGGCGGCATCCAATTCGTGGATGTAGTTCTGGCGCTGGTAGAAGTAGTCGCGCACTTCCTCGTGCGGCTTGCTGATCGCCGCGCTGCCCGAGCCGTCGGCGAACCGGTCCTCGGTGGCGGCGGCCAGCTGGGCCGAGGTGTTGCGGTAGCGGTTGTGCATGTTGACCAGGGCGCGCGCCATGCTCGGGTGCGCCGAGACCATGTCGGCGATCTCCTGGGTGTCGGCCTCGATGCCGAGTTCCTGGTCCATCACGACCTCTTGCAGCTCGGCGATGAGCCGGGTGTCGTCCTGGGAGGAGAAGAAGGTCGCGTCGACCCCGAATACCTCGCTGATCCGCAGCAGCACCGGCACGGTGAGCGGGCGCACGTCGTGCTCGATCTGGTTGAGGTAGCTCGCCGAGATCTCCAGCTTCTGGGCGAGTGAGACCTGGCTCAGCCCTCGTTCGGTCCGCAGCTGACGAAGCCGCGCCCCGACGTAAGTCTTGGCCATGCGTCCAGTTTATGGGCGATTTCGCAACCCTGCCAATGGGGAATTAGCAGCAGAGCTGAGCGATATGTCACAGGCGCGCGTTACCGTCGACGGGTGTTGTTCTCGCATGTCGTCCAGGTTTCCGAGGCAGTCCGCGCGACCAGGTCGCGAAAGACGAAGATCGCAGCGTTCGCCGAGCTGTTGACCGCCGCCGCGCCGGCGGAGCTCGCGCCGGTGGTCGCGTGGGCATCCGGCGAGCTACGCCAGGGACGCATCGGGACCGGGTGGCGAACCCTCACCGCCATGGACACTACATCGGCACCTGTTGCGGCACTGACAGTTTCGGCGGTCGACGACGCGCTGACCGAGTTGGCGGGCACCTCGGGTTCCGGATCGACGGCGCGACGCAAAGCGCTCCTGTCCGCGCTGTGGACGGCCGCGACCGCCGACGAACAAGCGTTCCTGCTTCGCCTGCTGACCGGCGAGCTGCGTCAGGGTGCGCTCACCGCGATCGTCGCCGAGGCGGTCGCGGTGGCTGCCGAGGTGCCGATCGACCTGGTGCGCCGCGCCTACATGCTGTCCGGTGCGCTGCCTGTCACCGCGATTGCCGCGCTGACCGGCGGTGTCGAGGCGCTCGGCGCCTTCCGGCTCGAGGTGGGCAGGCCGATCCAGCCCATGCTCGCCTCGCCGGGCGCATCTCTGGACGAGGTGCTCGACGAGTTCGACGGCGACGTGAGCGTCGAACAGAAGATGGACGGTGCACGGATCCAGGTGCATCGCGGCGGCGCCGAGGTGTGGGTGTTCACCAGAACCCTGCGCGACATCACCGCGGGCGTGCCCGAACTGGTGCAGTTGGTGGCCGGGCTCGACTGCACCAGCGTCGTGCTGGACGGGGAGACCTTGGCGCTCAACGATTCCGGGCGGCCACGTCCGTTCCAGGAGACGATGAGCCGATTCGCCGAGGTGAGCTCGACGCGCGAATTGTTGTTGCACCCTTACTTTTTCGACTGCTTGCATCTCGACGGTCATGACCTGCTCGACGCGCCGCTGTCGGAGCGGCGCGCCGCGCTCACGAAGGTGGCGGGTGAGCACAGCATTCCCGCGCTGATCCGGCCGGACGCGGAGGCCGCCGCCGAATACTTCGACGGTGCGCTGGCCGCAGGCCACGAAGGCCTGATGATCAAGTCACTGTCCGCGCCCTACGCGGCGGGCAGGCGTGGCCGGGCCTGGCAGAAGATCAAGCCGACGCACACCCTCGACCTGTTGGTCCTCGGCGCCGAATGGGGCTACGGCCGCCGCACCGGCTACCTGTCCAACCTGCACCTCGGCGCCCGCGACCCGATGACCGGCGAACCGGTGATGGTCGGCAAGACCTTCAAGGGCCTCACCGACGCACTGCTGCAATGGCAGACGGCGGAATTCCCACGCCACGAACGGGCCCGCGACGATCAGACCGTCTATCTGTTCCCCGAACTCGTCGTCGAAATCGCGCTGGACGGGGTGCAGGTCAGCCCGCGCTACCCCGGCGGTGTCGCCCTGCGCTTCGCCCGCGTGGTGCGCTACCGCCCCGACAAGGAGGCCATCGATGCCGACACCATCGACACGGTCCGCGCGTTGCTGCCGTGAGCCGAGGGAGCCGGATTTTGGATCCCATTGGCCCAGGCTTGGCACCTCTTTACCGAGCGGTGTCGCGACCGAGACCCAGGTGAATGCGCAGGTATTTCTCGATGAACACTGCAACGCCCTGCTCGGTGCCGCACTCCAGGCGAATGTCCGGATCGATGATCGTTTCGTGCACCCGCCGATGATCACCGGCGGCACCCGATTCGGCTGATAGAGGACAGGATCCAACTTAACGCATGGCCGACGCGCGGTGAAGGGCAACCATCTGGCAATCGTATTGACCTGTACCGCACACTAGAGGCGTGACCGTCGAATTACTGGTTCTTCTGATCGTCATCGTCACAGCCCTCGCGTTCGATTTCACCAACGGCTTCCACGACACCGCCAACGCCATGGCGACGTCGATCGCCACCGGAGCACTCCGGCCGCGCACCGCGGTCGCGCTGTCGGCCATCCTCAATCTGGTCGGCGCCTTTCTTTCGGTAGCCGTCGCCGCCACCGTGGCCAAGGGCATCGTCCGGCTCGACGCCGTGCAGGGCCACGACCTGTTGATCATCGTGTTCGCCGGCCTGGTCGGCGGCATTCTGTGGAACTTGCTCACCTGGCTGTTCGGCTTGCCGTCGAGTTCCTCGCACGCCCTGTTCGGCGGCCTGATCGGCGCCACCCTCGCGGCGCTCGGTTGGAGCGGCGTGATCTGGGCGGCGGGGTCGGACGGCGTGCTGACCAAGATTATTTTGCCTGCCGTGCTCGCGCCGATCGTCGCCGCGATGGTGTCGGCCATCGGTACCTGGCTGGTCTATCGGATCACCGACAAGTCCGATCCCGGTAAGCGGGAAGAGGGTTTTCGGTGGGGCCAGATCGGCTCGGCGTCACTGGTCTCGCTGGCGCACGGCACCAACGACGCGCAGAAGACGATGGGCGTGATCTTCCTGGCGCTGGTCGCGCACGGCACGCTCACCAAGAACGCGGAGATGCCGCTGTGGGTGATGGCCGCGTGTGCCGTCGCCATCGCGGCGGGCACCTACCTCGGCGGCTGGCGGATCATCCGCACGCTCGGCAAAGGACTCGTCGAGATCGAATCGCCGCAGGGCCTGGCTGCCGAATCCGCGTCGGCGGCGATCATTCTCACCTCGGCGCATTTCGGGCTGCCGCTGTCGACCACACAGACCGCGACCGGGTCGATCCTCGGCACCGGGATCGGCAAGGGTGCGGAGGTGCGGTGGGGAGTGATGGGCCGCATGGTGGTCGCGTGGTTGTGCACGCTGCCGCTGGCCGGTATCGCGGGCGCAGCGTGCTGGGCGATCGCACACTTCATCGGCGGGCTGCCCGGCGTGCTCGTGGTGTTCGCGATCCTGCTCACCCTGTCCGCGGCGATCTATCTGCGCTCGCGCCGGGATCCGGTCGACACCAGCAACGTCAACGAATGGCCTGGTCATCCGCCGGGCATCGCGGTCGATGCCGCGAGCGGGAACGGATCGGCGGCAGCCGTCGGCGCGACCGCCGATGCGGTCGTGGAACCGGACAAGTCGAATCGATCGGCACAGGTCTAGGAGTGAATGTGCTTATGTCGAGCACAAATCCGAGCTCTCTCGTCGTGCCTGCGGCGCGACAGGACAGTTCAGTACCGCAACGGGAGGCGTGACGTGCACACACTCATCACGAATCTGAACGCGCTGTGGAAAGTGACACTGGCCGGGCTGGTGCTCGGCGCCGGGCTGCCGATGGTGTTCGCGGTCGCGATCCGATTCTGGTCGGCGGCCGAGACGGTGAGCGCGGACGGCCGTGTGACACAACGCAATTACCCGGCGCTGACGGTTGCGCTGCTGTGCTTCGCGCTGATCATCACCGCCATTCTTACCGGGATCCTTTATACAGCAAAGGCTTTCATCGCCACCCACTTCGGTATCCATCTGTTCGGACAGTCCTGAAGGGCGCAATGTGACGGATCAAGCGAAATCCGCGGAGCTCAGGCCGAATCTGCTCAGCCGGATCATCGGCTGGCTGCGCGCAGGCTATCCCCAAGGCATCCCGAGCTCGGACTACGTCGCCCTGTTCGCGGTGCTGCACCGGCACCTCACCGACTACGAGGTCGCCGCGATCGCCGCGGAACTGGCGGCGTCGAATCCGGACGGCGAGATCACCAACCCCGACATCGAGGACGCCATCGCGCGATTCGCGAAGGAACAGCCTGCCGAACACGACGTCGCCAGGGTCGCCTCGCGTCTCGCCGCAGGCGGCTGGCCGCTCGCCACTCCGCCGACCGACGCCGACTGAGCGCGTTGGCTTCGGCGATGCCACCCTTCCTGACCGCCATCATCGACTGGCTGCGGGCCGGATATCCGGACGGCGTACCGGAATCCGACTACATCCCGCTGCTGGCTCTGCTCCGGCGCCGCCTCTCCGACGACGAGGTACGTCAGATCGCCGCCGAGCTGGCCAGTTCCGGTGACCTGCCCGACAAGACCGACATCCAAGTGATGATCACCAAGGTCACCAACGAAATGCCTTCGGAGGCAGACGTTTCCCGCGTCCAGGCGCGCCTCGAAGCGCACGCATGGCCGGACGACGGTTCAGCCGACCGCGGTTAGCGGGGCGGAGCAGGCTCGGGAAAGAAGAAGGCGGAGTTGTCTTCTGAGATGCCGGGGATGTGGTGGAACGGCGTCAGGATCGAGAGCGCGGGGGTGCCGCCTGCAGGGTCGCGCCAGACATGGATATCCCAGAAGCGGCCGTGGGCAGGGCCCGGGGCGACCATCGGCAGTGGCAGCATCTCGCCCGCGGTCTCACCACGATGATGCTCGGCTGGGGGTTGTGGAGTGAATTCCCAGTCGAGGACGGAATGCACGCCCTGCTCGTGGACGAACCAATCCTCTTGCGCGACACAAAGATCAGTGGACGTCGGGAATTCGCCAGGGGTGTACATGACGCCGTGCCCCCAACCGGCGAGCTCATAGGGAAACGCGGGCCGGTATGGATCACCGTCATGGGCCAGGTCAGGATTGGGGCGATACATCAGCGCTCCCGGGTTTCCGGAGCGGACCTGCTGATCCATGATCGCGTCCGGACGCGCGAACGACGTCCCGATCCCCTCGAAACTGGCCAGCATATGCAACGGAACGGCATACCCGAGCGCCGCCAACGCGGCGAGATCCGCAGGCCCACGCAGCGTCGTGAGATGCCCGAGTCGCGCAACCAGCCGCGCCTCATCCGCACGCAACGAGGCTGCGCGCGCCTCACCATCGCAATAGCCGATGGTGTCGACATGCGCGTCGCCGTGATCGTGCGCAGCCGCCACACCCGATGCCGCCAGCACGCACACCGTCACCGCGACAACCAGAGAACTAGCCCAGATCATGCGCATGAACAGGAACAATAGCTATCTCGAATAACTCCGAGTTGGATTCGGCCAGGGCTGGCGTGGCTCCGACTCGGGGAGGTTGACTGCCCCGCGACACTCCGATCCGACATCTCCTCCGGTCCAAATACACGGAAGTACGGTGAACCAGACCGGCTGGTCTACCTGAAGGGATTGGTTCGATGCGAAACGTCCGGACAAGCGTGACCACTGCGGGTGTGGCATCAATAGTCGCCGCAGCCTGCTGGGTAGCCATGTCGCCCACCGCGTTGGCCGCGGATGCGACAGTCACACTGGACAAGAAGGCGACCTGGAAGACGGACCAGGACGATGACGAGATTCTGTACGTCTCCGGAACTGCCTCCTGTGCCACCGGAACCGCCAAGGTCATCGTTGGGGCAGCAGACAGTGATCGCCTTCGCTGGCACGCAACCAGCGATGAATTCACCTGCAATGGGAAACCACACACCTGGCAGGCGCGTATCGAGGTACCGGATGGCGGTCAGCTGAACACTGGCGGCAAGGAAAAAGCGATCGCCGCGTTAACCGTGAACGACGAGGTCATCGTCAAGTCCGGCGAAGTAACCGTGGAAATCCCCGAACGTCAGGAAGACGCGAACTGACAGTACATACCACAGAGCGAAGGCCGACTCCGGAGGTAGTTCCGGTGTCGGCCTTCGCTTTTCACTGCTTCGACGGCGACCGTCGAGTCCTGATCAGGCCGACTGTGCCCGCCGTTGCATGCGGAGTCCGACCAGGGTCATGGCGAGAGCGGCGACGAGCAGCAGGGCAAGGGTCCAGGCGAGGGCCGAAAAGCCGTGCGGCGCAGCGGCCGCCGCTACCAGCGGGCCTATCGTGGCGCCGACGTAGAAGCTGAACATCGCGACCGACATGGCGGCGGCGCGGGATTCGCCGCCGAGCTCGCCCGCGCTTTGCAGGACGGCGGGGCCGATGATGCCGAGGCCGCCGACCAGGACGGCGAGCAGCACGGTGAGGGTTGCGAGGTGGGCTCCTTCGAAGGTGGCGGCCACCATGGCGGCGGCCGCGATCAGGACGCCGAGGGTGATCTGGCTGTGCTTGGTGAGGCGGGCCAGCGGGATGGCCAGCAGCGGCAGCAGCATCATCACCGGAAGGCCGCCTGCCCGCAGGGCCAGCAGTTCGCCGGAACCCTTGACCACGCCGGTGAGTTCGAGGCCGGTGTAGATGCCGACCATCACCGCCATACTCATGGCGCCTGCGACCAGCATCGGCAGCAGCGAGCGGATGCGAAGCACCGCGGGGATGGCGGCATAGCTGTGCCGCAGCGGCCGATCGCGCCCGGTCGGCGCGTCGTCGAGCAGCACCTTGCGCAGCAGTACCGCGAGCGCCGCGAAGACTACGGCGGAGCCGAGGAATACGGTGCGCCACGGGAACGAGGCGACGACCGCCTGGGACACGATCTGTGCGATCACCGTCGCGGCGAGGAATGACGTGGCGACCGATGTGGTTGTCACGGCACGATGTTCGGGCGCGATGCGGGTCGCGACATAGGCCATGATCGCGGGCGGAATCGAGCCGACGACCAACCCTTGCACGATCCGCAGTCCAACGGCCAGCGGTGCACTGAAGGCGAGGCCGGTCAACAGTGTGACCACTGCCGCGACGAGCATGCCGGTCACCAGGACCTTGCGGTGCCCGTAGCGATCCGACAGCGGTCCGAAGAGCACGAAGCCGCCGGCATAACCGAACGCGAAGGCGCTGATGATCCAGGTCATCACGCCGGAGCCGACCTGCCAGTCCGCCTTCATGGCGGTGAAAAGCGGGATGGGTACATACATTTGACCGGTGGCGAGCAGGGCGGACAGCACGAAGACGGGCAGGGTGCGCGCGGTGTGGGCGCGCGGCGAGACACGGGAGGACGCGGTGGCCGCTGGCGCGGCGGTGAGCGGAAGTGTCGGCGAAGCCATGGGACGACAGTACGACCGGCGCCAGCTCGATGTCAACCAAATAGTTGGTTTATTCAAGTGCTAAAATGTGGGGCATGACGGCCACGATGAAGCGCAGTGACGCCACCAAGCAGGCGTTGCTGCGGGCGGCGCGAGACGAATTCGCCGAACACGGCCTGGCCGGGGCGCGCGTCGATCGCATCGCCGAGGCAGCCGGGGTGAACAAAGAGCGCATCTACGGCCTGTTCGGCAGCAAGGACAAGCTGTTCGACGTCATCCTGATCGACACCATGCGCGAGTTCATGAACGTGGTCCAGCCGTTGACCGAGACGGACGCGGGCAAGTACGTGGCCAAGCTGTTCGACTACCACAACAGCAACCCGCACCTGCTGCGCCTCATCCTGTGGGAGGCCCTGCATCGCGGCGTCGACGCACACGATATCGATGGCTGGCGCGCGGAGGTCTACGAGCAGAAATTCGATTCGGCCAGTGCGCAATTCGGCGTCGACCCGCAGCATGCGGGACGGTTGCTACTTGCCCTGTGCGGACTGTCCAACTGGAGCCTTGCCGTGCCGCAAACCACCAGGCTGCTGCTCGGCGCCGACGCCGACGACAAGGACGCGACCCGGGAGTTCCTCCAAGAGTTCGCCCGAGCAGCGATGCGCAACCTTCCGTTCGCGAGCAACCAGGAGAACACACCGGACCCGGCAACCGCCGAACCAGTCAATGCATTGACTGCTGGCGTCGACCGCGCCGCCGAAGTCGATCAAGCAGCGCAACGCCTCCGAAAAGCGCAGGCAGCAGCCGACGCAGCCCGCGACGAACTCGCCGCAGCCCTACGCGCCGCGCACGCCGACGGCACCAGCGCCAACCAACTCGCCCGCCAGGTATCGGGCACCGTATCCCGTCCCGTCGTCCTGAAACTGCTCGCCGACTAAGCCCCGCCGCCCGACGAGTGGCACATGGCTGCGGCAAAGTGCGAGAAGGCGTCTCCGTGGTGTGCCACTCGTGGCCTCAGGCGCTCAGCCCATCCGGCCATGCCGGCGGCACGGCGGGCCGGTTCTGGATGTGGGTGCGTAACTAGTGGGGGCTGCCTTAGCCGACGAGAGTGGAACCCTCGCTGCGGGCGGAAGGGCGGCTCAACGGAGCCACCCCTTCGGCCGACAGTTGGCGGCCGAAGGGGCAAGAAACAGGCGCGCCGATCCGGCGCGCTCCTGGTCAGAACGCCGCTTCGTCCAGATTCATGATGTCGTTGTCGATCGCGGCGATGATTCCCCGCACCGCGGTCAACCCCGGCAGCACGCTCTTCGCGAAGAAGCTTGCGGCAGCGACCTTTCCGGCATAGAACGGCTGATCCTTCGCCGAGGCGCCCGAGGCGAGCGCGGCAGCGGCGATCTCGGCCTGCACCAGCAGCCGCCAGCCGATGAGCAGATCACCGACCGCGAGCAGGAAGCGCACCGACCCGAGCCCGACCTTGTACAGCTCGGCCGGATCCTGCTGCCCCGCCATCAGATAGCCGGTCAGCGTGGCCGCCATCGCCTGCACGTCGGCCAACGCCGTCTGCAGCAGCTCGCGTTCGGTCTCGAACCGTCCGCTCTTCGTGTCGAGGAACGCGGCGATCTGCCCGGTGATGTGCCCGATCGCCACACCCTTGTCCCGAATGATCTTGCGGAAGAAGAAGTCCTGCGCCTGGATCGCGGTGGTGCCCTCGTACAGCGAGTCGATCTTCGCGTCGCGGATGTACTGCTCGATCGGGTAGTCCTGCAGGTAACCCGAGCCGCCGAAGGTCTGCAGCGATTCGGTCAGGTACTGGTAGGCCCGCTCGGAACCGACACCCTTGACGATCGGCAGCAGCAAATCGTCGACGCGGTGCGCCAATTCGGCGTCCGCGCCGGAAACCAGCTGCGCCACATCGGCATTCTGATGTGCCGCGGTGTAGAGGTACACCGCGCGCAGCCCCTCGGCGTAGGCCTTCTGCATGGCCAGGCTGCGCCGCACATCGGGGTGCCTGGTGATCGGCACGCGCGGCGCCGCCTTGTCGGTCATCTTGGTCAGATCCGCGCCCTGGATCCGCTCCTTGGCGTAGGCGAGCGCGTTCAGGTACCCGGTGGACAGCGTGCCGGACGACTTGATGCCGACCATCATTCGCGCGTTCTCGATCACCTGGAACATCTGCGCGATGCCATCGTGCACATCGCCGACCAGCCAGCCGACCGCGGGCACGTCGCCACCGAAGGTGAGCTCGCAGGTGGGCGAGGACTTCAGGCCCATCTTGTGCTCGACATTGGTCGCGTAAACACCGTTGCGGGCGCCGAGGTCGAGCGTCTCGGGGTCGAACAGGAATTTCGGCACGTAGAACAGCGATAGCCCCTTGGTGCCTGGTCCCGCGCCTTCGGGGCGGGCGAGCACCAGGTGGAAGATGTTTTCGGCGGTATCGCCGACGTCACCACCGGAGATGAAGCGCTTCACGCCCTCGATGTGCCAGGTGCCGTCAGGCTGCTCGATCGCCTTGGTGCGCCCAGCGCCGACATCGGAGCCCGCGTCCGGCTCGGTCAGCACCATGGTGCCCTGCCAGCCGCGCTCGTAGCCTTGGGTGGCCCAGCGCTTCTGCTGCTCGGTGCCGACGTTGTAGAGCACCGACCCCATCACCGGGCCCATGTTGAAGAAGATGGCCGACGGGTTGGCACAGGTGATCATCTCCTGCACCGCCCACACCACCGCGGCGGGCGCGGGCGTGCCGCCCATCCCCTCGGGCAGGCCGAGCCTGCTCCAGTCCGAGTCGTGCACGGCGTCGATGCTCTTGCGCAGCGGCTCCGGCACCGAAATCGAGTAGGTCGCCGGGTCGAATGCGACCGGGTCGCGGTCGGCGGCCGCGAAGGACTCTGCGATCGGCCCCTCGGCGAGCCGCTTCACCTCGGCCAGGATCTCGCGCACGGTGTCGGAGTCGAGGTCGCCGTAGGCGCCGGTATCGAGCAGCTTGTCCAGCCCGAACACTTCGAACAGATTGAACTCGATGTCCCGCACGTTCGCCTTGTAGTGACCCACGACGGTCCTCCCAGGTTTCAGCCGTTTTGACGTTGTACAAACGAAGCGTGCCGTACGGCGGTGACGCTACGCAACCGTAGGGTCACCCAGATCTCACCGAGGTTCACCAGCCGGTAACCGCAAAGGTTCACATGCCCGAAACACCCGAAACGGACTCGTCATCGAGAGATATTCCGGCGCAACAACTTCTGGCTACCGTTCACCTCGAATACAACCGTTGTATACAACTCGGTCGACAGCTCTGACCGGGGCATAAGGCGGAGGTATTCGCCGCGGTGCACGTCGTGCCGCCGAATTGCCTGATGAAGTGAGAAGGGTCCCGCCCCATGTCAGATTCCCCTGCCGTCCATCGACACAGTCCCCG
Organism: Nocardia altamirensis NBRC 108246; assembly: GCF_001612685.1. Lineage (GTDB taxonomy): Bacteria > Actinomycetota > Actinomycetes > Mycobacteriales > Mycobacteriaceae > Nocardia > Nocardia altamirensis. The sequence continues at coordinate 246,392 of NZ_BDAY01000009.1, forward strand.
ACGCATGGTCAAGGCGATGGCGGTCCCGACCGCGGTAGCGCTCGCCGGATTGTTGCTGACCGCCTGTGGCGCCAAGGACGACGCCTCGACCACCGGGACGAATGCGACATCCTGCGTCGACACCTCGAAGGATTCGATCAAGGTCGGTTCCTTGCATTCGCTGTCGGGCACGATGGCGATTTCCGAGGTCACCGTGGCCAATTCGACCAAGCTGGCGGTCGACCAGATCAACGCCGCGGGCGGCGTCATGGGCAAGAAGATCGAGCTGGTGCTCGAGGACGGCGCATCGGACCCGAAGACCTTCGCCGAGAAGGCCGAAAAGCTGATCAGCTCCGACTGTGTCGCCGCGGTGTTCGGCGGCTGGACCTCGTCGAGCCGCAAGGCGATGAAGCCGAAATTCGAGAGCCTCAACTCGCTGCTCTACTACCCGGTGCAGTACGAGGGCCTGGAGGACAGCAAGAACATCTTCTATACCGGCGCGACCACCAACCAGCAGATCATTCCGGCGCTGGACTATCTGAAGCAGAAGGGCATCACGTCCCTCTACCTGGTCGGCTCCGACTATGTCTTCCCGCAGACCGCCAACCGCGAGATCAAGGCGTACGCGAAGGCCAACGGCATCGAGATCAAGGGTGAGGACTACACCCCGCTCGGCTCGACCGACTTCTCCACCATCGTGAACAAGGTGCGCACCGCCAAGGCGGGCGCGGTGTTCAACACCCTCAACGGCGACTCGAACGTGGCGTTCTTCCGTGAGTACACCAACGCAGGGCTGAAAGCCGCTGAGATGCCGGTGGTTTCGGTGTCCATCGCCGAGGAAGAGGTCGCAGGCATCGGCGCGCAGAACATCGCGGGGCAGCTGACGGCGTGGAACTACTACCAGACCGTCGACTCGCCCGCGAACAAGAAGTTCGTCGCGGACTACAAGGCCGCGTTCGGCGCCGACAAGCCGACCTCGGACCCGATGGAGGCCGCCTATGCCTCGGTCTACCTGTGGAAGAACACGGTGGAGAAGGCGAAGTCGTTCGCGGTGAAAGACATTCAGGCCGCCGCCGACGGCGTGAGCTTCGACGCGCCGGAGGGCCTGGTCACCGTCGACGGCTCGAACCACCACATCACCAAGACCGCCAGGATCGGCGAGATCCGGCCGGACGGGCTCATCTACACCGTGTGGGATTCGGGCAAGGCCGTCACGCCGGACCCGTACCTGAAGTCCTACGACTGGGCCAAGGGCCTCAAGTAATTCGCCCGATCGGTATGGGGTGGACGCACTCTCGCGTCCACCCCATACCGGCCCGAGATCCGAGGAGTCTGTTGTGGACGTCGTGATCGGCCAGCTCTTCACGGGGCTGAGTCTGGGATCAATTCTTCTGCTCGCCGCGTTGGGGCTTGCGCTGACCTTCGGTCAGATGGGCGTGATCAACATGGCGCACGGCGAGTTCATCATGGCCGGGTGCTACACGACCTATGTCGTGCAGAAGGTCATCTCGTCCGCCGGTGTGTCGCTGGTGGTTTCGCTGCTGGTCGGCTTTCTGGTCGGCGGCCTGCTCGGCGCGGCGCTGGAGATGGGCATGATCCGCTGGATGTACGACCGGCCGCTGGACACCCTGCTGGTCACCTTCGGTGTCGGGCTGGTGTTGCAACAGCTGGCCCGCGATATTTTCGGCGCGCCTGCCAAGAATGTCGTTGCGCCCGAATGGCTCAGCGGCGGTGTCACCATTCTCGGCGCCGTGGTGCCGAAGAGCCGCATCTTCATTCTGGTGCTCGCCGTCGCCGCGGTGATCACCTTGGCCACCGTGCTGAAGGCGACGCCGATGGGCAGGCGCATCCGCGCCGTGGTGCAGAACCGCGGTCTGGCCGAAACCAGTGGCGTCTCCAGTCGTTTCACCGATATCAGCACGTTCTTCATCGGCTCGGGGCTGGCAGGCGTCGCTGGTGTCGCGCTCACCCTGATCGGTTCGACCAGCCCGACCATCGGGCAGAGCTATCTGATCGACGCCTTCCTCGTGGTGGTGATCGGCGGGCTCGGCCAGATCAAGGGCACGGTGATCGCGGCGTTCGCGCTCGGCCTGCTCAACTCGTTCATCGAGTACTCGACGACCGCGTCGATCGCGAAGGTCATCGTGTTCGTCGTCATCGTCGTCTTCCTGCAGGTCCGCCCGCAAGGCCTGTTCACGGTTCGCACAAGGAGTTTGGCATGACCACACTCACCCGACGGTGGCGCGAACACTCCACCCTCACCGCGTTGGGCGGCTTCGCCGTCGCCGCCGTCCTGTTGTTCGCGGTCGCGCCCGCGGTACTGAGCGACTTCCGGTTGAACCTGCTCGCGAAGTTCCTGTGCTTCGCCATCGTTGCAGTCGGCATCGGATTGGCGTGGGGCCGTGGCGGCATGCTCACGCTCGGCCAGGGGGTGTTCTTCGGCATCGGTGCCTACATCATGGCGATGCACCTGCAGATGGCCGATGCCGCCCGGCTCGGCAACGACGTTCCGGAGTTCATGGAGATCTCCGGCATCAGCGAATTGCCGTCGTTCTGGCAGCCTTTCGCGTCCGCGCCGGTGGCGCTGATCGGCATCCTCGTGCTGCCTGCGCTGGTGGCGGCGGTGCTCGGGTTCGGGGTGTTCAAGCGGCGGGTCAAGGGCGCCTACTTCGCGATCCTCAGCCAGGCGCTGGCCGCGGCGCTGGCGATCCTGCTCACCGGACAACAAGCCATCGGCGGCTTCACCGGCCTGTCGGACTTCCGCGCGTTCTTCGGCTTCAAGCTCTCGGACCCGGCGAACCGGAAGATGCTGTTCTTCCTCGCGGCGGGCACGCTGCTCGTGGTGGTCGCGCTGGTGCGTCAGCTGATGCGCAGCAGGTACGGCGAATTGCTTGTCGCGGTGCGGGATCAGGAGGAGCGGGTGCGCTTCCTCGGGTACGACCCGGCGAACGTCAAGATCGTCGCGTATGTGGTCGCCGCGTTCTTCGCAGGCATCGCCGGTGCGCTGTTCACGCCGATCGTCGGCATCATCTCCCCCGCCGATATCGGCGTCGTGCCGTCCATCGCCTTCCTCATCGGCGTCGCCATCGGCGGGCGGACCACCCTGCTCGGCCCGGTGCTCGGGGCGATCGGGGTGGCGTGGGCGCAGACGGCGTTCTCCGAGGAGTTCCCGTCCGGCTGGACCTATCTGCAGGGCGTGCTGTTCATCGTGGTGATCGGCTTCATCCCGGCCGGGCTGGCCGGCGTCTGGCCGCTGCTGAAAGGGCTGCTGGACAGCAGGTTCCGCCGGCAAAGACCGGTCACGCAGACCGTGCTCGCGCCGCCACCGGCGCGCGCGACCACACCGGAGAAGGTGGAATCCCGATGACCGCAACGACACCAGCGCCGAAGCTCGGCGGCAACGCCGGGATGTCCGGCAGCGACTATCTCGAAATCCGTGGTCTCTCGGTGAGTTTCGACGGATTCAAAGCGGTCACCGATGTCGATCTCACGGTGCTGCAAGGCGATCTGCGCTTCCTGATCGGCCCCAACGGCGCGGGCAAGACGACGCTGATCGACGCGATCACCGGCCTGGTTCCGGCGACCGGCTCGGCGCAGAAGGCAGGCGTCGAACTGCTCGGCAAGAAGGTGCACCAGATCGCCAGGCTCGGCATCGGCCGCACCTTCCAGACGGCGAGCGTGTTCGAACAGCTCAGCGTGCTACAGAATCTCGACATCGCCGCGGGTGCGCGCCGCTCGGCGCTCACCATGCTGCGTCGCCGCACGTCGGTGCTGCCGAGCATCGAGGAGGCGCTGGAGCTCACCGGCCTCGGCGACCTGCGCGACCGGCCCGCCGGCGTGCTCGCGCACGGGCAGAAGCAATGGCTCGAGATCGGCATGCTGCTGGTGCAGAACGCGTCGGTGCTGCTGCTGGACGAACCGGTGGCGGGCATGAGCGCCGAGGAGCGCGAGGAGACCGGAAACCTGTTGCGCCGCATCGGCGGTGAACGGGTCGTCGTGGTGGTCGAGCACGACATGGACTTCATGCGCGCCTTCGCCAGCTCGGTGACCGTCCTCGCCGCGGGCAAGGTGCTCAGCGAAGGCACCGTCGAGCAGGTGCAGGCGGACCCGAAGGTGCAGGAGGTCTACCTGGGGACCACAGCGGCCATCGGAACCGCCTTGGAAGACGAAATATCGGTGCCAAGCAAGGAGTCCGTCTGATGCTCGAGCTCATCGACGTCCATGCCGGCTACGGCCGGACCGAAGTGATTCATGGTGTCTCGCTGACCGTTCCCGACGACAGCGTGGTGGCCGTCATGGGGCACAACGGGGCAGGCAAGACCACGCTGCTGCGCACCGCCGTCGGGTTGATCGGCGCCAAGTCGGGCAGGCTGGAGTTCAACGGCGAGCCGATCACCAAGCTGTCGCCGTCGCGGCGGGTGCGGCGCGGCATCGCGTATGTGCCGCAGGGCCAACAGAGTTTCCCGCAGCTGACCACCGCGGAGAACCTGCAGGTGGTCGCCGACGGCCGCAAGCGGGGCAAGGCGCTGATCGACGAGTCGCTCGATCTGTTTCCGGCGCTGCGCGAGCTGTTGCCCCGCAAGGCAGGTCTGCTCTCCGGCGGGCAGCGCCAGCAGCTGGCCATCGCCAGGGCGCTGATCACCGAGCCGACGCTGCTCATTCTCGACGAACCCACCGAGGGCATCCAGCCGTCGGTGGTCGCCGAGATCGAGCGCACCATCATCGATCTGACGCGACGAGGTGGGTTGAGCGTGCTGCTGGTGGAACAGCACATCGGCTTCGCACTGCAAGCGGCGCAACGGTATTACATCCTGCAATCCGGCCGGGTCACCTCCAGCGGGGCGGGCGGCGCAGGCGCGGAGTCAACAGTCCGCTCGGCGATGGCGATCTGAGCTGGCCGCCGTGCCGCGCAGGGGGCGAATCCCGTTGCGCGAGCGGGTCTATCACGCGCTGCGCCGGGATCTGGCCGCCGGGGCGTTCGTGCCGACCGAGCGGCTCGGCGAGGAACGGCTCGCGGACACCTACGGGGTCTCGCGCACCCCGGTTCGGGAGGCGCTCGTCCGGCTGCACGCCGACGGGCTTGTCGAACGGCACGCCGACGGGCTGTACCCGTACCGACCACGGCTCGACGAGCTCGATCATCTGTACGAGCTGCGAATCGTGCTGGAAGCCAGGGGTATTCAACGAATGCACCCCGACGCGCTGGCCGGGCACGACCTGGCCTCGATTCGGGCCGAGCTCGATATCTGGCGCGCGCTGCGCGACAACCCGCCCGAACCCGGTCCGGCGCTGGCCGCCGACGAACAGTTCCACACGGTGCTGCTGGCCGCCGCGGGCAACGCCGCGCTGGCCGATGCCCTTGCCGCCGTGCACATTCGGGTGCGCCCGGTCCGCACGCTCGACGTGCCGACCCCGGATCGCATCGCCACCATGACCACCGAACACATCGCGATCGCCGAACAACTCCTGTCCGGCGACGCGACCGCAGCCCTGCACACCCTCACCACGCATATCGACACCTCACGCGCCCACGTCCTCGCCCGCGCGCAGCACGCCATGGAACTGACGAAACTTGCTCGCGCCGTACGAGATTGATGTCGCGCTCGGTTTCAGCAGTCTGTCTGGAACGGGAAGCACGGGGTCGTGCGGGACGGCGCGGGCGGCCGGGGCGGGCTCGTCACACTGGTGGTCGGCGAAACCGGGTGTGAGGATTCGTGAGCCAATGAGTTGGCGATCACGCCGACGACGGCGATCATCCCGACGACCGCGACGGCGGCGACCACCCAGCCCGCGTAGGACTGTCGTTTCGTCGGGGGCCCGGGCGTCGGCTCGACCTTGGGTTTCGGCGGGCGCGGAATGACGCTCGGCGACTCCTGTGCCACCTGCTCGAACCCGGCGTCGACCAGCTCCTGACGGGGCGGCACACCGTCCGCGAGGCCGAGCGCGGTGCAGTCGCCGATCACCCGGTCGGCCGTCCACTTCCGCGGTCCTGCCGAAAAGCCCTCGAGATAGATGCGCAGCTCGGTCGCATCGGAGACGTTGCCGACGACGACGTCGAGGCCGGGCCGCAGGTTGGTGCGCGACGGGCGCACCACCGCACCGCGGAACGGAACGAGCAGCACCGCGCCGCACACATGCCCCGGATCGAGCAGCCCCTTTTCCAGCGCGCTCTTCACCGCGAAGATGCCGTGCTCCAGCCGATCGGACGGGCTGCCGGCCTGCTCGTCCAGGTCCGCGTCGGCATCGCTGATCCGCCACGGCCCGGCACCGGAGATGTTGAGAATGCCACTCTGCCTGCGCCGGAAGCCACGCACCTCCAGCACCGTGAGCCCGCGCGGCGTCCAGATCACCGCATCGATCTGTCGCCCGCCGACTTGGAGGTCGACCATGGCGAGCGCGGTCGACGGGTACGACCGCAGGCATTCGACGAATTCTTGTTCGGCATCGGAGAGCTGCGCCCCGGGGTTGACCCTCACCAGCATGTCGAGCTAGTCCGCCTCTCCGCGTCTCCAGGCCGCACTAGCGAGAGCCGCATTCGCTGCGCTCAGAGCCTGCTATCGAGTGCACGGTGAGCAGCAGGATTCCCCGACGAATTACCCCTGCGCTCACAAAAAGATCGTAACCGTGGAAACCTCACGCTGCGCAGGCAATTCGGCACGATGGTTCCGGTCAGCCCATTTCCGGCGCAGGTCGCACCCTCGATTCGACGGGTACTCGCCGGTAGGCTGACGGCTCGGGCAGGCGCCGCCTGGCCGCACCCCTCACGCGAAGGTGGCGACCCACGCATGGTTTCAACGCCGCGGCCACGCATTGCGCCCGGACGATTCCGGGAGCTCGGCCCGATCAACTGGGTGGTCTGGCAGGTACTTTCCCGTGCCGCTGGCACCGAGGACGCGCACCTGTTCAGCACGCTCGGCCGCACCAGGGGACTGTTTCGCGGCTGGCTGCACTACTCGGGCAAGTTGATGCCGGGCGGGCGGCTGCCGCGGCACGAGTCGGAGCTGGTCATTCTGCGCGTCGCGCACCTGCGGAGCTGCGAGTACGAGATGGATCATCACATTCGCCTCGGCAGGCGGGCCGGGGTGACCGCGGAGATCCTCGACCGCGTGCGGGTCGGGCCGACGGCGCCGGACTGGTCGGACAAGCATCGGGCGCTGCTCGCTGTCGTCGACCAGATGGTCGAGACGCGGGACGTGGATGACGCGCACTGGGCCGACCTGGCCGCGCACTACGACGAGCGGACACTGATCGAGATCGTGCTGCTGATCAACCAGTACGAGGGGTTGGCGGCCACCATCACCGCGCTGCGCATCCAACGCGACGGGATCTAGCACCGCACGCTGCACGTCTCACTTGTCGATGAGACACAGGTTCAGCGCTCGCCGATGAGACGCGCCAGACCGTCGAGGACCCTGGCCAGCCCGAATTCGTAGGCATGGTCGGCGCTCACCGTCGAGTCGTACGCCTGGCCCGCCGCTTGCCCGACGCGGGCCGCCAGCGGAAACCGCTCGGCGTCGAACAGCTGCGCCAGCAGCGGCGCCGCGCGCTCCCACCACTGATGATCGGACATGGCGCTGTCCGCGGCGGCCCGCTCGGCATCGATCCCGATCCTGGCCACCGAGGTGACGAAGCCGAGCACGAAGGTCAGCGCCGCGTCCATCGTGACGTCGTCCAGGCCGAGGCCGTCGAACGCGCCCAGCTCGTGGTCGTACTTCGCGGTGAGGCCAGGCCCGAGCGGCGGGCGGGTGGTCGGCAGGTACGCGAGCCACGGATGCCTGGCCAGCAGCGCGCGATTGGCCGCGGCGATCGTGCCGACCCGATCGCGCCACGGCAGGTCGGTCAGGTCCGCGCGGTCCATCTGGCCGTAGACCTTGTCCACCATCAGGTCGAGCAGTTCGGCTTTGCCAGGCACGTAGGTGTAGGTGGCCATCGGGGTCAGGCCGAGCTCGGTCGCCACCGCGCGCATGGTGAGGGCGCCGATGCCTGCCGCGTCGGCGATCGCGATGGCCGCGTCGACGACGGCGTCGATGCTGCTGCGTTGTTTCGGGCCACGGCTCGGACTCGGGTTCGCAGGCACCCGCCAGAGCAACTCCAGGGTGCGCACCGGATCGCCTGCGCCGCTTCGGTCTTGCTTGCCGCGGCGGTCGCCGGGCGCCCGTGCCGAGCCGTCGTCCACCCTGCCCTCCTCAACTGGTCGAGTTCCGATCGTATCGATGTGATGTAGATCACGGTGCGGCTGGGCTGGAATTTTTCTACAAAGTATAGCGTACTTAGTACATAATAAGTCTCGACCCGAGGAGAACCATGCGCATCACCGCTTCCGCCCTCTCGCTCAACGTCGCCGATCCGCAAGCCTCGGCGAAGTTCCTCATCGACCACCTCGGTTTCGTCGAGAAGATGTCCGCCGACGGCTTCGTCTCGCTGGACCGGCCCGACGCCGGGCTCAACATGATCTACCTGCGCACCGGGCTGAAGACGTTCAAGCCGCAGAGCGCGGCGGGCAGCGCGGGCGAAGGACTGCTTGTCGTGTTCGTCGTCGACGACATCGACGGGGAGTACGCCAGGCTGCAGAGCGAGGGCGTGCCGATCGTCACGCCGATCGAGACCGAGGAGTGGGGCGAGCGCTACTTCCAGATGCGCGACCCGAACGGGATCATCGTGCAGCTCGTGCAGTGGGTGTGAACCAGCGGCGTCTTGCGGACCGCCGGAACCTCACCGGGTTCATGCGGTTACCGAGTTCGATGAGGTCGTCGGCGACGAGAGCGTAAGCGCGGTGAGGTTCCGTGCAGTGGAACCACACCACGTTCACGTCGTCGCCGTCCGACCCTTATCGCCACAGACCTGCACCAGGTGCCGAATGCGCTCGACACCAGGCGATTACGTAGTGTCCGGCGATCAGCTCAGTGCCGCGCGGAACACCTCGATCGCCGGTGTCGACGCGCGGCCGAGCAGCTTCTGCAAGTCGCCGCTGTGTATGTCGAGGATGCCGCCGACGATGCCGGTTTCCGCGTCGCCGAGCACTTTCGCGTAGTCGGCGGGCACGCCTGCCTGGATGAGCCCGGCGACGTATTCGTCTTCCGACAGGTTCTCATAGCGGACCGGCGTACCCGCCGCCTCCGAAATGACCTGGGCCAGTTCGACATAGGTGAGATGCTCGTCACCGCCGAGCTCGTAGACCTGTCCGGCATGGCCGTCGGTGGTGAGCACCGTCGCGGCCACCGCGGCATAGTCGGCACGCGCGGCGCCTGCCACGCGACCCTCGCCCGCCGCACCGTGCAGCACACCGGACTCGACCGCGTGCGCGAGTCCGCCGAGGTAGTTCTCCCAGTACCACCCGTTGCGCAGAATCACATGCGGGACAGTCGAATCCGCAAGCAACGCTTCGGTGCCGATGTGTTCCTTCGCGAGGATCAGCGGGCTTTCCGCCCCGCGCGGAATGCTGGTATAGGCGAGTAGTTCCACGCCCGCACGCTCGGCGGCGCGAATGACGTTGCCGTGTTGGACTACTCGGTTGCCGAACTCGTTACCGGAGACCAGCAGCACCCGGTCGACACCGGTGAGCGCGCGGTCGAGTGCGGCGACGTCGTCATAGCTCGCCTGCCGGACGTCCACGCCACGCTCGGCCAGGTCGGCCACCTTCTGCGGATCACGCACGATCGCGACGACCGGCGTCGCTCCGATGCGCAGCAGTTCTTCCACGACGAGACGGCCCAGTTGTCCACTGGCTCCGGTGACGGCAACGGTCATGACTACCTCCTAGAGTAGGTACGGCTTGATAAGCACTAACTAATAGTAAGTACTATTCATTCCTACACCACTATGGGCACGGTGGGTACCATCGGATTCATGAGTACGCAGCACGCATCGTCGCCAGCCGTCGACGATCCGACGCTAGAAGCCGACGTCTTCGCACGAAACTGCACGTCACGACCGGTTCTGCAGAATGTCGCGAGCCGATGGGGCACCCTCGCCCTCGTCGCACTACGCGAAGGTCCCTACCGATTCAGCGCATTGCGCAGGCGCGTCGACGGCGTCAGCGAACGCATGCTCTCGCAGACCCTGCAAGCACTGGAGCGCGACGGCATGGTGCACCGCGAAGTGCACGAAACCATCCCGCCGCGTGTCGAATACACGCTGACCGAGCTCGGCGCCGAGGTCGCCGACCAGCTCGAATCGCTCATCCAGGTGGTCGAGCGAAACATGCCGAAGGTGCGCGAAGCCCAAGCCGTCTATCACCGCGACTGACGGCGCGCCGCTGCGGGAAGAGACCGAGATCACCGCCGGTTGATACCGGCATGGACCTCGTCTCCGCGCTCGATTTCGCCCGCACCCACCAGCGTTCGGTGCTGACCACGATCCGCCGCAACGGCCGCCCGCAACTGTCCAACGTGCTGCACGTGGTCGGCGACGACGGCGTCCTCCGGATCTCCATCACCGCCGATCGCGCGAAGTACCACAATCTCGTCCGCGACCCATGGGCCGCCATCCACGTCACCCGCGACGACTTCTTCGCCTACGCCGTCCTCGAAGGCATCGCCGACGTCACCCCGGTCGCCGCCGACCCCGCCGACCCCACCGTCGACGCCCTGGTCGACTACTACCGCGCCGCCTCCGGCGAACACCCCGACTGGGACGAATACCGCCGAGCCATGGTCACCGACCACCGCGCCCTCGTCCGCTTCACCCCCAACCACGCCTACGGCCTGCTCTGACCGATAGACGGCGGTGATCAGTGTTGGAGGAGGTCGGAGACGGTGACGAAACGGTAACCGGCGGTGCGGAGTTCGGTGATGATGCGGGGGATGGCGGCGAGGGAGTCGGCGCCGTGTTTGTGCATGACGTGGAGCAGGATGATGGAGCCTGGGCGAGCTTTGCTGACGGTGTCGGCGACGATCTCGTCGGTGGTGGCGATCGTGCCGGAGTCGGGTTCGATGTCCCAGGTGACCGTGGTGCGGCGGTGTTCGGCGAGATAGTGCGGTAGGGACCAGAGTTTCTTGCCGTTGGGTGGGCGGAAAGTGACGGGTCCCTGGTAGCCGGTTTTGCTGATTTCGGCGTCGGTGCGTTCGATTTCGTCGCGGACGGTGTCGGCGGAGACCAGGACCATACGGCGGTGGGTGTAGGTGTGATTGCCGATTTCGTGGCCTGCGGCGGCGATGGCCCTGCCGTAGTCGGGGTGGGCGGCGAGGTCGCTGCCGACCAGGTAGAAGGTGGCCGGAACCTGTGCTTCGGCAAGGGTTTTCAGAACGTCGGGGGTGCGGTCGGTCGGCCCGTCGTCGAGGGTGAGGGCGACAACCTTGTCGGTGGTGTCGACCCGCGACACCAAATGCCCTGCCAGTTGAAAGGTGCGCGAGTTCATCAGGAAATAGCCGCCGACAGCGAGGACGAGCACGATGACGAGAACCAGCACACCACCGATGAGCCCTTTGCGCCGCATCATTGCTGTCTAGCAGGTTCGCGCCGACAACGAAAACGGTGGCGCCCGAACCTTTCCAGGCCGGACGCCACCGTCGAAGTACGCAGCGAGCTCAGAAGTTGATCATGTGCCCGGCGAGCCCGTGGAAGGCTTCCTGCAGCGCTTCGCTGAGCGTCGGGTGGGTGTGCACGTTGCGGGTCAGCTCGTTGACGGTGAGGTCCCACTTCTGGGCCAGCGTCAGCTCAGGCAGCAGCTCGGAGACGTCGGGGCCGATGAGGTGGCCGCCGAGCAGTTCGCCGTACTTGGCGTCGGCGACCAGCTTGACGAAACCGGTCGGATCGCCGAGGCCGTGCGCCTTGCCGTTGGCGGTGAACGGGAAGGTCGCGACCTTCACGTCATAGCCCTCGTCGCGCGCCTGCTGCTCGGTGAGACCGAAGCTGGCGACCTGCGGCTGACAGAAGGTGGCGCGCGGCATCATCCGGTAGTCACCGAGGGTGACGGTGTCCGCACCCGCGATGGTCTCGGCGGCGACCACACCCTGCGCCTCCGCGACATGCGCGAGCTGCAGCTTCGCGGTGACGTCACCGATGGCGTAGATGTGCGGCACGTTGGTGCGCATGTAGTCGTCGATCGCGATGGCGCCGCGGTCGGTGAGCTGGACGCCCGCCGCCTCGAGGCCGTAGCCCTCGACGCGGGGAGCGAAGCCGACGGCCTGCAGCACCTTGTCGACGGTGACCGTCTCCACGTTGCCGGACTTGTTGTCCTTGATCGCGACGGTGACCTTCGAGCCGTCGTCGTCGATGGACTGCACGGCGGCACCGGTGGTGATGGTGATCCCGAGCTTCTTGTACTGCTTGGTGATCTCCTTGGACACATCGACGTCCTCGTTCGGCAGCGCGCGGTCGAGGAACTCGACGATGCGCACGTCGACGCCGTAGTTCTTGAGGACGTAGCCGAACTCCATGCCGATCGCGCCCGCGCCGACGATCAGGATCGAGCCGGGCAGGTCGCGGGTGAGGATCTGCTCCTCGTAGGTGACCACGTTGTCGCTGAGCTTGGTGCCGGGCAGCAGCTTGGTGACGGTGCCCGTCGCGATGATCACGTTGTCGAAGGTGACGGTCTCGGTTCCGCCCTTCGACAACTCGACCGACAGGGTGTTCGCGTCGGTGAAGGTGCCCTTGCCGTCGAACTCGTCGATCTTGTTCTTCTTCATCAGGAAGTGGACGCCCTTGACTCGGCCGTCCGCCACCTTGCGGCTGCGGTCGAACGCAACCCCGAAGTCGAAGTTCACCTCACCGGAGATGCCGAAGGTCTTGGCTTCCTTCGTGAAGATATGGGCCAGCTCGGCGTTGCGCAGCAGCGCCTTGGAAGGGATGCAGCCCACGTTGAGGCAGACACCACCCCAATACTTCTGCTCGACGATCGCGGTACGGAGGCCAAGTTGTGCCGCGCGGATGGCGGCGACATAACCGCCAGGACCGGCACCGAGAACGACAACGTCGTAATGGGAAGTCACGCTGTCGAGCCTAACTCTGTTGCTTGGAGTTGGCCCACCGGTCCCCCGCAACATTGAGCCGTGCGCCACAACCGGGCGGGAAAGTCCGGTGCGTACTGCACCTATCGGGTACGGGAGTGCCACTCGTCGCGCGTTAATGTTGGCGCGTGGTGGATCAATCGACGCGAGCTGATCCACGCACGTCGGCCGACTCGGATCGGTCCGGGCCTGGGTCGCTGCTCGACGGGACCGCCTCGACGCACCTCATCCGGTTGGTTCGCGATACGGCGCGACGGACCGGGGTCGCCGAGGAACAACTGGCCGCCATCCACGGCGTGGACGACACCGCGTTGGCGGGCGAGCTCAACCGGATCCCGCTGCATTCGCTGCTCCGACTGTGGGAACTACTCGCGACGGCAAGGCCGGAGCCCGGCGCGGGTCTCGCGGTCGTCGCTGCCGCACCGCTCGGCACCCTGACCACGTGGGACTACCTCGTCACCAACGGCCCGACCCTCGCCGACGCGCTCGGTGCCGCGCAGCCGTACCACCGGCTGGTCACCGCGGCCGCCGAAGGCTTCGGCCTGACCCAGGACGGTGACCTGACCGTCGAGTTCCGCACCACCGCAGGGGATCCGGCGGTCGCCGCGGTGATCAACGAGTACGTGCTTGCGTACTACCTGCGGCGGGCGCGCGAGGCGACCGGTCGCCAGGTCGTCCCGGCGCGCGTCGCGTTCAGCCGGGCCGCGCCGCGCAATCACGACGCACTGACCGCCGCGTTCGGCACGGATCGCATCGAATTCGACGCTCCCGCAGACACCATCACGTTCCGCGCCGACGATGCGACCGCTCCTTTGCCGCGCGCCGACCCGATGCTCGCCGACCTACTGCGCAGTCACGCCGACCTGGTGTTGGCCACCGCACGCCCGATCCCCGGACCGCTCGAGGCGTTCCGCATCGCCCTCGCCGCCGCGCTCACCGCGGGTGATCCGTCGCTGACCTCGGTCGCGCATCGGATGGCGGTCAGTCCGCGCACCCTGCAACGCCAGCTCGCCGAACACGGCACCACGTGGCGCCACGAATTCGATCTCGTCCGGTACGAGCAAGCGAAAACCCTACTCGCCGAAGGACGTTTGACCACCTCCGCGATCGCAACCCGGCTCGGCTTCACCGACGACCGCGCCCTGCGCAAAGCCTTCCACCGCTGGAGCGGCACCTCCCCCACCCGTTCGCGCCTCGCTTAGCGAGTGGCACATGGCTGCGGCGTTTGTCGAGAGGACCTCTCCACCATGTGCCACTCGTTGGTGAATATCCGGCAGGAGGGCGGGCCGCAGCCGACAGTTGCTGATCGGTTCACCTGGGAAAACAGGGTGGCGCGAATGGACCGGGTGGCGGCGTCGGCGGACCTGGGAACGAGTGCCCTGCGCTCATAGCGTTTGTCGTACCGGATCGGAGCGGTTCGGACAGCGAAGAAGAGGCAGAGCAATGAGCGTTCAGACCACCAACCAGGCGAGCAGCACCGGCGTCCTGCCGCAGACCTCGCGGGAGATCCAGTTGGCCGCGCGGCCGACCGGTGCGCCGACGGCGGAACATTTCGCGCTGGTGGCGCGGCCGATCCAGGAGCTCGCCGACGGACAGGTCCTGGTGCGCAACACCTGGATGTCGGTGGACCCCTACATGCGCGGACGGATGGATGATCGCCCGTCCTACATCGCACCGTTCCAGTTGGGCGAGGCGCTGGAGGGATCCGCGGTCGGCGAGGTGATCGCGTCGAAGGCGGCGAGCCTGCCCGTCGGCAGCACGGTGACGCACTTCGCGGGCTGGCGCGAGTATGTGGTGCTCGACGCGGAAACCGCTACCCCCGTGGACACTTCGCTCGCGGCCGCACACCACTACCTCGGCGCGCTCGGCACAACCGGTCTCACCGCTTATGCCGCATTGACGGATGTCGCACCGGTGAAACCCGGTGACACCGTGTTCATCTCGGCGGCGGCAGGTGCGGTGGGCAGCGTGGCCGGGCAGATCGCCAAGGCCCTCGGCGCGGCGAAGGTGATCGGCTCCGCGGGCGGACCGGCCAAAACCAGGCTGCTCCTCGACGAATTCGGCTTCGACGCCGCCATCGACTACCGGGCGGGCGATCTGGCCGGACAGTTGGCGGCCGCCGCTCCCGACGGCATCGACGTCTACCTCGACAGTGTCGGCGGCGAACACCTGCGGGTCGCGGTCGACGCGATGCGCCCGAAGGGCCGGGTCGCGCTGGTCGGCGCGATCAGCGGCTACAACGGCGCCACCGCCGAGCCAGGCCCTGATCTGTACAAGGCTGCGACACGGGAGGTTTCGCTGCGCGGCATGCTCGTCAGCAGCTACTTCCCGATCTTCGGCGACTACATCGCCAAGGCCGCGGCCTGGCTGGCCGACGGCACGATCCGCACCACGGAGACGGTCTACGAGGGCCTCGACCAGGCGCCCGCGGCCTTCCTCGGTGTGCTCTCCGGCGCCAACACCGGCAAGATGCTGGTCCGCCTCGGGTGAGATACATGGCTGGTGGCGCGACCGATTCGGTCGCGCCACACCTGTTTTCGGCCCATCATTCGGCCCGGTTCAGCTGTCGTACCCCGGCGCGATACTGAGCCGATGGTGACAGCTGATGACGTGCGGCGGATCGCGATGAGCCTGCCGCGCACCACCGAGGCGCTGGTCAGAGACCGGGTGAAGTATCGGATAGGCCGGATCGTCTACCTGGCGCTTTCCGCGGACGAAACCCGCATGGGCTTCGCCTTTCCCAAGGCCGAGCGGGTGGCACTGGTCGAAGCCGAGCCGGACAAGTTCATGATGCCGCGCCCGTCGGACGAGCGGTACAACTGGGTCCGGGTCCGGCTGGCCGCCATCGACGAGGCGGAACTGACCGAGCTAATCGAAGAAGCCTGGCGCATGTGTGTCCCCAAGCGAGTAGCCAAGGACCATCTCGGCTAGTCGCGCCAGACCTGCTCGGCGACTCGCGCGAAGTTGCCGCCGAACAGGGCCGCTCGATCGCTCGGGCTGAATCCGCGGCGGGTCAGCACCTCGTCGAGACCGGGAACCTCGCTGAGGCCGAGGAGGTCTTCTGGCGGGACCCATTGCAGTGGCCCCCATTTGGTGTATGCCTCGGGGTAGGAGGCCGGATCCGAGCGCAGCATCTCGTTGAAATCCTCGGCATCGAACGAATAATCCGAGCCGACGCCGATGTGCTCGATGCCGACCAGCTCCACGCCGTATTCGACGTGGTCGGCCATCGCCTCGATCCGTGCCGCCTTTTCGTCGACTCCGTTGTGGCCGAGGAAGATTCCGACACCGTTGAGCCCGATCACGCCGCCGGTCGCGGCGCACGCCTTGGCCTGCTCATCGGTGATATTGCGGGGATGATCCCAGAGCGCGGCGAAGTTGGAGTGGCTGTAAATCATCGGCACCTGTGTGTGTTTCGCGAGATCGAGGCCGCTGCGCCGGGAACAGTGCGATCCGTCGACGAAAATGCCGACCTCGTTGAGTTTGCGCACGAGGTCACGGCCGTAGGCGGTGAGGCCGGTGTCATCGGTGTCCAGGCAGCCGCAGCCCGCCTGGTTGGCGCGGTTGTAGGTCGGCAGCAGGGAGCGAAGACCCAACTCGTAGAACAGCTCCGCGTTGTCCAGGTTGCCGCCGAGTGGTCCGGAGTCCTCGAGATCGAAGGCCAGCGCGATGACGTCCGGGTCGCCGATGTCGGAAATGCTGTGCACCAACCGGAATCGTCCGTCGGCGAGCGCGTCCGCACGGAACTGACGCGCCAGCTGCATCGAATCCTCGGTCGTCTGCGCCGAATACCCGATGTTCACCGACAGGTACGAACCGAGCGGATAGCGGGCGAGGTCCGCGATGCGCGCGCCTGGCTGCAACGGCAGACAGCAGTGCTGCTCCCAGAGAAACGGCGGCAACCGGAACCTCCTGGTCGAATCAACCTCGAACCAGCGATCCTACGGAGCGGGGCGGGCCACGACCGCATCCGCCGACGGTGTCGAGCGGCCTGGATTCGCCGACGTAACAGCATGTCCAATTC
Organism: Nocardia altamirensis NBRC 108246; assembly: GCF_001612685.1. Taxonomy (GTDB): domain Bacteria; phylum Actinomycetota; class Actinomycetes; order Mycobacteriales; family Mycobacteriaceae; genus Nocardia; species Nocardia altamirensis. The sequence goes on from NZ_BDAY01000009.1 coordinate 263,342, forward strand.
GCCCGATTCACTCCATGCTTCATTCTTACTGCCTGAAGGCGGTGCGACATGCGTCGCGTACTTCTCTTGATTGTCTCCGTCGCCACCTGCGTCGGCCTGTGGATCGTTCCCGGACCGGCCGCGGCGGCTCCCCCGTATTGCGGACAGGTGTGGGGTTCGCTCGACAAGACGAGCGGGTCGATGTCGAGCGCGCCGATCACCAACGTGCGCGCAGGCCGACACGACTGCTTCGACCGGCTGGTGTTCGACCTCGCCGGTCCGGTGTCCGGCTACCGTGCTGGCTACGTCGGCGGGATCTCGATGGACGGCTCAGGCGCGACGGTCCCGGTGCGCGGCGGCGCGTTCCTGAACATCGTCGTGCTGGCGCCTGCCTACGACAACGCGGGCAACGCCACCTACCGGCCCGCGAACCGCGGTGAACTGGTCGACGTCACCGGCTACCAAACCTTCCGCCAGGTGGCATGGGCCGGATCGTTCGAGGGCCAGACCACCATCGGCCTCGGCGTGCGCGGCAGGCTGCCGTTCCGGGTCTTCACCCTCGACGGCCCCGCCCGGGTAGTCGTCGACGTAGCGCACTTCTGGTAGCCCTGACGGCTCGGTTCGGACCGCTCGGCACAATATGGGGATGCGCGGCGTTGAGCAGGACATGACCGACCCTTACCTCTGGCTCGAGGAAGTCACCGACGAGCGGGCCCTCGACTGGGCGCGGGCGCACAACGATGTGGTCGTCGAGCGATTCGCCTCGTCGGACCGGTTCAGCGCGCTCGAGCACCGCATCCTGGACATGCTCGACACCGATACGAAGATCGCCTACCCGGGCCGGCGTGGTCAGTGGCTCTACAACTTCTGGCGCGACGCCGAGCACCCGCGCGGGCTGTGGCGGCGCACCACGTTCGCCGAGTACGCCAAGGACTCCCCCGACTGGGACGTGCTGATCGACCTGGACGCGCTGGCCGCCGCCGAGGAAGAGAACTGGGTCTGGGGCGGCGCAGGCGTGCTGCGCCCCGAGCAGTCCCGCGCGCTGATCAGCCTGTCTCGCGGCGGCGCCGACGCCAAGGTGGTGCGCGAATTCGACATGGCGACAAGGCAGTTCATCGAACCGGCGGACGGCGGTTTCTTCCTGCCGGAGGCGAAGTCCGAGCTGCGCTGGATCGATCTCGATTCCGTCTATGTCGGAACGGATTTCGGCCCAGGCTCGCTGACCGACTCCGGGTATCCGCGCATCGCCAAGCGCTGGCAGCGCGGCACCGCGCTGGCCGACGCGCAGACCGTCTTCGAGGGTGCAGCCGACGACGTCGCGGTCTCGGCGGGCTATGACCGAACCCCCGGCTACGAACGCCATTTCGTCGGCCGCGCCACCGACTTCTTCAACGAAGAGGTGTACCTGCTCGAAAACGACGGCACACTGCGGCAACTGGAGACACCGAGCGACGCGAGCGAGTCCTGGTACAAGAATTGGCTGCTCGTGCGCCTCAAGTCCCCGTGGGAGGTCGGCGGCACCACCTACCCGGCGGGCGCCCTGCTTGCCACCGGCCTCGACGAGTTCCTCGCAGGCGCACGCGACTTCGAGGTGGTGTTCACTCCCGACGCACACACCTCGCTGCACGGTTACGGCTGGACCGAGAACTATCTGCTGCTGATCACCCTCGAAGATGTGCAGACCAAGCTCTATGTGGTGACACCTGGCGCCGACGGCTGGCGCAGGGAACCGCTGGCCGACACCCCGCAGATGGCGACGACCAGCGTGATGAACCTCGACCCGCTCGAGGGCGGCGACGAATTCATGCTCACCACCAGCGGATTCACCACCCCCGCCACCCTGCTGACCGGCTCGGTCGGCGGCCACGCCGAGCAGCTCAAGCAGGAGCCGGGCTTCTTCGACGCCGACGGTATCGAGACCGAGCAGTTCTTCGCGACCTCCGACGACGGAACTATGGTGCCGTACTTCGTGATCCGCCACCGCGACCGCAAGGGCACCCCCGGCCCGACGGTGATGTCCGGCTACGGCGGCTTCGAGATCTCCCGCACGCCCGCCTACAGCGGCGCGTCCGGCATGGGTTGGCTGGAACGCGGCGGCACCTGGGTGACGACGAACATCCGCGGCGGCGGCGAGTACGGTCCGCAGTGGCACACGGTCGCGCAGAAGGCCAACCGGCACAAGGCATTCGAGGACTTCGCCGCGATCGCCAAGGATCTGGTCGCGCGCGGCATCACCACCGCGGATCAGCTCGGCGCGGTCGGCGGCAGCAATGGCGGCCTGCTGATGGGCGTGATGCTGACCCGCTACCCGGAGTTGTTCGGCGCCATCGTCTGCCAGGTGCCGCTGCTGGATATGCGGCGCTACCACCTGCTGCTGGCCGGCGCCTCGTGGATCGCCGAATACGGTGACCCGGACAAGCCGGAGGAGTGGGAGTACCTCAGCAAATACTCGCCGTATCAGAACGCAAGTGCCGACGTCGCCTACCCGCCGATCCTGCTCACCACCTCCACCCGCGACGACCGGGTGCACCCGGGCCATGCCAGGAAAATGGCTGCGCTGCTGGAGGAACAGGGCCACGAGTTCTGGTATCACGAAAACATCGAGGGCGGCCACGGCGGTGCGGCGGACAACAAGCAGTCGGCGTTCCAGGCGGGGTTGATCTACGAGTTCTTCACGCAGATGCTGATCGAACGGCGCGGATGAGCATTCGCCTCGCCCGCGCCGGATCAGGTGCGGGGCGAGGCGGCCATGGCCACTTCGGCTTCCGATATCTACGCCGTAGACACGATCTATACCGTAGGGCTCAGCGGTCGCGCAACCACTTCTCGATCTGGTCGATCGTGCTGCCCGACTGCTGAATCCAGCCGTTGTGCCCCAACGGTTCCGGCTGATGCCACTGCGTCACCTCGGCCTGCGGCAGCTTCTCGAGCAGGTGCTCGGCGGAACCGGGCGGGGTGAGATCGTCACCGGTCATGGTGATCGACAGCACCGGCAGCTTCAGGCGCGCGATCCGCTCCTCGTAGTCGATGTCCGCGCCGACCGGAACGAACCGGCCGGTGCGGGCCAGCCGCGCCCAATCCGCGATCAGCACCTTCGACTGGCGGCCGAAGCCGCCCGAGATCTTGTCGCCCGGCCAGAAGCCTGCCAGGTTGGCGGTCAGCGAGATCGCCGCCGTGCCCATGAGGATGCCCGGCCCCGAAAGTCCGGGATAGCCACGGTGATACGGCGTGCCGGAGGCGATGAACACCAATCCGCCGAGCCTGCCGCGGATCCGGGCGGCATACATGACGGCAAGCTGGCCGCCCATGCTGTGGCCGACCAGGTACGGCGTGCTGGCCGGGAACCGGTCGCGCACCACCTGGAAGATCGCCGGGAAGTCGACCGAAACCAGCTCGTGGTAGCCGAAGGTGCTGGCGGAGCTGGGTTTCGGCGTGCTGGCGCCGTTGCCGCGCAGCTCGCCGATGGCGACGTCGAACCCGCGCTTGGCCAACCCGGTGCCGAACGTCGAGTAGTACTCGGCGGGCACGCCGAGCCCGGGCACGATCACCAGCACCGGACGCGGGGTGTCCGGCGTGACCGGATGCCGGTGCTCGCCGACGGCCGGGATCAGTCGGACCGGAACGGTGCTGCCGTCGGGCATCTGGATCGGAACCGTCTCCATCCCGGGAACGCTACCGCGAGGCGCCGCACGTGTGCAGATCGGCGACGCCGGTGCTGCGGTGAACGGGCTCCCTCCGACAGTGCCCGTTCCCCTCGCCCCAGCCCAGTGCGATCAGCCGCCGGAGCAGGCCGTCAGGCGCCGACCGCCCCCATGATCACCCTGCTCAGCACCCGGATCACGTCGTCGAGCGGCGCGCGCGGATCCGATCCGCTCCATGCGTCGACCACGTAGTTGACGGCGCCGATGATGGCGAGCACCCGCATCTCGTAGTCGCCGGTCGGGATCTCGCCGTGCATGGCGGCATCCTCCGCGGCACCGGCCAGCAGCGAACCCCACACGCGGCGCAGCTCTAGCCGGAACTTCTCCACCTTCGGGCCTGCGCCGACCACCTCGACCAGCGCCACCCGCGCCTTGCGCGGATCGGAGCCGATCGACTCGACGTACGCGCGCACGGCGGCGTCGATGATCTCGAGCGCACTGGCGTCGGCCTTGTTCTCCAACGCCTTGGTGACCGTGTCCCGCGACTCTCGATCGATCTGCTCGTAGAGCTCGAGTAGTAGGGACTCGCGGCCGGTGAACTCCTCATAGAACTGTCGTGAGGAGAGCCCGGCGTCCTTACAGATGGCGCCGACCGAACTATTGGCGTAGCCGTCGCGCGCGAAGACCGTCAGGCCCGATTCCAGAAAACGCGCACGCCGCTGACGTTGCCGGTCCTCGACGGGTTGCCCGGCATACATTCGACCCGTATTCGCATCCTGTGACATTGGGGCAGACAATACAGAAGCCCTGGAAGGCCTTGTCATCGATCGGGCTGTTCGTTTCAACCCTGTGCTGACCGGTGGTTTGCCGAAAGTTGGCGAGACCGTAGAGGACTCAATGCATACTTGTACGATCTGAAGCAGTCCATCTCCGAAACAGTGACTTGTGCATGGCAAATGCCGAGAGGGACGGTAGGACGTTCTGTACAACCCCAGCAACCTTGTCGTCACTGACTGTTTGCCCTAATGGGCGTTTGGGGCAGACCGACACACTCCCCGTGATTTTGACGGGAATTCGTAGAATTATTGGTAAACCGAACCGGTCCGCTGGTTCTGCCGGATTCGTCCCGTCACCTGCCGACGTCGCCCGACATCGGCGAATACGGCGTGGAATAGCAACGGCATATGGTGAGCCACATGCTGATTGCGTTGCTCTACGGACTCGGCACCGCCGTGCCGCTCGTGCTCGGCGCCGTGATCGGGGGGTCGCACTGCTGAGGGCGGTCGCGGTCGGCAACACGTGCCGGAGGCGATCAGCGGCGCGGCATTGATGCGGGACAAGCACGGCATTCGCGAGTGGGGGCCGTTGTGGCTCTGGATCGCAACGGGTTTGACGCAGTGATCGCGCTATTTCTTTGGCGCAGTGGCGGTTTCAGGCCGGACCGAGTACAGATCCGCGCAGCGGGTGAGCAGCTCCTGCAGTGTTGCGCGCTCGGCGTCGGTGAATCCCGCCGCCACCGCGCGTTCGACCCGCACCGCGCGCGCGTCCGCGTCCTTCATGACGGCGGCCCCGTCCTCGGTGAGGCGGGTCTCGAGGATGTTTTTGTGCCACGCGTGCGGGGTCCGCTCGATGAGGCCGCGGTCCTGCAGGTTGGTCAGCACCGTGTTCATCGTCGGCGGCGTCACGCCGCACAGTCGCGCCAGTGCCGCGGCCGAGATGCCGGGGTTCTCGTCGAGGAACAGCAGCGCGGCGTACTGCGCGACGGTGACGCCCGCCGGCTTCAACGCGGCGTTCTTCGCCGTGTTCAGCGCCTGCTCGGCGCGCTTCACGTACGAGCCGATGCGCTCGGTGGAAGGCAGGGACGTCATAACCGCATGGTATCTGCCCACTCCCATGTTCGACTCTTGACGATAGTTAGAACTCTAATCTATGTTCGTCTCGTTACTTAGATGTGAGTTCATCTGAGCGATAGACCTTATGAGAGGCACAACCATGTCCCACGCAACGCGCCGCCGGCTCTCGGCCGCCGCCATCGCGCTGACCTGCACCGCCGTGGCCGCCTGTGGATCAACCGACGAGGCCGCGGCGCCCGCCCCGCGGATCAGCACCGCCTACGCACTGCCGAACGACCGCGCGTACCCCGAGGGGATCGCGGTCGACGCACGCACCGGCGACACCTACGTCGGCTCGTACACCAACGGCAGCGTGTACCGGGCCGCCCGGGGAGCCGCCCGAGCCGAGATCTTCCTGCCCGAAGGCGCGGACGGCAGGCAGACCGCCAACGGACTGGAGGTCGACCGCGCAGGTCGACTGTGGGTCACCGACTCCACCGCGGGAGTCACCGTCTACGACACCGCAACTCGGGCCGCGATCGCCCGATTCGACGTTCCGGGCACCGCTGCCCGCTTCGTCAACGACCTCGCCATCACCCCCGACGGCACCGCGTACCTGACCGACAGCGCACGCAGCGTCGTCTACCGGGTCACCACCGATCAGCTGGCCGACGCCGTCGCACACGGCGGCCGCGCCGAACTCACCCCGCACTGTGACCTGAGCGCCGTCGTCGCGCAGCACGACCCGAACGCGTTCACCCTCAACGGCATTGCCGCCGACCCTGCAGGCCGCTACCTGCTGACCGTCGACATGAACGCAGGCGAGCTGTTCCGAATCCCCCTCGCCCCCAACGCCACCGACCCGATCCGCAAGGTCACCCTGCACGGCGGCGACCTCACCCACGGCGACGGCCTCGAACTACACGACAACACCCTGTGGGTCGCGCAGAACACGATCAACACCATCTCCCGCTGGGCCGTCACCGAGGACGGCACCGCAGCCACCAGGAACAGCGTCTTCACCGACGAGTCGCTCGGCCTACCGACAACGTTGGTCCGCACCAACAACCAAACCCTCGTCGTCGCCTCCCAATTCGACAAGGGCGGCCCCATGGGGCCAGGCACACCGAAGCCCTTCACCGTCCTGGCCGTCGACGGCATCTGACCGGGCTGCTCCCACAACCACAAAAGGCCGAAGGCCGGCCCACCAGATGGTGGACCGGCCTTCGGTTCGAAAAGTGTTGCCGGGTGGCAGGACTCAGAAGTCCATGCCGCCCATGCCACCGGTCGGGTCGCCGGCGGGAGCGGCGGCCTTCTCCGGCTTGTCGGCGACGACGGCCTCGGTGGTGAGGAACAGAGCCGCGATGGACGCCGCGTTCTGCAGCGCGGAGCGGGTGACCTTCACCGGGTCGGCGACACCGGCGGCAAGCAGGTCCTCGTACACGCCGGTGTCGGCGTTGAGGCCGTGGCCTGCGGGCAGGTTGGAAACCTTCTCGGCGACAACGCCGGGCTCGAGGCCTGCGTTGAAGGCGATCTGCTTCAGCGGGGCCGACAGCGCGACGCGCACGATGTTCGCGCCGGTCGCCTCGTCACCGCTCAGCTTCAGGTCGTCCAGTGCAGGCGCCGACTGCAGCAGAGCAACGCCACCACCGGCGACGATGCCCTCTTCGACGGCGGCCTTGGCGTTGCGCACGGCATCTTCGATGCGGTGCTTGCGCTCCTTGAGCTCGACCTCGGTCGCGGCACCGGCCTTGATGACCGCAACACCGCCGGCCAGCTTGGCCAGACGCTCCTGCAGCTTCTCCCGGTCGTAGTCCGAATCCGAGTTCTCGATCTCGGCACGGATCTGCGCAACGCGGCCCTTGATGGCCTCGGCGTCGCCGGCACCCTCGACGATGGTGGTCTCGTCCTTGGTGATGACAACCTTGCGCGCCTGGCCGAGCAGCTCGATGCCTGCGGTCTCCAGCGAGAGGCCGACCTCTTCGGTGATGACCTCGCCACCGGTCAGGATGCCGATGTCGGCGAGCTGCGCCTTGCGACGGTCACCGAAGCCGGGCGCCTTGACGGCGACAGACTTGAAGGTGCCACGGATCTTGTTGACCACCAGGGTGGACAGGGCTTCGCCCTCGACGTCCTCGGCGATGATCAGCAGCGGCTTGCCGGCCTGGATGACCTTCTCCAGCAGCGGGAGCAGGTCCTTGACGGTCGCGACCTTCGAGCCGACGAGCAGGATGTACGGGTCCTCGAGGACCGCTTCCTGACGCTCGGGGTCGGTGACGAAGTAACCCGAGATGTAGCCCTTGTCGAAGCGCATGCCCTCGGTGAGCTCCAGCTGGAGACCGAAGGTGTTGCTCTCCTCGACGGTGATGACGCCTTCCTTGCCGACCTTGTCCATGGCCTCGGCGATGAGCTCACCGATGGACGAGTCGCCCGCGGAGATACCAGCGGTAGCAGCGATCTGCTCCTTGGTGTCGATCTCCTTGGCGGTGTCGAGCAGCTTGGCGGTGACGGCCTCGACGGCCTTCTCGATGCCACGCTTCAGACCGAGGGGGTTCGCGCCGGCCGCGACGTTACGCAGGCCTTCACGCACGAGCGCCTGGGCGAGCACGGTGGCGGTGGTGGTGCCGTCGCCAGCGACGTCGTCCGTCTTCTTGGCAACTTCCTTGACCAGCTCGGCGCCGATCTTCTCGTACGGGTCCTCCAGCTCGATCTCCTTGGCGATGGAAACACCATCGTTGGTGATCGTGGGGGCGCCCCACTTCTTCTCCAGGACAACGTTGCGACCCTTCGGCCCCAGCGTCACCTTGACCGCGTCAGCGAGGGCATTGAGGCCCCGCTCGAGACCGCGACGGGCCTCTTCGTCGTACGCAATTGTCTTGGCCATGGCGTTGTTGAGATCCTCCATGTATATGGCTGACACACAGGACGATCGCAGGTCGGATCGCCCCATTACGCTGGCCAGGTTCGGTGCCCGCGACGGACGACCGAGGGTGTCGATGGAACCCGGTCTCACCGTCCCGACCTGGCACTCACAGGTAGAGAGTGCCAAAGCCATTTCTAGCACTCAGGGGTGCCGAGTGCAAGGTCGGGGTGGGGCTGACTAGGCCCGGTCGTCGACGCGCAGCACCAGCGCCACGAACGCGTCCGTCCTGCGTTCCTCCGGGGAACGCGGCTCGCCACCCTCGACCGTGACGAGCTCAGCATCGTGCAACAACAATTCGGCCTCGACCCGCATGATCGCCCGAATAAATGGGGGCGCCACCTCGGGAGGTAGGTCGCCGTTTACGACATAACCGCCGTCCGGCTGGGACTCTGTGGAGACATATGAAAGCGCACGCAGTAGGTCGGCGCGTCGTTCCCCCGCGATTAGGTCGGAATCCGTTTCATCCGCCATTGCTACAGCTTAGCGGGCCGCGGGCCCGCGTAGATTACGGAGGGGAAATCATGATCGACACCGGCTTTTTCTCGGCGTAAGGGGACGGCGATGGGGCAACTGCCCTTCGAATCGCTCTATCGACACGGTTTCGCGCGGGTGGCGGTGGCCGTGCCCGGCGTGCGGGTCGCGGATCCGGCGTACAACGTCGAGCAGACCGTGACGCTGGCCAGGCAGGCGGCGGCCGACGGCGTGCTGTTGACCGTGTTCCCCGAGCTCGGGCTGTCCAGCTACACGGCCGACGACCTGTTCCACCAGGACGCGCTGGACGATGCCGTGCACGACGCGCTGGCGCGAGTCGTCGCTGCCAGCGTGGATATCGACACCGTGCTGGTGGTCGGTGCACCGGTGCGGACTCAGGGGCGGCTGTTCAACTGTGCGATCGCGGTGTGCCGCGGCGCTGTGCTCGGCGCCGTGCCCAAGAGCTACCTGCCGAACTATCGGGAGTTCTACGAGAAGCGCCAGTTCGCGGCGGCCAGGGAGAACCTGGACACGCACCTCACGATCGCCGGGCAGCGGGTGCCGTTCGGCGCCGATCTGCTGTTCACCGCGACCAACCTCGACGGGTTCGTCTTTCATCTGGAGATCTGCGAGGACGGCTGGGTCCCGGTGCCGCCGAGCGGGTATGCGGCGCTGGCCGGGGCCACGGTGCTGGTGAACCTGTCGGCGAGCAATATCGTCATCGGCAAGGCCGACTACCGCAGAGCCCTGTGCACCTCGCATTCGGCGCGTTTCCTGGCCGCCTATCTGTATTCGGCTGCGGGGCACGGCGAATCGACGACCGATCTGGCCTGGGACGGGCAGGCACTGGTGTGCGAGAACGGCGACCTGCTCGCCGAAGGCGTCCGTTTTTCCGACCATCCCCAATTGGTCACCGCTGACCTGGATCTGCGCCGACTTGCCGCGGATCGTTTGCGCACCACCAGTTTTGCCGACAATGTGCACGACCACCGGGAACAACTCGCCAAGCTGCGGCGCATCGACGTGGAATTGCCGATACCCGAGGGCGCCGTCGAGCTCAGGCGCGAAATCGAACGATTCCCTTATGTGCCCGCCGATCCCACGGTACGTAATGAACGCTGCGCCGAAGTACATCACATCCAGGTGGAAGGGTTGAGCACGCGGCTGCGCGCCACCGGAATGCGGCGGGTGGTCATCGGTGTTTCCGGCGGACTGGATTCCACCCAGGCACTGATCGTGGCGGCCAAGACCATGGACCGGCTCGGCCTGCCCCGGGCAAATGTGTTGGCGTACACCATGCCCGGCTTCGCGACGAGCACCAGAACCCGCACCGACGCGCACCGGTTGATGGCCGCGCTCGGCGTGACGGCGGCGGAGATCGACATCCGCCCTTCGGCGACCCAGATGCTCAGGGACCTGGGCCATCCGGCCGCCGACGGGGTGCCGCAGTACGACATCACCTATGAAAATGTGCAGGCGGGCGAGCGGACATCGCACTTGTTCCGGCTGGCGAATCAGCACGGCGCGCTCGTGCTCGGCACCGGCGATCTCAGCGAACTCGCCCTCGGCTGGTGCACTTTCGGCGTCGGCGACCACATGGCGCACTACAGCGTGAATGCCTCCGTGCCGAAGACGCTGATCAAATACCTGATCGCCTGGTCGGTCGAGACCGAACAGTTCGGGAAGGCAGGCAGCGAGGTGCTCGCCTCGATCCTGCACACCGAGATCTCACCGGAACTGGTGCCCGCCACCGATTCTGCGGTGCCGAGTCAGAGCTCCGAAGCCACGGTCGGCCCGTACGAACTGCAGGACTTCCACCTCTACTACCTGCTGCGCTTCGGCTACCGCCCGAGCCGCATCGCCTACCTCGCCAGGCACGCGTGGTCGGACGCGAGCCGCGGGCCATGGCCGGACCTGATCCCCGCCGATCAGCGCAACACCTACGACCTGCCGACCATCAAACGGTGGCTCGCGGAATTCCTGCGCCGCTTCGTGCAGACCAGCCAGTTCAAACGCTCGACCCTGCCCAACGCCCCCAAGGTCGGCTCCGGCGGCTCGCTGTCGCCGCGCGGCGACTGGCGCGCACCCAGCGACGCCTCGGCCGCGGCCTGGCTGGACGAGCTGTCCCGCAACGTCCCGGACTGACCTGCTGCCCGGCAACGCATTCCGACACGGACAGCGGGGACAGACCTGGATTGCCTAGGGTGACGGGTGTGAGTGAAGCACCCGGCTGGAAGGCCATCGACGACGCACTGCAGCCGCTGTACGGCGATACCGAACCTTTCCACTGGGCCACTGATCATCGCTGGTCGCTCGGCGGTCCCGATCCGCTCGACGGGATCAGCGCGTACGCGCGCACCGAGCCGGTCCCGCATTGGCACTACATCAGTTACGGCATGACCGAGCTGTACGAGAAGGAGTGGGACAACCCCGACGAGTCCGGCTGGGGATTCGAGTTCACCTTCCGGTTAGCCCGTAAGCCCACCGATACCGAGCCGCCGGTGTGGCCGGCCACCTTTCTGCAGAACCTGGCGCGCTATGTCTTCCAGTCCGGCAAGTGGTTCGAGCCGGGGCACACGATCAAAGCGAACGGGCCGATCGCCGCAGACCAGCCGGATTCGGGCATCCGCGCCGTCGGCTTCATCGCCGACCCCGAGCTCGATCCCATCGAAACCCCGCACGGCAGACTGCATTTCCTGCAACTGGTGGGACTGACCATGCCGGAGTACCGGGCCGCGCAGGGCGGGCGGACGCTCGCCCTGCTCGCCGAGCTGGCACCGCAGCTCCCGCTGTTCGTCACCGATACCGAACGCGCACCGCTGGTTTCGGAGCCGAAGCCGCAGGCGCAATGGCCGCGCTGGGGCGGCGGCCTGCGCGGCCGGGCCTGAGCCGCCTCGAAAGAAACGTCTCAGGCGGCACGCGCTGCGGGGAATCGTTGCGTCGGCGTGGCTTGCTGCTGCGTAGCCCTGCGACGAATTGCCCGGCGCCGACACGTTCGTGTCGTGCGTACGGCGCGAAAGCCGAGACGGGCGTTGCGGATCCACATTCGGATCGGCCATGCAAGCACGAGACCGATGCCGAGCAGCGCGGCAACCACGGCGGCCTGCCCCGCACCAGACCGCGCCGTGCTCATTGCCCCTGGACCACGATCTGGGAAAGCAGCTCGACCAGATGGGCTTCGGTCTTCGCCTTGTCGACCCCGAGGTCGGTCAGCAAGCCGCTGCCGTTCTCCTGCTCCAGCAGCGCGAGCAGAATGTGCTCGGTGCCGATGTAGTTGTGCCCCAAGCGAAGTGCCTCACGGAAGGTGAGTTCGAGTGCCTTCTTGGCATCCGGGTCGAAGGGAATGAGCGCGGGCAGCTCCGTCGAGGTGGGCGGCAGCGCGGCGTTGGCGGCGTCGCGGACCGCGTCGAGGGTGACGCCGTTGGTCGGGATCGCTGCCGCGCCGAGGCCTTCCGGCTCGGACAGCAGGCCGAGCACCAGATGCGCGACCGTGATCTGCGCATTGTTTGCCGTACGCGCGGCCTCCTGCGCGGCAACCACCACCGCGCGGGCCCGGGTGGTGAACCGCGCGAAGCCCGCGTTCGGGTCCATCTGACCGGCATCGCCCGGCGTCTTCGGCACGAAACGCTTCTGCGCGGCCTGCTTGGTGACGCCCATGCTTGCGCCGATATCGGTCCACGACGCGCCGGTCCGGCGCGCCTGGTCGACGAAGTGTCCGATCAGGTGGTCGGCGAGTTCGCCGAGGTGGTTTCCGACGACCACCGCGTCGGAGAGTTGGTCGAGTGCGTTGTCGGGGCGGGCTTTCTTGATGCCGTCGATCAGGTCGTCGAGGCGGATCGAAGGGTTCGTCATGCGTCAACCATAGGTTGACGATCCTTCATCGTCAACCCGAAGTTGACGAACCGCGCTCCGCTACCGGACGCCAGTGCGGCGACGCCGCACCGACACCCGAAACATCCATGGCGCCACGGTGATTCACGGACGCGCTGCCCATGCCGCCCCGCGCACTATCCCCTCCTTCACCCAGGCGGCCACCCGGCCGGTCAGCACCGCGCGCGCGGGCGAATCGTCGGCGTGCAGCGCCTGGATGACACCGTCACGGCGGCCGAGGCTCACACACTGGACCACGTACCGGAACCGCAGCGTGTCCGGCTCGGCACCGCGCAGCCGTGCGGCGATGGCGTCGGCCGCGTACTTGCCGGTGGGCAGCGCGGTCGCGCACGCCATCCGCAGTTCCCGGCCGCCGGGGCCGGCGACAACGGCGCTGTCGCCCGCGGCGTAGATATCCGGATGCGTGGTCGACCGCAGCGACGAGTCGGTCAGCACCCGCCCGGTGGCATCCACCTCGAGACCGGCCCGTGCCGCCAGATCCGGCACGCCGAACCCGGCGGTCCACACCGTCGCGGCCGACTCGATGGTCGTGCCATCGGCCAGACGGACCCCGGCCGCAGTCACCTCGATCACCTTGGCATCCGAGCGGATCTCGACGCCGAGCCGCTCCAGCACCCGACGGATATGGGCTTGTGCGCGTGCCGACAGCCAGGCACCCGGCTCTGCGGATCCGAGCAGTACAACGTGCGAATCCGTTTGTGTTTCAGCTAGTTCCGCAGCCAGCTCGATTCCGGTGGCACCGTTGCCGACCACGACGACGGTCCCCGCCACCGCGGCGAACCCGGCCGTGTCCTCGGGCGTCGACACCGAGCAGGCATGTTCGGCAACACCAGGCACACCGTCGAGGTCGGCGCTGCTGCCGAGCGCGTAGACCAGGGTGTCGTAGTCGAGAGCCGCTGCGGTGTCGAGCAATACGCGCTTCTGCTCAGTGTCGAGCTCCGTAGCACTCGCGCGAACGAAACGAATCTTCTTTCCTGCCAACCGCTCCCGCAGATCCCACGCCGGAATCCGCTGTCCGGCCGCCTGTTGATGCAGCCGCACCCGTTCGACGAAGTGGGTCCGGCTGTCTACCACGGTGATCTCGGCCCCGCGCGCCTTGTCCGCGAGGCGGCGTGCGGCGGCCAGGCCCGCGTATCCGGCGCCGAGGACGACGATCCGATGCTGTCCGGTCATGATGTGGCTCCTCTCTAGATCGGCTGACACCATCCAGACCGGATAGCCCCGCCATCTATGACAGCGGGCCGCCGTGAGCCGCATCACGCCCTTACACGGACGCCTTACCGGACTTCGCGAAGTAGGCGAGCTTCTCGGGATTGACCACCAGGCGCAGCGTGGCGACCGCGCCGCCGACGAACTCCACCGCGACCACCGCGAGCGGGGCTCCCTCGATCCTGGCCACCGCGGCGGGTGCGCCGTTGACCTCCTCGACGCGGATCTCCCAGCCGGGCACCTCCCACCGGAACAGTCCGGCCAGGTACCGCGCGACCTGCTTCGCACCGACGACCGGCCGCCGGGCCGCGTTGACCTGACCGCCACCATCGGCGGTCGAGACGACATCGGCGGTCAACATCTCCTCCAGCGCTTCGAGGTCGCCGTTGCGTGCCGCCTTGAGGAACCGCTGAATCAATTCACCCGCATGCTCGGGCGGAATATCGAAGCGCGCCCGGCCTTCTCGCACCCGAATGCCCGCCCGCCGGAAGATCTGCTGCGAGTTGGACTCGCTGATGGTCAACATGTCGGCGATCTCGCGGTGCGCATAGCCGAACGCCTCGCGCAGCACGAAGACCGCCCGCTCGACCGGGGTCAACCGCTCCAGCGCGGTCAGCAGCGCCAGCGAAACCTGCTCGCGCTCTTCGACGGTCTCCAGCGGGCCGAGCTCGCCGTGCGCGGTGGGCACCGGCTCGGGCAGCCACGGCCCGGCATAGGTCTCCCGCCGCGCCCGCGCCGAAACCAGTTCGGTGCGACAGTGATTCACCAGCACGGTCGTCAACCAGGCTTCGGCGGCACGGATTCGGCTCCGATCGGCGGCGTCCCAGCGCAGATAGGTCTCCTGCACGGCGTCCTCGGCTTCGGCGGCCGATCCGAGCATGCGATAGGCGAGTGCGAACAGCCGAGGTCGATGGCCGACGAATTCCCGCACCCCGTCCGGCTCCATCGCCACCTCCCTGTGCTTACCCGCCCCGCCGGCTGTCGTCCCCGTGTGGCCCCGACCTCCGGACATGACCGTACCGCTCACGCGGGCGGACAGTCGCCCGAGTTCGCCACCCGCAGAACCGGCAAAGCCGAACAGCCGTTTCAGGCCGAACGTCGCCGCACCGAAACCACCGGCGCCGAACCCCGTGCCGCCGAAGCCGCCGACCGTCACCAGAGTGTCCATACCCGGGAGCCTGCGCGTCCCCCCTTGCCAAGACCTTAAGAAATCCCAGCGAGAAGTAACTAGCGCGGCATGTCGTCGATACCGCGCTGCTTACCGCCCGGCCTGCGTAACCGAAGCCGGGCGGTGGAGCCGCGAATCGCGGGGCGACGGATCACCGGCCGACGCTGCGCACGCCGTTGCGCGCGCCGCTCGGCGGGCTTGTGCTGCCAGGTTTCTGGACGCGCGGCGACCCAGCGCTGCGAGTGCCAGGCGAACGGAATGTGCCCGAGGTACAGCGCGACCAGGATCAGCAGCAGCACGACCGGGAAGGTGACGAGCAGCGCCGCGGCGAGCGCGACGAGCACGAGCAACCCGGCGGCAGCCTGCGGCGCCACCGACACCGACTTCATGGCCAACGTCGGAATGGTGCTGACGCACAACGCCGCCGCACCGACGGTCCACGCCGCGACGGCGTAGAAACCGACCCACCACCCGTCGCCGAATTCGACGAACAGCGCGACCGGAACCATCGCGATGAGCGCGCCCGCCGGCGCGGGCACCCCGACGAAGTATTCGCGGGACCATTCCGGGCGGGTGTCGTCGTCCAACAGCGTGTTGAACCTGGCCAGCCGCAGCACGATGCTCACCGCGAACAGCAGGGCGATGATCCAGCCCGCGGTTTCGCTGTGCAGCAGCGTCACATAGAGCACCAGCGCTGGTGCGACGCCGAAGGAGATGGCATCGGAGAGCGAGTCGAGCTCAGCGCCGATCTTGGTGGTGGCGTCGAGCATGCGCGCGAGCCGACCGTCGAGAGTGTCGAGGACCGCCGCGGCGCCGATCATCGCGAGCGCGAGGTCGAGCCGGTTGTCCAGGCCGAACTTCACCGCGGACAACCCGGCGCACAGCGCCAGGATGGTCACCACACTCGGCAGCAGCCGGATCGTGCGGCGCCGTCGCCGCTGGGTCGGAACAGCCGACTCCATCATGAAGTGGACGAAGACTCGAGCACCGCCAGCACGGTTTCGCCGCCGATGGTGCGCTGACCCGGCTCGACGAGCAGCTCGGTGCCTGCCGGGAAGTAGGTGTCGACGCGCGAGCCGAAGCGGATCAGCCCGTAGGTGTCGCCGATGGTCAGCTTGTCCCCGGCTTTGGCGTCGCAGACGATGCGGCGGGCGAGCAGCCCCGCGATCTGCACCACCACCACCTGCTGGCCTTCCGCGGTATCGAGCACCATGCTGTTGCGCTCGTTCGCGGCACTGGCTTCCGGCAGGTCGGCGGAGAGGAACTTGCCCGGCTGATGCAGCACGCTGCGCACGACGCCGGACACCGGCGTGCGCTGCACGTGCACGTCGAGCACTGAGAGGAAGATGCTCACCCGGGGCAGCGGCTGCTCGCCGAGGCCCAATTCCGCTGGCGGAGCGGCGGTATCGACGAGGGCGACCTCGCCGTCGGCGGGCGCGACCACGGCGCCTGCCCGGTTCGGCGGCACCCGATTCGGGTGGCGGAAGAACGTCGCACACGCAGCGGCGGCCAGCAGTCCCGTTCGGCGTACCCACTTGCGCCTGCCGCCGAGGACGGCGACCGCGAGGGGTGCTGCGACAAACGGAAGCCCGGCGGGATGCAGTGGGGGAATCGCGTTGCGGATCAGATCGGCAACGTGACCGACTCCGGTGCGTTCAGGCGTGCCGGGCGGCGTGGGACGGCGGGCCACAGGCTCCTCTTTCGTGCTAGATGCAGACGGATCGCGCCTTCAACGATAGGACCGGCGCAAGCGTTCACACCTTACGGGACAGGAGCCTGTGGCACGGCGTCGTCAGCTTCGGACTTTGCGTCCTGTCACCAGCCCGACCAGGAACAGCAGGATCACCGCGCCACCGAGGCAGGTGAAGAAGCTGAACCAGAGGCCGCCACCTTGGACATCGACACCAAGCAACTTCAAGAAGAACCCACCGAGCAGGCCGCCGACGATGCCTACGACGATGTTGAGCAGGATGCCCTGCTGGGCATCCGTCTTCATGATCTTGCTGGCGATCCAGCCCGCAAGACCGCCGATGATGATCCACCCGATAATCCCGAGACCGAGCATGGTGACCTCGCATCACTAGTTGGGTTTCACGCCGCCTGAAAGCAATTCAGCGTGCTACGAGGGTATACCCGGGGGATGTGAGAATACGCACGACAGATCGGCGATTCTCGGGCTAATATGAGGGGGCCTCATGTCTACGGCTCCGTAGGTGTTGGCTTGTTGATGAGGGACCCTTTCGAGGCTTCGCGCGGACGACCCGGCGCCGGTGCCGCAGGTACATAGGAGACGCACATGGCTGCTCGCATCGCCCAGACCACAGGGGCAGAGCACACGGCGATCCTCGGGCTCGGCGTTTACCGCCCGGCCCGAGTCGTGACCAACGACGAAGTGGCCGGTCCGATCAACTCGAGCGATGAGTGGATCCAGACCAGGTCCGGCATCAAGACCCGGCGGTTCGCCGACAAGTCCGAAACCCTGCACAGCATGAGCGTCGCGGCCGCGCGTGACGCACTGGCATCGTCGGGCATCGCCGTCGATCAGGTCGACTGCGTGATCGTCGCGACCTCGACCCATCTGCTGCTCACCCCCGCCGCCGCACCGCGCATCGCCACCGACCTCGGCATGAACGGCTCCGCCGCGTTCGACGTCTCCGCGGGCTGCGCAGGCTTCTGCCACGCCCTCGCGCTCGCCTCGGACCTGGTCCGGATCGGCACCGCCCAGCACGTGCTGGTGATCGGCGCGGAGAAGCTCACCGACACCATCAACCCGACCGACCGCTCGACGGCGTTCCTGTTCGCCGACGGCGCGGGCGCCGTGGTCGTCGGCCCGTCGGACGAGCAGGGCATCGGGCCGACGGTCTGGGGTTCCGACGGCACCCAGCACCACGCGATCCGCCAGGACAAGGACTGGGTCGAGTTCTTCCAGGAGATCGAGGAAAAGGGCACCGCCGCCGTGCGCCCCTACATGGCGATGGAGGGCACCGCGGTATTCCGTTGGGCCGCACACTCGCTGGAGAAGGTCTGCCGCGACGCCGTCGACCGGGCCGGACTGTCCACCGACGACCTGGACGCGATGATCCCGCACCAGGCCAACGGCCGGATCATCGAGATCATGGCGCGGGTACTGAAGCTGCCTGAGCACTGCGCGCTAGCCAACGACATCGAGGAAACCGGCAACACGTCGGCCGCGTCGATCCCGCTGGCCATGGAGGCGCTGCTGCGCAAGGGCGAATCCAAGCCGGGCGACACCGCGTTGCTCATCGCGTTCGGCGCGGGACTGTCCTACGCGGCACAGGTGGTGACGCTGCCCAAGTGGCAGTAACCGTCGACATCAGCACCCGGCGTCGACATCAGCGCCCGGCCCCAGCCGACATCAGCCAAGCCCCCAGGTGACCTTCACCGTGAACGTCACCGTCTGCGTGCCTGGTTCCAGCGGAAGCGATGCCGCCGATCCCGCGTCGCGCGCGGCCGTCTTCGGGCTGTCGTCGCGAGTGCTCGCCTCGGAGATGGTGAGCACGTCGGTGAGCTTCACCCCGGCCAGCACCGCGTACTGTTCTGCCCGCGCTTTGGCGTCGGCGAAGGCGCGGGCCCGCGCGTCGGCGAGCAGCTTCGAGTTGTCGTCGATCGCGAAGGACACTGAGCGCAGCCTGGTTTCGTTGCCGCCAGCGGCGATCGCGCTGTCGAGCACACCGGAGGCCTTGCTCAGGTCACGCACGACGACCCGAACCGAGTTCGTCGCTCGATAGCCGACGACGGTGTTGCCGCCGTTCGGCCCGCCCGCGTACTGCGGTTGGATCGAGACGTCGGTGGTACGCACGTCCTCGCGGACCGCCCCGGCCCCGACCATGGCGTCGGTCATCGCCTTCGCCTTCTCGTTGGCGCGCGCAATCGCCGCCGAGACGTTGTCGGCCGTCACCTCGACGCCGATATCGCCGTTCAAGATATCCGGGGCGCCACGCACCTGACCGGTACCGACGACCGTGACGTCACGCTGCGGTCCGGAATCGGCCGAGCCACAGCCGCTCACCAGCACAGCGGCTCCCGCAAGCACGGCAACAGCCGCGGACCAGCGCGTCATTCGTCGCATACCTCGGCAACATACGCACCGAACCCGGTGTCCCGCGGCCGAACACGCTGGATCGGCGCGGTCAAACCCCCCGACGCGGACAGCTCGGTGGTCCGGCGCATTGTCGACGCGGGACACGGGGCTGACTACGCTGGCGCTGCACACAAGCCGAACGAGGGGATGTCGTCGTGAGCGCTGATACCGGAAGGAATGCGCCGGAGTTGTGGGCCGTGCCGTCGGAGGTCGCCGACGCGGGCACGTTCGTTCGGCAGGCCTCGGAGTCGTTGGTCAACGGCCTTCGCTCGGTGGATGCCGACGTGAATCGACTGCTCGAATTCTGGCAGGGCGGGTTGTCGGATTCATATCGCACCGGCTGGGAAGAAACCCGAGCGGCCGCCATGACGGTGCTCGAGTCGCTGGCAACAATGGCCGAATCGCTTGGCGTGAGCAGCGCTCGGTACGATCGCACCGACGGTGCAAACGCACAGTCACTGAGCTCACTGGATCTACCGGAGCAGGGCTGAGTCCGCGGAATGCGGCAATATTCGACCGAGGCGGGGCGGTTATGGACGGATATCGAGTCGATCTGGCCGAGCTGGAGAATATCGATACTCGTATCGCCGGATTCACTGGATTCTTGACAGAGACACTCACCGGTCTGCAGCAGCGGATCGCCACCTTGCAACAGACCTGGACCGGCGCAGCGGCTGATGCACAAGCTGCGGCGTTCCGGCAGTGGGTCGCCGCGGCGACCGAAGCCGCGGAGGGGATCGAGACGATGCGGCAGGCAGCCGAGGACGCGCGAACGCGATACACCACCGCGGTCGAGACCAATCTGCGCACGCTCGGCCGCCGCTGACTCGGCATGGCACCCGAGGGACAAGTAATCGAGGTCGATCCTCAGGTCTTCTATGACGTCGGTCGTCAATGTCTGCAAGCCGCAGCCGGATTCGATGCCTTCTTCACGTTGGCCCTAGGTGGCCTCACCGAGTGCGCCACGATGGCCGGAAGCTATGACTCCGGCCTCGCCTGGGCAAAGTCCTATGACGAGCGGGCCGCCGACGCGATCGCGACCGCCGGTGATCTGGTGGCGGCATTGGCCAACTACAGCGAGATCGTCGCGGAGTTGGGCTACAGCCATGCACTGGCGGACAGCAACCCCAACAACGACGATCCACCGTCACCTGCGCCACAGTTCGGGGCGAGCCGACTCAGCTCGCCGCCTTCGGCGGGCGGCCCTGGTCAAGGTTTGGCGGACAAAATCGGAATCGGCCTCATCGAAGCGCTCGATATTCCGGTACCCGATGGCGATCCAGACAAACTGGATTTGGCGATCACGGTGTGGAACACCATGGCCACCGGCGATGTAATCGTCAACAGCATCGCGATTCTCGCTGCATTGCCAGGACGCTTCGACGCAGTCAAAACTGATGAGGCCCAATATATCGCGGAGGATCTGCGAGGGCTGCACACCGCTGCCGTCGACCTGCAGCACGCGTGCGGCGAGCTGGCGCAGTCGTGCCGTGATCATCGTGCCGCGATCGGTGAACTCCGGGACAAACTGACCGAGATTCTCAAAGACATGGCGATCGAGGCCGGGATGACACTCGCCTTCGGCGCCGTCGCATCGGTCTTCAGCTTCGGCCTCGCGGCCGGTGCCGCGGTGGCCAAGGGCTCCCACACGGTCGTGAAGGCCGCCAGGGCGATCAGCGCATTCGTCGGCAGCTGGAAGATCGCCAAGAAGATCGCTGAAGGCGTCAAGGCGAGCAGAGACCTCAAACGACTGAAGGCGAACCTGCAGCGCATCAAGGATCTCACGAAGAAGGAGAAGCCAAAGGAAAAGCTACCGACCAAACCCAAGGTGTCGTCTCGCGCGGACGCCGAGAAGATTCTCGACGAAGGCGCGACTCTCGAAAAGGACAAGAAGTCGATCATCAAATCCAAGGACGGCGGCTCAGAGCAGGCGCAAAAGGATTTCGAACGGATCACCGAGGGGCAAGAGGTCACTACGTACCCCAACGGCACCAAGGTCGCACGCCTACCGGATGGCAGTGACATATCGTTGCGGAGCTCGTCGGATGGCAGAGTGACCATCTCCATCCAGCAGAAGGGCACAGAAGCGAGCAAGTACAGGTACAACCCTTGAACGGAGCCATGACGCGATGCGGGAACTGACCGACGAAGAAGCTGGGCGCGTCCGAGCTGCTCTGCTGGAATCCGAGCAGGAACTGAGCGCCACATGGTCATCGGCAAGCGAGCGCGTGGTGGTGCCGGGAGCAGAGATTTCGGAGCTCACGCAGGATCCGTCGGGTCGTCGGATTCTGGCGGCGTTCGCCGATCGGGGGTATCACGAAGTGTATTGCTTGACGACCGCCGAACTCGGGCCAGGACAGGCGAATCAGGCTGTCGCGATCGACCTTGCCGGGGTGAACGATTGGTGGTGGCAGCACGCGCCGTTCGATATCGTGATCGCCTCGCTGGATCTTGCGGCGGTCGTGCTGTTGTCGGTCGACGAGTTCGTCCTTGTCGGCGGGGACCGCGGGTTCGTGGAGTCGGCACTCGGGCAGTCGGTCGAGGCGGGATGCGCCGAATTCACGGTGTACGCCGAGGACATGGCGAATGCTTCGCGGCATCTGCCGGAGCTCGCACAGCGATGGTGTGGTGGCGTCACCGGCTGACCGGCGGACTCAGACCACCCTGTGGCGGCAACATACGCACCGAACCCGGTATCCCGCGGCCGAACACGCTGGATCGGTCGCGGCTCAGCCGCGCGACTCGACTGCGGCTTTGATCTTGCCGAGCGTTTCGTTCATGCCGCGGACCAGCTCCTCCTCGAAGGCTTCCTCGCCGCCGAGCGCGGCGTTGATGGCCTTGCGGGAGATCCAGGTCGTGCCGTTGGGGACATCGCGGCGTTCGATCAGCCTGGTGCCGGTTTCGGTCGGCTCGAGCGTGTAGCTCCAGATCGTGCGATTGTCGTTGATCTTGAAGGCGAAGGACCGATTCGGCTCGTACCGCACGATGCGCCCCGTGGTCGGCCAGTACTTCTTGCCGTCCTTGTTCAGGTGCAGCGTCCAGGTACCCGGCTTCGCCGACCCGAGCAGCAGCATCCGCACGCACTGCGGGCTGAACTCGGGCATCCGCCCGAGGTCGGAAATCACCGACCACACCTGCTCCGGCGGAGCGGTGATGTCGATGGTCACTTCGAGATTCTTTGCCAACGGTGCCTCCGCAAGTCCAGGCGGTCGGGCCGGTGCATGATGCCCGGCCGAGCACGCTTGATGGTCAGCACACAGTTTAATCGGGAAGACAGTTGGGTCACATTCAGCATGTTGTGCATCGATCTTGGTAATGCCGGGCGCACAATGCCGGATAGAAGAAGCAAAGACACTGCCTCCAGCTTTTCCGTCAAAACGTGAGGTGATCGGCCGTGAAACTGCGCTCTTTCTTGCATAGGCACGCGGAACACGTTCCGCTGCTTCCCGTCAGCGACCCCGACGGCGCGTCCGCTCGCGGCCCGTCGGCCGAGAATCTCGAACGACTTCTGACCCCCAACGAACTCGACCTGTTGCGCCATCACAAGGTGTGACGCGAACGCTGCGTCCGCTGCGAGAGAAACGCCGACGACGTGGTTTGCGCGAGCGGCCATACTCGTTGGGTGAGTTCTCCCGCTGCCACGAAGCCGGCCATCTTGAGCGTCGACGATGATCCCGGTGTTTCCCGCGCGGTCGTCCGCGACCTACGACGCCGCTACGGCGCCGATTACCGGATTCTGCGCGCGGAATCGGGCGCCCAGGCGCTCGATGCCCTGCGCGAGATGAAATTGCGCGGTCAGCCTGTCGCGGTGCTGATCGCCGACTACCGGATGCCTGGCATGGACGGCATCGAATTCCTCGAGCAGGCGATGGACCTGCACCCGTACGCACGCCGCGTGCTGCTGACCGCCTACGCCGACACCAGCGCCGCGATCGATGCGATCAATGTGGTCGATCTCGACCACTATCTGCTCAAGCCATGGGACCCGCCGGAGGAGAAGCTGTACCCGGTGCTGGACGGCCTGATCGACGCCTGGCGCAGCAGCGAACACCGGCCGATCACCGAGACCAAGGTGGTCGGCAACCGCTGGTCGCCGCGGTCCTCGGAAGTGCGCGAGTTCCTGGCCCGCAATCAGCTGCCCTACCGCTGGTACCTGGCCGACGAACCGGAGGGCACGCGGCTGCTCGAGGCTGCAGGCGCCGATCCCGAACGGTGTCCGGTGGTGATCACCGCGGCCGGTGCCGCACTGGTGCAGCCCTCGGACAGCGAGCTGGCCGAGCACGTCGGACTCACCGTCAACGCGACGGGCGATTTCTACGACCTGATCGTGGTCGGCGGCGGACCCGCAGGCCTCGGCGCGGCGGTCTACGGCGCGTCGGAGGGTCTGCGGACCGTGCTCGTCGAGCGCACCGCGACCGGCGGTCAGGCCGGGCAGAGCTCCCGCATCGAGAACTACCTCGGCTTCCCCGACGGAGTGTCCGGCGCACAGCTGGCCGATCGGGCACGGCGGCAGGCGGCGAAATTCGGCGCCGAGGTGATCACCACCCGCGAGGTGGTCGGGCTCGAGGTGAACGGTTCCGCGCGCACGGTGCGCTTCGCCGACGGCGGCAGGCTCTGCGCGCACACGGTGATCATCGCGACCGGTGTCGACTACCGCAGGCACCCCGCGCCCGGTGTCGACGAATTCACCGGTCGTGGTGTGTATTACGGCTCGGCGATGACCGAGGCCGCCGAATGCGCCGACCGCGACGTCTACATCGTCGGCGGCGCCAACTCGGCGGGACAGGCCGCGGTGTTCCTGTCCCGCAACGCGAAGACCGTGCACCTGGTCGTGCGGTCCGAGTCGCTGGAGAACTCGATGTCGCACTACCTGATCCAGCAGATCGCGCAGATCCCGAACATCAAGGTGCACACCAATACCGAGGTGACCGCCGCCGACGGCGACGAGCACCTGCAGCAGATCGTGTTGCGCGACAACCAGACAGGCAACGAGGAGAAGGCCGAGGCCGAACGGCTGTTCCTGTTCATCGGCGCCGCGCCGCAGACCGGCTGGCTCGACGGCGTGATCACCCGCGATCAGGCCGGGTATGTGCTGGCCGGGCCGGACCTGCTCGTCGACGGCGGACGCCCGGCGGGCTGGGAATTGCCGAGGCCGCCACACCATTTGGAAACGAGCGTGCCCGGGGTGTTCGTGGCAGGCGACGTGCACGCCGATTCGGCCAAACGCGTCGCCTCGGCAGTCGGCGAAGGTGCGATGGCGGTGATGCTCGTGCATCGGTACCTGGCGTAAACAGGAGGCTGGCAGATGAATTCAACGGAAAACGCGGAGCGCAGCAGCCGAATGGTCTGCGACCCCGCGGAATTGCGCACCCTGTTCCTGTTCGAGAAGTTGACCGACGAACAGCTGGACTGGCTGTGCCGGGACGGGCGGATCGAATCCATCGAACCCGGCCTGGTCTTCCGCGAGGGCGAGCCTGCCACCTGCTTCTACGTGCTGATGGACGGCGAGGTGGTGCTGACCAAGCTGTCCGGCGGCACCGAGATCGAGCTGGTCCGCACGCAGCACCACGGCTCCTACGCGGGCGCGTGGAGCGCCTACCTCGGCGACAAGGTCGACCAGACCTACAACAGCTCGCTGTCGGTGACCAGGCCGTCCCGGTTCTTCGTGCTCGACAGCGAGATCTTCGCCGACATGATGCACGAGTGGTTCCCGATGGCTGTGCACCTGCTCGAAGGCGTGTTCTTCGGCAACAGGAACGCGAACGCGCGGGTCGGTCAGCGCGAGCGCCTGCTCGCCCTCGGCTCGCTGTCGGCGGGCCTCACCCATGAGCTGAACAATCCGGCCGCCGCGGCCGTCCGGGCGACCTCGGGCCTGCGCGAACGGGTCGCGGGCATGCGGCACAAGCTGGCCATGATGGCCGAGGGCAAGTTCGACACCGAATCCCTCGGCGCGCTGGTGCGGTTGCAGGAGGAGGCGGCGGCGCAGGTGGCCAAGGCGCCCGAGTTGACGCCGATGGAGGCCGCCGACCGTGAGGACGTGCTCGGCGAGTGGCTGGAGGAGCACGGCATCCTCGACGGCTGGAACCTCGCGCCGAACTTCGTGCAGGCCGGATTCGACGTCGACTGGCTCGAGCGGGTCGGCGCCACCTTGGAAGGCGCGCCCGAGCAGGTGTTCCAAGGCGCGATCCGCTGGTTGAACTACACCATCGAGACCGAGCTGCTGATGAACGAGATCGCCGACTCGACGACGCGCATCTCCTCGCTGGTCAATGCGGCCAAGCAGTATTCGCAGATGGACCGGGCGCCGTTCCAGGTGGTCGACATCCACGACCTGTTGGACAGCACGCTGGTGATGCTCAGCCGCAAGATCGGCGACGGGGTCGAGGTCGTCAAGGAATACGAGCGGTCGCTGCCCCAGGTGCCCTGTTACGCAGCGGAATTGAACCAGGTATGGACCAACCTGATCGACAACGCGGTGTACGCGATGCAGGGCCAGGGCACGCTCACCATCCGCACCAGGCACGAAAACGACTGTGCCGTCATCGAGATCGGCGATACCGGACCCGGCATCCCCGAAGCGGTGCGCACCAGGATCTTCGAGCCGTTCTTCACCACCAAGCCGATGGGCGAGGGCACCGGGCTCGGCCTCGACATCTCGTTCCGGATCGTGGTGAACAAGCACGACGGTGACATTCAGGTCGAATCCAAGCCTGGCAAGACCGTTTTCACGGTCTGGCTGCCGTTGCACCGCACACCAGAGGAACAGGCCGACGCCGCACCGGAACCCATCGTAGGAGGTCATCCATGACGCAGGAGCTCGAAGGCATCGATACGGCTGTCCCGCCGAGCGGCACCGGATGTATGGAATGCGAAGCCGCCGAAGGCTGGTGGGTGCACCTGCGCCGCTGCGCCCAGTGCGGGCACATCGGCTGTTGCGACACCTCGCCCGAGCAGCACGCAACCAAGCACGCGAAAAACACCGGCCACCCGTTCATTCAGAGCTTCGAGCCCGGCGAGGACTGGTACTGGAACTTCCAGACCGAGGAGATGTACGGCGACGGACCGGAACTCGCACCGCCGACCAGCCACCCCGCCGATCAGGGCGCGCCAGGCCCGCGCGCCAGGGTGCCTGCGGACTGGCAGGCACACATCCACTGACTCGTGCGGCACCCGGTACGCTGCACCGAATGCGCCGGGCCTCCGGCCACCATCGAACCGACAGATCCACCGGGGAAAGCACGGTATGAAGCGAACTTCCGCCCTCGTCCTAGCCATCGGGACGGCGGCTTTGCTGCTGGCAGGCTGCGGCGGGTCCTCGAACGACGCCGCCGATGCGAACGGGCTGCGCAAGGGCAGCTCGGCAACGAGCACGACGTCGGCGGCGGCCAAGCCGTCGACGTCCGCCGCCGCCTCCAGCACGGGCACGCCGCCCGCGAGCAAGTCGGACACCGGCGCGTCCGGCGCCGCGTCGAAGACCACCTGCGCCGAGTTCAAGACGCTCGACACCAACGCGGAGAAGGCGCTGATCGAGCAGATCCTGGCGGAGAACCCCGACAGCAAGTTCGCGGGCAGCCCGAATGTCGCGCTCGGCACGGCGAAGCTGGTCTGCCTGTCGGGCAGCGCCGCGAACACGTCGGTCGCGGTCGCCGTCGGGATCCTGCCCAAGGACAAGTAAGTCCGCGGCTGCCGCCGTCCCGGCCACAGCCCGCCGTCGGCGCGGCAGAATGGCACGGTGGCAGAACTGGCGCTCACCGCTCGATTGAATCCGTCCGCGGCCGACGCACGCCGCGGCGTGGTGCGGCTGCATCCCGAGGCGCTCACCGCGCTCGGGTTGCGCGAGTGGGACGGCATCGCGCTGGTCGGCGCGCGGCGCACCGCCGCGGTGGTCGGGGTCGCCCCGGCGGGCACCCCCGCCGGGGTCGCGTTGCTCGATGATGTGACGCTGTCCAATGCAGGCCTGCGTGAGGACGCGACCGTGGTGGTCGCGCCGGTCACCGTGTACGGCGCGAAGCAGATCTCGGTGAGCGGCTCGGTGCACGCCACGCGCACTATCCCGGCGGCGACCCTGCGCCAGGCACTGCTCGGCAAGGTGGTGACCGTTGGCGACGCGGTCTCGCTGCTGCCCCGCGATCTCGGGCCGGATATCAGCTCCGCCGCTGCCTCCCAAGCGCTTTCGCGCACCTTCGGCATCGCGTGGACCACCGAACTGCTCACCGTAACGACCACCGATCCACGCGGCCCGGTGAGCGTGCAACCGAACACCGCGGTGGTGTGGGGCGCAGGTGTGGTCGCCGCCAGAAACGCCGCCGATCGCGCGCTGGCCGGCACGCCGGTCCCGCAG
>NZ_BDAY01000010.1 GCF_001612685.1 Nocardia altamirensis NBRC 108246
TTTCTCTCCCGTCAACGAGGCCCCGCAATCAATCGACACCACTAAACGAGGCCCCCAATCAACCGACTCCCGCCAACAAAGGCTGCAACCATCTGGCTTCCGCCGATCCAGAGGACCCGCGCAGAGGTCGATTCACCGGCGTCGTCGCATCACCGGCGTCGGCCCCACAGACGAGGGCGGCAACCATCTGGCTCTCGCCGATCCACGGGACGAGAGCAGATTGCGGCTCACCGACGTCGTCGCACGTAACCTGTTGCACTACCTACAAAGCCGTCGCGGGCGGGCGGTTGACTGCCAGTTCTGGCACCGCACCCTCATACCGCTCAACGTCCACCAGCGACAGCTGGCCTGTGCAGCCTTGGGCCAGTCTCGACGACGGGCGGTCGGGGGTCAGGACGTTCGGGTTGCCGTGGCGGCAGAATGCGGGGTTGGCGGGGTCGGGGTCGTACCACGCTCCGGTGGAGAGCTGTGCGATTCCCTGGCGCAGTCCGTCGTCGACGATCAGGCCTGCCAGGCAGCTGCCGCGGCGGCTGACGATGCGTACCACGTCGCCGTCGCGCAGGCCGCGCGCTGCCGCGTCCTCGGGGTGCAACCGAACCGGTTCGCGCCCAGCCACTTTCGCTGATTGACTGTGAATGCCGACGTCGAGCTGACTGTGCAACTTGGTGCGGGGCTGGTTGGCGACCAGCTGCAGCGGGAACTCGGCGGCGGCGGATCCGCCCAACCATTCCTCCGGCTCCAACCACACCGGGTGGCCCGGGCACTCGGCGTAGCCGAAGCTGTCGATGGTTTCGGAGAAGATCTCGATCTTGCCGCTGGGGGTGGTGAGCGGGTGTCGTTCGGGATCGGCACGGAACTCCGCGCCCAGCACCTGATCTGGGTCGGGCACCGGAAGTTCGATGTGCTCGCTCGCCCAGAACGTATCGAAGTCGGGCAGGTCGTGACCGGAGTGGTGCAGCCGCCACTCCTCGTACAGGTGCCGCAACCACTCGTCGACGGTGCGGCCCTCGCTGAAATCCTTGCCGATGCCGAGCCGGTCGGCCAGTTCGCCGAGGATGGCGTAGTCGTCGCGTGCCTGCCCGTGCGGGCGGGTTATCGCCTTCATCGCGAAGAACACCCGATCGTTCTCCCCCGCACCGAAGTCGTCGCGTTCGATCGACATCGTCGACGGCAGCACGATGTCCGCGTGCCGTGCAGTCGCCGACCAGAACGGATCGTGCACCACCACCGTGTCGGGCCGCGCGAATGCCGCACGCAACCTGGCCAGATCCTGGTGATGGTGGAACGGATTTCCGCCCGCCCAATACACCAGCTTGATGTCGGGGTAGACGAGGTGCTGCCCGTTGTATTCGAACGGCTGTCCCGGATTGAGCAGCATGTCCGCGATCCGAGCGACCGGAATGAACTTGTCGACCCCATTGAGCCCCTGCGGAAGTCGTGGCGGCGAGAACAACCGCGCGGGCTCGCCGAGACTCGCCGCCGACCCGTAACCATGCCCGAATCCCCCACCGGGCAAACCGATTTGACCGAGCATCGCCGCGAGCACCACACCGAGCCATAGCGGCTGTTCACCGTACTGCGCGCGCTGCAACGACCAACTGACCGTCACCATCGTTCGCGCCGCCGCCATTTCGCGCGCCAGCGTCCGGATCCGTTCGGCGGCAAGGCCGGTGATCGTCGCGGCCCACTCCGGCGACTTGACGATGCCGTCGGTCGTGCCACGCACATAGTCCATGAAACGGTCGTAGCCCACCGTGTACTTGTCCAGAAACCCGGTGTCCGCCAACCCTTCCGCGTCGAGCACCTGCGCCAGCGCCAGCATCAACGCCGAATCACTGCCCGGCCGCGGTGCGAGCCACTCGGCCTGCGCCTCCGCCGGACTGTCGTCACGCAACGGCGTCACCGACACGAATCGGCACCCCCGCGCCCGCGCGGCCCCGATCCACCCGCGCACGTTGTGCCGCGACACCCCACCCGGCGACACCGCCGCATTCTTCGGCGACAACCCGCCGAACGCCACCACCAGCTCCGCATGCTCGGCCAGCACCGATTTCGACGTGGCCGCCTGCATGACCCAGCCGAGCTCGCCGATCACATGCGGCAACAGCACCTGCGAAACCCCGAGGCTGTAGCTGTTGACGTGGTGCACATACCCGCCGAGACAGTTCAGGAACCGATGCATCTGACTCTGCGCATGATGGAACCGGCCCGCGCTCGCCCACCCGTAGGACCCGCCGTACACCGACTCCGCACCGTGCTCGCGATACACCCGCCCCAGCTCACCGGCCAGCAGATCGAGCGCCTGCTCCCACGACACCGGTACGAACGGATCGTTGCCACGCCGCGCGGCTCCCGGCCCGTGTTCCAACCACCCCTGCCGCACATACGGTTGATCGATGCGCGTCGGATGATGTTGTGCCGAAGCCACATTCTCGATCAGCCGCATCGGCTCCGGATCGTCGCGCCATGGCCGGACCGCGGTCAGCCGGTCACCGTCACTGTCCGCCTCGAAGGCACCCCAATGCGTCAGATGCGTGGTCATCTACCCACCGTAACCCCGCCGACCGACACCCCGGCAAGCCAGGATCCAGCCGCCCAGTCTGTTCAGCGGCGACGCAGTTCGAACATCCGGAACTCCCGACCACCCGACAGCTCGTACTCCATCTCGTAGCCAGGCCAGAATTCCACGGCCAGATCCCACACCCGCTTGCGATCGACACCGGTTACCTCGGTGACGCTCACCTCGAACTGCTCACCCTTGTGCTGAACGGTCGCAGTGCTCGCAGCACGCAGATTCGCCGACCACACCGGATGCTTCGGACTGCCCCAATTGGAGCCGATCACCAAGAAATCCGCGCCACGCGGCACATACAACAGCGACGTCGTCCGCGGAATCCCGCTCTTGCGGCCCGCGACGGTGATCTCGATCGAGGGCAGCCCGGCCAGATCCAGCACACCCATCCGGCCGCCGGTCCACCGCCGAATCGTCCGCTCCACCGGCAGCACGACCGGCGCCGTTCGCATCACCCAGCGCTGTTGCGCGAGCCGTCGGGCCAGCGGCGGCAGCGGATTCGAAACCATCAGGAAATCCTGACATGTCTCCTTTCCACCTCCCGAATCGACAAGCCGCACAGAGGGCGATCTCACATCTACGGCGCTGTCGCACACAACGATCCAGCGTCGAGACAGCCAGGAACACCCCCGAAATCGACCCACAACCCCATGCAGGTGCCGGATGATGGCCCCATGGGGGATTCGACAACCGGCCCACCGACACCCGAGCCGCCGGACAGCACCCGCCTGCGCGACCTCCGCCTCGCCGCCGAGACCGAAGCCCGCACCCACACGCTGCTGATCCGCACCGTCCGCTCCGGCGGCATCCTCAGCGCCCTCATGCGCCCCGCATTCCTGGTCAAGACGCCGAAGGGCTACGGCATCCTCACCACAACCGGACGCAAGACAGGCAAGCCGCGACCCAAATGTGTCCGCGTCATCCGCCGCGGCGACCGGGCCTATCTCGTCCAACTGCTCCCGCCGCATGTCGCGATGCAACGTCCCGGTGCCCGCACCGGCTGGCTGCTCAACATCCTCGCCAACCCCAACATTCGAATCCGGTTGTCCGACGGCACATTCGACGGAGTCGCTCGCGAAATCACCCACTCGACCGAGCTCGTGATCGCGCGTACGATCCTCTGCGAAACGGTTGTCCCGCTCGACTACGGCGAATGCGCAATCCATCGGCGCGGACGCCCGACCCGCGCCAAGATTCAACACCTGCACCGCTATTGGTTCGACACCGGACATCCGATAGTCATCGAACTCGCGACGCACTGAGGCGTCGCCCACTGCCCCAACTTTTCCCGGCAGCCGCATTCACAGGAGTTCCTCAGCTGCACCGGTAGGTTGGATAGCGCGCAGATCAGCGCGACAAACCGGAAGGATGCAGCCTCTTGTTGAACGGTGCCGCCAGGCCGCTCCCTAACCGACCGTGCTGCCGACACTTACAAAGGGCCGCCTGATGTTCGCGCGTTGGGGAGACCTGGTCCATCGATTCCGCTTTCTGGTCGTCGCCCTCCTCGGGGCCGCGCTCCTGGCACTCGGTGCGTACGGCGCCGACCTGAAAGAACACCTCAGTTCGAGCGGTCTCGACGATCCGACCTCGGAATCGGCGAAGGCCGCACAGCTGGCCGACGCGGCGTACGGCCGCGAACACGGCTCCGACGTCATCGTGATGTACACCTTTCCCGCCGGTGTGAACCTCGACGATCCGGCGCGCAGCACCAAGATCGTCGAGAACCTCAATCGCCTGCCCGAGCAATACCCGGACCAGATCGCGAAGGTCAACGGCGCATTCTGGCCGACCAAGACCGGCCAGTCGAACCCGAGCTTCTTCGGCAAGCCGGACAAGAACCGCGCCTTTGCCTCCATCGCCATCCGCGGCAACACCGACACCGAGATGGTGAACAACTATCGGAAGGTCAAGGGCGTCTTCGCCGTCCCAGGCCTCGCCGATCTCGGCGTCGACGTCCAGGTCGCCGGACTCCAACCGGTCGCGGGCACCCTCAACGACACCCTCGACGACGACCTGCACCGGATGGAAATCCTGGCCCTGCCCGCCGTCGCGGTGCTGCTCTTCTTCATCTTCGGCGGCCTCGTCGCCGCGGCACTACCGCTGTTGATGGGCGGGCTCACCATTCTGGGCGCCAACGGAATCGTCCGAACGATCACCGAATTCACCGAGGTCAATTCGTTCGTCTCCAGCGTCGTCACGCTGATCGGCCTCGGGCTTGCCATCGACTACGGTCTCTTTATCGTCAGCCGATTCCGCGAAGAACTCGCCGAAGGCTACGACACCAGAACCGCCGTGCGCCGCACCGTAATGACCGCAGGCCGCACCGTCGTCTTCTCGGCAGCCATGATCATCGCCAGCCTCGGCGGCATGCTTCTGTTCCCGCAGGGCTTTCTGCGATCCATGGCGTACGGCTCCATCGCGACCGTCACCCTCGCCGCACTCACCGCGATCACCGTCCTGCCCGCAATCCTGAGCATCCTCGGCCCGCGGGTAGACATGCTCGGCATCACCCGATTCCGCAAAACCAAGACCGCCGAAGAAGTCGAGGAAGGCTTCTGGGGCCGCTCCACCCGCTGGGTGATGAAGTACCCGATGCGGATCGCCGTCCCGATCTGCATCCTGCTACTGCTTTTGATCATTCCGATCAAGAACATCGCCTTCGGCGGCTTCAGCGAGACCTACCTCCCGCCCGACAACGAAACCCGGCACGCCCAACAGGAATTCGACGAAACCTTCCCGCTGCGCAAATCCGATCCCGTGCAATTGGTCTTCCGCACCGAGAACACCGCCGCCATCGGCGCCATTCTCAAACAGGCGAATCAAGCACCCGGACTCGCCAGCGCGATCAAAGGCAAACCGGGCGAGTTCACCGTCCCGACGCCGGCACCTGCGCCGAACACCGCAGGCATCTATCGATCGGAAGCCACCCTCGTCGAAGGCCAGAACCCCAACCTGACCATCGACTATCTCCGCTCGATCGACATCCCCGACGACGTCACGATGCTCGTCGGCGGCCAGCCCGCGATCCAAAAGGATTCCATCGACGGACTTCTCGGCCGCATCCCCTTCATGGTCGCGGTGGTTCTCCTGCTCACCACCCTGCTGATGTTCCTCACCTTCGGGTCCCTGGTACTGCCGATCAAGGCCGCGTTGATGAGCGCGCTCGGGCTCGGCTCCACCCTCGGCATCCTCACCTGGATCTTCGTCGACGGTCACGGCGCCGGACTGCTCAACTTCACCCCGCAACCGATCTCGGCACCGGTCCTCGTGTTGATCATCGCGATCATCTACGGCCTGTCCACCGACTACGAGGTCTTCCTGCTGTCCCGCATGGTCGAAGCCAGAGCCAAGGGCGCGACAACCACCGAGGCCATCCGGATCGGCACCGCGCACACCGGGCGCATCATCACCGCGGCCGCGCTCATCCTGCTCGTCGTCACCGGCGCTTTCGCCTTCTCCGATCTGGTGATGATGCAGTACGTCGCCTACGGCATGATCGCCGCGCTGTTCATCGACGCCACCATCCTGCGCATGCTCTTGGTTCCCGCCGTGATGAAACTGCTCGGCGACGACTCCTGGTGGGCGCCCGCGTGGATGAAGCGCCTGCACGAGCGCGTCGGCATGAACGAACCCATCCTCGCCGACGAACACCCCGCCACACTCAACATGGCCGACCTCGTCGAGACCACGCCGATCACCGATCCGGTCACCGTCAAACTCCCCATCATCGCCGCCGAACAGGCCAACCGGTGACCCGAATCTGCTTGTAGCGGACTCCCTTACGCCGCCCACCCACGCGAACTAGCGTTGGCGGCTCGAAGGGAGGTCGAACATGAACGATTCGATCAAGTTCTCGATGGCCGCCGATGTGGTCGCGGTGGATACCTGGGCGGATTTCGCCCGCCGCTGCGAGGCAGACGGATTCGATGCGCTGATGGTCCCGGACCATCCCGGGTCGTTCGTCTCCCCGTTCGTCGCGCTCGCCGCCGCCGCGACCGCGACCGCGACCATCCGGCTCGGCACCAACGTGGTGAACTCCGGAATGTGGGAACCGTTCCTCCTCGCCGGCGAGGTCGCCACCCTCGACCTCGTCTCGCACGGGCGCGCCCTGTTCGGGATCGGCGCAGGCCACACCCCCGCCGAATGGACCATGCAGGGCCGCGAGCACCCGTCAGCGGCGGCGCGGGTGGACCGGATGGTCGAGGTCACCGACACCACCCGGCGGTTGCTCGCCGGCGACACCGTGACCTACACGGGCGATCATGTGCGACTGCAGGACGCCTTCCTGGCGAAGCCCCGCCCGGTACAGGAACCGATCCCACTCTTGGTGGGCGGCAGCGGAAACCGAGTCCTCCGGTACGCCGCGGCCAACGCGGACATCGTCGGATTCTCCGGACTCGGGCGAACCCTGCCCGACGGCCACCAGCATGAAACCCGCTGGCGCCGTGCGGACGTCGACGCGCAAGTCAAGCTGGTTCGCGCCACCGCGGCACAGGCCGGACGGACACCCGCCTTCGAGGCGCTCGTGCAGCACGTGGAGATCACCGACGATGCCGAAGCCGCGTGTGCCAGGTTCGCCGAGGACATCCCGACCACCGATGTCGCCGAGCTGCTCGCCGCACCGTACGTGTTGATCGGAACGGTCGACGAGCTGGTCGACGAACTGCGCGGGCACCAAAAGCGCTGGGGTTTCGACCGGTTCATCATGCGTGCACCGTTCCGCGCGGCAGGTGCCCAACTCCTCGACGCCCTCTCCGAGTCTTGATACCGAGCGCACAGCCCACCCCCTCTCCTCTGTGCAGGTGGGTGGGCTGTGGCGTGAGGATATTGCGGGAGGTGATTTGTGGGGGTGGTCCAATTGAGGGCGATTATATGTGTAGATGCGCATATCTACGTATCCAGATGTAATATCCGGACTAATACGCTCTGCTTCTGGTGGCATCGAATGAGGCAAATACCAGTTCATCGCTCGCCACTGCCCCCCTGAACCACCCGGCCCTACTTCTCCTCTCCCCCAGCCCCTTTGGCGCCAACGCCAGACCACCGCTCCCCCACAACCGGACGCGGTTGGGCGGATCGCCAACGAATATCGACTGAGTCGGGCACTCGACCAGCTACGCTGGCCCGAACAACAGCCCAGCACGCGTCCTCACGAGCCCGATGGTCACCGTGGACAGGAGTTCGATGCGATCACGTTCTGTGCGATCACACCGCCGCTACCGCTTCCTCGCCATGCTGGCCGCCACCTCCGCGGTGTGCACCCTCGGCGCCACAGCTACCACCGCGGCCCGTCCGGAACCGCCCGCGCAGGTGGCGCCGCTGGGGTCGGACTTCCTCTGGGGCGTCGCCGCATCGGGATTCCAGTCGGAGGGCGACGCGCCGGACAGCAACTGGTCGCGCTACGCCGCGAGCGGCAAAACCCCTGAACCGTACGACAATTCGATCGACTTCCATACCCGATACCGCTCGGATATCGCGCTCGCGGCGCAGCTCGGGGTCAAGGTCTATCGCATCGGCATCGAATGGGCGCGGGTGCAGCCGAGTCCCGGCGGGTGGGACGAGACCGGCCTGCGGTTCTACGACGATGTCATCGACGCGATCACCGCGGCAGGCATGCGCCCGATGTTGACCCTCGACCACTGGGTGTATCCGGGCTGGGAGGTCGATCGCGGCGGCTGGGCCAATCCGGGCATCGTCGAAGACTGGTTGGCCAACGCGCGCGTGGTCGTGGATCGATATGCCGCGCGAAACCCGTTGTGGGTCACCTTCAACGAGCCGTTGTTCTACATCGTCAACGAACTGCGCAAGGGCGGCCTCTCCCCTGCCATGGCGCCAACCATGCAGGATCGAATCGCGCAGGCGCACAACGGCATCTACGACTACATCCACGGCGTGCAACCCGGCGCGATGATCACGAGCAACGTCGCCTTCCTCCCTGCGGGCGACGACCAGATCGACAAGCCGTTCCTCGACAAGCTCGCCGGGAAGCTGGACTACATCGGCATCGACTACTACTACGGACTCTCCCCCGAATCCCTGCTGACCGGCGGGCTTCCGGACTTCGAGCGACTCTGGCGGCAACCGCTGCAACCGGAGGGCATCTACTACGCGCTGCAGAACTATGCCCGCCGCTACCCCACCCTCCCGCTCTACATCGTCGAAAACGGTATGCCGACGGAGAACGGATTGCCGCGCGCGGACGGCTACACCCGCGCCGACAACTTGCGCGACACGATCTACTGGCTGCAACGGGCCAAGGCGGACGGGATGAACGTCATCGGCTACAACTACTGGAGCCTTACCGACAACTACGAATGGGGTTCCTACGCACCCCGTTTCGGTCTCTACACGGTCGACGCACTGACCGATCCCACGCTGACGCGCAAGCCTACGGACGCGGTCGCCGCGTACACCGCGATCACCGGAGCCGGCGGCGTCGCCCCCGACTACCGGCCGACCCGCGCACCCGCGTGGTGCTCGCTCGTCGACGCGGCAGCCAGCTGCACTGACCCGGTCGCCGTCCCCCGCTGATCCGATCATGTCCGGCACGCCGCACGAAACACCCGGCGCCGCAGCGATTCTGCAGCGGTGGCAGGACTCGGGCGCGATCTGGCGGGTCCTGTCGCGCGGTCCAGGCGGAGTGACGATCGGGCTCTATGAATGCACCGGCGGCCAGGAGGTCGACCGCCTCACCTCGACAGACCCGGCCCTCCTGCATTTCCTCGGCGACCGATCGAGCAACGAAGACTCCTCCTGAAACCCCCGGTGGTCAGTTGCAGCGAAGCGGTGGCCGGTCCAAGGCGACTGCGGATTCGAAAACGTGGACGCCCCAAGCGTATTAAGCGCTCAGCGCCGATAGCCCAGCATCTCCAGCAGTCCGTCGAGCTGATGCTCGAACAGCTCGTCGCGATCGTTGAACGTGCCGGGGCCGTACACATCGAAGAGATCCGCACTCACCGCGCCGAACACGCTGACCCAGAACGTCACCCCGCGGGCGTACAGCCAGTCCGGCAGTTCCAGCTGGAATTCCTCCCGGATCCTGGCGAAATCGGCTGCGAGAGTGCCCGTTACGTGCGGTTCCGACGATGGAGCCGTGAGCTGACCCGCCGCATACGCGCGCGCGAACAGGCCCTGCATGGCGACGATCACCCTGATGCCCGCCGTCGTGGTCTCGTCGGCGGGCGCGTCGTATCCGGGTACCGGTGTGCCGTAAAGCAACCCATACCGCGCGGGCTCGGCTTGCGCCCAGCGCCGCACGGTGCGGCACAGCACCCGCAACTGCTCGATCGGATCGTCGGGTGCGGTCGCGAGCGCGGCATCGACTTCGTCGCCGAGCGCGTTGTAGCCGTCCACCACCAGCAGAGTGAGCAGTTCGTCGCGACTGCTGACGTATCGGTAGACCGCTGACGAGACCACACCGAGGTCACGCGCGACCGCGCGCAGCGACAACGACGCAGCACCCTGAGTGGCCAGATGCTCGCGGCCAATGCGGACTATGTCGTTCATCGTCTGGGCCCGCGCTCGGGCGCGTGGAGTCGTCGGCATAGCCCCTACCGTGCAATATTCAGAGAGCATTGTCAACAACAGTGAGCACTGCTCTTGACACTGCCGCGGCCGTGCCGCATGCTCGTACCCATCAGAGAGCATTGCTCTCTCAATGCAAAAGCGTCTCGCACCTCGGGCGACAACCCGCCCCTGCGGAAGGATCCACTCATGTCTGAGCTGTACATCGTCTCCGGCGCCGGACCGGTCGGCACCACGATTGCCGAGCAGTTGGCGGCATCGGGCAAGCAGGTGCGGGTCCTCACCCGCTCCGGTCGCGGCCCCGCACACCCGCTCATCGAGCTCCGCAGCGTGGATGTCGCTCAGCCGGAAAAGCTTTCGGGCCAGTTCGACGGTGCCGTCGCGGTCTTCCACTGCATCCACGGCTCCAAGTATTCGGCGAAAGTCTGGGCCGCCGAACTCCCCGGCGCCGAGCAGGCCGTCATGGACGAGGCCGGAAAGGCAGGCGCCGTAGTGGTTTTCCCCGAGAGCCTCTATTCCTACGGCCCGACCGACGGCCCACTGACCGAAACCTCGCCCCGCACCGGCCGTTCCGGCAAGGGCGCGGTACGCGAACAGCTGCTGCGCGCCCGTGCCGCACACGCGACCCCGACGGTCAGTGTGGTCGCCGCCGACTTCATCGGGCCCTACGTCCGGTCATCGCTCGTTGGCGAGCAGACGATCAGGCCGATCCTCGCAGGCAAGCGGGTCACCGCCTTCGGCAAGGTCGACCTCCCGCATTCGTTCACCTACATCCCCGACCTCGCCGCCGCAATGATCAGCGCGGCCGCCGACAAGTCCGTATGGAACAGCGTGCTGCACGCACCGACCGCGCCCGCGATCACCCAGCGCCAGCTGATGACGGCCATCGCGCAGGCCGCAGGCGCGCCAGCGCCCAAGATCACAGCCATTCCGATCTGGATGATGCGCCTGATCGGCCTCACCAGCGAGCTCGTCCGCGAGCTCGCCGAACTCGGGCACCAGCTCGCGCAGCCGCTCGTGCTCGACTCCACCGACAGCGAGCGCAAGCTCGGCCTGCACCCGACGCCGATCGACGAGGCCGTCGCGGCCACTGCCGCCTGGTGGCGGACCCAGCCCTGACGGCGACATTGGCGACGGGAACAAACCGCGCCGCGTCGCCCTCGTTCAGCGCACAACCTACTCGGTAGTAGTGTTGGCTGAGTCACTG
The DNA here is from genome assembly GCF_001612685.1 of Nocardia altamirensis NBRC 108246. Classification (GTDB taxonomy): domain Bacteria; phylum Actinomycetota; class Actinomycetes; order Mycobacteriales; family Mycobacteriaceae; genus Nocardia; species Nocardia altamirensis. The sequence continues at coordinate 11,304 of NZ_BDAY01000010.1, forward strand.
GCGACGCAATCGAGGAGTTCCCTATGGACCAGCGGGCGACCGATTTCGACGTACTCATCGTCGGCTCCGGCTTCGGCGGCAGCGTGAGCGCCCTCCGGCTGGTGGAGAAGGGCTACAAGGTCGGCGTGCTCGAGGCCGGTCAACGATTCGCCGACGACGAGCTGCCCAAGACCAGCTGGGACCTGAAGAAGTTCCTCTGGGCGCCCAAGCTCGGTTGCTACGGCATCCAACGCATCCACTTGCTGCGCGACGTCCTCATCCTCGGCGGCGCCGGAGTCGGCGGCGGCTCGCTGAACTACGCCAACACGCTGTACGTGCCGCCGGAGCCGTTCTTCCGCGACGCGCAGTGGCGCGACATCACCGACTGGCAGACCGAGCTCGCGCCGTATTACGAACGCGCGCAACGGATGCTCGGCGTGGTGCGCAACCCGCACATGACTCCTGCCGACGAGGTGTTCAAGCAGGTCGCCGACGACCTCGGCGTCGGCGACACGTTCGTCCAGACGCCGGTCGGCGTGTTCTTCGGCGAACCGGGAAAGACCGTGCCCGACCCGTACTTCGGCGGCGTCGGCCCCGAGCGCACCGGCTGCCTCGAATGCGGCGACTGCATGGTCGGCTGCAAGTTCGGCGCCAAGAACACGCTGGTGAAGAACTACCTCTATCTCGCGGAAAAGGCGGGCGCACAGGTCATTCCGATGACCACGGTGACCGACGTCCGGCCACACCCGGACGGCACATGGGACGTGTCCACCGCGCGCACCGGCGCGTGGGTGCGCAAGCGTCCGCACACTTACACCGCCGCACATGTCGTGCTCGCTGCGGGCACCAGGGGCACCCAGCAGCTGCTGTTCGCCATGCGCGACAAGGGCGCACTGCCGAATCTCTCGCCCAAGCTCGGCCAGCTGACCCGAACCAACTCCGAGTCGATCGTCGGCGCGGCCACCCAAAAGGTTACGCCCGGTGTCGATTTCACCAAGGGCGTCGCGATCACCTCGTCCATCCACCCCACGCCGGACACCCACGTCGAGCCGGTCCGCTACGGCAAGGGCTCCAACGCCATGGGCCTGCTGCAGACGCTGATGGTGGACGGCGGCGGGCGGCTGCCGCGCTGGCTGCGGTTCCTCGGCCTGGTGCTGCGCCGCCCGATGGATCTGTTTCGCTTCATGAGCACCAAGGACTGGAGCGAGCGCACCATCATCTCGCTGGTCATGCAGCACCTCGACAATTCGATCACCACCTACACCAAACGTGGGCTCTTCGGCCGCAAGTTGACCTCCAAACAGGGCCACGGCGAACCGAATCCGACCTGGATCCCGGTCGGCAACGACGTGACGCGGCGGGTGGCCACCAAGATCGGCGGCATCGCGGGCGGCAGCTGGGGCGAGATCTTCAATATCCCGCTCACCGCGCACTTCCTCGGTGGCGCGGTGATCGGCGCCGACGCGGAGCACGGCGTAATCGACGGCTACCACCGCGTTTTCGGCTACCCGACGCTCAGCGTCGTCGACGGTGCCGCGGTGTCGGCGAACCTCGGTGTGAACCCGTCGCTGACCATCACCGCCCAGGCCGAGCGCGCCGCCGCGTTCTGGCCGAACAAGGGCGAGGTGGATACCAGGCCCGAGCTCGGCGCAGGCTATCAGCGGATTGCGCCGGTGGCACCGACCCAGCCGATGGTGCCCGCGAGTTCGCCTGCGGCGCTCGTGCTTCCGATCGTGGAGATCAGGGAGACGCCCGCCGCGGGCTGAGCGCCGTCACACCGCCGCGGCCTCCGGGTGGTGCCTTTCCTGGTGATCGCTCCAGGCCGCCTGCCGTTGTTCGCGGCTCATCGCGAGTAGTTCCCTGAGCTTGGCCCATTGGGTTTCGTCGGTCGGCGTGTAGATCTGGACCCACGCACCCGCGACGACGGGCAGCGACATGCTGGTGACGTACATTTCCAGGTCACCGACGGCGAGATGGCGCAGGGTCTTCACCCGGCTGGCCGGCACCGCGACATCGTTGCGCGCCCACAGTGCGGCGAAGTCAGCGCTCTCGGAACACAATTCGTCGATGAACTGCTGCCAGCTCGGATCGTCGAGATTCTTCGCGTACGCCCCGCGCAGGTAGGCGACCATGCGGCGCAGGTCGTCCCAGCTGTGCTTGTAGGTGTTGCAGCACTGCGGCATGAGGAACACCCGGCGCGCCACATTGCGCTCGGCAGTCAGGAAGGCCGGGCAGAGCGACTGGTACGGCACGTTGTATGCCAGCACGTCGTACCGTGCGCTCAGCACCGCCGCAGGCAGCGGTTCCAAATGATCGAGAATGACCTGCAACTCTTCGGGCAGCGCGCTGTTCGCGTGCGGCGCAGGCACTGTCGGCACTTCGGCGAGCCGGTAGAGATGCCCACGCTCGGCCTCGTCCAGCGCGAGCGTCCTTGCCACCGCGTCGAGCACCTGCACGCTGACATTGATCGGGCGGCCCTGCTCGAGCCAGGTGTACCAGGTGACCCCGATACCGGACAGCTGTGCGACTTCCTCGCGCCGCAGGCCTGGCGTCCGTCTGCGCGGCCCCGGCGGCAGCCCGACATCGTCCGGCGAGATCTTCGCCCGCCGCGATTTCAGGAAGGCCCCCAACTCCGCGCGGCGCGCCTTGCGCACCGCCCGCACATCCAGCACATCGGTCATCCCATGATCGTGCCCGAAACCGCTAGCGGTATCCAGGTATTGCCAGTACCCGTTTTACGGCGGCGCCCCGGCACACCGACTCCATTGTCCCGGCCCGACGCGCCGGGTCACGACGGTACGCTCGGACTGAAAAACGCCTGCTAGCGGCCATGATTCAGGGACCGCACCGGGTGCCCCCAACCCTCGGGGCATGCTCCGAACCAGTTATTCGGTATGTTGATCACTTGTGCGCAAATCCCGGCAGCTGGACTTTCCACGCACGGGCCCAACGCTTTTCATCTTGACCGCAAGCGCTGTACTGGCAGTGATCCTGCTGTTCACCACGGTCGACCCGTGGTTGGACCGCGCCGGATTCCTGGCAGGCGGGCTCGACGTGCACGTGTATCGCGATGGCGCCTGGCGCATCCTGCACGGTGAACCGCTCTACACCGAACCGACCGTATTGGGCCTGCTGTACACCTACACACCGTTCTCGACGATCGCGTTCCTGCCGATCGTCCTGATCCCATGGGCATACGTCACCAACACCTGGATGGTGTTCAACCTGACGGTGCTGTTCGCGTGCGTCCTGTTGAGCTTTCGACTGCTCGGCTACCGGCTCAACGCCAGGCTCGCCGTCGTCAGCGCGCTGCTGGCGAGCACCTGCGCGTTCATCGAGCCGGTCCGCACCACGCTCTTCTACGGGCAGATCAACCTGGTGCTGATGCTGCTGGTGCTGTGGGACTTCGCTCGCGCCGACCGGAGCACGCTCCGTGGCATCGGAGTCGGCCTCGGCGCAGGCATCAAGCTCGTTCCTGCCTTCTTCATCGCGCAGTTCGTCTTCCTGCGGCAATGGCGGGCGGCGGGCACGGCGGCGGTGGTCTTCGTTGCGTCCGTCGCCCTCGCCTGGCTCGTGCTGCCCGAGGACTCGCGCAAGTACTGGACGTCGACGTTCTTCCAGTCCACGCGGATCGGCGACGATACGCATCCGTCGAACCAGTCGCTGCGGGGCGCGATCGCGCACCTGACGCACAAACCCGCGCCGGTGTGGCTGTGGCTGCTCATCGCGGGCCTGGTCGCCGTTGCCGGCCTGTGGGTCGCCTCGGGTCTGTACCAGCGGGGCGAACGACTGCTTGCCGTGACGCTCGCCGGCCTCACCGCCTGCGCGGTGTCGCCGTTCTCCTGGGATCACCACTGGGTGTGGTTCGTCCCGCTGCTCGTCTATCTGGTGCATCACGCGCAGACGCGGTGGCAGTGGTGGATCGCCGCCGCACTGCTCTGGGCCGCCATCGGCGCGTGGACGTGGGAGTACGACCCGGATTACGTTGTCGTCGGGCTGTTCCTGTTTCCACCGTGGTGGACGTTCGCTCAGGTACTGATCAACAGCTTCGTCATTATCTATGCCGTGGTGCTGGCCGGGGCGATCGCGTTGCTGGTGCGGCGCCGGAGCGGCTGCCCCACCGTCCCCGAGGACGTGCCTGCGGCGGTATGACAGAGTGGCCACGGAGCGAAGACCGTGGCCACTCCCTGTCGAATACTCACAGCAGCTGCAGCAGTTCCAGATCGCTCACGTACTTATCGATCAGCGCCGAGTTCAGATGCGGAATGTCGTGCTCGGGGCCGATATTCGCGTCCTGCACCGCTGCCGCGTACTTCTCGGCAGGCATCAGCGCGCCTGCGACGGCCGGGCGCACGGAGCGGTAGGCGTCCAGCAACGGCAGCACCGAGGCATGGCGTTGCTTTTCCGGGAGGGCGCGGATCGCGGTCTCGAAACGGCGGAACCACTCGGCGTAGTCGCCGATCCGCTGGATCGGATGCCCGGACTCGATGAGCCAGTCGACGAACGTGTCGAGCGAGATGTCGTCGTCGTGTGGGTTCAGCACGTCATAGGTCCGGAAGCCCTCCGTGGCTTGCGCACCGAGTGCGGCGATCGACTCGGCGACGAAATCCACGGGGAGCCCGTCGTAATGGGCCCGCTGCCGACTTCCGTCCGTGCCGGTCTGGTAGAAGGAGAACGGCGCGATGCCGGTGGCGACCAGGCTGAGCACCAAACGGGTGAACACGTCGGGGACATTGAGCTGGCCCGCGTACTTGCGGTGCGCCAGGATCATGTCCGAACGGAACACCGCGACCGGCAAGCCGCACAGGTCGTTGGCCTCGCGGAGCAGGACCTCCCCCGCCCACTTGCTGTTGCCGTAGCCGTTCGCATAGCTGTCTTCGACGACGCGCACCGAGCTCATCACTCGGACATCGGCGTCCTCTTCGAAGCGCGCCGGGTCGATCTGCGCCGCAACGGCAACCGTGGACAGGTAGGTGACCGGCTTACGCTGCCCGGTGATGGCCAGGCGGATGATCTCCGCGGTACCAACGACATTCGGGCCGAACAGTTGGCTGTACGGCAGCAGGTGGTTGACCAACGCGGCAGGATGCACGATCAGGTCGACGGTGTCGGCGAGCCGCCGCCACGTGCGCTCGTCCAGCCCGAGATCCGGGTCACCGATATCGCCCGCGAGCACCTCGAGGTGAGCGGCCGCCAGCTCCTGATAGTGCTCGACCAGCGCCGGATCCCCACTGTCGAACGCGGCATCGAGCCGTTTGCGTGCCGCGGCCGCGTCGCTGCCGCGCACGAGACAGATCACCGTGCCGCCCGAATCAGCAAGGCGCTCCAGCCATTCCAGGCACAGGAAGCGACCGAGGTAACCGTTGGCGCCGGTCAGCAGCACCGTCTTGGCGCGAACTGGCGCGCGCGGAATGCCGGGAGCAGCGGCGAGCGTCTTCGCATCGATGAACTTGTCCAACGTGAGATCTGCCGCCGTGACCTCGGCCCCCGCGCCGTGCACCGAGGAGAAGCTCGGCCGCTTCGAGCCCGAATTCCGTTCCGCCTCGATATAGTCCGCGAGATCGCGCAGATCGTTCGCCGGGCTGATGACCACACCGACCGGCACCTCGACGCCGAAGAGCTCGTGCAACAGATTCGAATACGCCAGCGCGGACAAGGAGTCGCCGCCGAGGTCGGTGAATTGCATATCCGGGCGCACGTCGTCCGCCGCGACGCCGAGCATCGCTTGCGCTGCGCGACAGACCGTTTCGAGTACCGGACGCACGGCAGCTTCCTTGTACAGAGCCAGCATGCCATCGGCTTGACTACTGGCGTGCTCGGAATACATCCGTTCCAGGCGGTCGCCGTAGTGCTCCTTCAGCCTGGGCCGCAACAGCTTTGCGATACCGGAGAGCAGCCCGTTCTCGACGGTGAACGGCTCGGTATCGATCAGGAAGTCGCGGGGAATCTCGTACGGATGCAGCTCGGCATCCTTCGCGATCTGCTGAATCGATTCCGACAGCGCCGTTCGCAACGCCATCAGGTCACCGCCGCGCAGTGCGTCCTCGGTCGGCACGATCACCGCGAGCAGGTAGGAACGCTCGCTGTTGCCGTAGATGTAGATCTGCCGGATCAGCGGGCTACTGGCGAACACCGCCTCCAAATGCGCGACGGTGACGAACTCACCTTGCGACAGCTTCAAGACGTTGTTGCGCCGATCGACGTACTCCACCTGATCGGGCCCGAGTTCGGCGACGATATCGCCGGTCTTGTAGAAGCCGTCCTCGTCGAATACCTCGGCGGTGACCTCCGGCCGCCGGTAGTACCCGGGAATCATGGTGGACGACTTCACCAGCAGCTCACCGCGCGGGTACGGCTGGTCGGTGCGGAAGTAGCCGAGCTCAGGGACGTCGACCAGCTTGTAGTCGATGACCGGCGGCCGCTGCATCCGGTTGTCGAGCACGATGCCTGGGCCCGCCTCGGTCGAGCCGTAGCCGTCGTGCAGCGTCAGGTCGAGGACGGATTCGATGAAGGTCTTCATCTCGGCGGCGATCGGCGCACTGCCGACGAGCACACCGAGGAACCGGCCACCCAGAAGGCGTTCCCGCAGTTCGACTTTCACTTCCTCGTCGAGCGCGTCCCGGTCTACGCCTGCACCGGAGCGCCGCGTCATCTCACTCTGGTAGCGCTGAAAGATCATGTCGCACACCCGCGGAACGAAGAACAGTTCGGTCGGCCGCACGATCGCGATGTCCTGAAACAGCGTCGACATATCGCTCTTGGCCGCGAAATACGAGGTGCCGCCGCGAGCGAGCACGCCCAACAGCGCGACGCGTCCGGCGATGTGACTCATCGGCATGTAGTTGAGATTGATGGCGACGGTCTGCAGCGGCGCGCTGAGCCACATCGACGCCGCCAGGCGCTCGGTGTACATGGCACCCTTGGGCGTGCCTGTGCTGCCCGAGGTGTAGATGAGCAGCGCGAGCGGGTCGTCGTCGGGTTCCGGAACGAAAAGCGGCGCGGGGGCCAGCGCGCTGCCCCGCTCGCGTACCGCGTCGAGCGTTTCGATGGTCACATCGCTGCCTTCGTCGGCAAGGCGTCGCTCTGCGGCTTCGAAGGCTTCGCGCTGACCGTCGTCCTCGGAGTGGTAGTCGAACACCACCAGGCGGTCGGGCGAGGCTCCCGCCAGCAGCATGTCGACGGCGGTCGCCAGATGTTCCGGTGTCGTAGCGAGTACGCGTGGCGCCGTTTCGGCGACGATCGCGCCCAGCTGCGGTAACGACGCGCTGGCCTGCAACGGCACCGTGACCAGGCCGAGCACCATGTCGGCCAGGTCGACCGTGGCGTAGTCGACGCTGGTGAACCCGAGAACGGCGACGAACTCGCCTGCGCGCAAAGGCCTTTCGGCGTCATGATGCCATGCCGAGGCGACCGCGCCGACCCGCTGCCACAGTTCGCCGTAGCTCACCGTCTCGTACTCGGGCAGCAGGCGCACGGACTTACGTCCCGTCGCCTCGTCGGCGACCACCTCGAAGGCACGCTGTCCAACAGCCGGGCGGTCGGCGTAGCCCTCCATCACGGTGGCGACAATCTGCGCCAGCCGCAGGCCAGGTTCCCGCATCGCCGAGGCGACGGACTCGAGCTGCTTCGCGGCCTTGATCTGCCCGTCGTCGGCCAGCAGGCGCGCGAGGCGCAGCCTCTGCCGTTCATCTCTCGACTCGAGCACCATCGCAAAACTCCCTTGGTCTACAAAGAGGAAAAGCCCTGCAGCTGTAAAAACAGATTAGCCTACCTAAACATTTCCGTGAAGGTACGGGCCGAGCGACAAAAGCGGTGGTCTCCGCCACATTACAAGGTAATAATGCGGACAATTGCAACTATCCGGGTGCTGTCGGTACCAGTTTTAATGGGCTCCTGTTACCGGTGTCGCGGTGCACGCATCATCAACTCCATGACGCAGATCTTGTCGCCGGATTCGGCCGCCCCGACGGTCGCCACGCCACCGGCAGCTCCACCCGCCGCGTACGGTGCGCGGCGCACGCTGGCCATTCTCGTAGTCATCCTGACCGGACAATTCATGTCGGTCCTCGATGCCTCCATTGTCAATGTCGCGATTCCGTCCATTCGCCAGTCCTTGCACACCTCCGGCGCGGGCTTGCAGCTGATCGTCGCCGGTTATGTCATCGCCTACGCCGTCCTGCTGGTCACCGGCGCCCGGCTCGGCGACCGATTCACCCAGCGGCGGATGTTCATCGCCGGGCTCGCGCTCTTCACCGTCGCCTCGCTGGCCTGCGGGCTGGCGTGGAATGAAGTGTCGCTCATCGTGTTTCGGTTTGCCCAGGGCGTCGGAGCAGCCGCGATGGTGCCGCAGGTCATGACGCTGATCCAGCGGAACTTCACCGGCAACGCGCGCGCCAAGGCGCTCAGCGTGTACTCCGCGATCCTGTCCGGTGGCATGGTCGCGGGCCAGGTGTTCGGCGGGCTCATCGTCAACGCCGATCTGTGGGGCAGCAGCTGGCGCGGGGTGTTCCTGGTGAACGTGCCGATCGGACTGGTGCTGCTGGTGCTTGCGCCACGCATCCTGCCGCAGGCGACCCAGCGTTTCGATCGCAAGCTCGACCTGGCCGGGCTCACCGTACTGACCGTGGCAGTGCTGACGCTGGTCCTGCCGCTGGTGCTCGGCCGCGAGATGAGTTGGCCGCTGTGGTCATGGATCTCGTTGGGCGCCTGCGTGGTTGCGTTCACGGCGTTCGTGTTGATCGAGCGGGCGGTGGCGGCACGCGCGGGTGAACCCTTGTTCTCGCACCGGGTGCTCGCGGCGCCGGGGCTGCTGCTCGCGGCCGCGACGCTGTTCGTGACCATGTCGACATTCGGCGGCTGGATGTTCGTGATGGCCATCCACCTGCAGAGCACGCTCGGTTACAGCGCCATCCATGCGGGACTGGTCTTCCTCCCGATGGGCACGATGTTCGCGATCGCCAGCCTCAACTGGGAGCGCATTCCGAATCGGTGGCACCCCAGCATGATTCCGCTCGGGTTGGTGCTCGGCGCCGCGAGCATGGCTGCGGCAGGCGCGCTGCTGCGCGATGGCGCCGACGTCGGGCCGCTGGTGCTGGTGCTCCTCGGCGCCTGCGGTGTCGGCAACGGACTCGCGTTCAGTCCGCTGATGACCCGGACATTGGCGAAGGTGCCGATCCAGCTTGCCGCGGATGCCAGCGGCATCATGGTGACCAACGTGCAGCTCGGCATCGTGGTCGGGATCGCCGCGTTCGGGGCGCTGTTCCTCGGGCTGGCAGGCGCCACGACGCTGTCGGCGGCCAACGCGCTCGGCGTCACCGGCATCGCGGAAGGCGTGACCCTTCTGGTCGCCGCGGCGCTGTCGGTCCGCGCCGCACGCTAGCGGTTCGTCCTTCGATCCCGAGTCCGCGCACTGCGCGGGCTCGGGATTCGTGCATTCCGGGCTTCGAATCACGTCGACGCAAACCATCGCGCCGCGCCGCAATGCCCAGCATGCTCGAGGAGGACTGCTTCGACAGTTCGCACAGCGAGGTGCCCAAAAGTCAGTCAGGCGAACAGGTCTCGATCGCAGCACGGAAGAAGGTGTCGGATGGGCGTTTTCGCGCTCGGTATCGAACTCGACGGCGAAGGCTTCCACCCCGAGGCCTGGCGACGCGCCGCGCACGCGCCGGACCGGCTGCTCACCGGCGACACGCTGCGCACCAGGGTCGCGGCCGCGGAGAACGCGGGGTTCACGCTGGTCACCTTCGCCGACTCGATCCTGCCGCCGGAACAGGTTGCGGGCCGGATCGACGCGGTGACCAGGGCCTCGTTCGTCGCGGCGACGACAAGCACCATCGGCCTCGTTCCGACGGTCGCCACCACCTACGCCGAACCGTTCCACACCTCGTCGCAGATCGCGACGTTGGATTACACGTCACGCGGCCGGGCCGGATGGATCGCCGAACGCATCGATGACCCGCGCGCGGCGGCCGCCTGGGGACGCGAACCCGTCACCGGCGCGGTCGAACTCACCAGGGAACAGCGCGATTCGCTGGAGGTGGCCCGCCGCCTGTGGGACTCATGGGAGGACGACGCGGTGATCCGCGACTACCCCAACGGACGTTTCCTGGATCGGAACAAGCTGCACTACATCGACTTTCGTGGCGATAAGTTCTCCGTGAAGGGGCCAGCCATCGTGCCGCGTCCGCCGCAGGGCCAGCCGGTGGTGTTCGGCGCGGACGGCGGTGTCGACGTCCGGCTCGTCGCGGCCGACTCGATCGCCGCCGCCATCGAGCAGGCGGAGCGGGCCCGATCCGTCGGGGCTCCGCTGGCTTTCGCCGAAATCGATGTCACGCTCGATACCCCTGGCGCGACCGCCGCTGAACGTTTCGGTGCCGCACCTTCCAATTCCCCGGCCCGGCTTGCCTTCTCCGGTTCCGCGTCGGCACTGGTCGACCTCCTGACCCACCTCAGCGCGCACCTCGACGGAGTCCGGCTGCACCCAGCGGTCATCGACGAGGACCTGCCCGTCCTCGCCCGCGAGGTGCTGCCCGCATTGCTGCGCGCCGGCGTCGCCCAGCGCCCGGTGCCGGGCTCGACGCTCCGCGCGAACCTCGGCCTCACCCGCCCCGCCAACCGCTACGCCGCGACGCACTGACAGGAGCACCACGATGACAGTCCCCGAGCGGCCGGATGCCCACGTGCATTTCGGCGTGTTTTTCCAGGGCGTCAACCACACCACCATCTGGTCCGACCCGGCCAGCGGCTCGCAGATCGACTTCGAGACCTTCCGCCGCATCGTGCAGACCGCCGAGCGTGGGCTGTTCGACGCGTTCTTCCTCGGTGAGGGACTGCGGCTGCGCGAACAGGACGGCAAGATCCTCGAACAGGACATCGCGGGCAGGCCCGACGCGATTGCCCAGCTCGCCGCACTGGCGGGCATCACCCGGCACATCGGCTTGGTCGCCACCCAGAACACCACCTACAACGAGCCTGCCGATCTCGCCCGCCGTCTCAGCGGGCTCGACCTGCTCTCCGGCGGTCGCGCCGGCTGGAACGCCGTCACCACCGACAACGCCTGGACCGGTGAAAACTTCCGGCGCGGTGGCTATCTCGATCATGCGCTGCGCTACGAGCGGGCAGGCGAGTTCCTGGCCACCGCCCGGGCAATCTGGGATTCGTGGCGCGACGGCGCCATCGCCACCTCGCAACAGAGCCCGTCGTGGGCGACCGAGGACGCGGTGCGCCCGGTCGAACGATCGAACGCGCACTTCGACGTGGCCATCACCCCCACCCTGCCACGCAGCCCGCAGGGCCACCCCGTGATCTTCCAGGCGGGCGACTCCCCCACCGGCCGCGACTTCGCGGCCGCGCACGCCGACGTCATCTTCTCCAGGCACGGAACACATTTCGACGACGCGCTGGCCTTCGCCGACGACATCCGCGCCCGCCTGCGTGCCGCGGGCCGACCCGACGACGACATCAAGATCCTGCCCGGCACCCAGATCGTGTTGGCGGAGAAGGAATCCGAGGTCGAGGAGAAGGTGCGCTGGGTCAAGGACGGCCAGTACACCGGCCAGACCGCGCTGTCGCTCGCCGGTCAGGTGTGGGGCCGCGACCTGTCCCATCTCGACCCGGACGGCCCACTGCCGAAGGAGGATCCGGAAGCCAAGCCGATCTCCGAGACGCGTGGTTCACCGCGCCACGGCCAGGACCCGCAGAGCATCGCCCGCGCATGGCGAGCCCGCGCCGAGGCCGAGAACCTGTCGCTGCGCGAGGTCGTCATCGCGACCACCGAGCGGTCCGGGTTCGCGGGCACCCCCGCCCAGGTGGCCGACGAGCTGGCCCGCTGGGTGCGGCACGGCGCCGTGGACGGGTTCAACATCTCGCCCTACCTCGTGCCCGGCGGCCTCGACGAGATCGTCGACTGGCTGGTCCCCGAACTCCAGGAACGCGGCGTCTACCGCACCGAGTACACCGGCACCACCCTCCGCGCGCACCTCGGGCTCCGCGAGCCCCTCACGCGCCGAAGCTGATTCGAGGTTCACCGGCTGCGGCCGCAGCAATGTCGGTCGTGCGACTTGCGCGCGGTGCAACCTTGCATAAGGTGGTGGCGTGGTCGGGTTGGGGGGTGTGCGGTCGGAGTCGAAACCGTCGGTCAGCGTGGCGGTGCTGTGGCCCGATCACAACGCCGGGCCGACCGACACCGCGCGCGGCTGGTGGGTGTCGATCTTCCTGACCCTGATCGCCGCGCTGACGCGGTTCGGCGGGCTGGGTTCGGTGACCGACGGGGGCACGCCTGTCTTCGACGAGAAGTACTACGCCTTGCAGGCGTGGGAGATGCTGTCCAACGGGATCGGCATCGAGGACAACGCCGCGTATCCGGTGGTCGTGCACCCACCGCTCGGCAAACTGCTGATCGCGGTCGGCGAGGCGATGTTCGGCTTCACGCCGCTGGGGTGGCGGTTCTCGGCGGCCGTCGCGGGCACGGTCCTGGTGCTGCTCGTCGTCCGGATCGTGCGCAGGATGGCCCGCTCGACGTTGATCGGTGCGATCGCGGGGATCCTGGTGATCGCCGACGGTGTGAGCTTCGTGTCCGCGCGCATCGGCATGCTCGACATCTTCCTGGCGCTGTTCGTCACCGCGGCCTTCGGATGTCTGATCGTCGACCGTGACGACGTGCGGGCGCGAATGGCGAACGCCGCTCGCGAAGGACGCATCGCGACGACCTGGTTCGGCCCCCGATTGGGCGTGCGGTGGTGGCGATTCGGCGCGGGCGTGCTGGTCGGGCTCGCGTGCGCGACCAAGTGGTCGGGGATCTATTTCGTCGTCTTCTTCGGCGTGCTTTCGGTCGCCTTCGATGCCGCCGCGCGCCGCAGGTACGGGGTGCCTCGGCCGTTCCTCGGCACCATGGTGCGTGACGTGCTCCCCGCGGCGTACGCGCTGGTGCTGATCCCGACCATCGTGTATCTGGCGTCCTACGCCAACTGGTACGCGAGCGAAACCGGCATCAACCGCTACGCCGTCGGTGTCGAGGTCGGGTCGGACGGACCCTTTTCGTTCCTTCCCGATGCCTTGCGCTCACTGTGGTTCAACCACAGCAGGATCCTGAATTTCCATACCCACCTGACCAATTCGGCGGGCAACCACCATCCGTGGGAGTCCAAGCCGTGGACGTGGCCGATGGGCCTGCGTCCCATGCTCTATCACCTCACCGACCCCGAACGCACCACCGGCTGCGGGCAATCGACCTGCGTGCGCGCGATCATGCTGCTCGGCACCCCCGCGATCTGGTGGCTCGCCGTTCCCGCCCTCGCCTGGGGGCTGTGGCGCAGCGTCACGGCCAGGGATTGGCGCTACGCCGCGGTTCTCACCGGATACGGCGCGGCGTGGCTACCCTGGTTCGCCGCCTTGGACCGCCAGATGTACTTCTTCTACGCGACCGCCATGGCTCCCTTCCTCGCCATGCTGCTCGCCCTGATCTTGGGCCAATTCCTCGGCCGCACAGTCGATTCCTCCGAACGGCGCGGGACCGGACTGCTCCTGGTCTGCCTCTACCTCGGGGTGGTCATCGCCAACTTCGCCTGGATCTACCCGATCCTCACCGCCATCCCGATCACGATGTCCACCTGGCACGCCGAACTCTGGCTCCCCAGCTGGCGCTGAGCGCTCTCACGCCCGGTAGGCCCGCAGAAACGCCCGCACGCCTGCGACGATGAGCGGCTTGATCCTGGCGTCCTTCACGGCGTTGGCGGAACCGAATCTGCCGAGGGCGACCCCGAAGGTCAGCGCGATGAAGTGGTCGGCAGCGAGTCGCGCATCGGGGACATCGAGCAGCCCGGCACGGGCGAGGGCGGCGAACCGTTCGCCCATCGCCTCCTCGGGCGCGTCGGTCAACGCGTGGTCGTCGCGGTGTGGCAGGTGATCGGATCCGGTCCGGACAAGTCGTTGCAGCGTGGTGTATTCCGCCGAGTCGAGCATGTCGGCAGCGATCTGCATCGAGAACGTGACCAGGGCGGGCTCCAGCTCGGCGGCGTCGGTCAGACCGTCGAGCGTCTCGTCGAGGGTGCGCCGGATCGTGTCGAGCAGTGACTGGCCGACCCCGTCGAACACTGCGTGCAACAGGGTCTGCTTGTCGCCGAAGTAGTCGTAGACCGTCCGCTTGGACACCCCGGCACGGGCGGCGACCGCGTCGACGCTTGTTCGGTCGAAACCATCGGCTACGAACAACTCTCGGGCCGCCGACAGGATGGCCGCCCGCTTCTGGGTTGACCCCGCACGCAGCGTCTTCGCGTCTGGCATGCACGGATCGTAGCAGAACTACACTGCACGGTGTAGTGTAGTGACTGCGGTCGAGGCGTCCTCCGGCTCCCGAAAGAGCCTGGCGCACATCGAGAATCGCCCCCTGCTCACGATGAAGAGGACGCCTATGTCCACAACGCCCATGTCCAGAACACTGACTTCGCCGGTTCCCATCGGCAAACTCGCGATAGGTGCGCTCGGCACCCTGGCGCTTGCGCTTGGCAGCCTGCAGTCGGTGGTGGAGCCTGCGCTCCCGCTCCTACAACGCGAACTGGGGGTGAGTCCTGCCGAAGGCGCATTGGTCGGCAACACGGTCCTCATCACCGGCGCGGTGCTCACACCCGTCGTCGGCAAACTCGGCGACCGCTACGGCGGAAAGCGGGTCCTGATCTGGCTGATGGCGGTGGTCTCGGCCGGCGGCCTGTTGGCAGGCACGGCCCCGAACTTTCCGGTGTTGTTGCTCGGTCAGGTGCTGCAGGGCGCCATGGTCGGCGTGCTGCCCCTCTCCTTCATCCTGGTGCGCAAGCACCTCTCCGCCGGAGCGTCACAGGTGGCGATCGGCGTGGTCGTCGCGTTGTTCACCGGCGGCGGCATGGTGGGAACGGCGATTGCCGGGCCGATCGCGGCTGCGCTGTCGTGGCAGTGGATGTTCGCGCTGCCGACGATCGCGATCATCGCGACGACGGTGGTCGTCGCTCAGTTGCTGCCGCAGGATCCGCCGATCCGATCGGACAGCAGCATCGACTGGCCCGGCGTGATTCTGCTGAGCGCCACGTTGCTCGCGTTGATGATCGGGCTGGTGTCGGTGACCGGCGGCAGCCTGCCGCCACTCGCGGTCGGCGCCATTGCGATGCTCGTGGCAGCCCTCGCCACCGGATGGGTCGCCGTCGAGCGCCGGGCGGCCGCGCCGATGGTCGATCTCCGCATGCTGGCACTGCCTGCCATGCGGAATGCGTTCGTGCTCACCTTCGTCATCACCGCCAGTTTCGGGATGGTGGTCTTTCTCCTCCCGCAGCTGTTCGCGGCGTCGGCCGACGGACACGGCTTCGGCGCGGACACCACCGACATCGGGCTGCTTCTGCTGCCAGGCGCCATCGTTGGCGCGCTGAGCGATTCGGTCGGCGGGATCGCGGCGCGGCGGTTCGGTCCGCGTGCCGTCGTCATCGTCGGTGCGGTCGTCACGGCGGCCACGCTGCTCGCCCTGGCGGCGGTGCACACCGCGGCATGGCAGCTCGTTCTCGCGAAGGTGCTGGTCGCATTCGCCGCCGGCGTCGGCACCACGGCCTTGCTCGCAGGCACCGCCACCGCCGTCGCGGCCGAAGACACCGGTATTGCCACGAGCCTTCTTGTGGTGACCCGTGTGCTCGGCATCGCCATCGGCGTCCAGGTCGGCGGCGCGATCCTGGCCGCGGGAGCCGACCCGATGACGCACCAACCGACCGAATCCGCCTTCGCCACAGGCTTTCTCGTTGCCGGCCTCGTTGCCGCGCTTTCCCTGTTCGTTGTTCGTGTCACCAAGAAGGGAATCGAGGCATGACGGCTACCTCGAAGCGCACCGTGCTGATCTCCGGAGCCAGTATCGCCGGACCCGCGCTGGTGTACTGGCTGCACCGGTCCGGATTCGCGGTCACGCTCGTGGAGAAGGCGACCGCGCCACGCGGCGGTGGCTACCCCATCGACGTGCGCGGCACCGCGATAGAGGTCGTGCGGCGGATGGGCATACTGCCCCGACTGCGGGACGCGCACATCGACTCGCGACGGTTCACCTTCCTCGATGCCGAAGGCACCGAGGTGGTTTCGCTCCACCCGTATGCCGTGGCCGGGAGCGTCGAGGGACAGGATCTCGAGGTGAGCCGAGGGGATCTGACCTCGGCCCTCCACACCGCGATCCGCGACGACGTCGAGATCCTGTTCAACGATTCCATCGACACCCTCGATCAGTCCGGACACGGGATCGACGTTGCCTTCCGGAACGGGCAACAGCGCACGTTCGACCTGGTCTTCGGTGCCGACGGTATGCATTCGCGCACCAGGGAACTGCTATTCGGGCCGGAACAGCAGTTCCATCGCTACCTCGGCTACTGCTTCGCCCTGTTCACCATGCCCAACATCTTCGGCCTCTCGCGCGAGCTCACGCTGTGGAACGCCCCGGGCAAGGCTGTGGCCCTCTATGCCACCGGCCAGCCCGACGAAGTACATGCGTTCCTGAACTTTCACCGACCGGAACCGCCGTTCGATGTTCTCCGAAACCCTGACGCACAGCGCGATTTGGTCGCGGCCGCTTTCACCGATGCGGGGTGGGAGGTGCCCAGCATTGTCGACGCCATGCGTGCTGCGGATGATCTGTTCTTCGACCTGGTCGGCCAGATTCGCATGCCCGGCTGGTCGAGCGGGCGGGTCGCATTGGTCGGCGACGCCGCATACGCACCTTCGTTCCTGACCGGGCAGGGCACCAGCCTCGCGCTGTCCGGGGCTTATATGCTCGCCAATGCCCTTGCCACGCACCAAGACTACGCCGCCGCATTCGCCGCCTACGAGCAGAGCACGCGAGGGTTCGTTGCCATGAACCAAGCGCTCGTCGACAACGGTGAGGCAACGCTGTTCCCCACCACCGCGCAGGCCCTGGAGCGCCGCAACGCCATGCTGCGCGACCTCGTCACCGCGCCTCCGACGACACCACGACCCGCCCACTCGGCTCTTTCGCTGCCTGAGTTCGCCGCAATGTCATGACAGTTCACGACCGAAGCGATGTGTCTGCGACGGGTTCCAGCCGGGGTCCAAATCGGCCCCGCCGGTGCCGCTACGAAGGCTTGTTCGAGCCCCTGCACCGTAGTACTGTCCAGACAAGTGTCCATGTGTGTTCTGGACCGTGATCCCGGGAGGTCTCTCGATGACTCTGGTTACTCCGCAACGGGTTTCGGGTGGGCAGCATGAACATGGGCATCTCGAGGAGTTCCGCAGTGATCCCATCGGATTGATGCGCAGGGTGCGGGCGGAGTGCGGGAATGTCGGGGCCTTCGAGTTGGCTGGGCGCCAGGTGATTCTGCTGTCGGGGGCCGAGGCGAATGAGTTCTTCTTTCGGGCAGGCGATGACGACCTCGATCAGGGCGCGGCCTATCCGTTCATGAAGCCGATCTTCGGCGAAGGCGTCGTCTTCGACGCACCGCCGGAGCGGCGCAAGGAGATGCTGCACAACCAGGCGCTGCGGGGCGAGCAGATGCGCGGGCACGCGGAGACGATCGGGCGTGAAGTGGATCGGATGCTGGCGCGCTGGGGCGACGCGGGCGAGATCGATCTGCTGGATTTCTTTGCGGAGCTGACGATTTACACCTCGTCGGCCTGCCTGATCGGGGTCAAGTTCCGCGACGAACTCGACGACCGCTTCGCCCGGCTCTATCACGATCTGGAGCGCGGGACCGACGCGCTGGCGTACGTGGATCCGTACGCGCCGATCGAGAGTTTCCGGCGCCGGGATGCCGCGCGGGCGGAGCTGGTCGAACTGGTGCAGGGGATCATGGATCGGCGATCGGCGAATCCGCCTGCGGGCAAAGATGACCGGGACATGCTCGATGTGCTGATCTCGATCAGGGATGACAGAGGTGAGCCGCGGTTCAGTGCCAGCGAAATCACCGGCATGTTCATTTCGATGATGTTCGCGGGGCATCACACCACTTCGGGGACCGCGGCATGGACGGTAATCGAACTGCTGCGCCACCCGGACCGGCTTCGAGAGGTGGTCGCCGAACTCGATGAGCTCTACGCCGACGGCTCCGACATCAGTTTCGGTGCGCTGCGCCAGATCCCGCAACTGGAGGCGGTGGTCAAGGAGACCCTGCGACTACATCCGCCGCTGATCGTGCTGATGCGGGTGGCTCGCGGCGATTTCGCGGTGTGCGGGCACCGCATCACGCCCGGCGATCTAGTGGCGGCGACGCCTGCTGTGTCCAACCGGATCGCCGAGGACTTCCCGGATCCCGAGATGTTCGATCCCGGACGCTATTTGGATCCGAAGCAGGAGGACATCGTCAACCGATGGACCTGGATTCCGTTCGGCGCCGGCAGGCATCGCTGTGTCGGCGCGGCCTTCGCGCTGATGCAGCTGAAGGCGATCTTCTCGGTGCTGCTGCGGGATTGGGAGTTCGAAATGGCACAGCCCGCATCGAGCTACCGCAACGACCACAGCAAGATGGTGGTGCAGTTGATGCAACCCTGCACGGTGCGCTACCGCAGGCGCCGCTGAAGCACCGCTCCCCCGAACATGATTCGAGGCCCGTCCGCGCTGATGACGCGGACGGGCCTCGACTATTGCCCTCAGAGCAGCGATTCCACCGCGGTGACGAGCGCGGGCGCGTCCGGGGTCACGGTCGGCCGGAACCGCCCTGCCACCGTGCCGTCCCGGCCGATCAGGAACTTCTCGAAGTTCCACTGCACCTCACCCGCCGCGCCGTCGGCATCGGCGGTCTCGACCAGCGCCGCATACAGCGGATGCTGATCGTCGCCCTTGACGTCGGCCTTGGCCAGCAGCGGAAAGTCGACCCCGTAGGTGGTCGAGCAGAATTCCTGGATCTCCTCGGCCGTGCCGGGCTCCTGACCCATGAACTGGTTGCACGGCACCCCGACCACGCTGAAACCGCGCGGCCCGAGGGACTTCTGCAGTTCGACCAGCCCGGTGTACTGGGGCGTCAGCCCGCATTTCGATGCCACGTTGACCAGCAGCACCACATTGTCGCCGACCAGCTCGGACAGCGTCGCCGGTTTGCCGCTCAGCGTCTCTAGCGGTACGTCTCGAAGATTCATTCGTATCGGACCTGCCAATTCTTGATTCCGTTGATCCACCCCGATCGCAACCGTACCGGATCGGCGACCTGGGTGATCTTGGGCATGGCGTCGGCGATGGCGTTGAACATGAGGTCGATTTCCAGTCTGGCCAGGTTGGCGCCCACACAGAAGTGCGCGCCGGTGCCGCCGAAACCGACATGCGGATTGGGATCGCGGAGCACGTCGAAGGTGAACGGATCGGTGAACGCCGACTCGTCGAAGTTGGCCGAACCGTAGAACAGCCCGAGCCGATCGCCGCGCCGGATCCGTTGTCCGCCGAGTTCGGTGTCGCGGGTCGCCGTGCGCTGAAAGGCGGTCACCGGTGTTGCCCACCTGACGATTTCGTCGGGGGCGGTGCGCGGGCGCCGCTGCTGGTAGAGCTCCCACTGTTCCGGATTGTCCACGAATGCCTTCATTCCGTGCGTAATGGCATTGCGTGTGGTTTCGTTGCCTGCCACCGAAAGCAGGATGACGAAGAAGCCGAATTCGTCGGAGCCGAGGGATTCGCCGTCGACATCGGCGTGCACCAGCTCGGACACGATATCGCCCGCAGGCCGGCCGCGGCGCTCTTCGGCCAGGTTCCAGGCATAGCTGAGGATTTCAGCCGACGCGACCGCGGGATCACCGTAATCCGGGTCGTCATAGCTGAGCATCTGATTCGACCAGTCGAACAGCTTGCGCCGGTCCTGCTGTGGGATGCCGATGAGTTCCGCGATCGCCTGCAGCGGGAGTTCGCAGGCCACCTGTTCGACGAAGTCGCCGCCGCCCGTTTTCTTCGCCTCGTGCACAATGGCATGCGCCCGCTCGGTCAATGCGGTGCGCAATCCTTCGATGGCACGCGGCGTGAATCCCTTGGTGATGATGCGCCGGAACTTCGTGTGTTTCGGCGGGTCCATATTGACGAGCAGCACGCTGGAGGCTGCCTGCTGTTCCGGCGTTGTGGCATCGGCGGGCCGGATGATGCTGCCCTTTTGTTCGGAGGAGAACAGTTCCGCATTGCGGGAGATCTCCTTGACGTCGGCGAGGGTGCTCACCACCCAGTAGCCGCCGTCCCGGTAGCCACCCGAATATTCGTCCAGCTGCGGATTCCACCAGACCGGTGCGGTCCTGCGGAGCATCGCGAATTCTTCGACCGGCCTTCGCGATTCCCACAGCGCGGGATCGGTGAAATCGAATCCGGCAGGCAACGACGGTGCCACCACGGCAACCTCCTCGGGTACTGCGAACCGCGCCGTCCGGCGCAGCCTTGCGCGTCAGCGCAGCCTTGTTCGACGCATCAGCCGCAAGGACAGCAGCGTCGTCTTCAGTTGTTTCTCGTACGGCTGGCCTGCGCGGGCGGCGAGCACCTGCCGCTTGAGGACACCGACGTTCACCGTGTCGGTGTACTTGAGCAGGCCCTGATCGCCGTGCCGCGTCCCGACCCCCGACTGCTTCACCCCGCCGGACGGCGTGCCCTTGGCGGCGTAGGTCGCCACGAAACCGTCGTTGATGTTGATGTTGCCCGCTTGGAGTTGCGCGCCGATCCGTCCGGCGCGGGCCAGGTCTCGGCTCCACACGCTCGCGTTCAAGCCGTAGTCGGTGTCGTTGGCGAGCCGAATGGCCTCGGCGTCGTCGTCGAACGGGTACACGCTCACCACCGGGCCGAAGGTTTCCAGCCGCGCGTGCGTCATTTCCGGCGTGACGCCGGTGAGCACGGTCGCCTCGTAGAACGCCGGGCCG
The DNA here is from genome assembly GCF_001612685.1 of Nocardia altamirensis NBRC 108246. Classification (GTDB taxonomy): domain Bacteria; phylum Actinomycetota; class Actinomycetes; order Mycobacteriales; family Mycobacteriaceae; genus Nocardia; species Nocardia altamirensis. The sequence continues at coordinate 32,100 of NZ_BDAY01000010.1, forward strand.
ATGTCCGGGCGCGCCTTGCCGCCGGTCAACACTGTCGCCCCTTTGGCGCGGGCATCGTCGACATGCGCCGCTACCCGGTCCCGGTGCTGCACCGAGACCAGCGAACCGAATTCGGGACGATAGTCGTAGGCCGCGCCGATGCCTGCGTTCAATGCGTCTGCTGCGCCGACCAATCGGCGCACGAACTCGTCATATCGGCTGCGGTGCACGTAGATCCGCTCGATGTGCATGCACGCCTGGCCCGAGTTGGCGAACACCGAGAACGCCGCGCCGGGGATCACCTCGTCGAGGTTGGCGTCGTCGAGCACGATCATCGGATTCTTGCCGCCGAGCTCGAGGCTGCAGCCGATCAGGTTGCCCCCGGCCTGTGCGCCGACCACTCGGCCGGTGGCGGTCGAGCCGGTGAACATCACGAAGTCCACCGCGTCGATCAGGCTCGGCCCGATGTCGGGCCCCTCGCCGCAGACCACCTGGACCAGCCCGCGCGGCAGACCCGCCCGGTGCAGCAGCTCGACGCCGTAGAGCACACACAGCGCGGTCTTGTTGTCCGGCTTCAGGATTACGCCGTTGCCCGCCATCAACGCGGGCATGGCGTCGGAGAGCGCGATGGCGAACGGGAAGTTCCACGGCGCGATGACCGCGACCAGACCCTTGGGCCGGTGCTCCTCGGTCGAGGTGGTCAGGATCGGCAGCGGGCCGCCGCGTCGCGTCGGACGCAGCACGCGGCGTGCGGTTTTCAGGTAGTGACTGATGACCATCGGCACGTCGCAGGATTCCTCGACGGCCATCCGGCGGGTCTTGCCGCAGCCGATCTGGATGAGATCGGCGATGGTTTCGATCTCGGCGAGGATCGACTCGTGCATCCGCTCGAACACCCGCAGCCTGCTCCGCAGCGGCTGCGCGGCCCATTCCCGTTGGGCCGCACGGGCGGTCACGGCGGCGGCGCGCACGTCCTCCGGCGTCGACTGGGGCAACTGGCCGACGACCGAGCCGGTGTAGACCTCCGTCATCGCGTACGGCGCCGCGGTGCCGTCGGCGGCGACCAGGCCGGTCAGCCGCTCGAGCACGGCGTCGGTGATCCGGCCGGGCATGGTCGGGCTCTGCGTGGTGTCGGTACTCATCGAGACTTCTCCATCACGTGCGGAATCGCCGCAGGTATCGGGCCGGACATTGCCTTCGAATTAGAACACGTTCTCATTGATTGGCGTGCGGATTCGCGAAGGTCCATGGTCACTCCGCCTGATAGTCCGGCGGCCGGTTCGCCACATACTCCTTGGCCCAGCGGTAATCCGGCTTGCCGCTTGGCGCCCTGCTGACCGCGTCGGTCAGCCAGACCTGTTTCGGCACTTTGTAACCGGCCAGATGCGCGCGCACATGGCGGTCGAGCGCGGCGCCGTCGAGCGGGGCCGAGACCGAGACCACGGCCGCAACCTGCCGACCCCACCGCTCGTGCGGCACGCCGACCACCACCGCGTCGTAGATCCCGTCGTGCGCCTTCAGCACACCCTCCACCTCTTCGACGAAGACCTTCTCGCCGCCGGTGTTGATCACCATGTTGCCGCGGCCGAGCAGGGTGACCGACCCGTCCGTCTCGACCTTGGCCCGATCGTCGGTGACCACCATCCGCACGCCGTCGACCGTCTTGAACAGCCGCTCGGTCTTGGCCGGGTCCTTGTAATAGCCGATCGGCACCGAGCCGGTCTTGGCCAGCCAGCCCTCCTCGCCCGGTTCGACGCGACGTCCCTCGTCGTCGACGACGAGCGAGCCGCGCCCGGTCTGCACCCGCGGCCCGCGGCCGGGATTGTCGTCCTTCTGCGCGAAACCGATGCCGCCGAAGCCGGTTTCGGACGAACCGATCGAATCGGTGATCACCAGCGACGGAAACAGTTCCAGCAGTTCGTTCTTCACCGACTGCGACAGCAATGCCGCGCCGGAGCCGATGGCGAACAATCCGGACGCGTCGACCGGCGCAGCGCGATAGGCCGCGAGCAGCGGCCGCGCCATCGCGTCGCCGGTGATGACCATGACCTGCGGTCCATGCCGTGCCACCGCCTGCCACACCCGATCCGGATCGAAGCGCGGCTCGAACAGCACCGCGTTGCCCGACCACAGCGCGGTGAACGTCGGCATCATGGCGGCCGCGTGAATCAGCGGCGGCAGCACGAACCAGGTGACCTGCGCCCCCTGCGCGCCGACCCTGGACTGCTGGTATTCGTCGGCGACCGGTTCACCGGTGTAGAAGTCGATGCCGCCGCCGAGCACTCGCCACATGTCCTCCTGGCGCCACATGACGCCCTTCGGCATGCCGGTGGTGCCGCCGGTGTACATCATGAACAGGTCGTCGGCGCTGCGTTCGGTGCTGCGGCGTTCGGGCGCGCCCGCGGCGACGGCGTCCTCGTAATGCACGGCGTCGACCGGTGGTTCGGTGTGCGCCGTGTCGTCGTCCACCACGATCCGGTGGTGCACCGAGGGCACGGAAGCGGCGGCTTCGTGCACGGCCGCCGCATAGGTCGCGTGGTAGACGAGAGCGGCCAGGTCGGCGTTGCCGTAGACATAGCGCAGCTCTTCGACGCCGTAGCGATAATTGATGTTGATCGGCACGGCGCGAGTCTTGAAGCAGGCCAGCAACGTTTCCACGGTTTCGATGCCGTTGTGCATCTGGAATCCGATGTGCGCGCCCGCACGGATGCCGACATCGCTCAGATGCGCGGCCAATTGATTAGCCCGCGCGTCGACCTCGGCGAAGGTCAGGCTGCGGTCACCTTCGAGCAGCGCGACCCGGTCGGGCATCGCGTCGACAGCATGCTCGAACAGGTCGGCGAAATTGCGGGCCATGGTAATTCACTCTCTCGATCCTTGTCGCACCACCGTGAGCGGCAACGGGACGCCGCGGTCACTGAACGTGAAGTCTGCGCCGGTGCTGAACCGAGTGAGCGCCACTTCGGTAGATTCGGGCCGCGATTCGTCGCCGAGGGTGAGGTCGACGCGCAGCTCGTCGCCGGACACGGTGGCGCACACCGCACATCGGGGATTGACCGCGCGCGCCATCGCGGCGATCGGGGCGATGTAGTCGGTATCGACCAGTGCGGGCCACGCGCCGTCGGCCATGGCGGCGCTGTTCCGTGGCACCGTCAACCGCACCACGTCGTCGGCTTCCGCCACTCGAACACCCGTGTACGGCAGCGGGTTCCAGGCCGGATGCAGGCGAAGTACGGTCGCGAGGGCGGCCAGGTCGTCGCCGAGGCCGAGCGCCTTCCGCAACCGTTCGGCGGTGAGTCCGGCGATGCCGACGAACTGCTTGCGCACCAGCTCACGGGCACCAGTCGGGTCGAGCCGGGACCGCACCGCGACCCGAAAGCCGAGGGTCAGCAGGTGATGCTGCAAACACACCTCTTCGGCCATGCGCACCAGTGCCGACCTGGAGAAGTCCGCGAAGCGCAGATCGCTCAGCAGCGGACCCGCGTAGTCCGACTGTCCCTCCTCGTGCATGTCGATGGCGGACAGCTCGAGCCGGGCGGCGGCCGAATTCGCCACCAGGTCCGCGTTCGGCGGCAGCGGCGGCGGGACATGGGCGGGATCGATGGTGACGGTCCACGCGCACATCGGTTTCCGATCGGCGGGACGCCGCGGCGGTCGATGGATCGGCCGGACTTGCGCGTGTGGGTTGGTGGCCAGCGCGGTGGCGTCGAAGGTCGGGTCCTCGATGTCGTGGCACATGGCGAACACGAAATCGTCGCCGAGCGGCTCGACATCGAGCAGCGCGCCACAGTGCTCGAGCCAGAACTCGCCGTGCGCGCTGTCGTCGACCCTGAACCGGAAGTCCATGAACTGCGGCGGTGCGCCGATGTCGAGCTGCAGCCCCTTGAAGATGGTGACCACGTCGGCACCGGCGAAGCCGAACGCGCGCTGCATGCGCCGGGTGTAGACCGGACTCGCCAGCTGCCATTCCTCGATCGCGACGGCGGTCATGCCCGACCTGCCGAAGGCCGCGATGGTGTGCGCCATGCCCGACCTGTCGATCAGGTGGCCGCACAACAGCAGCTCGGGCAGCAAGACCCCGAGCTCGGCCCGCGTCAACTGCCCGAAACCGCTGTCCGACATCGGTGTCACCACAGCGTGGCCGGTGCCTGACCGATCGGATACCACCCGGGCAGCGGGCCCGCGATCGCGCGTTCCATCCGCTGCCGCATGCCGTCGGACAGCGCCTGCGCGCTGATCATCGCCATGAACATGTGCGACACGTTGCCGAAGTCGAAAAAGTCACGCTGCCATGACCATTGGAACTCGCCCGCGTACCGGAACCAGCTGCCGCCGATGCCCTCGGGTGAATAGGGTTGCCCGTCGGAGCGTTTCACCTCCGACACCTGTTTCCAGAAGCCGATGACGGTGCCGCTGCGGTCGTCGATGACGAACTCCTGGTACGGGTAGGTCCACCCGTCGAGGCCCTGCATCTCCTGCCCGAGCGCGAGTTCGCGGATCTCGTCGCGGCCGAGCGCCATGAATTCCTGCGTCGGCCCGTAGTTCCAGCCGTAAGTGGCGTCCTCGGTGTACATCTCGGCCAGCGGCGTCCAGTCGCCCTGTGCCTCGCAGCGCTGGTTCGCCAGCACCCAGCGCCGGATCATCTCGTCCAGTTCCGCGCGGTCGACTCCGGCCATCACCGTGCCCCTTCCGACGGCTCGATCGACAGCGCCCTGGTCGGGCAGTATTCGACGGCACGCTCGATGTCCGCGCGGGCGGCCGGATCCGGTGCCGTCATGAGGATTTCGACCTTCCCGCGCTTGGGCACGTGGAACGCGCCCGGAGCCTCGTCCTGGCATACGGCGTGGCCCTGACACAAGTCCAGGTCGGCGACGATTCTCACTGCGTGCTCCCGCCTTGGTCTTTCGGCTCATCCGGCTCCCGCAGCGGCGCCTCCGGCTGCACCTCGACGAGCACCAGATGGGCGCCACGCGGCGTGGACACCACCGCGACCACCGCCGCCGCGAGGTCGCGGGCGCGCAGCATGTTCGAGTGACGCGCGAAACCCCAGTCCCGCCATGCATCGAGCAGCGGCCCGATGACCTCGGGGGTCGAGTTCATGCCCATGCCGGTGAGCGTCGGGCCGGGCCGCACCAGTGAGGCACGAATCCCCGTGCCCTCCAATTCCATTCGCATCTGCATCGCCATCGCCTCCAAGCCCGCTTTCGCTGCGCTGTAGGCACCCGTGCGCGGCCGCGGCTCGACCGCGCAGTCGGAGCTGATCAGCACGACGTCGCCGCGACGGCGATCGAGCATGCCGGGAAGCAGCCGATGCACCAGCCGGTGCGCACCGATCAGGTGCACCTGGACCTGCTGAGCGAAATGCTCCGGGTCCATCTCGTGTACCGGCCCGAACTCGATGTCCCCGGCACTGGATACGAGAACCTCGATGGGGCCGAGCGCGTTTTCGGCAGCACCGACGAAGGCCTCGATCGATCCGGCGTCGGTGACATCCAGCCGTTGCGCGAAGGCTTCGCCGCCGTCGGCCCGAATCTTCTCGGCCAGCTCCTGGCACTGCTCGAAGCGGCGTGCGCCGAGCGCCACCGGATGCCCGAGTTCGGCGAGCGCAACGGCGGTGGCGGCGCCGATGCCGGAGGATGCACCCGACACCAGTGCCGGGCGGCGCGGCGGGTGTGCGGGGAACCGGGGCATCAGCGCACCTCCACGGTGACCGGAAGTTTCGCGAAGCCACGCACATTCGAGGAATGCACGCGCACGATCCCCGCGTCGACGACGTCGTACCCGCGCACCCGCGCCGCGAACTCACGCAGCGCGACAACGGCTTCCAGCCGGGCCAGATGCGCGCCGAGGCAGTAGTGCACGCCCGCCCCGAAACTCGCGAGCCCGGCGGTGTCGGGGCGGTCGATCCGATAGGTGTCACCGTCGGCGAACACGGCAGGGTCCCGGTTGGCCGAGCCGATCAGCAGCAGCACCTTCGCCCCCGCGGGGATGGTGCCGCCGTGATAATCCAGGTCGGTGGTGGCCGAGCGCGCGAGCACCTGCGTCGAGGTGTCGTAGCGCAGGGTCTCCTCGACCCAGTCCGGCACGGCGGCCGGTTCCACCGCGACCTTGGCGTACTCCCCCGGGTTCTTCGCCGCCCAGTACAGCGCGTTGCCGAGCAGCTTGGTCGTGGTCTCGTTGCCTGCGACGACCATCAGGAACAGGAAGCCGATGATCTCCTCGTCGGTCAGTGTGTCACCGGAGATTTCGGCGTCGAGCAGCGCCGAGGTGAGGTCGGTGGTCGGTCGGCGCCTGCGCTCGGCCAGCATCTCCGTGTAGTAGCCGAGCAGCGTGATCGAGGATTCGACGGCGGCAGGCGGAATGTCGAGCACGCCGTCCTCGCGATGCACCACCAGATCGGCGAGCCTGCGGATTTCGACGCGATCGGCAGCGGGTACGCCCATCAGCTCGGAGATGACGTCCATCGGCAGCTTGCCCGCGACCGTCTCGATCCAGTCGAAAGTCCCTTCGGCCAGCGCCGGTTCGAGATACGACATGGTCAATTCTTTGATCCGGTCCTGCATTTCGGCCACGCGCTTCGGCGTGAAGCCCTTGTAGACCAGCCGCCGCAGCCGCAGGTGCCGCGGATCGTCCATGGCCAGAAACGACATCACCCGGTGCGCGTGCGGGCCCCAGGCGGCCGGATCGAGCGAGACGCCGTTGGCGCTGGACAACCGGGCGCTGTCCCGGAATCCCGCGGTGACGTCGGCGTGCCGGGACAACGCCCAGAAATCCAGGTCGGCGTTGTAGTAGAGCGGTGCCTCCGTGCGCAACCGGTGATAGGTCGGGTACGGGTCCTCGTGACATCGGTAGTCGTACGGATCGAACACCAAGGGTTCCACTGCGGCTGTCACCACTCGCACCCCGCAATCGAGAACACGTTCTCCGGGTCGCGATCGAGGCTGATCGCCATGGGAGACACATAACTGGACATGTGTCTGGACGGTACCATCGGCCCACACCTCCGACAATGGTTCCGCTGGATTACCAACACCATTGCGCACGACGCGGCCAACCCGCACGGAAACCGTCGAGATTTCCCACCCAGCGAGCGCCGCGTCGTTGAGAATGGCTGTGTTAGAACGCGTTCTTGCGCAAAATCGCGGGCCGAGACTATATTCCGTACACGTGTCCAGACAGCATCGGAGCAACGCATGACCAGCCTGCTGCCCAGCGCCCGGCTGTTGATCGGCGGCAAGCTGGTCGAAGGGGCGGACGGCGTCTTCGCCACGGTGAATCCGGCGACCGAGGAGGTGATCGGGCACGCGGCGAACGCCGACGCGGCCGATATGGACGCGGCGATCACCGCAGCCCGCGCCGCATTCGACGACACGGACTGGTCGCGCGAGCACGCCTTCCGCGCCCACTGCCTGGAACAGTTGCGCACCGCGCTCGGCGCGCACCTCGAAGACCTGCGCACACTCACCATCGCCGAAGCGGGCGCACCAGCCATGCTCACCCGTGGACCGCAGCTGGACGGCCCGGTCGCCGACCTCGCCTACTCGGCCGAGCTTGCCGAAACCTACAGCTGGGAAACCGATCTCGGTGTCGCGCAGCCGATGGGCATCAAGACCCGACGAGTACTTCGCCGCGAACCCGTCGGCGTAGTCGGCGCGATCACCCCGTGGAACTTCCCGCATCAGATCACCTTCGCCAAGCTCGGCCCCGCGCTCGCCGCCGGAAACACCGTGGTGCTCAAGCCCGCTCCCGACACCCCGGGCTGCGCGGCGGCGGTCGGCGCGATCATCGCCGAGGAAACCGATATTCCGGCAGGCGTGGTGAATATCGTGACCTCGTCCGACCACGGGCTCGGCGCTCAGCTCACCGAGGATCCGCGGGTCGATCTCATCAGCTTCACCGGCTCGACCCAGACCGGTCGGGCCGTGATGCGCAGCGCGGCAACAACACTCAAGAAGGCCTTCCTCGAGCTCGGCGGCAAGTCCGCGTTCATCGTGCTCGACGACGCGAATATCGCCGCGGCCTGCGGAGTGGCGGCGTTCTCGGTCTGCGTGCACGCCGGACAGGGCTGCGCGATCACCACCCGGCTGCTGGTGCCCCGCAGCGAGTACGACGAGGCGGTGCAGGCGGCCGCGGCCACCCTCGCAGGCATCAGGCCCGGCGATCCCACCGACCCGCGCACGGTGTGCGGGCCGCTCATCTCCGCACGGCAGCGCGCCAGGGTGGAGCGCTATCTCGAGATCGCGCGAGCCGAAGGCGGCCGCATCGTGGTAGGCGGTGGCAGGCCTGCGCACCTGGAGCGCGGCTTCTTCGTCGAGCCGACACTCATTGCGGGCGTTTCGAATAGCGCGACCGTCGCAAGAGAAGAGATCTTCGGACCGGTGCTGGTCGTCATTCCGTACGACGGCGACGACGACGCAATCCGGCTGGCCAACGACTCCCCCTACGGCCTGTCCGGCTCGGTGTGGGGCACCGACCCCGAACGAATCCGCCGGGTCACCAACGGTGTCCGCACCGGGACGCTCAGCGTGAACGGCGGCGTCTGGTACTCCGCCGACGCTCCGTTCGGCGGCTACAAGCAGTCCGGCATCGGCAGGGAGATGGGCGTGGCCGGGTTCGAGGAATACCTGGAAACCAAGCTGGTCGCGACCGCGGGATAAGAGGAGCACTGTCATGGCCCGATTCGCGGGAAGATCCGTCATCGTCACCGGTGCGGCACAGGGCATCGGCGCCGTCTACGCCGCGGCGCTCGCCGCCGAAGGCGCGAATGTCGTTGTCGCGGACAAGAATGCCGAGCGCGGGCAGGAGGTCACCGCGAAGATCGGCGCCGACGGCGGCACCGCGGTGTTCGGCGACGTCGATGTGTCCGATCCCGAATCGGCCGCCGCCCTCGCCGCATTCACGGTCGCCGAGTTCGGCGGCATCGACCACCTGGTGAACAACGCGGCGATCTACGGCGAGATGAAGGTCAACCTGCTGCTCACCGTGCCCTGGGACTACTACAAGAAGTTCATGAGCGTGAACATGGACGGCGCACTGAACATGACCCGCGCCGTGTGGCCGCACATGCGTAAGAACGGCGGCTCCATCGTCAACCAATCCTCCACCGCCGCATGGATGTACGCCAGCTTCTACGGTCTCGCCAAGGTCGGCATCAACGGCCTGACCCAGCAGTTGGCGTTCGAGCTCGGCGGCTCGAACATCCGGATCAACGCCATCGCACCGGGTCCGATCGATACCGACGCCACCAAGACGGTGACACCTGACGTCATCGTCGAGGACATGATCAAGCGGCTGCCGCTCAAACGGATGGGGACACCGGAGGATCTGGTCGGCGCGTGCCTGTATCTGCTGTCCGACGAGGCGAGCTGGGTCACCGGGCAGATCGTCAATGTCGATGGCGGACAGGTGTTCCGGTGATGGACGACGCACGGATCGGCTTCATCGGGCTCGGCGCCATGGGCGCGCCGATGGCCACCCGGCTGTTGGCCTGGCCCGGCGGCCTGACGGTCTGCGACGTCCGGCCCGAAGCGGTACAGCCCTACACCGAGGCCGGCGCCACCGCCGTCCGGTCGCCTGCCGAGGTGGCCGCACAGGCCGCGGTCGTCTCGGTGGCGGTGGTCGACGACGCCCAGGTGCGCGACGTGCTCACCGGCCCGGACGGCGTCTTGCGCAGTGCCGCACCGGGAACCGTTGTTGCGGTGCACTCCACCATCAGCGACCGCACCGCGGAGCAGCTCGGCGCCGAATGTGCCACGCACGGCGTCGAATTCGTCGATGCTCCGGTCAGCGGGGGCGCACCCGGCGCGAAACGGGGCGCGCTCGCCGTGCTGGTCGGCGGCAGCGACGCGGCGTTCGAGCGCGTGAGTGCGCCGTTCGGCTGCTTCGCCGACCTGATCGTGCACGCCGGGCCAGTCGGTGCGGGAACGCGAATGAAACTGGCGCGCAACCTCCTCCACTTCATCGCCTTCACCGCAGCCACCGAAGCTCAGCGGCTGGCCGAGGCGGCCGGACTCGACATCACCACGCTCGGCAAGGTGGTGCGGCACTCCGATGCCGTCACCGGCGGGCCCGGCGCGATCATGCTGCGCGACCGCACCGCGCCCATCGAGGAGGGCGACTTCTGGCTGCCGATCCTGCGCCACGTCCGCGACCTCGGCGAGAAGGACCTCACCCTCGCGCTTGAGCTCGGCGCACGCCTCGACGTCCCCCTCCCCCTCGCCGAACTCGCACTGCAACACCTCGGTCCAGGCCTCGGCGTACCGCCATCCGAAAGGCAATCCTTATGAGTGACAACGGTTCCGGTGATTCCGTGCGCGAACGCGGGCTGGCCAAGATGGCCGAGGTGTACGGCACCGAGTTCCAGGACTACCCCGGCAGCCACTTCGCGGTCACCGCCGATCACCTCTTCGCCGACATCTGGTCGCGCACCGCGCTGTCCATCCGCGATCGACGGCTGCTCCTACTCGGCGCGCTCACCGCACAGGGCGCCATCGACACTGCGGGCATCCAGATCGGCGCCGCGCTGCGTAACGAAGAACTCACCGAGGAGCAACTGCACGAGATCGCGGTGTTCCTCTGCCATTACGTCGGGTGGCCGAACGGCACCAAACTCGACCTGCTCGTCGGCACCATAGTCGCGCAGCAGAAGAAGCAAGCCCGCCAGCAGACCGCACCGACCGAGTGAAGGACCCGAAACATGTCTGATGCCAGCACCCTTCGTCCGGTACGCGCGAGCACGATCGCCCAGTGGGATCACCAGGCCGATGTCGTGGTGGCCGGTTACGGCATCGCCGGAGTGTGCGCCGCGATCGAAGCGGCGCGCGCGGGTGCCGAGGTGCTGATCCTCGAACGCACCGGCGGCTGGGGCGGGGCCGCCGCGATGGCCGGCGGTTTCATCTATCTGGGCGGCGGGACGCCGCTGCAGCGGGCGCTCGGTTTCGAGGACACCCCGGAGAACATGGAGACGTTCCTGCTCGCCGCCCTCGGCCCCGGCGTGGACAAGGCGAAGATCGCCGACTACTGCCGAGGCAGCGTCGAGCACTACAACTGGCTGGTCTCCTGCGGTGTGCCGTTCCGCGAGGCCTTCTGGGGTGAGCCCGGCTGGGAGCCGCCGCACGACGAGGGCCTGATGTATTCCGGCGGCGAGAACGCCGCACCGTTCAACGCGATCGCGAAACCGGCGCCGCGCGGGCATGTTCCGCAGTTCGCCGACAAGAAGATCGGACGCAAGAGCGGCGGCTACATGCTGATGAAGCCGCTGGCCGAGACCGCCGAATCGCTCGGTGTGCGTGTCGAATACGACCTGCGGATCACCCGCCTGGTCGTCGACGACGACGAGCGCGTCGTCGGCGTGCTCGCCCGCCGCTACGGCACCGAGGTGGCGATCCGCGCCGAACGCGGCATCGTCTTGGCCACCGGCAGTTTCGCCTACCACCAGCAGATGATCGAGGGCTACGCGCCGCGGCTGATCGGTCGCCCGGCCGCCGCCATCGAAGAACACGACGGCATCGGTATCCGGGTCGCCCAGGCGCTCGGCGCCGACCTCGCGCACATGGACGCGACCGAGGTGGCGTTCTTCGGCGATCCGCAGCTGATGGCCCGCGGCATCCTCGTCAACGGCCGCGGCCAGCGGTTTATCGCCGAGGACACCTACCCTGGCCGGATCGGGCAGGCGGCGCTGATCCAGCAGGAGAACCAGGCGTTCCTGGTCATCGATGAGGCCTCCTATGAGGCGGGGCTCGCCACCGAGACGGCAACGCCGTTCTTCCGGCAGCCGCCGACCTGGGCGGCCGAGACGGTGGCCGAGCTGGAACACGACATGGGACTGCCGACGCTCGCGCTGCAAGCCACCGTCGACTGCTACAACCTGCACGCTGGCGACGGCATCGATCCGCTGCTCGGTAAGAAGCCGGAATGGGTTCGGCCACTGCGTGGTCCGCTTGCCGCATTCGACATGCGCGGCTGCACTGCGGGTTTCACGCTCGGCGGGCTGCGCACCGATCTCGATTCCCGGGTGCTGCACGTCTCCGGCGCGCCGATCGCCGGCTTGTTCGCCGCAGGACGCTGCACCTCCGGATTGTGCGCGGGCGGCTACGTGAGCGGAGCGTCGCTGGGCGACGGCAGTTTCTACGGCCGTCGGGCCGGTATCGCCGCGGCGAAGAACTGATCCGGCCGAGTAGCATCCAGACACATGTCCGAACCCGAGTCCGTCATCGTCGAGGCGACCCGCCGCAGGCTGTCCGGTAAGCAGGCCGACACCGTCGACAAGCTCACCAGGGCGGCGGTGGAAGTGCTTGCCCGCGAAGGGTTCGCGGGGATGACCATCCGGATGGTCGCGGCTGCGGCGGGGGTCGGCACGGCGACCGCGTACACCTACTTCTCCTCGAAGGAGCATCTGGTCGCCGAGATCTTCTGGCGGCGTTTGATTTCCGCGCCGTCGCCGGCGAGCGAGGACGCGGATCCGACCGTCCGCGTAGTTGCCGAGCTGCGCACCATCGCGCTGCTGGTGGCCGACGAACAGGAGCTGTCCGGCGCGGTGAACAGCGCACTGCTCGGCCGCGATCCCGATGTGGTGCACCTGCGCGGCCGTATCGGGACAGAGATCCGGAAGCGGATCATCCGGGCGCTCGGGCCCGATCCGGACCTCGATATCGTGGAATCGCTGGAGCTGCTGTACGCGGGCGCACTCGTGCGGGCCGGAATGGGTTACGCATCGTACTCGGAGATCGCCGACCGCATCGAAAAGTCCGCGCTGCTCCTGCTCCGCTAGCTCACACCAGCGGCACGAGCACCAGCGCGACGGCGGCGAGGACATCGACGACGGCGCAGAGTTCCGCATACCAGCGCGGCACCATCCGGTCCGCGCGATGATGCCAGACATCCCACGCACCGTGCGCAAGGAATCCGACGGCGAGCAGAACACGGGCAAGCGGGTCGTCGACGAACAGCACGACCGCGGCGAGACCGACAAAGGCGAGCAGGGCTGTTGCCTGCGCCAGCAACACATTTCGGCCGTGCAGATGACGCCGGTACATGCCGAAGAGCGGGTAGGCGACCGCCGCTGCGATCAGGGCAACGATGGCGAACCGCGTGCCCTCTGGCCGCACCGCCGCGGCGGCGAGCACCACGCCGATGCCGAGCAGCGTCGGCCACCGGCGTTTCAAGACAGCGACCAGAGCATTGTCTGACCGCGGGATTGCCTGCGTTGTTTCAGTGACCATGGCCTCACCGTGCCCGCCACGCCCACGACCGCACAATCTCTGCCATCAGTGATGTCCGAAAACTTGGGATCCCTGTCGTTCGACGTACCCTCGATGGGTGCGCGAAGTCGTCATCATCGGATACCACGACAGCGAGCTCGTCGAGATTTCCGGCGTCTCCAGCTGTCTGGATGTGGCGAACCGGATCGGTGTCACGCCGCAGTATCGGGTGCGGCTCGCGACGCCGGGTGGCAACGACATCGCGTGCCAGTCCGGCCTGGTGCTGCGCGGCGAGCACAGCCTCGAACGGCTCACCGGGCCGCTCGACACCCTGATCGTCAGCGGCGGCTTCGGCAGTCGTGCCGCCGCGGACAACGCCCGCGTGACGAGCCACGTGCGCAGGCTGGCCGCCGAAAGCAGGCGGGTCGCCTCGGTCTGCACCGGCGCCGAAATCCTCGCCGCCGCAGGGTTACTCGACGGGAAGCGGATCACAACGCACTGGCTCTTCGCCGATCGGATCGCCGCGCAGTATCCGAACGTCACCATGGATGCAGGCCCGATCTACATCCGCGAGCACAACGTGACCACGGCCGCGGGCGTCACCAGCGCCTTCGATCTGGCGTTGGCCTTCATCGAGGACGATCACGGCGCCGCCGTCGCCCGCGAGGTGGCCCGAGCGCAAGTGACCTACCTGCACCGACCGGGCAATCAGGCACAGATGAGCATGTTCGTTGCCGCACCACCTGCCGACCACGACCTGGTGCGCCGCGCCGTCGGCTACATCAACAGCCACCTCGACGAAGATCTGTCCGCGAAGCGCGTCGCGGGCGAAATCGGGGTCAGCGAACGACATCTCACTCGATTGTTCGTCGCCGAGCTTGGCCAGGCGCCCGGCCGTTTCGTGCGCCGCTCCCGGACCGAGGCCGCCGCCCAACTACTGGCAGGCACGCGCCTGCCGGTCGCCGGGATCGCCACCAGGTGCGGATTCGGCTCGGCCGAAACCCTGCGCCAGGCGTTCACCGACCGCTATGGCACCTCGCCGTCGCGGTTCCGGGCCGCCTACGCGGACAGCGATACCGCGGCCGATCAGGATTCGGCGGGCACCGGGACCTCGGTGTAGCCGAACGCGACGAGCTGCTTGACCGGATCGTGGTAGCTGACCCACTCGCAGATCTTGCCGTCGCGGAACCGGAAGATGTTGAGGTAGTCGTTGCGGTAGGGCCGTCCGGTGGACTCGACCACCATGTCGCCCTTCGTTTCGACCAGGAAGCTGTCGGAGTCGAGCAGCGGCTCGATCTTGGTCACCCACATCGCGTAGCGCTCGTACCGGTCGACTGCCGAACTGGTCTGGCGAATCTGATCCTTGCCGTCGGCGCTGTTCGGGAATCCAGGCAGCTGGTACGGGATCGACATGTGCACATCGTCGGTGCACAGCGCCAGGAAACCTTCGAAATCCTTCACCGAGGTGAGCTGGTAGAACTTCTCGATCGTCGCCATCTTCTGCGCACGGTCGTCGTGTGCCATCTCCATCACGCCTTTCCAGAAGTGGAACCGTATGGGCTACCGTAAGGCTAACCAACATTTGCGACCGATCGTTCGTTTGGTGACCGGCCTCACCTTCCGCCCGCGGAATCACCAGCCGATCGGCGTGTTGACACAAATATGACCTCGGCACTTCCCACCGTCCGGTTCTCCATCCTGGACCGCTCTCGTGTCCGGCGCGAGCAGACCCATTCCGCGGCGCTGCGCGACACCGTCGAATTCGCCAGGCTCGCCGAAGAGTGGGGCTACCACCGGTTTTGGGTGTCCGAACACCACAGCGTGCCCGGCGTGGCAGGCTCGGCGCCGACCGTACTCGCGGCGGCCGCCGCGGCGGCGACCACCCACATCCGGATCGGCACCGGCGGGGTGATGCTGCCCAACCATCAGCCGCTGATCGTCGCCGAGCAGTTCGGCGTGCTGGAGTCGCTGTATCCGGGACGGATCGACATGGGTCTCGGGCGGTCGGTCGGCTTCACCGACGGTGTCCGCCGCGCGCTCGGCCACGACAAACGCGATGCCGAGGATTTCGATGCCCAGCTCACCGAGCTGCTCGACTACTTCGACCACGGGCGCAACGGGGTGCACGGCTGGCCCGCCGAGGGCTTGCGGGTGCCCGCGTTTCTGCTCGCGACCGGATCGGGCGCCGACCGGGCCGCCGCGTTCGGGCTGCCGCTGGTGATCGCTGCGGTGGGTGGCGAAGACCGGATGGTCGAGGCGATCGAGCGCTACCGCGCCGGGTTCCAGGTAACGGCGTGGGGCGCGGAACCGTATGTGGTCGTTTCGGGTTCGGTCGTCATTGCCGACACCACTGAGCAGGCGCACCGACTGCTGCTGCCGGAGGCATGGTCGAACGCGTACTCGCGGACCCGAGGCGAATTCCCGACCTTGATCCCGCCCGCGGAGATCGAGGCGTTGGACATGACCGATCGGGAGCGCCGGATCTTCGAGGAGTCGCTGCTCGGGCACATCCACGGCACCGAAGACGAGGTCGCCGACCAGCTGGAGCACCTCGTCACCCGCACGGGCGCCGACGAAATCCTGGTGCACACAAGCACTTACGATCGGGCCGCGCGCCTGGAGTCGCATCGCAGGCTGGCGCGGCTGACCGGGCTGCTCGCGTCCGACGCCAACAGGAGCAAAGCGGCGGTGTAGTCGCGGTCAATGAGCCTGCGGGAAGCAGACTTCTGCGGCGGCATAGCCGAAAAGTGCGCGCCTGCCCGATATCGCGTCGATCGCTATCGTGGCCCGCCGACGGCGTCGATCCAGCCCGGTGACGCGGCCACGGAACTCGATCGCTTGCGAGGTGAACGCCGGGATGCGCACGTAGTGCGTGTAGGGCGCGAACTGCGCGCGGAACCGGGTGACCGCCACGGGATCACCGAGCCAGGAGTTCAAGAACGTGGTGGCCAGGCCGAGTTTCAGCGACTCGGCGGCGACCGCAGGATCGGTGGCGTCGTGCTCGCCGACCACCCTGGCGAAATCCCGCAGATCGTCGTGGGACAGGCGTATGGTGCGCGCAGGTAGCTCGGTGTCGATCGTCAGGTCGTCGAAAGCTACGGCGGGACACGCTATCCGGGTGGGTTCGTCCTCCGCAACGACGGTCAGTTCATCGAACGACCGCACGAGACCCGGTCGGCCGGGTACGCAGTCGTCGGCGGTTCTGGTCAGCAAAGCGGTCGTCCCGGTGTGCACC
The DNA here is from genome assembly GCF_001612685.1 of Nocardia altamirensis NBRC 108246. GTDB lineage: Bacteria > Actinomycetota > Actinomycetes > Mycobacteriales > Mycobacteriaceae > Nocardia > Nocardia altamirensis. Next base: position 48,513 of record NZ_BDAY01000010.1, read on the forward strand.
ACCATGCCGTGCTGATCGATGAGCGCACCTTTGACCGTCAGCACGCGATAGTCGGCGAAATGGTGTCCGGACTCCACTCGGACGGCACACGTCAATTGATCGCCCGCGACCAGCGGCCTGCCGAAGTCGAATATGTGATCCACGTGCAGAATTCGAGACGGGCCATAGTTGTCGACCAGCGCACCGAGTATTTCGCGCTGCAACCCGACAAGAACCGCGGCAGCGAATGTCGACGGCGCGAGCAGCTCATCGAAGCCGAGCTCGACAGCCGCGTCCGCACTCCAGTGCGCCGGGTGAAAATCCTGGATGGCGCGGGCGAATTCACGAATCCGGGACCGGCGAACGACATATGGTGCCGTCGCGCCGTCTCGGTGCTCGATCAGGACCCTGGCCTGCTCGGACGATGTCATGGCGACCATCGTCGGACATCGGGGGCCACCTGCCAGGTAGTCGGCTGCCTCCCTGGACATCTCACGGTTCTTCGGGGGCATATTTGGTGAAGAACACCTGCGTTCCACCGAGCCGGGTCTAATGTGAAATACGGGGGGCTGTGTCGATTACCTAACCGTGGCAACACCTTTGGTGAACTGTCCAGATCCCGATTCGCCCGCTGGGTCACTCGCACAACCGGCTCTAGTGTTGGCGCAGTTTCAGTGCCGTCGAATGACGTACCAGGCACTGCGGCTCGAATTATTGCGCAGAAACGGGAAGGCATGCCATGAAACGTAATTCGTCCTCGCTCACCGCAGCGGTATTCGTCGGGATATCGGCGCTCGTGTTCGGTATCTCCGGGGTCGGTGCGAACGCCGCACCGACCGCTGAACCGACGGACCAGACGCTCGCCGACTACATCGCCGCGGGCCGGAAGGCCGCACCGGTCGCCGAATCCGGCAGCGGCTCCGGCTCGGCCTGCACGTCCGGCAGCGGGGCAGGCTCGGGCAACGGATCAGGTAATTGCTACGGCGGCTCGGGCAGCAGCGCGGGACTGTCCGGTGGATATGCCAGCGACACAGTCGGATACGGCCCGCCGATGACCTCCTGGCTGGCCGCCTTCGGTTACGGCCTGCTCAATCCGGATGTCGCACCGCCGGGCGCGAACGACTGGGCATGCAAGCCGACCGCCGACCGGCCGCGCCCGGTGATCCTGCTGCACGGCACCTGGATGAACGCCTACAACGGATTCGCGTTCATGGGGCAGCCGATCAAGGACGCTGGCTTGTGCACCTTCACCGTCAATTACGGTCGGTCCACCCCGATCCAAGGCGGCGGCCTCGGTACGGTGCTGCCCGGCGCGATGGGCACCGGCTACATCCAGGACTCCGCCGCGCAGCTGGCGACGTTCGTGGACCGGGTGCTCGCCGCCACCGGCGCAGCCGAGGTCGATATCGTCGCGCACTCGCAGGGCGGCGCGATGGCCAACTGGTACACCAAGTTCCACGGCGGCGCAGACAAGGTGCGCCACCTGATCACCTTCGGCGCGACTCACCACGGCACCACCCTGATCGGCATCGGCGCGCTCGGCCGCGCGATCAACAACTTCGGCATCGACATCCTCGGTTTCGTCGAGCTCTTCGTCGGCCATGCGGGCATCCAGCAGACGGTCGGTTCGGATTTCGTCAACCGGCTCAACGCGAACGGTGACACCGTCGCAGGCGTCGACTACACCGTCGTCGGCTCCCGCTACGACGAAGTGACCACGCCGTACGAGCTGACCTTCCTCCGGCCCGTCGCCGGCGCGACGGTGCAGAACATCACCCTCCAAGACGGCTGCGAGCAGGACGTTTCCGACCACCTGACGATCATGTACTCGCCACGCGCACTGTCCATCGCGCTGCGCGCGCTCGACCAGGCAGGCCCCGACCTCGTCTGCACCGCCAACCCATGGTTGCTCGGCGGGGGCGGAAAGCTCTAGCCCCGCGGCGCCGCTCAGGCGGTGCGGTAGGACCGCGCGACCAATGCCGAGCGCAGATACCACAGGCCCGACGGCTGCGACGGATCGAAACCGGTGAGCTGGCCGATCCGTTTGAGGCGATAGTCGACAGTGTTGGTGTGCACGTGCAGGACTCGCGCGGTCCGCTGGCGGTTGAGGTTGTTGCCGATGTGGCGCTGCAGGGTTTCCAGCAGTTCGGGATGCTCGTCCAGCGGGTCGAGCAACTGGCCGAGGTACTCACGGCCGGGACCCGGCCTGGTCAGCTGATATTCGAGCGCGAGCTCGTCGAACCGGTACAGCCCGGCCACCGCTTCCAGGCGCTGCACCATGTCGAGCAGTTCGTGGGCTTGATCGGCGGCGTTGGGAATCTGTTCCGGGGTGGCCTCGATCATGGTCGCGGTGATGCCGACCTGAGCGGCGTGCGACAACTGGGTCACCAGTCCGTCGAAGCCCTCGTTGTCGAATCCGTCCGACGGAATCAGCACGGTGCCACCGTCGACGCTGAGCAGCGACAACGCGCGATCACCGCAGCGCGTCGCGAGCTCGGCCTGCACCCGGCGCAGCTTGCGGCGCGCGACGACCTGGCTGTCGATCATCGGGTTGTTCTCCTCGCGGTGCGGCGGAATCGCCACGGCGAGAACGGCATACGAGGTGGCGATGGCAATGCCGCATTCGCGGGCCATGGTGGAGGTACTGTGCCCGCCGAGCAGGGCCGAGGTCAACGTGTGCACCGCGGTGTGATGTTCGCTGACCACGGAGCGCAGTTCCCTGATGTAGGCGACCGAGATCGCCGAGCTGATCATGTCCAGCATTTCCAGCACCATCTTGGCGCCGTCGACCAGGCTGTCGTAGTCCTTGATGGACGCGTCGGACACCACCAGGTCCAGGCCCATCTTGAAGCCCTCGTGGATCGAGTGGTGGATGGTGTCGATCGGCACGCCCTCGCGCGCCCAGCCCGCGGCGGCCTCTTGCAGGCGCTGCAGCTTTCCCGGGATGTCCTGGCCGTCGAGCATGCTGACCGCGAATTCGAGGCAGACCCTGGTGATGGTGGTGACGTCGCCGGAGATCGCGTCGGACGGCAGTGTGCCGCAGGGGATGACGTTCTCGACGAAGTGCCCGACCATCTGACGCGATAACGCGCGAACGTCCTTGAGTGGCTGGGACATCGGCTTACCTGCAAGGGTCAGGATCTGCCTCGCCGAGTTGTCGATCGACATTGACCACTCCTTCTGCCCCCGGATCTCGTTGTACCCGCCCCCGGGGATGTAGCTGTGCGGCGCATTCACACTAATCGTTCGGTCTTCGGCGCGGACCGATTCGCCGGGTTCTGTGCTCTAGATGGAGACTGGTCGGTTGGTGTTGGTGCTTTGTCACAACGGCCGCGCAACGGCGCTACCAGCGGATCCTTCGGTGACGAAATCCGGTACCAGCGGTTCTGTCGGTTGCCCCGAGCGCGGACCGCCCTGGCGGTAGTATCGCTCGCGCTGGGCCAAACCCCAGGAACCAGGGGCTTGCCGGAGATATGCCGTGCCGGAGAGGGTGTGCAGTACCGGCATGGGTGCGCGGCAGGATGGCAGGGATGACGAACCGATAGGGGCTTGCGGTGAGACCGGCTCTGAGATGTCTTGTCTGGGAACTGGACAACACATTGTGGGACGGCGCGGTCAGCGAGGCGTCCAGTGGCGCACTACGTCCGGCGGCGCTGCGCACGCTGCGGCTGCTCAGCGAGCGCGGCATCTGGCACGCCGTGGCCAGCCGGGGTGATCACGACTTGACCATGGCCACCCTGTACCGGCGCGGCGTCTACGAGATGTTCTCCGCCGTCGAAATCGGCTGGGGCCCGAAGTCTTCGGCGATCATCCGGATCGGCGCGACGCTCGGGCTGAGCTTGGACACCATCGGCTTCATCGACGACGAGCCGGTCGAACGCGCCGAAGTGACCCGCGCGCTGCCCAAGGTGCGCTGCTATGCCGCCCGCAATGTCGACGTGCTTCCGGTGCTGCCGGACTTCCGGCCTGCGGTGCCGTCCGGACCGAACCGCACCCCGCCGATCGGCTTCGCCCGGGTACCCGCGCTGTAGACCCGCCGTTTTCCGTGCCCGCCCGCCCTCCGGCGTGCGGGCACGTTTGCATTGCGGCCCTGCGGATTACGCGGGCACCGCGATTTCGAGCGCCCGCAGGCGGGCGGGATCCGCGATCACTTCATAGGCCGCGATCCGATCGTCGCGCACGGTGACAACAAGCGCGAGCAGCAGCCGCCCACGCGGCGCGACAAGGATGCCGATCGCGCCGTCGACAACGGCAAGCGCGGCCACCCGCGAACGGCGTTGCAGCAGTACGGTTTCCTTCGCCACCTCGGTCGCGCCCGCGACCACGGCGGCGATTCCGGCGGGCAGCGCGGCGGGATCGGCGATCCGCACCACATCTGGGGCGAGCACCGCGAGCAGTGCCGCCAGGTCGCCGCCGCGGGCCGCGGTCAGGAACGCCTCGACCACCGGCCGCTGCACAGCGAGTCCCGGCGTGGTTTCCCCGCGCACTCGCTGCCGCGCGCGGCTCGCCAGCTTCTTCGTGGTCGCCGGTGTCCGCCCGACGATCGGCGCGATCTGATCGAACGGCAGCGCGAACAGGTCGTGCAGCACAAACGCCACCCGCTCGTCCGGCCCGAGCCGGTCAAGCACCACGAGCAGCGCGCGACCGACCGAATCGATCAGCACCGCTTCCTGTTCCGGATCGCTGTCGTAGGCGGTGTCGCCGAGTTCGGCGAGCAGGTCCAGCGGATCCTCCCGCCGAGTCGCGCGGGCCCGCAGCATGTCCAGGCAGATCCGGGACACCACCGTGGTCAGCCAGCCAGGCAGGTTCGCCACCTCACTGGTGTCGTGCCCCGCCAGCCGCAGCCAGGTCTCCTGCACTGCGTCCTCGGCCTCGCTCAGCGATCCGAGCATCCGGTAGGCCACCGCGCGCAACTGGCCGCGCTGCGTCTCGAAACGCTGCGCCAGCAGGTCTTGCGCGTGCATCGGTCACCTTTCCGTTCCGCCGTCCGTCACACGGAAGACAGCGCAACGATCGCAGACCGATCTGCACCACGAAACAGGAGGGTCTCCCCCATGTCCACCGCCTACATCATCGTCACCGTCGTCGCCGCGATCGCCATGCTGATCGCGACAGGCATCGATGTCTTTCGCGCCCAATGGGTGCGCGACAACATGAAAAGCTACGGGCTCCCCGAATGGACGCTCTATCCGTTGGCCGTCATCAAGGCCGCAGGCGCGCTCGGCCTCCTAGTCGGCCTTGTCATCCCCGCGCTCGGCCTGGCCGCCGCGATCTGCCTCGTCCTCTATTTCCTCGGCGCGATCCTCACCATCCTGCGCGCCCGCGGCTACGGCGACCTCGCCTATCCGATGCCCTATCTGGCGCTGGCGGCAGGCTCGCTCGGCTTGTTCGTCGCCTCCTGAGTCACCCCTTCAGGATGAACTGCGCCGCCTGCTCGCCGATGAAGACCGCGGGGGCGTGCGTGTGGCCACGGATCAGCATCGGCATGACCGACGCGTCGGCGACCCGAAGACCTTGGACGCCACGGACTTCCAGGCGCGGGTTGACGACGCTGGCCACGTCGGTGCCCATCCGGCAGGTGCCGACCGGGTGATACAGGGTGTGCGAGTAGCCGTTCAGCGCGAGCTCGAGGGCGGCCTCCCGATGCAGCGGCGCCTGCGGCGGGTAGATCATCGGGCCGAGCACGGCCTTCATCGCAGGCGCGTCGGCGATGTCGGCGCAGATCCGCAGGCCCGCCATCAACGCGGCGCGATCCGCGCCCGCACTGTCGGACAGGTAGCGCGGGTCGATCATCGGCTTGGCGGCCGGATCAGGCGAGGTGAGCGTGATCCGGCCCCGGCTGTGCGGGCGCAGCAGGACCGCGGCGAGGATGTTGCCGTGCTCGGTCGGATCGAGCAGACCCTCGTAATAGAACGGGGCAGGCGCATAGATGAGCTCGAGATCGGGCAGATCGAGTTCGGGTGTGCTGCGCACGAATCCGTACGCCTCGCCGACATTGGAGGTCAGCATGCCACGATGCCGGATCAGGTAGTCGAGCAGCTGGCGCGGCTTCTCGGCGGCGAACAGTGAGTCCGCCACCGTGTAGCCGAGGCCGGCGACGAGATGGTCCTGCAGGTTCGCGCCCACCTCCGGTGCGTGGCGCAACGCGCGAATACCCTGGCGCGCCAACTCGTCCCGGTCGCCGATGCCCGAAAGCATCAGCAGCTGCGGACTGTTGATCGCGCCACCGCAGAGAATGACCTCGCGGCGCGCCGCGACCCGGTGCGGCCCGCCACCCTGGTGGTATTCGACACCGGCGGCTTGGGTGCCTTCGAAGAGCACCCTGGTGGCCAGCGCCTCGGTGCGGACCGTCAGGTTCGGGCGGCGCATGGCGGGTTTCAGGTAGCCGTCCGCGGTGCTCCAGCGCCTGCCGCCGTGCTGGGTCACCATCGTCTGGCAGAACCCCTCCGGCTCCGGCCGATTCGGCGGCTCCAGCTCGAAGCCCGCCTCCTGCACCGCACGCAGGTACGCGGCGGTCGAGGTGCGGGGACTGCGCTGCCGCGAGATGTGCAGCGGACCGGCGGCGCCCTCGTCCGGATACTGCGCGTCCTCGACATTTTCGATCCGCCGGAACTGGTCGACCGCGGCCGCGAACCCCCACTCCTCACCCGCAAGCAGCGCCCACTCGTCGTAGTCGGCCCGGAACCCGCGCACCCACATCATCGCGTTCATCGACGACGAGCCGCCGAACATTTTGCCGCGCGGCCAGTAGATCTGCCGATTCTTCAGCTCCGGCTGCGGTTCGGTGAGATAGTCCCAATCGACCTCGGAGCGAAACAGTTTCGCGAACCCCGCGGGAATATGGGCAAACTTGTTCTTGTCCGGCGGCCCCGCCTCCAGCAGCACCACCGTGGTCGCGGGGTCCGCACTGAGCCGATTCGCCAGCACCGCGCCCGCCGATCCGGAGCCGACAATCACGTAGTCCGCAGTAAGCCCATCTGGTTGCACTGTCCCACTCCGATCTGCACGCCTACGGCAAAGATACGAGCTACCGGTGGACCGTTGTCCACTTTCGGCGCAACCGGAGCCAACTCACCGCCAAGGGAACTAGCACTTCACTCGGGGGTCGGCAGGCCGAGTCCCTGTGCCAGCGCCTGCCAGGCGCGCGGCAGGCCTGCCTCGAAGTCGGGCCAGGAATGCATGCCTGCCGGGCTGTAGTCGATGGTGGCGGGAATGTTCAGCTCGCCGAGTCTGGCGGCGAAGCGCTCGGTGCACGAGCGCGCGCCCGCCTCCAATGCCGTACCGCCGCCTGCCAACCGCAGCGCGTCGGCGACCGACGGCGACTGTGCGATCGCGACCAAGTCGGCGTCGGTCGGTGCACCGGTAGCGGCGGAGAGGTAGATCGCGGTGCCGCGCAACTCTTCCGCGCCGAGCACGCTGTCATGGGCCGCCCACTCCGGCGAAGACGGTGGGCCCCACAGGTTTTCCACGTTGCCGCCGCGCGAAGCCACCGTGATGGTGGTGACGGCGTGACCCAAAGGGTCTGCGGTGGAATAACATCCGCTCATGCCCGCAACGGCACGATAACGGCCGGGGTGCCGCTGGGCCAGCATCATCGCGGCCTGCGCACCCATGGAGACCCCGGCGATGGCGCGACGCCCGTCGGACTTCAGCAGCGACTCGACGATCGGCGGCAGCTCGCCGGTGAGGAACGTTTCCCAGCGATTCAGGCCGAGCGCGGTGTCGTGGCGCACCCAGTCGCTGTACATGCTGCCGGTGCCGCCACCGGGCACCACCACGTCTACCGGCTTGTCCGCGAAGTATTTCGCCGCGCCGCCCTTGCTCAGCCAACCCGAGGTGGCGTCGCCGTCGACGCCGTCGAGCAGGTACAGCGTCGGCCGTGGCGCGGCGCCCGCACCGCGCAGCACGTCGACCTCGATGACCCGCCGCATGGCCGCGGAGGCGATCTTCAGGCGATCGTGCTGGGGTCCGACATTCTCGACGGCGAGCAGTCCGGTCCTGGTCATCGACGGATCGATGGCGGGTGGCGGACCGCTCGGCACCCCGGGGACGTCGTCTGCGACCGCGGGCGCGGCGACGGCCGCGAGAACGATGGCTATTGCCGCCGTGCTGATCGGGCCCCGCAGACTCATCGCGCTACGACACCTCGTACTGCCTGGTCGGCGGGCGATCCAGGCAATCGGCCACGCGCGGCCGCGGCCACGATGGCGCGGCGCATTGCGCGAGAGCAGGTGGAGCGGTCATCGGTCATGCACAGGTTTTCGTCGGTGGCTTCGGGTCGGAGCCTACGCCCGACGGTGGGCGCGGCACACACTGTTCCGGAGTTCTTATGACAATTCCCGGTGGCTGCTGCCGGGCAAACGAGTGAACTTTCGGCGACTAATTCCGGAATGCGGAGCGTGTCGCGATCGGTCGGTGCGGTGGTCAACCGAACTCCTCTGTTCTCGGCGCGACCCGGCACGGCGCGATCGACGATAGTGTGAAATCTCAAGCCGACCAGCCGAATTCGGAATCATTGGTCGAGTTGACGTACGGCGGGTGACCGGGCTGGGCAGTATCACAATCGTCATCCGCTTCGGGCTCGACAACCCGATAGAGGCCTGGCGGCCGCTCGTCGGCGCGCACGCTGTCCAGCAAATCGTGTGTGCGAGCGGCCAGTTCGGGGATGCGGGCGGTCGGGCCGCTGGCCGCGGTCGCGGTCAACGGCACCTCCGCGGCTTCGCTCAGCAGGCCGAGCACGTCCGCGGTCACCGCGGGAACGCCGACGCGCGCCGACCGGTCCTCGATCGGCACAAGCACCGTGCCGCCTGCGACGGACAACAGCGACAACGCGCGCGAGCCCAGCGGATCGGCCAGCGCGGCCTGTACCCTGCGCAGCCTGCGCCGAGCCGCCGCGACGCCGGCACCGGGTCTTCGCTCCTCCGGGTGCGCCGGAATACTCAGCGCCACAACCTGATAGGCGGGCGCCACCGCGATCCCGGTCTGTTTGGCCAGCTCGGCGACGCCGTGCCCGCCGAGCAGCGCGGACACCAGGGTCTGCGCTGCGGTCTGGTGTTCTCTTGCTACCACGCGATGTTCGTCCACGTAGGCCGTCGAGGTGGTGACCGTGACCATCTCGAGCACACGCAGCATCAGCTGCGCGCCCGCGACCACCTTGTCGTCCTCGGTCTCGGCCGCAATGAACGCCAGACCCGAGCGGAGCTCGTCGTGATAGGCGCCGAGCACGGTCTCCAGCGCCACGCCCTCGCGCGCCCATCGTGTTGCGCTGCCTGCGATTTCGGGCGGTTCGGCGACCGGAGCCCGGCGCGGACCCAGCCGCTCGACCGCCGCCGCCACACAGTTTCTGGTGGCGGCGGCGACCTCACCGGACGAGGGGTCACCCGGCGGCCTTGCCAAGTAATCGAGCAGCTTCGATGCCAGATTATCGGAATTCGATCTCACCCGCTGTGCCGTCATGACTAATGAAGGCTAGCGACGATTTCCGGCCGCGAACGAGATACGCTGCCGGAATCGGGGAAGTCATCAGTGCCAACCCGGCTCGTTGGGCGAATTCACAAGAATCAGAAACATTTTCGCGAGAGAGCACGCACTACCTGAACGTGCTTTTCGATCGCTGAAAGTGTGCCACCCGCATAAAATCTGCGGCCGGGGCCGGGGGCAGCCGAAAGAAATGAGCGGCGCAGCGCCGACCGCGCAAACCGGCGCTGCGTCGCTCATTTCAACATTAAGCCCGGTCAGGCACCCGTGCCCAGCGCTCGACCCGACTGTCGGGAACACTCATCGCCGCAACGTCGGATGACTGGTACCTTGCACAAGCACCGCGCCCTTACGCTGGCAGCGCGGGGTGTTGCATGGATCAACGGAGCGCTGGGCGAACCTGTGAGCTGTCCCATGGGATACGAAGAACAACTGTGCAGCCGCTCGGACCCCCGATAGCATCGAGCGCTGCGCGCACCTACGGCGATACAGCAGAGTTCGAAGGGCAGGCACCACTACAGATGAGCGGTACGCGAGAGAAGCTTGAAGAGCTCCGGGGCATCCTGGAGCTAGCCGAAGAGCCCGCCGGTGAAACCGGCATCGCGAAGCGCAAGGCCAAGGGCATACCCAGCGCACGGGAACGGGTACGCGCACTGCTCGATCCAGGCAGCTTTGTCGAGATGGGCGCGTTGATGCGCGCGCCGGGCGGCGGCAAGAACGCCATGTACGGCGACGGCGTCGTCACCGGTCGCGGCCGCATCGACGGCAGGCCGATCGTGGTGATCGCGCACGACCAGACCGTGCACGGCGGTTCGGTCGGCGAGATGTTCGGCCGCAAGGTCGCCGCCGCCATGGAATTCGCCTACGAGAAGGCCTGCCCGGTCGTGGCGATCAACGACTCCGGCGGCGCCCGCATCCAGGACGCGGTGACCTCGCTGGCCTGGTATGCGCTGATGTGCCGCCGCCAAGAGGACCTCTCCGGGTACGTGCCGCAGGTGGCGGTCATGCTCGGCAAGTGCGCGGCGGGCTCGGTGTACGGCCCGGTCAACATGGATGTGCTGGTCGCGACGGACAAGTCGTACATGTTCGTCACCGGCCCCGAGGTCATCAAGGCGGTGACCGGCGAGCAGGTCACCGCGGAGGAGCTCGGCGGCGCCGCCGTCCAGGCCCGCAACGGCACCATCCACCATGTCGCGCCCGACGAGCAGGCCGCGTTCGACTGGGTGCGCAACTACCTCAGTTACCTGCCGACCAGCTGCCTCGAGCAGCCGCCGGTGGTCAATCCCGGGTTGGAGCCCGAGCTGACCAGCCATGACCTGGAACTCAATTCGATCATTCCGGACGCCGACAAGGTCGGCTACGACATGCACGAGATCCTGCTGCGGATCTTCGACGACGGCGACTTCCACGAGATAGGCGCCGACACCGCGCAGAACCTGATCACCGGTTTCGCCAGGGTCGACGGCCGCAGCGTCGGCGTGGTCGCCAACCAACCGCAGGTGCTCGGCGGCGCGCTCGACGCGCAATGCTCGGACAAGGCAACGCATTTCATCCGGCTCTGCAACGCCTTCGGGCTGCCGCTCGTCTTCGTCGTCGACACCCCCGGCGTGCTGCCCGGCGTCGAGGAGGAGCGCAACGGCGTGATCAAGCGCGGCGGGCGCTTCTTCCGCGCGGTCATCGAGGCGACCGTGCCGATCGTGACGATCGTGACCCGCAAGGCCTACGGCGGCGGCTACGCGGTGATGGGCTGCAAGCAGCTCGGCGCCGACATCAGCCTGGCCTGGCCGACCGCGCGGATCGCGGTGATGGGCGCCGAGAGCATGGTCGGCATCATCGGCCGCAAGCAGCTGGAGGCCACCCCGGTCGAGCAGCGCGCCGCGGTGCGCCAGCAGATGATCGACTTCTACAACGCCACCATGGCCACGCCGTGGATCGCCGCCGAACGCGGCTACGTCGACGCCGTCATCGAGCCTGCGCAGACCCGGCTGGAGATCCGCAAGGCGCTGCGACTGCTGCGCGACAAGTCGGCGACGAAGCCGAACCCGCGCAAGCACAGCCTGATGCCCGTATAAGGCAACGTCGCCCGGTTGTGTTGTGTCACAACACGACCGGGCGAATGATCATGGGTTGTCCGGTGCTGCGCAGCCGACCGGACGCGCAGCGCGCCGATGACCTAGCTTCGACAGTGTGCCCGGCCGTCGTTCGCCGCGATGGGGCCGGGCACGCGACGTGCCCGCCGCCTGTTCCCTACCCTCGCCGGCGGGCACGTCGCACACCCGCTCAGCTGTGGCTGCCCCAGCGCAGATCCGCAGTGGCCCACTCCATTTCCCACATCCGCAGGCGTCGCTGATCCAGGGTGTGCCGCAGCCCGACGTAGCAACCGGCGAGCAGAACCGTTGCCCCGAACACCGCGCCCGTGGTGAGCAGCAGGGCCTTGCTGAGGGCCTTGGATTGCGACGGTGGTTCGACGATCCTTCCGGCGCCGTTGAGCCAAAGGGTCACGGTCGCACCTGGTTCCACCACGGTGGGCGACTGGTAGTCGTCGGTGTGCAGCGTGCCGTCGGCGTCCTTCCACTGCACGGTGGCAGGCATGATCGGCGCGTACAGCGGCGCCTTCCCGGTCGCGGTCACCGTCGCCTCGATCTGCCGCAGCTGCGCCGTTTCGGCCTGCACCGCAGCGGATTCCGTGCGATAGACCCTGGTGCCGACCGACATGATCAGCACCGGCAGGATTATCAGGAACACCAGCGCCAGCGCGACGGCGACCAGGGTTTGCACCCGATCTTCCTTGCGGCGCATCGGATTACGATCCAGCCCGACGCGTCGGCACGTCCGGCGGTACCTGCTCACCGACTCAGTGGTCATGACGGTGACTCCTCGTTCCGGAATTCGGTGGTGAGTGCGACAAGAGTGTCGAAGTATTCCTCGATGAGTTCGGGTAGGCCGTTCGGATCGTCGCCTGCGGCCCACGCCTGCAGCGCTGCGATGAGCAGTCCCGCGCCCGCGGCCACCGCGGCGGCCGGGCGCGCGTCCCGCTCCGGGTCGACGCCGAGGCGAGCGGCGATGATCCGCACCGATTCTCGCTGACCTTCGACGCGAATGCGCTGATATCCGGCGAACAACTGCGGTTCGTCGTCGAATCGTTGGAACAGCGCCCACCGCCTGGCCAGCAGCTCCGCACGCTCGCCGCCGTGCTCGGCTTCGAACCAATCGTGGATGGCGTTGCGGTAGGCAAGCAATGGGGGTTCGGACACGGGCCTGCGGCACAGCGCGTCGTTGAACGAGTGCACGTCTTGGTCGACATCACCGAGGACGGCATCGACGATGGACGTGAAGTGGCGACTGAAGGTGCGCCGGGTGACCCCCGCGCGCACCGCGATGTCTTCGACGGCAACGGCGTCGAAACCTCGCTCGGTGAGCAGATCGAAGGCCGCGCGCGTCAGCGCCTCTCTGCTGCGTACGGTGCGCAGCCGACGGCCATCCAGATCGACACCGGTGTCGTTCATAACTTCACTCTACCACCTTATTGTCCCATTGGGACAATACATCGCCACGCCGTGTCGACGTGCCTCGGGAGCAGCAATCGGCACACCACGTCGAGGGCTGGTGGCAATTCGTCACGGTTATCAGATGCCCATTTCGGCGGCACCGAATCACGCCGGACCGTTCCGGTGTGCGAGAGGGGCAGCGTCAGCCCGTGGGTCCCGCGGGCTCATCGAGGATCGCGGGCTGGCGCCTGCGCAGCGCTTCGAGCAGGCCGACGGTGTACTCCGGCGGCGCGGCGTGCACCGAAAGTTGGTTCGCCACCGCGCGATACGCGTCCAGGTCGGCCTGCTTGTCCAAGTACAGCGCGCTGGTCAGCTGCTGCAGATAGACGATGTCGGGCAGGTCGGCCTCGGCGAAACGCAGGATGGTGAAGGCCCCGTCGGCCAGCGCGGGCCCGCCGACATGGTCGGCGAGCACCTGGACGGTGACGTTCGGCCTCGCCACCGCACGCAGCAGCTGCTCGATCTGGGCGCGCCACACCGCGGAGCCACCGATCGGACGGCGCAGCGCGGCCTCCTCGACGATCACCCACAATTGCGGCGGGTCGAGCCGGTCGAGGATGTTCTGACGGCGCATCCGCAGCGTGACCCGGCGTTCGATCGCGGACTGCGGCTCGTTCGAATGGGCAAGCGACAGCAGCACCCGCGCATATTCGGGGGTCTGCAGCAGCTCGGGCACCGCCCTCGGCTCGTAGGCACGGACCAGCGTGGCCGCCTGCTCCAAGCCGAGATAGGTGTCGTACCACTTGGGCAGCCAGTCGCTGTCCCGATGCCACCAGCCCGACGCGTTGGCCTGCCTGGCCAGCTCCAGGTACTCCTCGCGCTCGATCGGGTCGGCGATGCGATACAGATCCAGCAGATCCTCGAGGTCGCGCTCCCGGAAACCGGTGCGGCCCAGCTCGAGTCGGCTGATCTTGGAGTGCGAGCCGCGGATCGCGTCGCCCGCCTCCTCCCTGCTGATCTCGGCCGCCTCCCGGAGCCTGCGCAGCCTGCCGCCGAGCACCATCCGGAGCACGGTGGGGCCACCACCGGCCGGACTCATCCCGACACGGAGGGGTTCAGCAGACTGCCGCACCTCCGAAGCACGCATTCTTCGAGTTTGCCACGCGACGACTGTCCGTTTCTACTGCCCAAAGACCCTGTGCCGGTGACCGAAGACGCCGTGCTTTCAGCGCAACGCGACGTCCGCGATCGCCCGCCCGAACAGCTTTCTGCCATCACAGGTCGCGGTAAGCGCGAGGGTTGCCGTCCGCTGTTCCCGGTCGAGATCCTTGATCTTGCCCCGGAATTCGATGACGCTCGCCGTGGTCGCCGCCACCGGCGCGAACCCGGCGAAGCGCACGCCGTACCCGGTGACGGCGGCGGGATCGCCGAGCCATTCGGTGAGGTAGCCCGCGCCGAGGCCCATGGTGAGCAGGCCGTGCGAGACGACATCCGGAAGGCCTGCGCTGCGCGCGACCAGGTCGCTGAAGTGGATCGGATTCGAATCACCGGACACCCCTGCGTAATTCACCAGATCACCGCGGGAGAGCACGAACGAACGCGACGGCAGTTCCATGCCGACCGACAACTCGTCGAAGCTCGGCACCGTCCGCGGCGTCCGTTGCCGATCCTTCGGGTCGGCGGCCGGCGGTTCATCGAAACATTCGACCACACCGGCCTCTTCGCCCAGGGCGGCCCGCTGCAACGCGGCCTCGTGCCGGTCGGCGCCCGACTGCCCGGACATGATGACGCCGTCGACGGCCGTCCGCAGCTCGGTGGCGATCTCGACGCCGGTCTGGGCGACCGCGGTGGAGGTCGCGGTCTGCAGCAGCTCCTTGTGCTGGTTGGTGAGCACGTTCTTGGTCACCATGAAGTCTTTGTCGCCGAACTGGCGGAACGACTCGATATAGGAGACGCAGTGCAGCTGATCGCCCGCAAGCACGGGGCGGTGCACCTGGATCGACTGCTCGGTCTGCAGCACCTGGCCGATGTCGTAGGCGGACAGCACCGACTCGAACATCTTGCGCTGCATCAACATCAGCACGATCGAGGTGAAGGTGAGCGGCGCAACCAGGCCGTCGTAGCCAAGGTCGGCAGCCGCCGATTCGTGCCAGTGTGCCGGATGCCTGTCCTGCAGAGCGCGCGCGAATTCACGGATCTTCTCGCGCCCTACTTCGTAGTGCTCCGTCATCCGGTAGTGGCGCCCAACCAGGGCCTGCGCTTGTTCGGATGCAGTGGTCGTGATGTCGTTCATGTGCCTCTTTCGCGAATCCGCGGCGTCGAGCTCGCCCGGACCGCAACACAATACCGAAACGCGGCATGGTCACCTCCCGCGGGCGGGAAGAGCGGACCGGGCTCCACCGAGACGAAGGAGCGTCGTCCGTGATTGATCGCCGCATCGGCGCCGAGTGCAACACCAAATATTCAGGAGGCTTGACGCCGACCCCGCACTCGGCAACCGTTCAGCATTCGTTGGGCGCAGGCACACCGTGCAGTCGCTGATCCAGCCAGAGCATCGCCTCCGGATAGCCGAGCCCGGCCGCGATGATGTGTTCGCCGAACACGCTGCGATACACCGCGGGCACGCCGAGCCTGCACTGTTCCTGGTACAGGTTGCGCGCGCCCTCGGCCGGGATCCAGAACTCCTGCTCGCCGTTGTAGATGTACAGCGGCGTCGCCGATTTCATGTCCGCCATCCTGGTGACCCGGTAAATCTGGTCGGCCACTTCGGAATTCAGCGGATCGGGGATGTTGGCCGCGATATCGATCGGCAGCATCAGGATGCCGATCGCCCCATAGGTGCTGCCGCAGAAGTTCTTCACCGGTGAGGTCGCGATCCACTGCGCCAGATTGTTCATCCGCGCCAGGATCTCCGGGCGCTCCCTGCCGATGCCGAAGACCGCGGCCATGAACACCGCCGACGCGAGGTTGCCGTTCATGCTGCGCGCGAGGATCTGATAATCCGCGGGGACGCCGCCGAGCGTGGCGCCGACGATGACGTCCGCCAATTCCGGTGCGTAGCCTGCGATCAGCTTCACCGCACCGTGCGTGGCGATGGCGCCGCCCGAGTACCCTGTCATCCCGAATCGGCTCGCGCCGAACTCGACCGGGAACTGCCCGCGGACCGCGCGGATGGCGTCGAGCACCGCATGCCCTGCCGTGATCGGCTCGGCGTAGGCCATCCACGGACCCTCGTGGTCGGGGATGAGCACGGCGTAGCCGCGCAACGCGGCGAGATAGGTCGTCGGCGGGATGAAGTCGGTGACGCTCGTGTCGGTGTTGAAGCCGTGTGCCAGCGTGTATCCGGGCGTACATGTGCGTCCGAGCGCATCGATCGGCAGGTTGTTGACCACCACCGGTCGCGGACCGGGCCCCGACCAGGCGGCCGCGGGCACCACCAGTGTCGCCGTGGCGTACGAGGGCGCGCCCTTCGCGTCGGTGGTCCGGTATTTCAAGAGCTGCGCGCGCTGAATCGGCAGCAGCATCAGCGGGGCCGTCGTCGCGGTGACGTCCCTGACCTCGATGAGCTCACCCTCGGCGAGGTCGGCCAGGTTCGCGGGCCATGCGTCGAAGATCGGATCGCCGACGTTCTCGGGCAGCACGGCCCGGTGCAGTGCGACGGTCGAAGGATGCGCACTCGAGTCGAGGATCACCGTCGACTCGGCAGGCGCGAGCGGCGGCGGCGGAATCACCTGATCGATGAACTCTTGCAGAGTAGGCAGCGGCGCAGGCGCCTCAGGCGGCGGCAACAATCCTGGTAGGTCCGCCACTTGCGGTAGCGCGGGTAGTGGCGGCAGCCCGGGAATGCCGAGTGGCGGCGCAGGCGGCTCGGCGACCGCCTGTCCCGTCGCGGTCGGGCACAGCAGTAGTAAGGCCACGGCAATGGCAGGCAAGCATCTCATGGCACACGCCTTTGGGTGCGGACGTCAGGTTCGTCTGACCCCGGGCAGATGCGGCCTTCGGCCCCCGAAATGTCCCCTACCGAACCGAGGCCAGGCAGTCAGGCTAACCGGCGCACACCCCGCGACGCGCCCAAGCGGCCGAGTCGTGCATGACACGTATCCGAACCGCAACAACCGAGCCGAATGTCGCTCGTGGCGAATCAGTTCGGCTCGGCTGCGATCACGCGGTCAGCAGTTGCTCGGCGCCTTCTCTCCTCGGAAACGGGCGTCGAGCCAGGTCAACGCCGCCGGAATGCCGAGCACCGCAGCGCTGAGATGGTCAGGCACCGGAATTTGCTCGGTCTGCACGGTTGCACCCGCTGCACACCAGCGGCGGTCGGTGTTCACCACCGCATCCACCGGGATGAGCCCGTCGATCGGCGAATGCCATTCGAACACCGGCATTTTCGGCACACCCTCGTACAGCTCGAGACTGTTCTCCTCGACGACGCGCCGTGCGGTCGCGTCGTTGATCATCGAGGTGGACTTCGCGAAGTCGAGCGCACCACGGCCCGCACCGGCCGCCAGGATGTCGTTGGTGCAGCTGTTGGCCATCTGCGCCCTGGCCGCGAGGCCACGTTCGTTCAACTGGTCGCTGAGCGGGAACCGATCCGGATACTCCCGCTCCAGACCGAGGCCGGCGGCCAAGGCGAGCCCGAACACCGGATGCGAGCTGAGGCCGAGCGCCTCCATCATCTTCACCAGGTTCATCGGCACGCCGCCCATGGCCGCGCCCGCGATCTCCAGTTCGGGCGCATACGTCGGCTGCAGTGCCGCCGCCCACGCGGTGGCCATGCCGCCGCCGGAATAGCCGACCATCGCGACCGGACTCTTCTGCACGTCGAACTGGGCGACCTGCTTGACCGCGCGAATGCTGTCCAGCGTGATCTGCCCACCGAGTTTGGCCGCGCCGTAGGCGAAGTTCGGTCCGAGATGATCGGGCAGCACCACGCTCCAGCCGCGCTGCAGCAGCACGTTCCAGCCGGGCGCCTCGCGGACGATCAGGTTCGGGTCGCCGGTGTAGAGAACGCGGGACACCGAGCATTCGGCGCCGAGTCCGTTGATGATGTGCTGGAACGACAGCAGCGGTCCGTCCTTGGCGTGCACGCGAGGGGTGAGCACCGTGGTGGTCGCCGCGATCGGCTTGCCCTCAGAACTGGTGGATCGGAATCGGACGACCGTCACCGTAGTGTCGGGAAAGATCATCAGCGGTGGCATGGGGCGCGTCGCGATGACATCGCCCGGCTGCATGTCCGCGATGTCCGCGGGCGTCGAATAGAAGGGATCGGGATCAGGGGTCGGATACAACGGTTCGCTCTGCGCGGCGCCGGCCATCGTGGCCACCAGCATCACGCCAGCGGCCAATGCGGCCAGCCTGCGCACTGATCGCCTGCGGGACACTCCCCTGCCCATCGAACGTAGGGCCTCACTCATCGATCGATACCTCTCGAAAATGGTCCACGTTGTGATCATCTTCGACAATTTTCCCGAGGACCGGCAGGGCGGACCGGAATCGTTTTGACAATTCACAAGTTTGGGGCGTCCGGTCTGTGATCGATGAGCGCGTCGCCTCGTGACACACCCCCACCGCACCGCTCGTGCGCTGTGAGATGTCCAGCCAATGGGACGGAATATGTTCGCCGCCATGCGAACCGCTCTACCTTCACTGGTACCGGCGCGGTCGCGGCGTGTCCGGGGTGAAGGGAGACGGTCGCATGGCTGGCACTGCGCGCAAACTCGCTGATCGCGACCGTGTCGATGAGCCGCCGACGCGCCGGGTCACGGTCTACTTCGACGGCCCGACCCCGGAGGACGCGATGGTCCTCGAATACGCCGCGAGCAGCACCGAGGCGTGGGAATTCACCTCGGCGGCAGTGCATGCGGGGCTCACCGTCACGGTCGACGGCATGATCCACCCCGGCTTGCGCAGACTGCCGTGCCGGTCACTCTGGCACTGAGCGGCATTTGTGGCACGGGCGAATGGATTTCGTCTCGACGACGAAAGTCACTTGTTTTCAGCAGTTTCTGCACACTGGCATCGAATGCCATTCGACACCATGTGCATTCCGGTGAGCGCTATTGCCCCGGACCGAGCACCCGACGCAGAAAAGCCATGACATCGGGCTGCGCCTCGTCCACGGTGCCGACATGGTCGCCGCGGTACACATGCGCCTCGAGATCGGTGCCCGACAAGCGCAGCTCGGCAATCAGCTTGGCGGTCAACGGCGCAGGAACCTGCATGTCCGCCAGGCCTTGACCGATGAAGAGCGGAACGGTGTATCCGTCGGTCGGGATCCGCAGCATCGCCGCGGCCGCCGCGACCAGCGCCGGGTCGTCGAGTGGCTTGGCGAGCATGGCGCCGATCGACACGTCGGCCAACCGCGCGTTGGCCTGCTCGACGCACTCCGACTCGACCACCCGCAGCGCATCCAGACCGGTC
The DNA here is from genome assembly GCF_001612685.1 of Nocardia altamirensis NBRC 108246. Taxonomy (GTDB): domain Bacteria; phylum Actinomycetota; class Actinomycetes; order Mycobacteriales; family Mycobacteriaceae; genus Nocardia; species Nocardia altamirensis. The sequence goes on from NZ_BDAY01000010.1 coordinate 67,877, forward strand.
AGTGTGAGATAGCTGTCGACATCGAGTTCCGGTGCACTGGCCCGCAATCCGGCCAGCAGCATCGCCAGATAGGCGGTCGTCCTGTCCAGTGGAAGTCGTGGGATCCACGGACCCGCCAGCGGCAAGGCGAGATCCAGGTTGGCGGGCGCGCCGGTGGCCGCCGCGCCGCGCAAGGCGAGCTCAGGAGCATCGGCAGGCGCGAGATGTGCCGTGAACAACGCCGCGTGTGCGCCCTGCGACTGGCCGAGCACCGCCCATCGGGTGCCGAGCGCAGGTGCGACTGCCTTCGCCGCACGCACGGCATCGATCAGGCTGCGCGCCTGCGAAGGTCCGTCCAGATACGGGTGGACGCCCGGCGTGCCGAGCCCGACATAGTCCGAGATCACCACCGCGTACCCGGCCTCGAGCAGCTGCGGATACAGCGAATTCAGATAGTACGTCCGAGGTTCCGCCGTGAACGAGCACTGATCGGCGATCCCGGTGGTGCCGTGCGCGTACGCCACGATCGGCCAACCGCCGGGCGGCGGCGGTCCCGGCGGCAGATAGACCGCACCGGTGCTCTGCATCGGCCCGCGCGGCCCACGGGACCAATAGGTCATCCGTTCCGCCGTCGCCGCGCCCGCCACCCGGAATCGTCCGGTCAGCTCCGCCAGATTCGTCACCGTTCCCGGCCCGTCCGCCGACTGCGCCGACGCCGGGATGGCCAGTGCGAGCGCTACCGAGACCACGACCCCGGCCGTCCCCGCGATGAATCGTGTACACATCATCGACCGACTATCCCCACTGCGCGCCGTCCCGGCAAGCCATGACAATCGGTGCCAGCAAACGGCGGCGTGGTGCGAGTGACCCGCCCCCACTTCGAGGACACAAGCTCCGCCGAGCACGCCATTACGGTGAAAATGCGGTGGGCGGGTGTCGAAGGTACCGAGCGGTCGCTAGGCTCGACGGAGGACAGACGGCATGCGGGACAGCGCTGATGCCATAGCGAACCGTTGCCGTGGCACAACGCGGAGGGAGCTGGCGTGGGGTACTCGGATCGGGCAGGTCGCCGGTGGCGACCAACCGAGCCGGGAGGCCGAGTCCTAGCGGCGATGCTGCTGTGCGCCCTCGTGCTGCCTGCCGGCACGGCCTGCGGATCGGGTAGCCCCACCGCCGAGCCGACCACCGTATCGTCCACCACGACAACCATTTCCGCGCCACCTACCGCGCCGAGCGCGGTGCCTGTCGTCGATCCCTATGCCGGACAGCCGCTCATCGACCATGTCAGCTGGGTCGAGGCGATCGACGGGGCGCGGCTGCTCGTCTACCCCACCACCGCCGGGCGTCAGACCACGTTTCCCGGTGCCGACGAGCGGGCATGGCAAGAAGTGGTCGCACAGTCCGCCGACGCGGACACCCCCGGCATGCGCGACCAGTTCGTCTGTCACTGGGCGTGGGCCCGGCTGGTGCAGCCGGACAAGCCGAGCTGGAATCTGGAACCGTGGCGCCCTGCCGTCGGCTATCAGGCCACCGTCGAAGCACGCTGCAACCCGGGCGGTCCCGAACGCTGAGTGTCACAGCGACAGTGCCGGGCACCGCCCCCAACCGAGAGGACCGACCATGCGCACCGTCATCGCAGGCGGACACGGGAAGATCGCCCTGCTGCTCGCCGAGCTGCTCACCCGCCGCGGCGACCAGGTCGCTGCCCTGATCCGCAATCCGGACCACGCCGCCGATGTCACCGCCGCAGGCGCCGAACCGATCGTGCTCGATCTCGAGCACGCCACCGACGACGCGCTGCTCGCCGTCGTGAAGGGCGCGGACGCAGCGGTTTTCGCGGCGGGCGCTGGCCCGGGCAGCGGCGCGGCCCGCAAGTACGCGGTCGACAGAGACGGCTCGGTCAGGTTGGCCGCGACCGCCGAACGGGCAGGCGTGCGGCGCTTCGTCCAGATCTCCTCGATCGGTGCGGGCGAGCCGCCCGCACCCGGCACCGACGACGTCTTCGCCGCGTACCTCGACGCCAAGACGCAAGCCGAAACCGACCTGCGCGCACGGGATCTGGACTGGACGATCGTGCGGCCCGGCGGCCTGCTCGACGTCGCGGGCACCGGTCGCGTCACGTTGGCGCCACCGCCTGTCGCTCGCGGCGACATCCCCCGGGCCGATGTGGCCGCCGTGGTCGCCGAACTACTGCCCGCCACACCCACCGTCGGCGCCACGCTCGTTCTCGTGTCCGGCGACACGCCGATCGAGGCGGCGGTAGCCCAGCTCGGTGTCGCGAAAGAGCGTGCTGTCCAGACGGATTGACACGCCGCCATCGAGGGGAGAGCAACTGTGTTCAGCCGCATCGTGTCCATGAAGATCCGCGAGGGTTCGCGCGCGGATTTCCTCGACGCCGTCGCCCGCAGCGCGGCCACCTCGCTGCGCGACGAGCCGGGTTGCCTGCGCTTCGACATCTGCGCCGACCGCGTCGATCCGTACCGTTTCTTCCTCTACCAGCTGTATATCGACGACGAGGCGGCCGAGGCGCACCGTTTCACCGAGCACTTCCTCGAGCTGACGGCCGCGGCGGAGCGTTACGTGGAGCCAGGCACCCACATCGATTACAGCACCGACGTCCTTTTCAGCGGCTAATGAAACGTGGTGCAGAAGTCGGCGTCAGCAAACCTGCAGACGCCAAATCCCGCACGTGCGCTTGCAAATAGATCGTGCAGATGCACTTGCATCTGAAAGCGACGGGGACCTAAACTCAGTCCCGCAACGCTTTACAGGGGACAACCAGGGGAGGCCGCATTGGCGGGCCGAAGGCCGCAATCGCCATGGGTCCGCCGCCGCCAAACGTCAGGGGCGTTCTGATGAACCAACCACTCTCCGGCGCTCGGCTCGGTATAGCCGACGCCATACTGGTCGAGAAGCCAGCGAACGGTACAAGAATGAGCACACAGTCGGCCCGAAGCGGCCACAGGAACACCGCGTACTCGCGGGAAACCGCCGTCGCGTTCGTCATCGATGCCGTCGAGTCCACCGGTGCGGCCACCCGGGACGATTTCGATATCGACCGGATCGTCACCACCGCGCACGACGTGGTCGATGACTGGGATATCCAGGCACTGCAGCCGGCGACCTTCTGGCGGATCGCCTCCAGCTTCATCAAGCAGTGACCGGATCGGGCATCCCGGTGTCCCGTTCGCACCGAATTGCCTTGTACCGCAAGCCCTGAGCCACCTTGTTCCACCGGCGATGATCTACCCTCAGGCTCAGGGTTTGCGGCACAAGACACGAAGGCGATGACCGACATCGTGCTGCCCGAAGCCGCCCGGATCGAAATACCTGTCCCCCGTGGCGATTCGGCGCGGGCGAACAGCCAACGATCCGCCATCGGCCCGTGCCGAGGGCGAGCGGCCGCTCCCCCGTCGAATTGACGTGCGCCCCAGGCGCTTCCCAATTCCTCCGGCCTTGCCACGCCGAAATCCGTACTCTCCCTAAGGGTTCGCGCCTGCCTCAAACCCATGCCTGAGGTGCGAACTCCAAGGACTGCCACGGATCTATCGGCCACGCACCGGCCACCCCAAACCTCGCGCCGCCCAACGGCTTCCCGCCACCCGCGGCGCGCGGGACCACGATCCGCACCCCTTGTGTGGATCCGCACCCACCCTGACCGCCCGCAGAGGGTGCGGATCCTCACAAGGGGTGCGAACGTGGCCACGGGACGCACAGCGTCCCGTACACCCCTACTCCGGTGTCGCGCCCGCAGCGCGACACCGAGATCCGCAGCCGCGCTGTGGATCTGCACCCGTGCTGGGCGCCCAGCACGGGTACGGATTCCGAAAACGGTTGCGGATGGGGCGGTCTGGCGTTCAGTACCGCCGTTCCGCGGCCACCATCGTACCGGGTGCCCATTGTGGGTGCGGATTCGTAGCACCGGTGCGATGTCGGTCGTCGACAGCTCTGAAATCCAGACGCTCCAGATTCCGTGCGGCACAGCGGCCGCACGGTGCGCGCCCTCGCGCGGCGCACCAACTTCGTATCGCGCACCGCCCTCGAGCGGTGCACCGACTTTCCACTGCGCACCGCTGTCATGCGGCGCATCGACTTCACATTGCGCACCGCAGTCGCGCGGCGCATCGACTTCACATAGGGCACCGCTCTCGAGCGGCGCACCACCTTCCGGTTCCGCGCCAAACTCCCACGGCGCGATACCTTCCCATTGCGTCACAGTGACATTGCTTGCCTCAGGCACGCATCGTCTTTCGATCGCACCCACGAGCACATCCCTCGGGCCGAGATACCGCGACCGCGCATATCGAGGCGGCGCATGGCTTCTCAGGTGTTCATGGGTACAGACCTGGTCCCACATGTTCCCCTCACGGGGGGGCTGATCAGAGATCCGCAGCGTATCCCGCGAGGATCTGCATCGACTTCTCCGGTCGTTCGGCCTGCACGCTGAGACGGTCCATGACCGAGAGATACAGCGCCAGGTCCTGCCTGCGATCCAAGTAGAGCGCACTCGTCAGGTGCTCGAGATAGACGATGTCCGGGAGCTCCGCCTCAGCGAAACGGAGAATACTGAACGAGCTACCGGCGGCGGCATGCTCACCCGCCGAGTACGGCAGTACCTGAATAGTCACGTTCGGCAGCTTGGCCAGTTCGATCAGGTGCTCCAACTGCGCGCGGTGCACGCGCGGCCCACCGACGGGGCGATGCAACGCCGCCTCATCGATCACTGCCCACACGACCGGCGGGTCGGACCGGTGCAGAATCTCTTGCCTGCGCTGCCGGACCTGAACCCGTCGATCGGTATCAGCGTCCTCATACCCCAGAGACACAACCGCCCTGGCGTATTCGGGAGTTTGCAGCAAGCCTGGGACGAGATGTGCCTCGTAGGTGCGGATCTTGCTCGCTGCCTGTTCGAGGCCGAGGTAGGTGCCGAACCACTGCGGCAGCAGATCGCTGTAGCGATGCCACCAGCCCGGCTCGTTCGCCTGCTTGGCCAGCTCCAAAAACCGCTGACGCTCTTCGACGTCGTTGACGCCGTATAACGTCAGCAGGTCCCGGATATCACGTTCCTTGAAACCGGTGCGGCCCAACTCGAGACGACTGATCTTCGCATGTGAACCACGGATGGCGTCGCCCGCGGCCTCGCGGGTGATGCCCGTCCGCTCGCGAAGTCGGCGTAACTGTCCGCCCAGCGCGATACGCAGCACCGTCGGACCACGTTCGGCGACAACGGAATGCACCTGACCTTCGTCATCGGGTTCAGCGATCATTGAGTTCGTCTCCGATACTCGGGGGTTGCTCACAGTGTGTCACAACCACCTGTCGCGAAACACACCGCACCGATCGCTTATGTTACCGCTCAACTCGTCAGATAGTCGAACTCCCCGGCCTTCGCGCCGCGGACGAATGCATCAATTTCGGGACGGGTGTAGAACAGCACCCCGCCTTCCGGATGCCTCGAGTTACGTACCGCTACCTGGCCGTTGGTCGCCTCGGCGACTTCGACACAGTTCCCGCTCGGGTTGCTGTACGTGCTCTTACGCCATGCTCCAGTGACCTTGTTGGTGGATGTCTCCGACATGTTTCCCCACTCCTCGGTTGCGCCGTTTGGGTGAATCGGTTCGTGCAGATGCACGCTCAAACGTTCTTGCATTTGCACCCACACTTGGGACGATAGCACGAAGTTCGCCCCTGCGCCCCTACTAATTCGGACCACCCGGTCCGCAATGTGACGCATCAACGTTTCGACCAGAGAACCCCCAGCTCAACCGGTCGATCGCCGCTCCCGCGCCGACCTGAATCTTGCACTGTCACACTGCAGATCGGAGGTACCGACCGTTCGCGACAGTCCTGGGTTCAGCCCACCAAGGGCGTCGCCATTGCGCCACCGAGAGGCTCCCTCGCATGCCCGAACAGGACAATTCCCCCGCGATCCGAACCGCTATCCCGCACTCGGCCCGCGTCTGGAACTACTGAATGGGCGGCACCGATTATCACGAGATCGACCGGATAGCCGGCGACGCTGCCATCGAGGCCGACCCGGAGATCACCACGATGGCCGTGCAGTCACGACAGTCTTTTATCCGGACCGTTCGGTATCTTACTGGCGCAGCGGGCATCCGGCAGTTTCTCGATATCGGCAGCGGCCTGCCGACAATGCAGAACACCCACGAAAGTCGCCCAGCCGGTCGCACCCGAATCGAAGGTGGTCTACGTCGATAACGACCCGATGGTGCTGATGCCGTCAAGGGCCCTACTCAGCAACACCACACCGCAAGGCGCGTCCGCATATATAGAGGCCGACTTCAACTACCCCGAGCGCATCGTCGCCGAAGCAGGCGACGTGCTGGGCTTCGAGCAGCCGCTCGGCATCCTCTTCCTCGGCGTGCTCGGCCATGCCGAATCCTATGCCGAGCTGGTACGCATCGCCGGCACGGTGATGGCCGCCGCGCCATCGGGCAGCTATCTCGTCCTGTGGGACGGTACCGCCGACAGCGCCGAGTACGGCACGCTCTGCACGAACTACGCCGGAACCGGTGGCGCGCCGTACATTCCACGGCCGAGGGACCAGATTCGCGGCGTTTTCGATGGCTTGGCACTCGTCGAGCCCGGCTTCGTTTCCATCACCCAGTGGCGCCCCTGCGCCGACAAGGCCGGCCTGACCAGGCCGATCTCGGCCTATGGCGCGGTGGTGCGGAAGCCGTAACCTGGACGAAGGGCCGCGGGCGGCCATCGATCACAGCCGCCGTCACCGTCGAAAGGGACCCGAATTTCGCGACGACGCTCTTACAGATGTACTTGCATCTGTAAGCGACAGCGGCATAGACTCGGACTCGTATCGGGGAAGTACGCAGGCACTTCGAGCCGGCGGCGCTTACACAGCAACCTCCCCACACGCCACATGCGAGGGGCGGTCGAATGAGCCAGCCATTCCGGACTCCCCGCCGGGTTGCCGTCATCGGCACCGGCGTAGAGACCTTGCGGCAATGTCACGCACCGGAGTACGCGGTGTCCGACTGCGGTGTCGAACCCCCCGGCCTCACCTACCGGCAGGCGCGAGACATCCTGTCCGCCCACGAGGTCCACGGTCCGCAGTGCAGGCAATGGCTCGCCGCCGCCGCCTACCTCTCCGCCGGCCTCGACGACGAGTAGTCACCCGAATCCTTTGGCACACATCGATCTTCACGGTGCCAGAAGATTCCGTCGAGCATAGCGCGACACCGAACAGATTTCAGCGCAGATTGCCAGGTCACAACCGGGTCATCACACAATGGCGTAGGCTCCCAATAGATCTCGCCGATAACTCCCCACGCACACGACCCTTTCGTATAGTGAGCCGAACGATTCGGGCACAGTTCTATTACGGCCCGACGTGGCAATGGAGCGAACCGAATGACCTTCTCCGCGCTGGATCTGTCCGATAATTCGTCCGACACGGCGCTCGAAATCGGTGGGCAGCCAGCGTCGATGCCACTTCAGAACACCGACCGAGTCGCCTCACGCATGGTGGGCTACTTCGCCAACATTATGGCACCGTGCCGTTCCTTGCCCGGTGAGCAGTTGCGCGGCGACGTCACCAAACTGACCCGCAGCTGCCTCGGTTTGGTGGCCGAAATGTTCGACCGCAGAACGGTACCCGGCGACGAACAGTTCGGCGAGGTACGCGAAGCGGCCACGCAGTGGGCCAGGGAAGGCGTGCCGCTCAGCACCATCTTGCGCGGCTACCACGAGGGCGTGCGCATCGCGTTCGGTCTGGTCACCGCGCCTGCGCGGGCCGACGACGTCGGCGAACTCCTCGTCGCCACCGACCTCATGCTCGAACTGCTGGAGGCGATCACCGCCGCGGTGGCCGACTCCTATGTAGAGGAACAGCACCTGGTCGCCAAGGAACATCAGACCGCCACGCAGACGCTGGCATCCGCGCTGCTGAGCGGGCGGGGCAGCTCGGCGCTCGCCAGACAGGCGGGCATACCGATCGCCGACTCGTATCAGGTTGTCGCCCTATCTCTTTCGGAACATCCCGATGAGCGGGATCCACGCGTCGACAGCAATGTCGCCGCCCGCCGCAAACTCCGCAGGCTGCAGTCCGCGCTGGCCACCGTGTTCGCATCACGGGCGCTGGCACTGCTCAGCACCAAGGGCGGCACCATGCTCGTCCCGATCGGCGACGGCGACGTCACGGCCATGAACACCGAAACGCTCTGCCGATTATCCGAGGCGGCCGAGGTGCCGCTCACCGCGACGGTGGTCGCCAGCGACACCGACGAGGTACCCGAGTCCGCCGACCAAGCGCACGAACTCCTCAATCTCGTTCGGGTGGGCGGTAAGCCCCCTGGCCTCTATCAAATGACCGACCTCGCGGTGGAATACCAGCTGACCCGCGGTGGTCCGGCCACCCGGCGCATCGCCACCATCCTCGAACCGCTCGAAGCCCATCCCGAACTGTTCGACACGATGCGCGCCTACCTCGGCAACGACATGAACCGCCAGCTCACCGCACGTCAGCTCTATGTCCATCCGAACACCGTCGACTATCGACTACGCCGCATCGCGCAGCTCACCGGCGTGGACCTGGCCACCTCGGCGGGGATTTCCCAGGCGGCGATCGCCCTGCTCGCGCGGGATCTCGACCGCAGAGGTGACGGCAGCAGGCGGAGTCGGTGGAGTGGGTAGGAACAGCGACACTCTGCCGGCTGTGATCGTCACGTGACCTTGTAACGGATTCGTGCTGGTCACCGGGACGCGAACTTGGGATCCTGAGAATGCCGCGAACGTCTGGATGGTGAATATGCGAATAGCCGAGATCTTGCGCAGAAAAGGCAGCGATGTAGCGACGATCGCGCCCGACACGACGGTACGCAGCCTGCTAGGCACGCTCGCCGAGCACAACATCGGCGCGGTGGTGGTCTCGCCGGACGGCGACGGGATCGTCGGCATCATCTCCGAGCGCGACGTGGTGCGCAGTCTGCACGCGCGCGGCGCGGAGCTGCTCGACACCCCGGTGGCCGAGATCATGACCACCGACGTGCGCACCTGCGCGCCCGACGACCCCGTAGACGGGCTGCGAAAGACCATGACGGAGCACCGAATTCGGCACCTGCCCGTGGTCCATCAGGGCAGGCTGGTCGGCATCGTCAGCATCGGCGACGTGGTGAAGACCGCCATTTCAGAACTGGCCACCGAACGCCAGCACCTGGTCGAGTACCTGCAGGGCAAGTACTGAATTCGGCGCCCGCGCCGCTCAGCACCACGCACGGCGCCGTCCGAGCGTGCGCCGTGCGCTGAGCTGTCCGAGTGCCTTTCGGGTTACACCGCGCCCAGGTCCGCCGACACCCAATGCTCCGGCTTCAGGTACACCGCCACCTGCGGCCCGAACGACTCGGCCTCCTTCAAGTACGCCGCCACCGAATCCCCGCTGAGGTAGCGGGTGACCATCTCCAGGTGCAGTTCCTTGGTCATCGGCTCGATGCGAGTGACCGGCCCCTCCACCGTCACGTACCTAATGGTCGGTACTGTTCGATGCACCATCAGACTGAACCGACCGGTCTCGTTGATCAGCCGCATCTTCCGCGAATCAGGACCGGTCAACACCCACGGCTCCGAGCCGGGCTTGTACTGGTACCAAATCGGCAGAGTCAACGGGGCTCGATCGGTCCCCTCCGCCACCGACAACGCCGCGATATGCGGCTGCGCGAGAAACTCTTGACGCTCTTCCAAGGTCAATGCCATGACTGCCAAGGTACGGCCTAACGCCCTTGCACCGGTCCGAGTAGTACACGCCACGATGTTTGTCTTATTCCGTTGCGGTTGACTCTTCGGGCTCAGTGGGAGCCCTCCCGGGCAGGAGCGGCCTGTCCGTCGAGGTCTACGTGCGAGAGTCTGCTGAGTCTCGTCGCAGGCCGGTCTTCGATATTGAAACCTGTTGCCCGGGAGAAACCTTCGAACAGCTTATGGAAAGTGCGTATCGTTGGTGGCGTCCAGCGCATCTGACGGAGCGCTTCGATGGAGGGAGCGTCACGTTGCGATCCCACGCCCCGAGGTCGCATTTCGTGCGGCCACCGGCCGCCCGACTATCGGCGCTGTCCCCGCCCGCCGCCATTCGCAAGCTCTTCCCCGCACTCGCGGAATCCACCGATGTGTACCTGGACAGCGCCGCGACCACCCAGAAGCCGCTGCCGGTCATCGAGACCATCCACCGTTATCACAGCTCACGCACCGCGAACGCCGGGCGAGGCACCTATCCGTGGGCGACCAGCCTGACCACGCGACTGGCCAGGGTGCGTGAGCGCACCGCGACCTTCATCGGCGCCGCGCATGCCGACGAGGTGGTCTTCACCGGCGGCGCCACCGCGGCGCTCAATGCCGTCGCGCTGTCCTGGGGCCTGGCGATGCTGGAGGACGGTGACGAAATCCTCTACAGCCCAAGCGATCACGCGTCCAATGTGCATCCGTGGCACCATCTGCGCGGCCTGCTCGCCCGGTTCGGCCGCCGAATCACGCTGGTCCCCTACCGGACGACCGAGGCAGGCCGGGCCGACACCGCCGACATCACGGCCAAGGTCGGGCCGCGCACGCGATTGATCACCACCAGTCATCTGCACCACGTGTACGGCGGCCTGACCACGCTGGAAGAGCTGCGCGGCCAGCTGGATCCGCGGATCCTGCTGTGCTTCGACTGCAGCCAGAGCGGCGGGCACCTGCCGGTGGACGTGGCGGAGCTCGACGCGGATTTCGCAATCTTCGCCGCGCACAAGATGTTCGGTGCGCCAGGCACCGGAATCCTGTACTGCCGCAGACGTGTTCACGATCAACTGGTGCCGTTCCTGCCCGGCGGGAATTCCGGGGTACGGCTCGGCGACGCCGGGCTCATCCCGGACGCGATGCCCGCGTTGCTGGAGGGCGGCACGCCCAACATCCCCGGCATTCTCGCGCTGGGCAGCGCGCTGGAGGTGCTCGAATCGTTCGATGTCGCCGCCATCGCGGCGCACAGCCGAGCGCTCACCGAGCGCCTCATCGACGGGCTGCGGCCGATCCACGGCCTGGAATTCCTGCGCGGCCCGGCGCGTGCGCCCGGCGCGGCAGGCTACGGCATCGTCTCGTTCACGCTCGACGGAATCACCGCGACCGACCTCGGTTTCGTGCTCGGCGAACTAGGCTTCTTGGTTCGCACCGGCCTGCACTGCACTCCGGCCGCAGGCAACGACGACTCGGTCCGGGTGAGCACGCACATCTACAACACCGCCGACGAGATCGACCGATTCACCCAGTGCGTCATGACGATTGCCGAGGAGGTCACATGACTACGGACACCCCGCGCTATGACCGAAGGGCCGCGTCCCGGGTGTTGGCCGGGCTGGCGCAGCCCGGCCTGTTCACCGCGCCGGTGGCGATCCCGGACCGGCGCCGGTTCGAATTCACCTCCACCACACTGCACACCGAGCCGAACAGTCATCTCACCTACTCGCAACGGCTGTATCTCGAGCGGTTCATGCGGCCGTGCCGGGCCTATCAGGTCACCAGCGCCACCCATCGGATCACCTGGACCGACAGTGACGGCATCCCCAACACCGGCCACTACCGCGCGGACGGCCTCGGGCCGATCGTGCCGATCGCCATGCGCGAGACCGTGCTTGCGCTCTGGCACGCGCTGGCAGCGAATACTGCCTTCGCCGAGCGGATTTCGGCGCTCGGCCCGCGCGAGCACGCGATGCTCGACGGGACGACCACCGACCACGAGCCGATGGACATCTTCCGGGTCGGCATCGAGGCGGCCGGGCGAGCGCTGGCCCAGCACGCGCTGCTCGCCAGGCAGACGCCCTACCGCAGCGCGGCCGAATTCGCCAGCGGCATGCACGAATCCGGGCTCTTCGCCGCGGTCGCCACCCGATGGTATTGGGAGCTGCAGGCTTCCACGTACCGGCGCGGCATGATCCCGGTGACCCTGATCGCGCAGCCCGACGGCACAGTGCGCTACTCGGCCGAGACGGTCGCCACGCTGCGCGCGATGAAGGACGCCACCATCTCCGACGCGCACACGGTGATGCGCCGCGCCACGCACAGTGAGGGACTGAGCATCCCGGAGGCAATCGCCAAGTACCACGACGATCTCGACCTCATCTCGCGCCAGTACGCGCTGCTGCCCGCGGGGACCAGGCCCGCGTGCCTGGCCGCGATGCCACACCACCTCGGCGGCGGGCACTACAGCATCCTGCCGGTGGTGATCGACCAGTTCGTCGCGGTATTCACCGAAGTCGCGGGCCGCTGCGAGATCGCCGAGGTGAGTGCCGCACTCGACGAGGCGACCGCCGATCGCGTGGCCACCGCCGAGGACCAGGTGTTCTACGTGCCGGACATGACCTGCAAGCACTGCGTGCGGACCATCACCGGGGTGCTTGAGTCGATGGACATCCGGGTGATCGAGATCGATCTGATCAGCAAGCGCGTGGTCGCCGAGTTCCGCAGTCCGCGCAATCGGGCCAGGGCGTTCGAGGCCATCCGCGACGGCGGCTACAACCCGGTCGCCGAGCGGCCCGAGAGCGCGGCCGAGGACGCCGTGGCGGCCGCTCCGTCGGAAACCGCGGTATGACGGCACCGCCACCGGCGTTACCAGCCAAGCTCCACCCGCTGGTTCGCACGTTTCTCGATTCCCCCGACGCGGTCGCGCAGGCGCTGTCGCGGTTCGGCGCACCGGCGCACCTGGTGTTCCCGCAGGTGTACGCGGAGAACCTCGGCACGTTCCGCGCGGTGCTCGATCGTCACCTGTCGTCCTATCGAATCTGCTACGCGCACAAGGCCAATCAGTCGCGGGCCTTCGTCAGGACAGCCGAGCACGCCGGGATCGCCATCGATGTGGCCTCACCGCAGGAGCTGGCCTGCGCGATCGGCGCGGGTTTCGGGCCGACGCGGATCGAGGTCACCGGGCCGAAAGGCGAAGTGTTCCTTCGTGAGCTGATCGACTGCGGCGTCACGATCAACGTGGACAACCTGTGGGAGTTGCACCGCATCGCCGAGTTGGCCGGTGACGATGCCGGAGTGCCTGTCCTGCTGCGCATTTCCGGTTTCGACGCGGGCCAGGTGAGCCGGTTCGGCTTGCCGCTGAACCACATTCGGCGCGCCTTCGACGTACTGTCGGCGCATCGCGGCCGAATCACGTTCCTCGGGTTCGCTTTTCATCTCGATTCCGGTGACACCGCGGAACGGATCCGCGCCGTCGACGCCTGCCTCGCGCTGGTCGAACAGGCGTACGGCCACGGACTCACGCCGACGGTGCTGAACATCGGTGGCGGGTTCCGGCAGGTGTTCACCGCCGACGCCGATCGGTTCGACGCCTACGTGCACGCGCTGCGCGAGTCACTGCTCGGCCGCGGCGAGTCGATGAGCTGGGGCAGCAACACCTTCGGCTATCACGTCGCGGACGGCGCGGTGCACGGCATCCCGGTGTTCCACAAGTACGCCAACACAATTCCGGCGACCACGATGCTCGACGACGTGCTCACCGCACCGCTCGAGCGGCACGGCGGTCGCACCGTCGCCGAGGTCGCCTCGGACAACCTGCTCGATTTCTGGCTCGAGCCGGGCAAGGGGCTCGTCGATCACGCGGGGGTGACGGTGGCAAAGGTGGAGTTCGTCAAGGAGATCGCCGACGGCACGGTGCTGGTCAACCTCGACCTGAGCCGGGATTCGGTGACACCGGCCGACCAGGAGGTGATGGTCGATCCGCTCGTCCTGCCCGGCACCGCGCACCGCCCGGCGCCGGACGCTGGTGCGGTGGCGGCGCGTGCCGAAAGTGCGCCGGTCGGTGTGTATTTCGCAGGCCGACTGTGTCTGGAGCGCGACTTGATCACCAATCACAAGGTCTGGCTCGCCCACGGGCCGTCCCCCGGCGACCTGGTGGTGTTCCCGAATACCGGCGCCTACCACATGGACCTGTCCGCGGCTACGGCCTCGATGCGGCCGCCACCGATCAAGCTGGCCGTCACGCACCGCGCGGGCAGCTTCCAGGTGTGCCGCGACGGCGACTACGAGCCGTCCGGCCCTGCCGCGATCCCGCCGCAGCGCCACTCCGCACCGCGCCAACCGGTGCCACACCGAACCGCCGAGGCGCCCTGATGCGCTACGACCACATCACCGAACTCATCGGCAACACTCCCCTGCTGCGCCTCGACCCTGCCGTGCACGGTCTGCGCAATGTGGAGCTGTACGCGAAACTGGAGTCCTACAACCCCTTCGGCTCGGTGAAGGACCGGGTCGCCTGGGGCATGATCCGCGACGAGCTCGACGACATCGTCGCGGGCGGGCAGACCCTCATCGAGGCATCGAGCGGCAATACCGCCAAGGCGTTGCGCATCCTCGGCATTCGCTACGGGATCGGGCTGCGTGCGGTGACCAACCGCATCAGGGTCACCGAGCAACGAGACCTGTTGCGGCTCTTCGACACCGACATCGTCGAGCTGCCAGGGCTGTCCGAATGCCCCGATCCGACCACCCCGAACAACGTGTACTCGGCGATCGAGGCAACGATGGCCCAGCAGCCGGGCGCCTACCGCCACCTGTCCCAGTACACCAACGAGAAGAACATCGAGGCGCATCACCACGGCACCGGCCGGGAGATCCACGAGGACCTGGCCGCGGACGGCATCACCAGGGTCGACTATCTGATCGGCGGGCTCGGCACCACCGGGTCGACCAGGGGTGCGGCCACCTATCTGCGCAAGCACAACCCCGAATTACGCACCGTCGCTGTGGTTTCCGAGCGCTCGGACTTCATCCCCGGTATCCGCTCGGAGAGTGAGATGTGGGAGGTCGGCCTCTTCCAGCCCGACTTCTACGACCGCATCGTGACCATGGACGCGATACGCGCGGTGGACGCGACGCTGAGCCTGGCCACCGGGTACGGCGTGCTGGCTGGGCCGACCAGCGGGGCAAGCTACGCGGCGGCACTGGAAACCCTTGGCGCACTGAATGATGCGGGAGATGAGTCGGCGGATCCGATCGTCGCGGTGTTCATCGTCTGTGATCGGCTCGAGCCGTACCTGTCCTACATCAAGAAGCGCAAGCCGGAACTCTTCGGCCGCCAGGACCGCCAACCAGCGCCCACCGCAGCGGAATTGGCGACCGCACGCACCCTGACACCCGACCAACTGGCCGAGCTCGACCGCACCGGCAGACCGTTCATCGTCGACACCCGCGGCGCGATGGCCTACCGGATCGGGCATGTGCCCGGTGCGCTCAACATCCGCGACGATCAGCTCGACGAGATGTTCGCGGGCGGCATCCCGTTCCCCCGCTCCCGGCCGCTGGTGTTCGTCTGCCCGGTCGGCGAGCTGTCGCGCCGCTTCGCCCTGCGTGCCGAGCAGGCCGGATTCGATGCCGCCAGCCTCGCCGGCGGCGTCGTCGCGTGGCGGGACGCGGGACTGCCCCTGGAATCGGGTGGCTGACGACCTACGCCATTTCGCGTGTGTCGCCGCGACTTCGCGGCGAGACTACTCCAAGCGCCACGACCTGGCGCTGACGTCACATCCGTACCCGAGAGAGATGACCCATCATGTTCCGGTCGAAGAAATCCGTCGCCGCCGCACTGACCTCCTTCGGGGCGATGTCCGCCGCATTGGTCCTCACCGCGCCTGCCGCGCCTGCCACCGTCAACGCCATCGGCGTCGCACCCGGCCTGAGTTTCGGCAGCTCCACCCAGTACGGCACCGGCTGCACCTATATCGCGACGGTGACCGCCACCCCCGGTGACGTCGTCGCCTTCGTCGATCTGACCGGCGCGTTCGATCCAGTAGGTTGGATCACCGTGCCCGCCTCCGGCACCATCACCGCGAAATGGACACCGCTACTGCCCGGCAACCACACCCTCTACGCGGTGCGCAATTCCGGCGAATTCGTCCAGACCAGCGCCACCGTCGGCACCGGACTCAATCTCGGCTTCGTCTGCCTCGTCACCTCCTGAGCCTGCGAACCTGCCACGGTCGGCGGGTTCGCCGCCGACCAGGCACTAATGTGGTTGCGTGCACTCAGGCCAGGAATCAGACGACGACGCAGGCCCGCGGATCTGGGGCGGCACGACCCTCACCGAACGCAGGGAGGCGCGCCGCACCGCGCTGCTGGAGGCTGCGCTGGATCTGATCGGCGAGGCGGGCGCGAGCGGCGTGACCATGCGCGCCGTGTGCCGCAGGGCCAACCTCACCGACCGGTACTTCTACGAGAGCTTCGCCAGCCGCGACGAGCTGCTCGACGTGCTCTATCGCCAGGTGGCCGAGGAATTCCTCCCGCCCATGACAGCGTTTGCCGCGGCCGACGACCCGACCCGCGATCGCGAGCTCGCGCAGATCCTGGTCGACAAGGTCCTCGACGACCCGCGCAAGTCGCGGCTGCTGCTGGTCGAGCCGTACTCGAGCACCGGCCTCGGCCAGACCACCATCTCGGTGATGCCGGTCTTCACCCGGCTGATGCAGGATCACCTGTTCTCCCACATCGACGATCCGGTCAAGCGCAGGCTCGCCGCGCTCACCATGGCCAGCGGCAACGCGGGCATGTTCTCCGCCTGGCTCAACGGCTCGCTGCGCGCCACCCGCGAGGAGATCGTCGAGCACTGCGTCGCGGTGATCACCGCGTATCGCTCGATGTATCAGCCCTGACGGTCTCGGGCTGCGCCACAACAGGTTTGACGCCCCAGCAACACGGCCGCGACTGCGACCCCACGCACACCCGGGTTGCCAATTGTTCCATTCGGGTGTTTACTTCCAACCGCAAGGTGCCAATCGTTCGCTGAGGCTCCTTCACGGATACAGGCCAGCGACCCCGAACGTCGAGAGACGCCCCGGGTCAGGACAGATCTCCCCGGCTTAAGGGGTGATCCCGATTGGCTCCCGGCCCCGCCGGGTTCACGCCGTGAAGTGCCAAAGGTCTTACGAGGATGGGGCGCTACCGGCGTTTTTAAGAATTAAGCCCAAGCGTCGGGTTCCTCAGCTTGCGCTCTGCAACGATCAACATGATCAACGCTTGGTTTGCCATGCGCTGAGAGACGAAGGGAGGTGAGCCGGATGCCCGGCGGTGATAGTCCGAATTCCCCGTTAGCCAAAAATTCACCCGGCGACACCTCCTCAGCCAAGGACGGAACGGCAACCGCTCCGTAATCTGGACTGGATCCGGCGCGCGAGCGTCAGCGAGCCAGCCGACGGCTTGAGTTGTGACGGTGCGCTGACTAGCTCAGGAAGTGCGGGTCAATGACAACACTCGACATGATCCTCCGGCTGCTCGCCGGCGTCGGCCTCGGCGCCGCCATCGGATTCGAGCGCCAATACCGGGCCAGGATGGCGGGCCTGCGCACCAACGCGCTCGTCGCGGCAGGCGCGACGCTGTTCGTGCTGTTGTCGGCCAACGGCTTCTCCGGCGGCACCGCCGACCCGACCAGGGTCGCGGCCCAGATCGTCTCCGGCATCGGCTTCCTCGGTGCAGGCGTGATCATCCGCGACGGGTTGAACGTGCGCGGCCTCAACACCGCCGCGACGCTCTGGTGCGCGGCGGCGGTCGGCGCGCTCGCGGGTGCGGGCATGTACAGCACGGCGGCCGCAGGCACCGTCGCGGTGGTCGCGGTGAATGTCGCGCTGCGCGCCGCAGGTCGCGCCGTCGACAAGCAACCGGAAGCCGGGCACGAGCAGCCCGCCTCCTACGCGTTCACCGCCGTCACCAACGACGACAACGAGGCGCATGTGCGCGCCTTGCTGGTACAGGCGTTGACGCGCACCGACTTTCAGCTCATCTCGATCTCCAGCGCGAACACCGGCACGCCTGGCCGGGTAGAGGTGCGCGCGGAACTGTTCGGCGATCAGCGCGACGACCGGCAGATGGAATCCGCGGTCAGCAGGCTCAGCCTGGAACCGTCGGTGACCAGCGTCGGCTGGCACATCGCCACCACGGATGTGAAAGGCCCACAGGCATGACTCTCTTGCGGTCCATTCCCGCGGGCAGCGCCATCGACCGTCCGCGCAACCGGTACGCCGATGTGGTCGTTTTCGTCGGAGCCGCGGTGCTGATCTGGCTGGTCGTGCGGATCTCGGCCAGTGCGAACGTGCCGTTCGACCAGGCCGCCGCGCCCGCGACGGTGTCCACCGATCCGGCCGAGTTGCCCTACTACGCGGCACGCTCGCTGCTGCGGATGTTCGCCGCGCTCGGGCTGTCGATCCTGTTCACCTTCGTGTACGCGACGGCGGCGGCCCGGCTGCGGCGGGCCCGCACGGTGCTGCTGCCGATGCTCGACATCCTGCAGTCGGTGCCGATCCTCGGGTTCCTGTCGATCACCGTCGCCGGGTTCATCGCACTGTTCCCCGGCTCCCAGCTCGGCCTCGAAAGTGCCTCCATCTTCGCGATTTTCACCTCGCAGGCGTGGAACATGGCGTTCTCGTTCTACCACAGCCTCGCCGCGCAGCCGCGCGAGCTGGACGAGGCCGCGCGGAACCTGAGACTGTCTCGGTGGCAACGGTTTTGGCGTGTCGATGTGCCGAGCGGAATGATCCCGCTGGTCTGGAACGGCATGATGAGCTTCGGCGGCGGCTGGTTCTTCCTCGTCGCGTCCGAGGCGATCAGCGTGAACAACCACGAGTACGCGCTGCCCGGCATCGGATCCTATGTCGCGACCGCCACCGGCGACGGCGACCTCGGCAAGGTGTTCATCGCGATCGGCGTCATGATCGTGATGGTCGTCGGAGTGAACTTCCTGTTCTGGCGGCCGCTCACCGCCTGGGCGGAGCGGTTCCGGGTGGAGGACACCGGTGCGGCCGAGGCGCCGCGCAGCGTGGTGCTGAACCTGTTGCGGCGCTCGAACATACCGGTGCTGCTCGGCAAGATACTCGGCCCGCTCGTCGCGCCGCTGGATCGGCTGATGAGCGTGTTCGGGCTGGCCGAATACCCGCTGCACGCTTCGCCGCTGCGCCGCCGCGCCGGTGATCTCGTGTTCGCCGCGGTGGTGGCGGCCGCCGTCGCCTACGGCGGGTATCGCGTGGTCGACTACATCGACGCCACCGCGGGCTTCGGCGAGGTGGTGCACGCGTTCGGACTCGGCTTCCTCACCCTGCTCCGGGTGGTGGTGCTGCTGGTGTTCGCCACCGCGGTGTGGGTGCCGATCGGCGTGTGGATCGGGTTGAACCCCAAGGTGTCTCGGCTCGCGCAGCCGGTGGTGCAGGTGCTGGCCAGCTTTCCGGCGAACTTCCTGTTCCCGTTCGTCACCGCCGTGCTCGTGTGGACCGGCGCCAGCCTGAACTGGGCGGGCACCATCCTGATGGCGCTCGGCGCGCAGTGGTACATCCTGTTCAACGTCATCGCGGGCGCGAGCGCGGTGCCGACCGATCTGCGCGAAGCCGCCGCCAACCTGCAACTGCCGCGAAAACTGTGGTGGCGCAGGCTGATTCTGCCCGCCATCTTCCCGAGCTATGTGACCGGCGGGATCACCGCGGCCGGCGGCGCATGGAACGCGTCCATCGTCTCCGAGGTGGTCGACTACGGATCGACCACGCTGGTGGCGGCCGGGCTCGGCTCCTACATCCACGAGGCAACCAAAGTCGGTGACTCGCCACGGATCCTGATCGGCGTGCTGGTCATGAGCGTCTACGTGGTCGGCATCAACCGGTTGTTCTGGCGGCGGCTCTACGCACTGGCCGAACGGCGGTACTCGCTGTGACCGCCTGCTGTTTCTCCACCCGTTCGACAGGAGCTCGATCATGACCGTGACCACCACCAACACCACCAGCGAAGTCCTGCTGGACATCTCGGGTGTCGGCAAACGATTCACCGGTGCCGCCGGTGACGAGTTGCGGGTGCTCGACGGTATCGATCTGCAACTGCGCAGCGGCGAGATCGTCGCGCTGCTCGGCCGTTCCGGGTCAGGCAAGTCCACCCTGCTGCGCATCATCGCCGGGCTCATCGCGCCGTCGGACGGCGAGGTCACCTACCGGGGCACGCCGCTCAACGGCAGCAATCCCGGTGCGGCGCTGGTGTTCCAGTCGTTCGCGCTGATGCCGTGGCTGACCGTGCAGGACAATGTCGAGCTCGGCCTCGCCGCTCGGAACGTGCCGCCCGCCGAGCGGCAGCACCGTGCGCTCGCCGCCATCGACATGATCGGCCTCGACGGCTTCGAATCCGCCTATCCCAAGGAGCTTTCCGGCGGCATGCGTCAGCGTGTCGGCTTCGCCCGTGCGCTGGTGCTCGAACCCGATCTGCTGTTGATGGACGAGCCGTTCTCCGCGCTCGACGTGCTGACCGCGGAGAACCTGCGCACCGAGCTGGTGAACCTGTGGGCCACCGACGGATTCCCCACCAAGTCGATCTGCGTGGTCACCCACAACATCGAGGAGGCGGTGCAGCTGGCCGACCGGGTGCTGGTGCTCGGCTCCAATCCCGGCCGGATCATCGCGGAAATCCCGGTGGCGCAGCACCGTCCGCGGGACCGGCGCGCGCCGTGGTTCGAGGCCATGGTCGACCAGATCTACGGGCTGCTCACCGGCCGTGACACCGAACCTGTTGTCGCGGAACCGGATAAGGCGACGCCCACCGCGCAGCCGTTGCCCGACGCCTCGGTCGGCGGCCTGGCAGGCCTGGTCGAGCTCGTCTATGCCGGCGGCGGCCGCGCCGATCTGCCCGACATCGCCGACGAGCTCAATTTCGAGATCGACGACCTGCTGCCCCTCGTCGACGCCGCCGAAATGCTCGGCTTCAGCACCGTCGAGGACGGCGACGTCCTGCTCACCGACATCGGCACCCGCTTCACCACCGCCGACATCCAGGAGAGCAAGCGCATCTTCGCCGAGCAGGCGCGCCACCGCGCCCCCTTGGTCCGCACCATCTGCAAGGGCCTCACCGGCAGCTCCGACGGCAGCCTCCGCGCAGGCTTCTTCCTCGACCTGCTCCGCCGCGGCTTCGGCCCCGACGACGCCCGCCGTCAACTCGACATCGCCATCGACTGGGGCCGCTACGCCGAGCTCTACGACTACGACACCGATTCCGACAAAATCACCGCCGACCCCGCCGCCCAAGTCTTCGACGGCGTCCGCGGAAAGTGGACCACGTAGAAGTCCCCGGCGAATCACAGGTGGAAGCGCGAGATCGGTTGATCCACAACAGTTCGTGCACTTCTGGGCGATCGTCAGGTTGACAAAAAGGGCACCGACAGAGACGGTTGTGGCGATCCAGGGGTAAGCACGAGGGGGTTCGATGCCGATGCCAGACAAGGCAACTCTGTCCACACTGCTCAACGGTCGCCGCGAGGTGCCGTGATGACGGGCCAAGGTTTCTACAATCACGTCGACGATCCCGACGAATTCTGGGACGACGAACCTCTCGATCCGAGGCGCCCCCATCGCGCACCTGGCGCTGCGGCGCCGCCCACCATCACGACGGAACTCGAGGCTTCGCCAGTGGTGCCGCAACGGGCGGGACAGCGCGCTTCGGAAGCCACACCAGCTCCGGGCCGTCCTGCGGGCGGATCGTCCTTCATATCAATGGAACTCGACGGTGGGTTTCTGCCGGTCCGTATTGATTTCACTGCTGGGTGGACCACACAGGTTGCGCCATATGAAGCCAGCGACGAGCTGATGTCGGCGTATAAGGCCGCAGTCTCTCTGCGCTTGGGACGGTTGTACTCAGCTGGTCGGCTGCCATCGCCGCAGGAGATCTCGGACACGGCGGTGCCGGACCGCCGGACGATCCTCATGGTCTTGCTCGAGACCGAAACCTGGGAGCAGTACACCGAAACGTCCAGCAGGATGATCAAGGACGCCGAGTACGAGGTTTACGGACAAGTGGAGATCGACGACGGGCATCCCGTGCGAATGACCGCCGACCGCACCTACATCCAGTCGATCAGGGTGTTGCCCGGATGGCCTGGTTCCACTCAGCCCGGCCAACTCTCCGACGAAATCTTGTGGTGTGCCCACCAGCTCCGCTCGATGCGCCCGAGGTTCGAAGTCCGCGGGGACTACTCGCGATACACCGAAGCAGATCTCGAGTTCCATCTGGACCGCCACCGCGACCGACTCATCGACGAAAGGGCATCATGACATCCGACAAGGTAGTGCTTTCACTGAATTTGATGCAGCATGCGGTGAACAGGTGGAACGAAGCCGCTGATCTCCTGAACAGCGCCGCTATGCGAACCTTCAATGTCGAGATAACAGATGGCAGGGCGGGGGCTTTCGCCCTCGCTCTGGAAAAGTACAAGCCTGCCCCCACCTACTTCCTCGACAGGATGCTCGAGGGAAAAGCTGTGTTCAAGGACATCGCGGCAGTCCTACAGCAGGCGCATGACACCTACGAAGCAGAGGACGCGGCCGGCGCACACGCTATCAACAGCAAAACGGGGGAACTGTGACCACTGCCCGCGAAGAGCTAGAAAAGCAGATAGAGGCGATTCGGTCGAGCGCGAGCGAGATCGGTAACCTGCCACAGAAGGTCCAAGACTGGCACGGCGACCTTGTCGCTCTGATCCGCGCCGAAGGATATACCGGAGGACTGGCCACGGGTGGTTTTATCACGACTGAAAGCCATGTTGCCTTGGTGTGGGAGAACCGCGACAAGATTAACAACGCGCTGGGTGAAACCTCGAAACGACTCTCGGAGATAGATCCAGGACTAGAGGTCCCGATCCGATTTCTCGAGTATACGAACGAGTGGCGCAACATCAAGAACGACATCACAAATGCCGCCAGCCTGATCTCCGAAACGGACCTCACCATAGAATGGGAAGGCGACGCGGCCACTCGATACAGAGATATGCGGTTACGGCAAAGAGCCGCAGTGGAATCCATGCCTAAGACGTGCGAGGACATAGCGACAAATCTCGAGACAATCGCAAAGAACGAGCTGACTCTTTACATCGACCTAGCTACGAAATCGAAGGATTTGGTAACGAAGGTCTTGGCAGTCGTGACATCTCTTGTAAAATCATACTTCAGCCTACCGTTCGGGCCCATCTCGGCTTCGGCGGATCTGGTGGCCGCCGTGGATGCCTCGAAAACCTTCATTCTCGGGATCGCCACTTCTATCGCCACCAACGCACAGACGAATATCATCGAAGGAAACAAGATTTCACAGAACATATCGGCGAACGCCGGTCTTCCTATGAACAAATGGCCACCAGGCGTCGTCTCGAGCTATGGTGACGGCATCACCGGGATCAGCACCGCGCTCGGCGACGCATCGGTGAAAGACGGCGACAAGTCGGATTGGGAGTTGAAGCTGTGATCAGGTCCGGACGGATCGCCTTCGTCGCCGCAATCACTATCACACTCGCCACCGGATGCTCCACCGCGCAGTCACCACCTCCTCCTGCACCGCCACCGGGAATGACACTTCGCGACCTGTGCGATTCACTACTAGCATTTTTTGCGAACGATCTGCATGCAGTTGACCAGATACCGGAAACGCTCGTCAACATGGATGCAACGATCTCGGTTGGTGGGACCTGCGATGCTAACAACCGTGAGCTACGAATAACGAATGGCTATGTGCAGGTACGAAACACGCTGACCGATATTGATCCAACTGACAGGGTCCCCGGGTTCGTGAAAACAACCGAACTGGGCGAGACAGTCTGGGTGCTGGATAATCGCAAGGATACAAAATATGCCAGCACCAACGTCGATTTGGCCACGCGAATCGGAGAGTGGAACGGGGCACTCAGAATTATGAACTCCGTGACCCAGACAAAGAACGGCCCCCTCAACCTAACCGAGGAAGACATACACAAAGCTGCCCGCTACCTCGTCGAGCTGACCAGGAAACTGCCGAAAACGTAGTGAGCGCAACGCTCAGCCATAGCCAAGAGGCGTTGCCCACCGTGCCGAGGCAACTACTGGACGAGCTCTGCTCTCCAATGCGCGAGGGTGGATTGGGTGTGGATGGTGGCGGGGTGGGCGGGGCCCAGGGCTCGGAGTTCGGCTACGAGGAGGACCTCTAGTTCGGCGATGGCTCGGGGGATGTCGCCGGATTCGGCCCGGGCGGTGGCGAGGTCGTTGCGGGTGGCGAAGGTGCCGGGGTGGTCGGGGCCGAGGACGCGGAGGCGATCGACGAGGAGGTTTTCGAAATCGGTGATGGCGGCGAGGTCGCCGCTCTCGGCTAGGTAGCCTGCGAGGGCGCTTCGGGTGGTGAGGGTGTCGGGGTGGTCCGCGCCGAGGACCCGGAGGCGGTCGGCGAGCAGCCTGGTGAATTCGGCGCGGGCGCCGGCCAGGTCGCCGCTGCGGTCGCGGAAGGCGGCCAGGTTGTTGCGCGCGTTCAGGGTTGCGACGTGGTCCGGGCCGTAGATGCGGAGGCAGTCGGCGAGGAGTTGTTCGAATTCGGTGCGGGCGCCTGCGATGTCGCCGCTCTCCCCGCGCCAATAGGCGAGGCTGTTTCGGGTGCGCAAGGTTTGCGGGTCGTCCGGGCCGATGATCCGAGCCCGGTCGAGCGCGAGCTGCTCGAAGTCGGCGATCGCGCCGCCGAGGTCACCGAGGTCGGCTCGGTTGGATGCCAAGTCGTTTCGAGTACGGAGGGTATCGGGATGGTCGGGTCCGAGCAGCCGGAGCTGGTCGGCGTGCAGGCGTTGGTAATCGGTGCGCGCACCGGCGAAGTCACCGCAGCGGGCCCGATAGGTGGCCAGATTGGTGCGCGTGCCAAGGGTTTTCGGATGATCGGGGCCGAGTATCCGGAAGCGATCGATGAACAGCAGCTCGAATTCGGTGATGGCGCCGATCAAGTCGCCGCTTTCGGCGCGGTGGTACGCCGCGCGGCTCCGGGTGGTCAAGGTGTCGGGGTCGTCCGGGCCGAGCGCCTCGGTGAAGGCGGGAATCCAGGCGGACCACAGGTCACGGTTGTCGGCGGCGCGCTGCGTCTGCAACATCTCCAAGAAGTGGATGGCGCTGGCGGAATCCCGGTACGCCAGGCAATGCCGCACGGCCGACCCACGCGCGTAGTCGGCGGCCCGATCGCTGGGACTCTCCTTGATGGCGGCGACGATCGCGCGGTGCGCGGCCTCGGGTTCCACCCCGAGCAGTTTGCCTTCGGCACGCAGACTGGGCAGCAGCGCACCGTGCGTCACACCGAGCGATTCGCGCGCCGTTCCCGGGTGGCTGCGGGTCACTAACGCGCCCAAAGCCACTGTGATATCGCGAATCCTGGCGATGTGCAGATCCACTCCGAGCGACGTCAGCGCGGCATCGAGCAGTTCGAGCGGCAGCACCGGACCGACGCCTGCCGCAACCAGGACGCTCAGCAATGCCCCTGTCGCACCGGTGGTTTCGGGATCCATACTGCTCAATGCGTTGTCCACTCGCATGACAACGATCCGGTCGAGGCCGATGCCGTCGGCGACCGCGCTGTCGGTGATGCTCGACGCCACCTCCTGCAGCATGCGGGCCAGCAGCCACCCGCCGGAGACGACATGCGCACCGTCCGCCTCGGCCGTCGGCGCCTCGGACAACAAGCGCTGAATCCAGGCGATCCACTGGGACGGGTACGCGGGTGCACCGCCTCGCGCGGAACCGACGACCGTGGCGATGTCGTCGGCGGCAGGCTCGCCGACCTCGATGCGATACATGTGCGCCAGCGCCGGATCGTGCTCGACGCCGGTGCCGTCCCTGATGCCGAGAATCACCCGGACATGTCGCAGGTCGTGGCGCCGGGACAGATCGGCGATGGCGCCGACCAGCAACTTCCGCGTGCCTTCCTGCGGCTGGTTGAGGCCGTCGAAGACCAGCGTCACCCGCCTGCCCGCGGTGGAAAGCCTGGCCAGTGGGTGGCGCACCAGGATGTCGAAGATGTCGTACTCGTCCCTGGCCCGCTGCGTGCGCACGGCACGCGCCGCGTCCGCGAACCCGGGCAGCCGGACGCTGAGCTGCGCGGCGAGTTCGGCGGCGACCGCCTCGATCGCACTGGCGGCGGTGAGAAACACTGCGGCGGTGATGTATTCGGGCGTGATCGCCAAGCCTTCCACCAGGCTCGGCCGAATCAGCATGGCGAGCAAGGTGGATTTGCCCGCGCCGGTCGGACCGATCACCACGCGCAGGCGATTGCTGCCCGCATCGATGATCGCGTCGAGGTGCTCACGAACATCGGGAGTGACCAGCAAGTCACGGGTGAGCTGGTCGACGAAGCCTGCGGCGGAGCGCCCGCTCACCGCGTCGCGATGCCGTGCGGTGTTGGGCACCAGCCACAGTCCCGGATCCGCGCTGTGCGCCATCGACACCGAGCCCGACGTGAACGAAAGATATTGGGGCTGTTGGCGAGTGCACTGCCCGGCGATCGGATCGATCAGGTCGGCGGGCAGCAGGTTCTCGCCGCGCAGCGGCAGCCCGTCGATGAAGGTGTCCAACATGGTTCGGGTGAAGCAGCCGGAGAACGCGGGACCCTCCCCCGCCGCGACGAGCATCTCCATCCGGCCTGCGGCCTGGGCCAGCAGATCGGTCCACCGGCGCGCGGCACCGAGCACGCCCTGCCCGGTCTCGCAGGCGTCGACCAGCACGACCAGCCCGTCGACGGCGGACTGGTTCAATCGCTCCCTGATCTCCTGGGTGAGATGAAAGGCGTTGCGCGAGTTGGGCACTGCGGGCGAATCATGGCTGAGCAGATAGAAGTCCTCGGCGCTGGTCGCCACCCCGTGCCCGATGAACGCAAGCAGCAGCGTCGCTTGCCGCGCACTGGCCGCCGCGAACGCCGCGTCCACCGCCTCGACCAGCTGATCTGCCGTCGGATCCAGCACCGGCCCGTCGGCGTCGATGGCGGACCGCCAGCCGCCGACCTCGGTCAAACTCCCGTACAACCCCGAGGCGAGTTCGCCGGTGAACCCCAGTTCCCCCAGCGCCACACATTCGGACCCGACCACCAGCGCGAGCCGTCCTCCCATGCAAGCAACATACCCGCGCGCTTCGCCGCGCACTGACACACCCGCCACCTGGGCATTCGCGCACCGTGTCCATATTGATACCGAAAGGTGCTGCGCGAGACGTAGTGTGGCGGGTCTGAGTGCCAGTGGGAGGAGATCGGTGCGATGGGCGACCCCGTGGTCGGTATGACGGGTACGCTCTCCTCGCCGATCCGGGGTGCCGGGATGCTCGGCGAGGTCCTGGTGGCGATCCGAGGGGGAACGGAGCTGTACATCGCCCGTGCCGCCGAGGCCATTTCCGCAGGGGCGACCGTCTTGATCATCGCGGTCAGCCCCGGCCGCATCGTCGATGTGGTGCCGTGGGTTCCGCTGACGCCGGAATCCGCCGAAGGAATCTGAAACAGTAAGGGAGACAGAGGTGCTGGGCTACCACGTACCCAATCCGGATGAGGCGATGCTGATCAGCGGCGCCAAGACCAAGGACGACGCGCCGTTCAAGGTGGTGATCGGCCGCGGTAGCTGGGTGATTCCGCTGTTCCGCAAGGTCAGCTACCTGTCGCTGGCCATGTTCGAGGCGGAGATCAAGGAGCGCTGCGTCACCAAGCAGGCGATCCAGCTCGAGGTGCGCGCGGTGATCGCGTTCAAGGTCGCCAACGACACCCAGTCGATTGTCAATGCCGCGCAGCGTTTCCTGTCCGAACAGGAAAAGGAGATGTCGGTCCTCACCGGGCGCATTTTCTCCGGTCACCTGCGCTCGATCGTCGGCTCGATGACGGTCGAGGAGATCATCAGGGAACGTCAGAAGCTGGCCGACGAAGTACTTGTCGCGTCAAAAGTGGAGATGGGCAATATCGGGCTCTGGGTCGATTCCTTCCAGATCCAGTCCATCGACGACGGCAACCTCGGCTACATTCAAGCGCTGGCGGCGCCGCACAATGCGTCCGTGCAGCGGGACGCGCAGATCGCCCAGTCCGAGGCGGCGCAGCTCGCGGCCAAGGCCGAGCAGGAATCGCTGCGCAGGCAGGCCGAGTATCAGCGGGAAACCGCGATCCTGCGCGCGGAATATCAGCGCGACATCGACAAGGCGAATGCCGAAGCGGCACAGTCCGGCCCGCTCGCCGAGGCCAAGGCGCTGCAAGAGGTGCTGACCGCGCAGGCGGTGCAGGCGACCAAGGAGGCGGAGCTGCGCGAGCAGCAGCTGCAGACCGAAGTGGTGAAACCCGCTCAGGCCGAAGCGGATCGGGTCCGCATCCTGGCCGAGGCGGAGGCCGACCGGACCAGGATCCAGGCCGCGGCGGCCGCGTCGAACAACCGGATCGCGTTGGACCAGTTGTTGATCGAACAACTCCCGGAAATCGTCAAGCAGGCGTCCAACGGGCTGGCGAACGCGAATCTAACCGTACTCAACGGTCCGGACGGGGTGAGCGAACTGGTGAACGGAATGGTCGGTCAAGGACTGACTGTTTTCAATTCATTACAAAAGGCGCTTTCGTCCAACGACGGAGAAAACGCGGGCTAAGGTGACCGGGAAGCGACGGCGCGATGAGGAGCAGGTGTAGGTGTCCATCGGGAAATTGGTGTCGTTCGACAGCTCTCGGGGGTTCGGATTCATTCGACCGGAAGACGGCGGGCCGGACGTGTTCGTCCATGTCAACGACATAGGGCTGGATGAAGACGAGTTGCGCCAGGGGCGGGTGTTCGAATTCGACATGACAGAGGGTGATCGAGGGCCGAAGGCGGTCAATCTGACGGTGGTCGGCGGTCAGCCGAGCCCGCCACCTGCCGCGCACAAGTCCAAGCACCGGTCGAACTCGGGGCAGCTGACCGCCGCCGAGCACAAGCGCCTCATCACCGAGCTACTCCTGGACGCGAGCCCGGCGCTCACCGCGGGTGAGATCATCACCATCCGCGACCGGCTCACCGTCTTCGCCGAGCAACACGGCTGGGTGGAAAACTGACGCGAACGCCGCGTCCGGCAAGTCCATGATCTTGTCGGACGCGGCGCATACGATCATCGGGATGAGTGTTTCCGCACCGATGAATCACTGTCGCCAGCGACGTCTCTATCGGTGAGGACACGACACCGAGGAGGACCGCGTGGAGCTACCCGTCATGCCGCCCGTCCGGCCGATGCTGGCCAAGACCGCGCCCGGCGTGCCGCGCGAGGCGGGACTGAGCTATGAACCCAAGTGGGACGGCTTCCGCTGCATCGTGTTCCGCGACGGCGACGAGGTCGAGCTCGGCTCGCGCAACGATCGTCCGCTGACCAGGTATTTTCCCGAGGTTGCCGAACTGCTGAAGCAGGCGCTGCCGGACAAGTGCGTGGTGGACGGCGAGATCGTGGTGGTCACCGATCAGGGCCTCGACTTCGACACCCTGCAGAACCGCCTGCATCCGGCGGCCTCCCGGGTCAACAAGCTCGCGGTCGAGACGCCGGCCAGTTTCGTGGCGTTCGATCTGCTCGCCCTCGGCGACAAGGACCTCACCGACGAGCCGTTCGCCGAACGTCGGCGGCTGCTCGAGACGATTCTCGACACCGAACTCTCCCGGGTGCATCTGACGCCGATCACCCAGGATCCCGATGTCGCCGAGGACTGGTTCACCCGGTTCGAGGGCGCGGGCTTCGACGGCGTCATGGTCAAGGGCAACGACCTGACCTACCTGCAGGACAAGCGGGTGATGCTCAAGGTCAAACACGAACGCACCGCCGACTGCGTGGTGGCGGGCTTCCGGTGGCACAAGGACGGCGAAGGCGTCGGATCGCTGCTGCTCGGCCTGTTCGACGAGGACGGCAACCTCAACCATGTCGGCGTGGCGAGCAGCTTCACCGCCGCCCGGCGCAAGGAACTGGTCGAGGAACTCGCGCCGCTGCGCGAGCACGCGCTGGACAATCACCCGTGGGCCACGTGGGCCGACGCCGTCGCGCAGGCCAAGGCCGACGGCAAGATGCCGGGCGGGGTGAGCCGCTGGACCGGCGGCAAGGACCTGTCGTGGGAGGCGCTGCGCCCCGAACTGGTGGCCGAGGTGCGCTACGAACACGTGCAATCCGGGCGGCTGCGGCACGGCGGCAGGCTGGTCCGTTTCCGGGCCGACCGGACACCCGAATCCTGCACCTATGCCCAGCTCGACGAGGCGCCGCCCGCCGAACTCGGCGCGATCTTCAGTGAGGCCCGATGAGTAAAACGGAGTCCGTCGATATCGAGGTCGACGGCAGGACCGTCAGCATCAGCAATCCGGGCAAGGTGTATTTCACCAAGCGCGGCGAAACGAAACTCGATCTCGTGCATTACTACCAGGCGGTGGCCGAGCCCTTCCTGAATGTGGTCGGCGGCCGTCCGCTGCTGCTGGAGCGTTATCCCGACGGCGCGTCGGGCAAGTCGTGGTTCCAGAAGCGGGTGCCGAAGACCGCGCCGGACTGGCTGCACACCGTCGAGGTGACCACGCCGAACGGCACCACCAGCGACGCGCTCGTCGCGCACGATCTCGCGCACATCCTGTGGGCAGTCAACCAGGGCTGCTTGGGTTTTCACGTGTGGCCCAACCGTGCGGACGATCTGAAGATCGCCGACGAGCTGCGCATCGACCTCGATCCCTCGCCGGGTATCACATTCGACGACCTCCGGCGGGCCGCCGTGCTCACGCGAGAGCTGTTCAGCGAGTTGGGGATCGAGTCACGGATCAAGACCTCGGGATCGCGCGGGTTGCATATCTATGTTGCGCTGCAACCGAATTGGGACGGCTACCAGGTCCGCGCGGCCGCCGTCGCGCTCGCCAGGGAACTGGAGCGCAGGCATCCCGAGGAGATCACCGCGCAGTGGTGGAAGGAAGAGCGCGGCAACCGCGTGTTCGTCGATTTCAACCAGAACGCCCCGCACAAAACGGTATTCGGCGCGTGGTGTGTGCGGCCGAAGGTCGGCGCCCAGGTCTCGACGCCGATCGACTGGTCCGCACTGGCCGACATCGTGCCGGACGAGCTCACCATCGCGACCGTGCCCGCGCGCCTGGCCGAGTTCGGTGATCCGTGGGCCGATCGTGCACCGCAATCCATTGCGCCGCTGTTGGAGATGTCGGAGCGGGACATGGCGTCCGGCCTCATGGACGCGCCATGGCCGCCGCAGTATCCGAAGATGCCCAACGAACCACCCCGGGTGCAGCCGAGCCGCGCCAAGAAAGAGGAGTAGCGCACGTTCGCTCGGCAGGTGACCCTGCTCAATCGACGGTGCTACTCAGAGGTCCACAACGCCCATATGCCATTGCGGCCGGGGTTCTCGCAGATCAGCGCACGGCCGTCCGCGGTGCGCCCGGATTTCCCGGTGCTCCCATCACATTTCGCCCCGGCCTGCTGGATCGCCGTCGACACGTTGTAGGGACCGGACCACAGGAATGCGGTCCCCGATCGCAAGCAGATCAGCGTGCCCCCGTCGGCCGCACTGCCGATCTGGCCGACCTGCGCGTCGGTGCAGGCCGTGCCCTTCTTCAGGTTGCTCGGCGCCGCCGTCGCGGTCGGCGCCACCGTCGTCGTGACCGGACTGAGCGCGACAGTCGTTGTGGGCGGCGCCTTTTGCTCGGTGGTCGACTGTGCCGACAGATTCACGGTCGCCGCAGGCTTGTTCGCGCGCAGCAGGTCGTCCGGCACGATCCTGCCGGACAGCACAACGAGCCCGGCCAGCGCCGTCACCTCCGCGACACCGATCAGCAGCGCGAACATCGCCATCACCCGGCCGCGCGGATGCGAGAACGCGATGAAGCCGAAAACGATGGCGACCGGGAACAACCCGAGCAGCGCCGCCACCAGCGCGACAATCGCGTAGGGGTTGATGATGGGCGGAATCTCCACCCGTAGTCGTCCGGTGCGCCGCCGCGGCGCCGCCTCCTGCCAGCGATCATCAGGGTCGGATTCGCCCCAGCGCTGCTCCTCCTCCGCTTCCGGCCACCGATCGTCCTGCGCCGCCGCAGGCCAGCGTTCCGATTCACGGCGTTCTGCCCGTGCCATGCCAGGTCCCTCTCCACACCACACACCGTGCAGGAACCTCGGACTATCCGGACCCGCCCCGATATCCCGACCCACA
The DNA here is from genome assembly GCF_001612685.1 of Nocardia altamirensis NBRC 108246. Taxonomy (GTDB): domain Bacteria; phylum Actinomycetota; class Actinomycetes; order Mycobacteriales; family Mycobacteriaceae; genus Nocardia; species Nocardia altamirensis. The sequence goes on from NZ_BDAY01000010.1 coordinate 99,770, forward strand.
ATAGGGGCAGCGCGGCGCGTGCTCATCACAAATGTCTAATTACCGCCCAGTTCGTCCGGCGGCGACATTCGACCGCTGCGAATTACTGGATATTTGCTGGTCCACGGTTCATGCTGATCGGAATGTGTGACTGATCTCGAGATGACTCCCAGGAGGATCCATGCTCGGTAGCACCCCCGACGGCCGCGACGATCGGCCGTGGCACGCGCAAGCCGGCGATCTGCTCGGCGACAATTTCAATATTCCTGGCCTCATTCTCTGCGGATTGGGCATGGTCGCATTGGCCTGCACGCTCACCGCCGCCGGATACGGCCTCGACCAGTACACGCAGACCGGCGCGATCGTCACCGCCGCACTGTGGATCCTCGGCGTCGGCGCGCTGGTGGTGGAACATCGACGCGAGGAAGTGATCGAGCGGACGCACGGCAGGCACGGGCACATGCCAGGGCACCGGCGTCCGGTGCGCTACAGCGCGGCCCGCGTCCCCGCCAACGAGCTCGCGCCGGAAACCCGCAGCTGAGAACCGGGACCGTCGGCGCGCTCAGCGCCGGCGGTCCACCTTCGGCAGCGATTCGGTGACCAGCGTCATCAGCATGTCGGCGAGCAGCTCGTGCACCTGCGGTCTGGTCAGCGTGCCGCGCGTGATCCATTCCCGCCCCGCGACTTTCACCAGCCCGCCGTAGGCGCGGACCATCGCGCGCAACGCCGCACTGCGCGCCGAATCGGCGAGCCCGACCATGAGCAGCAGCCGTTCGGCGGCCGCGTCGTCGGCCTGATCCAGGATCTGCTGCACCTCGGGGTCGTCGCCGACGCCCTCGTGGCTGGTCACCTTCACCCAGGTGCTGCCGTGCTCGGCGATGGTGTCGAGCAGCCAGTGCACGCTCGCCTCGACACGTTCGCGTTCGGTGCCGATCGGCACGATCATGTCGTCGAGCTTGGGCAGCGTGACCATGCGGCGAACGACCGCAAGATAGAGGTCGCGCTTGTTGCCGAAGTAATGGTTGATCAGGCCGCGGGCCACCCCGGCGCGCTGGGCCAGCTCGGCGGTCGACACGGCCGCATACGGCCGTTCGCCGAACATGTCGATCGCGCACGCCAGGATCTGGGCCCGCCGCTCGTCGGGTTCGAGCCGACGGCGGCGCGGCGCCACCGCGCCGTCGGCGTCGTCCCGAGGCGCGATGGGGTCGCTCGAGGTATCAGAGAGACCGGGCAATGAGATCCTTCATTACCTCGTTGCTGCCCGCGAGGATGCGCAGGACGCGGGCGCCGGTGTAGAGCTGCGAAATCGGATACTCCGTCATGTAGCCGTAGCCGCCGAACAGTTGCAGGCAGCGGTCAACCACGATACCCAGCTGGTCGGTGAGCCAGTACTTCGACATCGCCGCCGTTGGGATGTCGAGCTCGCCGCGCAGATGCTTGACGATGCAGTCGTCGAGGAAGGTGCGGCTGACCTTCGCGAGGGTCGCGCACTCGGCGAGCTCGAATTTGGTGTTCTGCATCGCGAACAACGGCTTGCCGAAGGCCTCGCGGCCCTTGGTGTAGTCGATGGTCAGCTGAACGGCCTTCTCCATCATGGCGACCGCGATGATCCCGGTGACCAGTCGCTCCTGGGCCAGCATCTGCATCATCTGATAGAAGCCGAGGCCCTCGGCCTCGCCGAGCAGGTTCGACGCGGGCACGCGCAGTCCGTCGAAGAACAACTCGGCGGTGTCCTGGGCCTTGCCGCCGATCTTGTTCAGGATGCGGCCGCGCTTGAAGCCCGGTGTCTCGTCGGAGACGTCGGCGTAGATCAGTGAGACGCCGGACGCGCCCTTGGTCGGGTCGGTTTTGGCGGCGATGATGATGCCGTCGCAGAGCCAGCCGTTGGTGATGAAGATCTTCGAGCCGGTGATGACGTACTCGTCGCCTTCGCGCACCGCGCGGGTCTTGATGTTCTGCAGGTCGGAGCCGGTGCCGGGTTCGGTCATGCCGATGGAGAGCACGATCTCGCCGCTGGCGGCCTTCGGCAGCACCCGCTGCTTGAGCTCGGCGGAGCCGAATTCCTTCAGGTAGGGCGCGATGATCGAGCTGTGCACCGGCATGCCCATCGAGCCGTCGCCCGCGCGCGACTGTTCCTCGATGATCGCCGCCTCGTGCGCGAATGTGCCGCCGCCACCGCCGAATTCGGTGGGGATCGCCGTGCACAGCAGGCCGAGCTCGCCTGCCCGGTTGTACAGCGCGCGGTCGGGGTGTCCCTGGGCGACGAACTTCTCCTCGTGTGGGACGACGTCCTTTTCGAAGAACGCCTTCGCGAGATCGCGTACCGCCTCGACCTCGTCGTCACTCCATGCGGCGCGTGCCATCTTCGGATCCTTTGCTCGCTGCTGTTGCTACCCGCGGCATCGCAGATGGCCGCTCGCCATCAGATTCTCGCACTATTGGCAATGTGTCAACAACCCGGGCGTATGTCGAGGCGCACCGGTACTGTCAGCAGCGGAAGTGAGCGCATCATGCGCAAGCACGCAAGCCGACGCGACGCAGCCGTGTACAGCGGCGACGAAAGCCGGTACGGGTCAGCGCGTCTGGTTGACCGCGGCGAGCGAGGTGAAGATCGGCGTCTCCGGATCCGCGGAAATGCCCTGCCTGCGCAGGAATCCGTCGATCAGACCCCAGACGAACTCGGTCGCCTGATCGACGAATTCGGCGGTGCGCGTTGGCTGGTCCGCGGATTCCGCCGAATCGCCGAGCCACAGATCGGTGATCGAGACGACGACGCCGACCACCGCGCGGGACAGATAGTCGATGCCCGCGGTGTCGATCGGAATGGATTCGGCGATCTCGCGCGCCTGCCTGGTGAAGCGATCCGAGGCGGCGCGGCCGAGGTCGAACTGCAGCACCGTTCCGTCGGAGCGCTGGGTCACCTGCGCCTGGCCGAGGAAGCGAAAAACGTTGGGATGCTGCAGAATACTGTCGGCGTAGCCGGTGAGCACGCGACGCAACGCGGTGCGCGGCGGTTGCAGCATGAGGGTCAGGTCGTTGCCCGCGGCCGCCGCCGCGGACTTGGCCATCCGCTGGCCGATCTCGGTGTAGAGATCGGCCTTGTCGGCGAACTGCCGGTACAGGCGCGGCTTGGTGATGTTCGCTTCGCGGGCGATGTCGTCCATGCTCGGCCGCGGACCGTCCCGGTCGATCACCCGGATCGCCGCATCGACGATCTCCGCGCGGGAGGTCGCCGAAGAACGGGTGCTTGGACGGGCCACGTCCGCAGCATACACGTACCGCCGGTACGGTTATCAGCGTGAGCTACGCCATAATGTGGCCGTTGCCCCTCCCCTTCCCAGCAAATACTTCGTACTGTCAGTATCGGAAAACGTACTGGCGGTACGCCTGGGAGTTACGGCTCGACCTGACCTCCGGCCGGACCGACAATCGCGGCACCGGTAGGCAGCGCACCCGAACGAGGCAACGACATGACGAACGAGCTCGACACCGAAACGCCCCGCCCGGACCGGCAGTGGACGGTGACCGCCGACGGCACCGATCTCGCCGTCTTCGAATGGGGCGACCCCGCCGCCGAACCCCTGGTCCTGGTGCACGGCCTCACCGACACCCACCGGGTGTGGGCAACGGTGGCCGCGTTGCTGACCGACGGCTTTCGCGTGATCACCTATGACGTGCGCGGCCACGGCCGGTCGGATAATCCCGCACTGCTGTCGGAATTCCGGCTCGACCGGCTCGCCGACGACCTCTTCGCGGTGATCGAGGCCGCGAGCCCGAATCGACCGGTGCACACCTGCGGACACGGTTGGGGCGCGGTGCAGCTGTGGGAGGCGGTGTGTGATCCGAGGGCGAACACCACGATCGCGTCGTTCACCGCCATCGCTGGACCCAACCTCGATCACTTCGGCCTCTGGCTGCGCGCCATCGCGCCGCACGTCCGGCTCCACGCGGGCGATGTCGGCTGGTGGCTGCGCAGCGTGCGCTGGACGCTGAGCCCGGTGCCGGTGGCGCGCAGGCTGTATCCGCCGCGGGTGCGGACCCTGCTGGTGGAACGGCTCGGCGGTGTTTCGCCGGTGCCTGCCAGGATCGCGCGCACCTGGGCAACGGATCTGCTTGCGGGCGGGCGCATTGCGCAAGCCAACCTCCTGCATCACGTGCGACGGCCGCGCGTGCGGCGCACCGCCGTGCCGGTGCAGCTGCTCGTCGACAGCACCGATCCGTTCGTGCCCGCCGCCATCTACGACACCTCGACGCGCTGGGTGGACCGGCTCTGGCGGTGCGCGGTGCCTGCCGATCACTGGCTGCCGGTCACCGAGCCGCTGCTCGTTGCCGAGGCGATCGCCAACTTCGTCGACGACATGCGCGCCGACCTCGCCTCGATCACCCCGCGCAGCAGCTGACCCGATCCTTTCGAACCGATACGGAGATCCCATGCCGGACGCAGCAACTCCGCTGATCCGCACCCTCGGCGCGCCACTGCCCGACGAGTTCGACCGGCTCAGCGCCGCCGATCTCGCCGAACTCGATCGACTGCTTCGGGCCGCACAGACCGCGCGCGGCCAGCGCCTCGGCGCGGCGGTCGAGTCCTCGCTGCAGCTCATTCCCCGGCTGATGCGCCCGACGGTCAAGAAGGCGCTCGGCTTGTGAGTACGCAGTTGATGGCTCGCGCCGAGGCGACGAAACTCGCTCGGCTGCTGGAACTCTCGGATCCCGCGGCACTGGACTTCCTCACCGGCCTCTCGCCGGACGCGATCAGGGAATTCCGCGAGCGGGCCACCGACCTGCTGTTCGACGGCGATGCGGCACGGATGAAACGCATCGCCGCCGCAACGAAATTGGTGCCGACCGTGATCAGCGCGAAGGCCGCGGAGCGCGCGTTCGGGCCGGTGCTGTGCGCGGCGGTCGCCGGGTCGGTCGAGCCGTCGCGCGCGGTCGATATCGCCAAGGCGCTGCCCGCCCGCTTTCTCGCCGAGACCGCGATCCAGCTCGACCCGCGCCGCACCGCCGACATCATCGCGGCCGTACCCGCGAAACTCGTTGTGGCCGTGGCGAAGGAGTTGGGCGGGCGGGGCGACCACGTGACGATGAGCCGGTTCGTCGGCGTCGTGCCCGAGGAGTCGATGCGCGCCGCGGTGCCTGTACTCGGCGACGCGGACCTGCTGCGCGTCGGGTTCCTGATGGAGGACAAGTCGGCGGTCGACCGGCTGATGGGCCTGGTCACCGACCGGCTCGCCGGAGTGATTCTGGCCGCGCACGAACACGATCTCTGGGTCGAAGGGCTCGACCTGCTCGACAGCGTCGGTCCGCAGAACCGCGCCGTGCTCGGCGATATCGCCGCCGGACTCGGCGGCGAGGTGCTCGACAGCCTGGTGGCTGCGGTGCGCGAGCTCGACGCGTGGGAGGCACTGCTCCCGGTGACCAGCGCGATGAACAAGGACAGCCTGCGCGCCTTCGCCGAACGGCCTGCGGTACAGGAGGAATCGGTGCTCGCCTCGATCATGGATGCCGCGTTGAACAAGGGTTTCTGGCTCGAGCTGCTGCCGCTGGTCGTGCATTTGAACGAGGACCAGCGGGCGATCCTGGCCGCTCGGCTCGCCGACAAATCCGACGATGAGCTCGGCGAACTGGTCGCCCAAGCGGACAAAGCCGACCTCTGGGAGGCCATGTTGCCGATCGCACTGGCCATGACCGACACTGATCGCCGCCGGATGGCAGGCCTGCCGATCCTGCAGGAACCCGCGGTGCTTCGCACGGTGATCACCACCACCGCCACCCACGAACTCTGGTCGCAGGCACTGCCTTTGGTCGACGCGCTGCCCGAGACCACCACCCCGATCCTGGCCTCGTGCATCGGGGAGCTCAGCAGGGATCAGCTGCTCGCCGCGCTGCGCACCGCCGCGCGCGGCGACAACATCGACACCCTGGTCGATATCGCGCTCGCCCAGGACGCCGCGGGCCGCGCCAGGGTGCTCGAGATCATCGACAGGATGGACGATCTCGACGAATTTCTCGCCGCGCTGACGCCGGAAACCCCGGAGGTGGTGTGGGACGGGCTGATCGAGGTCCGCGCGGAAATCCCCGCCGCACTGCGCAGCCGGCTCGCCGCACGCGCGGACGAGTGCGGGCGTGCTGCCGCGGCCGCGCGGCTCGGTGCGGATCCGGCCTGACCCGATCGACCAGCGGCCTCGGCGCCGAGGTGATACTTTTCGCCCATGATGGGGTCGTCGGATCAGCGGCCTCCGCGTTTGAGCTACGCCGGATGGCTGCATCAACCGTTGACGCCGACCACCCCGATGCGGCCGCACCCGGATGGGCGGGTGCCACCGCGGACGCTGGTTCGGCGGCCGCAGCTGGGTCGTGGTCGGCGGTGGACGGTGCTCGGCGTCGTGGCCTGCGTCGCGGTGGCCGGGGCTACCGGCGTCGCCGTCGTCTCCTCCGAGAGCAATCGGGACAGCCCAGCCGCTGACCTCCGTGGCTATCACGCCGTCGACAATCTCTGCGCGATCACCGACACCGTGCCCTACACGCACGCCGGATTCGCCTTGGCCCCTTCCCGTCCGGCGTCTCCGCGCTACCCGCTGCGTGAGGCGCTGCTGCACCGTGCCGTCGACACGATGCGCTGCACCATCCAGCTGGTCCCGACCGGCTCGACCGACCTCACCACCCTCACAGCGAACGCCAAGGTGCACAAGCAGACCGATCCCGGGCCCGAGTTCGCCGCGCGCTTCGAGGCATGGACCCAGTCCGACCTCACCAAGGACGACAGCGTCACCCCGGTCATCGGACTCGGCGACGAGGCGTATCTGGTGCGGCGGACCACCGAGCAGGCCGACATCAGCGGCGTCACGCTCGGCGTGCGCGACGGCTGGACCACCTATGAGATCAGCTGGCTGCACCGATCGGTGGGCGAGGCGAGCACCGTCAGGATGCCGACGATCCCCGAGGTCGTCGACCTGTTGAAGCACACGGCGACCACCACCTTGGCGCTGCTGCGGGCTTGAGCTGACCCGTCCCGCCCGCTGCGTCGGCAGCCGTGCCGTTGCGCACCCGCCCCGCCGGCGTCGCCGACTGCCATCCGCGCAGGGGCAACCGGGCGGCAACCCGGTCCGGCGGTTTGCGACAATGAGCGGGTCGATTGCCCTGCTCAGTGAAGGATGCCTGTACCTCCGATGGCCGAAAGCATGATTGATCCGGACGAACTCGCGACCTGTCTGCGGGTGCTGGACCAAGCCGGACAGCTGGAGAAGGAGCATCCCGACTCGGTGGCGGTGCAGCGCGCGGTCGGCCACATGTTCAAGAAGCTCAAGCAGCGCCGCAGGACCGAGGCGCGGGCCGCGGTGTCGGCGGCCGATCGCGAGGTCGTCGCGGCGACGGCCACCGGCTCACCGCAGCGCATCGACGACGAGACCGCGGGCATCCCGCTCGCCTCGAATGCCGCCGGGGGCAGCGCGGGCACCCTGCTCCGGCCGCGGCCCTGCTACATCTGCAAACAGAAGTACACCCAGGTCGACGCCTTCTACCACCAGCTGTGCCCGGAGTGCGCGGCGAGCAGCCACAGCAAGCGGGACGCCCGTACCGATCTGTCCGGCCGCCGCGCGCTGCTCACCGGCGGGCGCGCCAAGATCGGCATGTACATCGCGTTGCGTTTGCTGCGCGACGGCGCGCACACCACCATCACCACCCGGTTCCCGAACGACGCCATCCGCCGCTTCACCGCCATGGACGACAGCCCGCAGTGGCTGCACCGTTTGCGCGTGGTCGGCATCGACCTGCGTGATCCCGCGCAGGTGGTCGCGCTCGCCGACGACGTGGCCGCGCAGGGCCCGCTCGACATCCTGATCAACAACGCCGCCCAGACCGTGCGCCGCTCCCCCGGCGCCTACAGCGCGCTGGTCGACGCCGAGTCCGGTGCGCTGCCCGCAGGCGCGCTACCCGATGTGGTGACGTTCGGCAAGACGATGCAGGCCCATCCCACCGCGCTCACCGCCTCGCTCACCCCGACGCTGTCCGCTGCCGATGTCGCCGAACTCGCGCTGGTCGCGGGATCGGCCACCCCCGAACGCATTTCGCGCGGCATCGCGATCGACGCAGGCGGCCTGGTGCCGGATCTCGCGCACACCAACAGCTGGGTGCAGACCGTCGCCGAGGTCGATCCCACCGAGTTGCTCGAAGTGCAGCTGTGCAATTCGGTCGCGCCGTTCATCCTGGTGTCGCGGCTGCGCCCGGCAATGGCCGCCGCGGCGGCGCGGCGCAAGTACATCGTCAACGTCTCGGCGATGGAGGGCCAGTTCTCCCGCGCCTATAAGGGTCCTGGCCACCCGCACACCAACATGGCCAAGGCCGCGTTGAACATGTTGACCCGCACCAGCGCTCGCGAAATGCTCGAGGCCGACGGCATCCTGATGACCGCCGTCGACACCGGCTGGATCACCGACGAGCGCCCGCACTACACGAAAGTCCGTCTCGCCGAAGAGGGTTTCCACGCGCCCCTCGATCTCGTCGACGGCGCCGCCCGCGTCTACGACCCGATTGTCCAGGGCGAGAACGGCACCGACCTCTACGGCTGTTTCCTCAAGGATTACCAGCCGTCACCCTGGTAATTCGCCAGTATCACGTCACCAGTTGTACCGACGACAACCGCGAACATGCCAGGTACGCTGCCGTTTATGCGCTCGCCGATATCGATGATCCGCTGGCCTGTCTCGATCCTGCGCATGGCGATCGGCGGACGCACCATGGTCCGCACCGGACAGGTCGGCGACGGTCGCGAGCAGGTGCTGCTCGAGCACGTTCGCGCGCATGCCACCGCGGGTGACCCGGACAGCGTCGTCGACACGATCGACGACTTCGCGCGCCACCACAGCGTTTTGATGAACGTCGGCGACCGGAAAGGGCTGCTGCTCGACGCCGCCATCCAGCGGGCCGCGCCGGCGCTGCTGCTCGAACTCGGCGCCTACTGCGGCTACAGCGCCGTGCGGACGGCGCGGTTGCTGCCCGACCGCGCACGGCTGGTGTCGGTGGAGGCCAACCCCGACAACGCCGAAATTGCCCGCGCCGTCATCGAATACGCGGGCCTGGCCGATCGAGCGAGCGTGGTGGTCGGCATGATCGGCGACGGCGGCGCGACCATGCGGCACCTGGCGATCGAACACGACTTCGGCCCTGCCGCACTCGATTTCGTGTTCCTCGACCACTTGAAGACTGCTTATCTGCCGGATCTGCGGTCGATCATGGCCGCGGGCTGGTTGCATCCCGGCACCGTCGTGGTCGCCGACAACGTGAAAGTTCCAGGCGCCCCGGACTATCGCCGCTATACGCGCGAGGAGGAAGGCCGCGCCTGGCGCACCATCGAGCACAAGACGTACGTCGAGTACCAGTCGCTGATCAGCGATCTTGTGCTCGAATCGGAATACCTGGGCTGACCCGACGCGGCTACGCTGGTGGCATGCTGTATCGGCTGCTGGCCGATGTCACCGCTGCCGCGCACTTCGCGTTCGTGGCGTACGTGGTGGTCGGCGGATTCCTGGCGTGGCGGTGGCCGCGTAGCTTCGTGCTGCACGTGCTCGCGTTCTGCTGGGGGTTCGGGACGGTCCTGTTCCAGATCGATTGCCCGCTCACGCAGGTGGAGAACTGGGCGCGGCATCGCGCGGGCGAAGCCGGGTTGCCGTCGAGCGGATTCATCGATCACTACATCACCGGAGTGCTCTATCCGGAGAGTGCGCTCGGCACCGTGCGGGTGCTCGTCGCGGTCGCGGTCGCGGTGTCGTGGATCGGCTACGGGTGGCTGCGCATGCGACGCTCCGGACCGCGCCTGCGGGTAGCCCGGTAGCCGGTGACGTGCGGTCTCCGGCAGACCGAGATCTGACCGGAGACCTTTCGCGAGCCAGGTGGACGCGGCAGCCTAGTTCCGTGCGACTGAGATCGCTGGATAGCGAACGGCTCTCACGCAGGCGAGTGATCCTTCGCGAGGTGTGTCGTGACGGACGCGGCCACCTCGGCGGGATGTTCGTCGATGAAGAAGTGACCACCGGAAAACGTTGCACGCTCGAAGCTTCCGCTCGTGAACGCACGCCACTCGTCGGCCTGCTCCGGTGTCATGGTCGGGTCGGCGGTGCTGACCATGGCCACGATATCGGCGGCGAGCGGGTCGCCCTTCGTGTACCGATAGGTCTCGATGGCCTGATAGTCGCCGCGCATGGGCGGCAGCACCAGTTCCGCGAGACTCGGCTCGTCGCGCAGCATTTGGATCGGCGCCGGGTCCGCGGCCAAGCGCTCCAGATCCGCGATCAGATCCGCATCGGTGCCGAGGTGGATGCGCTGGGTCTCCACGAAAGACGGTGCGGGACGGCCGGACGCGAACAGGGTCGACACCGGCTGGCCTGCCCGCTCGAGCCGACAGGCCGTCTCGAAGGCAAGCGTCGCGCCCATGCTGTGGCCGAACAGCGCAAGCCCGTCGATGATTCCGTGGCGCAGCACCTCTTCGGCAATCCGATCGGCGAGCTGGCCGAGTTCGGTGATCGGCGCCTCGCGCATCCGGTCCTGACGCCCCGGATACTGCACCGCGACAACGGCAACGCCGGCGCCGACCCGTTTCGCCAACTCTCGATACACCGTCGCCGCACCACCGCCAGGCGGGAAACACAGCAGGTGGCGGCGGGGAGTCGGCACGGATCGCAGGATCCGTAGCCACTCACTGGATCCGATGGTTATGCCCATGTCGATCTCCTTCTCAGACGGAACTATTACGCTCGTTCGCGTGAACGCGCACACACGGCTGGTACACGACTACGAAGCCGGAATCGGTGTAACCGCCTCCGCCATTACCCCTTCCCTCGAACCGGGCAGCAATCTGGCTGCGACACTGCCGGTCTGGGCGCTCGCCGCAGGCTCGGTCGCGGCGCTCACCGCCGCGTCGAACCGCATCAGAACCGTCCGCGGCCTCGACCCGGTAGCGCACCACATCGACCCAGGACGCATCACCGCGGCCTTCTGTAGCGAACGTCTGCTCCGCATCAACGGCAGGCCCGCGACCATGTTCGCCGAACTCTCCGGATTCTTCCCCACCTACGACGGCTGGGTTCGCACCCACGCCAACTACCCGCACCACCGCGATCGGCTGCTCACCGCGCTCGGCCTCCCGGTCGACGCACCGCTCGACCTGGCCGTCGCGCAGATGGCGATGAGCCGGGCATCCGATATCGAAGAGCACGCGGCCGCCAACGGCGCGATCGCGGTCCGCGTGCGCACCGAACAGGAATGGGCCGAGAGCCCCGAAGGCTGGGCCGCGGCAAGCGGGCCACTGGTCGCCATCGACGAGCGGGCCGACCGCGGCGAACCAGGATTACCGATGGGTGCGGCGCCGTTCCAGCCGCTGCGCGGACTGCGGGTCCTCGACATGACCAGGGTGATCGCCGGACCGGTCGCCACCAGATCGCTCGCACTCCTCGGCGCGGAGGTGTTGCGGGTGGATCCGCCGTGGTTGCCGGAGATCCCGTGGCAGTTCGCCGACACCAGCCAGGGCAAGCGGTCCACCCTGCTGGACATGCGCACGCAACTGCCGATTCTCAACGACCTGCTGCGGTCGGCCGATGTGCTCGTCACCGGCTACCGGCCGGGTTCGCTCGAACACGCGGGGCTCTGGGCGGCCACCCGGCCCGGCCTCGTGCACGGGCGGGTCAGTGCGTGGGGTGAGCGCGGGCCGTGGCGCGGGCGCCGCGGTTTCGACAGCATCGTGCAGGCGGCGACGGGTATTTCGAACGCCGAGGGTCCGCCTGCCGTGCCCGGATATCTGCCTGCGCAGGCGCTCGACCACGCGTCCGGCTACCTGCTTGCCGCAGGTGTGATCGATGCGCTGGTCGCACGGTCGCGCGACGGGATCGGCCGTACCGTGCGAGTGTCGTTGGCGCGCACCGCGTCCTGGTTGCTCTACGCGCCGGACCGCACGCCGCGGCATCCGCCTGCCGCAGCGCCGGACCCCGCGGACGTGATCTCGCACGCGGGCATCATCACCGCCGCGCCCGCGATCGCCGAGTACCCCGCATACACCTCGCCCGCTCCCGACTTCGGCGCCGATCGGCCCGCCTGGCCGATGACGACCCGCTAGTCACTAGCTCCGCTAGTCACTGCTCCACGCTTTTCCACGCAACGCACGCCGTTTCACCGGGGTGCCGCGCACGGATCGAGCGTCAACTCCGTGCGCGGCCCAACGGCTGTGGCGCGCGGGATCCTACTAAAATCGTTTGCGAATTCTTGTCGGTGGCCGATGAGATGGTGGTGTCCGGTTCGTCAGAACTGATATGACCCTCATGGACCGCGCCGACGAAGGAATCCGCCCCGTGGACACCACCCTCGACCTGACCGAGAACACGATGCCCGCACGTGCCGGGCGCCGTGAATGGATCGGGCTCGGTGTACTCGCCCTCGCCTGCCTCGTCTACGCCATGGATCTCACGGTGCTGCACCTCGCCGTGCCGATGATCAGCGCGGAACTCCATCCGACCAGCGCACAGCTGCTGTGGATCATCGACGTGTACGGATTCATGGTGGCGGGCCTGCTGATCACCATGGGCACGCTCGGCGACCGGATCGGGCGACGACGCGTATTGCTCGGTGGCGCCGCCGCATTCGCGGTCGTTTCGGTGATCGCCGCCTTCGCGCCCACCGCGGAGATCCTCATCCTGTGCCGGGCCCTGCTCGGCGTCGCGGGGGCGACGCTCGCGCCTGCCACGCTCTCCTTGCTCTTCACCATGTTCCGCGACGCCAGACAGCGTTCGATCGCCGTCGGCGTGTGGGTCGGTGCGTTTTCCGCGGGCGGTGCGGTCGGTCCACTGTTCGGCGGGGTGCTGCTGGAGTACTTCTGGTGGGGCTCGGTGTTCCTGCTCGCGGTGCCGGTGATGGCGCTGCTGCTGGTGCTCGGGCCGAAGGTGCTGCCCGAGTACCGGGATCCCGACGCGGGCGCCCTCGATCCGATCAGCGCGGCGCTCTGCGTGGCAACCATGATCGCGCTGGTGTTCGGGATGAAGAAGATCGCGCAGGACGGTCTCGGCGCGGCCGCGCTGCTGGCGTTGGCCGCCGGTGTCGTGCTCGGCGCGCTGTTCGTCCATCGTCAACTGACCAGGCCGGACCCGATGCTCGACCTGCGGCTGTTCCGGCTCGGCACGTTCCGGATCGCGTTGCTGGTCAACATCGTTGGGATCTTCGTCGTCTTCGGCTACTTCCTGTTCATCGCGCAGTACTTCCAGCTGGTGCTCGGCTTGTCGCCGCTCGAGACCGGCGTGGCGCTGGCACCGTCGGGCATCGGCTTCATCGTCGGCTCCCAGCTGGCACCGCGCATCGTGCGAGTTGTCCGGCCCGCGTACCTGATCGGCGCGGGCATGGCGGCGTCGGCCGTCGGACTGGTGATGATGACGCAGGTCGGCGCGGGCAGCCTCTGGCTCGCCCTGGCCACCTCGATGGTCCTCTCGCTCGGTCTGGCACCGGTTTTCGGCATCACCACGGAGCTGATCGTCGGCTCGGCACCGGAGGAACAGGCAGGGGCCGCCTCCGGGGTGTCCGAGACCGGCGCGGAACTCGGTGGTGCGCTCGGCATCTCGATCCTCGGCAGCATCAGCATCGCGCTGTACCGCGGCGATTTGGCCGACACGCTGCCTGCGGACCTGTCCGCGGAGGCGGGGCGGTCGGTGCGCGACACCCTGGGTGCGGCGGTCCACACCAGTACGGAGCTGCCCGCCCACCTCGGCGACGCCGTGTTGGCGGCGGCACGCGCCGCATTCGTGCACGGTATGCATGTGACGGCCGGGATCACCGCGGTTGCGGCGGTGGTCATTTCGGTGATCGCGACGGTGCGGCTGCGGCACATTCCCGCGGGTGAGTTAGAGGGTCACGAATAGCGAGCGGTTCGGCTGGCGAACAGAGCTGCAGGAGTGAAGGTTTCGGCCGGTTAGAGCTACTCCGAGGGGTCTCGGCGCATTCGCTGGCGACAACGGGCTGCGGCTAGCCCGCACCTGGCGATACGCCCGCGAGCGCGGAGACGGCCTCGGCAAGCCGGTTGCCGTCGGGGAGTGCACCGTTCGGCGCGATCACCCACAGCACGCCGAGGCCCTGGACGAGGACGAAGTACATCTGGGCGATCGACTCGGCCTGTTCGATGGTGAGTTCCGGATGCGTTTCCCGCAGGGCCGCACCCATTTCGCGGTAGATGGTCGGCAGCGCGTCGGTGAAGAAGTTCTTCGACTCCGGTGAGCGGGCGACGCGCACCAGGTTCTCCATGCTCGCGACCATGCTGTCACGGTTCTCCGCGAAGACCCGCGGCATCGCATTCCACAGCTCGGTGAACCCGGTGATCAGCGGGGTGCCGCCGGAATCGCGGATCATCGCCTCCATGCTGTCGCCGATCGCATTGCCGAGCGCGTCGGCGAGCGCCTCGGTGATCAGCTGTTCCTTGGAGCCGAAGTGGTATCCGATCGCGGCGAGGCTGACGCCGGCGGCGGCCGCGATGTCACGGGCCGTGGTCTTGGCCACGCCCCGCTCCACGATCGCTTTGCGCGCACCCGCCAGCAGATCTTCTCGGTTTCCCATCCGGCCAGGTTACAACGTTGTCAGACATTTGTGCCAGACGCCTGCGCTAACCGTTGCCCGACGCAACGACCGCGCCGACGCTGCGCCGCGCCGACGGCGCTAATCTCGTCAGATGCGGCAAAAGATCATCATGGACGTCGATACCGGGATCGACGACTCCCTCGCGCTGCTCTACCTGCTCGCCTCGCCGGAGGCCGAGATCATCGGAATCGCCTCGACCGCGGGCAATGTGGACGCGCCGCGGGTCGCCGCGAACAATCTCGCCTGGCTCGATGTGTGCCGCGCCCCCGAGATCGAGGTGACGCTCGGAGCCGCTGGGCCGCTGGCGATTCCGTTGCGCACCACCGAGGACACGCACGGCCCGCACGGCGTCGGCTACGCCGAGCTGCCCGCGTCGACCCGAACGCTCTCGGCCCGGTCCGCCGCACAGATGTGGGTCGAGCTGGTGCGGGCACACCCCGGCGAGATCGTCGGACTGTGCACCGGCCCGCTCACCAATCTCGCGCTGGCGCTGCGGCTGGAACCCGCGCTGCCGACTCTGCTGCGCCGCTTGGTGATCATGGGCGGTGCGTTCAATCATCCCGGCAACACCACGCCGACCAACGAGTGGAACGTGCACGTGGACCCGGAAGCGGCCAAGGAGGTCTTCGACGCGTTCTCCGCCGCGCCGCAGGACCGCCGCCCGATCGTGTGCGCGCTCGACATCACCGAGACCATCGAGATGCACCCGAAGCACCTGGCCCAGTTGGCCGAGCGCGCCGGAAGCCTTCCCGTCGAGTCGGTTTCGGCTGCCGATCCGCCCGAGGCCAGGTCCGCCGCGAGCAATCCGATCATCCGGCACGTCACCGACGCGGTGCGGTTCTACTTCGACTTCCACCAGCTCTACAACCTCGGCTACCTCGCGCACATGCACGATCCGTTCGCGGCGGCGGTCGCGCTCGACCCCGCCCTCGCGGTGACCCGCCCGGCGACGGTCGACGTCGAGCTCAGCGGAACCTTGACGCGCGCGACCACCGTCGCCGACTGGGCGGGCATGTGGGGCCGGGAACCCAACGCCGACATCGTGATCGGCACCGACCAGGAGTTGTTCTTCGACCGGTTGATCGCCCGCGTCGGCGACCTCGCCCGGTCGGTGTACCCGCCGGAGAGAAACACCGATGCCTGACGAAAACTACCTTCCTGACCTCCGCGACCGACTCGGCGTGCCCGGAATCATCGATGTACACACGCATTTCATGCCGGACTCGGTCATGCAAAAGGTGTGGGCCTACTTCGATTCGGCGGGCCCGCTGGTCGGGCGCACCTGGCCGATCGCCTACCGGGCGGACGAGCAGGTCAGGTTGAAGACACTGCGCGGCTTCGGTGTTCGCGCCTTCACCGCCCTGGTGTACCCGCACAAGCCGGAGATGGCGGCCTGGCTCAACGAGTGGACCGCCGAATTCGCCGAGCGCACACCGGATTGCCTGCACACCGCGACCTTCTTCCCCGAACCGTCGGCCGCGGACTACGTCAGGGCTGCCATCGAAAAGGGCGCCCGAGTCTTCAAGGTACATGTGCAGGTCGGTCGCTTCGACCCCCGCGACCCGCTACTCGATCCGGTCTGGTGCCTGCTCGAAGACGCCGCGATCCCAGTGGTCATCCACTGCGGATCCGGCCTGGTCCCAGGTGAATACACCGGACCTGGCCCTATCACCCCGGTACTGCAACGCTTCCCGCGCCTCCGCCTGATCATCGCGCACATGGGCATGCCGGACTACTCCGACTTCCTCGACCTGGCCGACCAGTACGCCGACCTCCGGCTGGACACGACCATGGTGTGGACCGACTTCACCGAATCCCAAACCCCTTTCCCCACTACCGAACTCACCCGGCTCCGCGATGTCGGCGACCGCATCCTGTTCGGCAGCGACTTCCCGAACATCCCCTACCCCTACGAGCATTCGATCCAAGTACTCGAACAGCTCAACCTAGGCGATGACTGGCTCCGTCGCGTCTGCTACCAAAACGCAGCAGAACTTTTCGCGATCACATAACCCAAACCGCATTGACCCGAGGCGTGGCAAAGAGCGGAAGAGACTCCCCGGCTCTACGGTCTCCTGTAAGTACGGCATCTCGGTGTATGCACCGGATTAGCGTGGTGACGTCGCCTGCCGTACCCGGCTGACCTCCGCAGTCGATCACGCGACCTCTCGTCCCAGCCGGGTCATCTGGCTATGGTCCAGTCTCGAGAGCTTTCAAGATCAAAGAAGTCGAACTCTCGCTACCGTCCACCGGCCATACCGAGATCCGCACTCCTTCTCGCGGCCGCCCCCGAGGATCCACAGACCTTCCGTACGGTTCACAAGAGTTCTACGCCTTGCGAACCGTACGGAACCCGTGTGGATGCCCAGAAAGGGTGCCCATGATCCCGGAATGTGGGATCCAAGGGGTGGTTTCGGGTCGAGGGGGTAATGGTGCAGGTGGCTTCTCGGGCGATGCCTGCACCATTACCTCGTGATCAATCGACCAACTCCGGAACGAGTGCGGAGAGGGTCAGGCTGCGGCTACGGTGAATCTGGTGCGGGGGTGTGCGGGGGTTTCGGCCTCGTCGAGTAGGGCGACTGCGAGGTCTTCCATGGAGATGGTTGAGGTGCCGTCGGGGGCGGTGAGCAGGTCGTCGGTGCCCGAGCGGTAGGTGCCGGTGCGGGTGCCTGGCACGAGCAGGGCGGGTGGGCTCAGGTAGGTCCAGTCTGCGGTCGTTTCCGCGCGGTACAGCGCGAGCTGTGCTGCGCAGGCGAGGGCGATGGGGCGCAATTCTGCTGGGAAGTCCGGGGTTTCGTGCAGGGTGAGGCCGTCGGTGTCCGGGACGTTCAGTGTTGCCGCGCCGCCGACGGCGAGCAGCCGAACGCCGGTGTGTGCCAACGCCTTCAGCAGCACCGAGGTGACTGCGGGCAGTTCGTGCTCCTGACCTGCTGGCGGGCGGGTCGCGGTGATCACGAGATCCTTTCCGGTACTGAGGTTTACCACGTCGTCGAGGTTGGCGGCATCGCCGACGCGCACTTCAGCCGCGGCGGGCACCGCGGCCGCGCGGGCCGGATCGCGGACCACCGCGACGACCTCGTGGCCGCGCGCCAGCGCTTCGGCCACCACTCCGCTGCCCACGTCGCCTGTCGCGCCGAACACCGTGATACGCATGATTTGTCTCCTCCGGACACCTTCTTGGTTACTTAGCCCTAAGCAACATAGCTTAGTGCTGAGCAATTCCGGGCATGAGGTATCTCACCGTTGAGGTATTCGATAGAGTGCGGGAGTGACCGATCACGTCGACCGAGTGCTTGCCCAATGGCAGGCGCAGCGCCCCGACCTGGACGTCTCCCCCATGGCCGTGCTCGGACGGCTGACCAGGCTGTCTCAACTCGTCGGCACCGAACTGCGCAAAACCTTCGCCACGCACAATCTCGACGCCGCCTCCTTCGATGTGCTGGCGACCCTGCGGCGGAGCGACCCGCCGCACTGCCTGACCCCGACCGAGCTGATGCATTCGGCCATGGTCACGTCCGGCGCGATCACCCAGCGCCTGGATCGCCTCGAGGAACGCGGCCTGGTCACCCGGTCGCGCAGCGAATCCGACGGCCGCGGCGTTCGGGTGGCGCTCACCGAGGCCGGTCTCGCCCTCATCGACGCGGCGCTGCCCGACCACGTCGCCACCGAGGAACGCCTGCTCGCGAAGCTCACCCCCGCCGACCGCGAGCAGCTCGCAGGCAATCTACGCACCATGCTCGAATCCCTGGGCGACTCAACCTGATTGGCAGTCAGGCCGCCGGGCGGGCGGCTAGGCCGCGGATGTAGTTGACCCGCTGCTCGGTGTCGAGGACCTGACGGCGGTCGCTGATCGGCACCTGGGTGGCGTAATAGAAATCCGGCCCCTGCACGCTGACCTGGACAAAGCCCTGGATGACTTCTTCGCGGACGGCCAGGAACAGCAGGCCGAGCAGGCAGGCGAGCATGAGCAGAACCGCGAGCACGATCGCGTACGACGGGATGCGCTGACTCACCGTGGTCTGGTTGGTCAGGATCCAGGTGGTGCCCGCCAACGGATGCGCACCGGAGGGCGTCAGCACCCGGGTTGCCGTGCAACCGATGTCGCCGACGGTCACGAGCACCGACTCCGGGACGTTCGACGCAGGAAACGCGATCACCTGAGGCGGCGGTTCCGGTCCGGCAGGCCGATGCGACCGAACCGGATGCGGTTCAGGCGTCCAGTGATTCACGTCATCGGTCATCGACCACACCTCCTTCGAGCTACGGAGGGAACGAGCCCTCCGTATCACGTCGGCCGGCGAGTCCTCGGCAACCGCGTCGTCGCCAGGCGGGAACCTTCAGGAAAGGAACCTTCCGCTGAGGAACCTTCGAGCCTACTCCGCGTCAACGGCGGTCGACAACTAGCAGACCAGCGGCAAACCTTCCGGATCACCTGCGTTTCATATCATCCGCCCAGTTGAAGCCATCCAGCCGGGGAAACAAAGCGGCGACCGCGCAACTGCACCAGCGGCTCTGGCGACTTGCCAGTTGCCCTGCCCTGCCCTGATCAGAGCGCCGCAACGACGATCAGTCCGCGAGATCGATCCTGACAGTCAACAGATTCGTACCGAGGGCACGGACCACCGCACTGTTCATCCTCGGCAGCGTGCGCAGCCGGGCGATCGGGTCGTCCTGCGGCATCGGATGCGCGGTGCCGTGATGCCACTGCCCGTTGAGGCGAATCCGAACGGCAGAGTCCGCCATCAGGTTTCGCACGTAATCGGACTGGTCGCCATGATTCGAAACCAGCCAGAATTGCCGCCCCACCTGTTTGCCGCCCACCGGTGTGCGTCGCGGCTGACCGGACTTGCGCCCGGT
Source organism: Nocardia altamirensis NBRC 108246 (assembly GCF_001612685.1). Taxonomy (GTDB): domain Bacteria; phylum Actinomycetota; class Actinomycetes; order Mycobacteriales; family Mycobacteriaceae; genus Nocardia; species Nocardia altamirensis. Next base: position 119,204 of record NZ_BDAY01000010.1, read on the forward strand.
GGTCTCCAACAGGACCTGCCCCGGCGTCCGAGTGCTGATCGGATTGGCGAGGCGACGGTGGAAGAACCGGTCGAGCCGCATGCGCCAGCTGTTCGATGCCATGTCGGTCATACTCGCCGCGAACCACGCCGAGTGCAACTTACAGACCGTCGATCACCAATCGGCCCGTCGATCACCAATCGGCTCAGCGTCCGTCGAAGGCGCGCAGCAGTTCTTCGGCGGCCAGCGCCGCGGTGAGCGTGCCGTCGCGAACCTGCTTTTCCACTGTTGCCCGAATGGCTTTCACGTTCGGGTTGTCAGCCAGGCGGCGCAGCAGCTGGTCGTGCACCATCGTCCAGGTCCAGTCGATCTGCTGCCTGCGGCGCTTCTCGTCGAACTCCCCGGCATCGGTGAGCACCCGGCGATGTTCCAGGACGGTGTCCCAGAACTTGTCCAGCCCAATGCCTTCCAGCCCACTCATGGTCAACACCGGTGGCCGCCACAGTGCGTCGTGCGGATGGATGAGCCGCAGCGCACCGCTGAGTTCGCGCGCCGCCGACTTGGCTTCCAGCTCATGCTTGCCGTCGGCCTTGTTGACCGCGACCAGATCGGCGAGCTCCAGCACGCCTTTCTTGATGCCCTGCAACTGATCTCCGGTGCGGGCCAACGCCAGGAAGCAGAAGACGTCCACCATGTTGGCGACGGTCACCTCGGACTGCCCGACGCCGACCGTCTCCACCAGGATCACGTCATAGCCTGCGGCCTCGAGCAGCACGATGGTCTCGCGCGTCGCCTTGGCGACCCCGCCGAGGGTGCCCGCGGTGGGCGAGGGCCGGATGTATGCGTTGCGCTCCACCGAAAGTCGCGCCATCCGGGTCTTGTCGCCGAGGATCGACCCGCCGGTCCTGGTGGACGACGGATCGACCGCGAGCACCGCGACCCGGTGCCCCTTGCCGATCAGGTCCATCCCGAGCGCATCGATGAACGTCGACTTGCCGACACCCGGAACACCGGTGATACCAACACGATTGGACACCGTGGCAGTCGCCGAGCTCTGCTTGTCCGGCGTCAGCCCGAGCAACAACCGCTGTGCGAGATCCCGATGATCCGCGCGCGTCGATTCGACCAGCGTGATCGCCCGCGCCAGCGCCGCGCGCTCCCCCGCCCTGACCGCCTGCGCCAGCGCGTCGACATCGATCACCCTGCCCCGCCGCGCAGGCCGAGGACCCGCGTCGGCGGCGGCAGTGCCATTGCCCTCACTCATTCGGCCCCTGCGGAGTCCTCGTCGCCCGCGTGGCCGAGTTCGGTCGCGAGCTTCTTCAGCAGGTCGATCGCGGCGTCGGCGATCACGGTGCCCGGCGGGAAGATCGCCGCAGCGCCCGCCTCGTACAGCGCGTCGAAGTCACCGGGCGGGATGACCCCGCCGACGATGACCATGATGTCCGGTCGCCCGGCATCGGCCAGTGCCTGCCGCAGCGCGGGCACCAGCGTGAGGTGGCCTGCCGCCAGCGACGACACCCCGACGACGTGCACGTCGTTGTCGGCCGCCTGCTGCGCCACCTCCTCGGGGGTCTGGAACAGCGGGCCCACGTCGACGTCGAAGCCGAGGTCGGCAAAGGCGGTGGCGATCACCTTCTGGCCGCGGTCGTGGCCGTCCTGGCCCATCTTGGCGACCAGGATGCGCGGACGACGGCCTTCCGCCTCGGCGAACTCCTCGACCAGCTCGCTCGCCTTGGTGATGTTGGTGACCTTGCCTGCCTCGTCCCGGTACACACCCGAGAGGGTACGGATCTCGGCCTGGTGCCTGCCGTATACGCGCTCCAGCGCGTCGGAGATCTCACCGACGGTGGCCTTGGCACGGGCCGCGTCGATGGCGAGCGCGAGCAGGTTGTTCGCCATGCCGCCCTCGGACGACGCTGCCGCCCTTGACAATTCGGCGAGCGCGCGCTCGACCTCACCCGCGTCGCGTTCCGCACGCAGCTGGCGCAGCTTCTCGATCTGCTCGACTCGCACCCTGGAGTTCTCGACCTTGAGGACCTCGACCTCCTGGTCCTCCTCGACCTGATACTTGTTCACGCCGATCACCGGCTGCTGGCCGGTGTCGATGCGCGCCTGGGTGCGTGCGGCCGCCTCCTCGATGCGCAGCTTCGGAATGCCCTCGCCGATGGCCTGTGCCATGCCGCCGTGCGCCTCCACCTCGGCGATGTGGGCGCGGGCGCGGTTGGCCAGCTGATGGGTCAGCCACTCGACGTAGTAGGAACCGCCCCACGGGTCGATCGGCCGGGTGGTGTTGGATTCCTGCTGGATGAGCAGCTGGGTGTTGCGCGCGATGCGGGCGGAGAAGTCGGTCGGCAGGGCGAGCGCTTCGTCGAGCGCGTTGGTGTGCAGCGACTGGGTGTGGCCCTGGGTCGCGGCCATTGCCTCCAAGCAGGTGCGTGCGACGTTGTTGTAGGCGTCCTGCGCGGTCAGCGACCAGCCCGACGTCTGCGAATGCGTGCGCAGCGACAGCGATTTCGCGCTCTTCGGGTTGAACTGCGCGACCAGTTCGCTCCACAGCAGCCGCCCGGCGCGCAGCTTGGCCACCTCCATGAAGAAGTTCATGCCGATGGCCCAGAAGAACGACAGTCGCGGCGCGAACTTGTCCACCGGCATGCCCGCGTCGATGCCTGCGCGCAGGTACTCCACGCCGTCGGCGAGGGTGTAGGCCAGTTCGAGGTCGGCAGTCGCCCCGGCTTCCTGAATGTGGTAGCCGGAGATGGAGATCGAGTTGAACTTCGGCATCTTGGCGCTGGTGTAGGCGAAGATGTCGGAGATGATCCGCATCGAAGGCTTGGGCGGGTAGATGTAGGTGTTGCGGACCATGAACTCTTTCAGAATGTCGTTCTGAATGGTTCCGGCCAGCTGCTCCGGCGTGACGCCCTGTTCTTCTGCCGCAACGACATACAGCGCGAGGATCGGCAGCACCGCGCCGTTCATCGTCATCGAAACGCTGACCTGATCGAGCGGGATGTGGTCGAACAGCTGGCGCATGTCGAGGATGGAGTCGATGGCGACGCCCGCCATGCCGACGTCACCCTGCACGCGCGGATGGTCCGAGTCGTAGCCGCGGTGCGTCGCCAGGTCGAACGCGACCGACAAACCCTTCTGACCCGCCTGCAAGTTGCGGCGGTAGAAGGCATTCGAGTCGGCGGCGGTGGAGAAGCCCGCGTACTGGCGGATGGTCCACGGCTGGTTGACGTACATCGTCGGGTACGGACCGCGCACGAACGGCGCGATGCCCGGCACGCTGTCGAGCGGATACCCCTCGGCGGCAACCGCATCCCGGTCGGCCTTGGTGAATACCGGTGCCACGTCGATGCCTTCGGGCGTCGACCACTTCAGCTGCTCTGGCGCATAGTGATTGGCGGCGGCCGCCGTGCGGACGTAGGCATCGACTTGTGCAGTGTCGACGGCGGCGGGCTCCGGCGCCCGCTCGGTCAGCGGCACCTCGGCGAAACTGCCGATCAGATGCTGGATGTCGCCCGGTTTGCGGGCGTGGCTCAGTGTCATCAGGCTCCCACCTTCTCCAGCAGTCCGGATAGTGCGGCGACCGCGTCGATCTTGGCCGCCAGGAATCCGTCCGGTCGTTGCGACTCGCTCAGTCCGGCGACCGCTTTCGCGGCACCGGCGAGCAGCACCGTCGTCACGCCGGCGGCGCGCAACTGCTCCACCGCCGCACCGGCTTCGGTGCCGTATCTGGTGTCCGCGCCGCAGAGCACGGCGATCGGCGCGCCCGCTTCGGCTGCGGCCGTGGCGATTCCGTCCACCGCCAGCGGGCCAGGGTTGATCGACTCGATGCCGCCGGAGGCGAGCAGGTTCGCGATGAAGGTCACCCGCACGTTGTGTTCGGCGACCGAGCCGAGCGGCACCAGTAGCGCTTTCGGGCGCACACCGTGCTCGGCCAGGTAGGCGTCGGAGCGGTTGCGCAGCTCCTCGAATGCCGCGCCGTAGCGTGCCACCCGACCGGGCTGCCGTGCCGCCTCCGACAGCGGCTTCTCGGCGAGATTGGGGAACTCGTTCACACCGGTGACCGCTGTCTTGCGGTGCGCGACATCGGCATCGCGGGCCGCCTTGGTCGCGGCGATGCGCTCGGCGAGCAGTCCGGCATCGAGCGCGGCCGGGTAGCCGCCCGCCGCCTCGATCTCCTGCATGAACTCCCACGCCTTGGCGGCCAGCGCCGCGGTGAGATCCTCGACGTACCAGGAGCCCGCGCCGGGGTCCTGCACGAAGCCGAGGTGCGATTCCTCGAGCAGCAGCAGCTGAGTGTTGCGAGCCATGCGGTCCGAGAACGACTTCGACACCCCGAGCTCGCCCGCGGGCAGTGCGGAATCGAACGGCAGCACGGTGACGGTGTCCGCCCCGCCGACGCCTGCGCCGAACGCGGCGAGGGTGGTGCGCAGCAGGTTCACCCATGGGTCACGCTGGGACATCATCGCCGCCGAGGTGACCGCTTGCTGCGGCGCACCACCGAAGTCCGGCGCCCCGAGGACGTGCGCGACGCGGGCCCACAGCTGGCGTGCGGCACGGAATTTCGCGACCGTGGCGAACTGGTCGTCGGTGGCGGCGAACCGGAAGTTCAGCTGCTCCAATGCGTCCGCGATGTCCAGGTGCTCGCTGAGGGCGCGCAGGTAGGCCAGGCCTGCCGCGACGGCGGCGCCGAGTTCCTGCGCATCGGAGGCGCCTGCATCGTGAAAGACGGTGCCGTCCACGGTGATCGCGCGGACCGTCTCGGCCCGCTCGGCCGCGTTGGCGGCCAACGCCACGGTCTCCGTGAGTCCGAGATCGGAGATACCGGCGAACCGGCTGGTGAGCGGCGCGGCGCCGAGCTCGACCTGAATCTCCTTGCGGGAACCCACCTCATAGCCGTCGAGCACCTCGAACACCTGCGCAGCTGCGGCGGCCGCCGCAGTGCCTGCGTCGATGGTCAGCGGCGCGAGCTCGAACAGCAGCCCCGACAACGCGGTTGGCAAATCCGCCACCGGCACACCGCGTTCCCCGGCACCGAGCCAGAGTGCGCTGATGCCGTTGCCGAGCGCGGCCAGGATTTCCCGGTTCACCTCGGCCGCATCTGCACCACCGAAGTGGGCGCTCACGTACCACCCGCGGTGCACATCCCTGGTGGCATCGCGGCCGCGGACGAACGGGAAGGCGCCGGGCAGCGGCTGCTCGGGCAGCTCGTCGCGGCGGGTGTAGAGCGGGGCAACGGTCAGCCCGTCGTAAGTCTTCTCATCGAGCAGGTGCTCCGGTTCCTCGGGCAACTCGGTGACCTCGACCCGCCGGACCTTCGCGAGCACCCCGGCCACGCCCTTGCGCCACGCGGAGAACTCAGGAACCGGACCCGCGTCTGTGGGTCGCTCCGCAGGCTCCGCTCCCGCGCCGGGCTCTGAAGCAATCGGCATAGCTTGCTTTCCCTCTTCCCCTCGACCGACGGCGCACTCGTCGCGTGCGCCGAAACCGCCGTATTCGCCCAGTTCAGCGCCCACTTTGGTTAACGAGGATTCGTCCCGTTTCCTCTGATGCTAGCGCCAACTGCCGGATGGGTTCTCCTCCAGTACCACTACCACCCGGTAATCTTGCGCCGGTGACCAGGCAGCTCCGTGATCCCCGCGTACTCGCGCTGCTGGTCGGCGTGGTCGTGCTGTTCGGTGCCGCACTGCTGGTCCCGCTGCCAAGTCCGCAACAGATCCAGGATTGGGCGGGCACGGTCGGCCCGATCTTTCCGCTGCTGTTCTTTGTGGTGCACGCGCTCGTGACGGTCGCGCCGATCCCGCGCACCGTGTTCACCGTCAGTGCCGGACTGCTGTTCGGGCCGGTGCTCGGCATCGCGCTCGCGGTGGGTGCCACGACGGTCAGTGCCGCGCTCGCCATCCTGCTGATCCGCGCGCTGGACCGGGAGCGCGTGGCCGCGCGGCTGACGCATCCGGCCGTGCGCGCGGTCGACGATCGCCTGCGGCGGCGCGGCTGGCTCGCCGTCGGGTCGCTGCGGCTGATCGCTGCGGTCCCGTTCTCGGTGCTCAACTACTGCTGCGGGCTGTCCTCGATCCGCTTCTGGCCGTACATGGCCGCGACCCTGCTCGGCGTGCTGCCGGGCACCATCGGCACCGTTATCCTCGGTGACGCGCTCACCGGCACCACCCATCCTGCGCTGCTGGTGTTCTCTGGTGTGCTGATCGGCGTCGGGTTGCTGGGTCTGGTCGTGGACGCGCGCTGGAAAGACACCGCCGAAACACCGGAGCCGGAACCGGTTTCGGTGCTCGAGACACCGCGGGCGCGCTGAGCCGGATCGGCGTCAGTCCACCGTCAACTCGATCGGCACCGCGATCACGTCGACCATCGCACCGTTGCGTAGCACCGTCACGGGCAGTTTCTTGCCGATCGCGTCGGAGAACAGCTGACGTTGAATGCCTTGCGCATCACGGACTTCCGCTCGCGCAACACTCAGCACCAGATCGCCGCGCCGCAATCCGGCCTCCTCGGCAGGGCCGCCGCGCACCACCTCCATGATGCGCACCCCGCCCGCCTGGCCGGTGCGGGACGCGACATGCGCGGGCAGCGGCGCGGGCATGCCGACCAGGCCGAGGTAGGCGCGGCGCACCCGGCCTTCGGAGTGCAGCGTGCCGATGATGCGCCGGGTCGTCGTGTTGATCGGAATCGCTAGGCCGAGACCGATACCCGCGACCGCGGTGTTGATCCCGACCACCCGTCCTGACGAATCCGACAGTGCTCCACCGGAATTGCCGGGATTGAGCGCGGCGTCGGTTTGGATCACGTCCTCGATCACCCGGCCCGCCCGGCGCGAGGCGACCGGAACGGCGCGACCGAGCGCACTGACCACGCCGGCGGTCACCGAGCCGGCGAGCCCGAGCGGGCTGCCGACCGCGACCACCAACTGACCGACGACCAACTGATCCGCGTCGCCGAGCGTCACCGCCCCCGGCGCGCCGCTGCGGGAACGCAACACCGCGAGATCCGACAGCGGATCGACTCCGACCACGTCGAATCGGGACTCCACCCCGTCGGCGAACACCACCTCGCCACCGCTGGCCGATCCGATGACGTGCGCGTTGGTCAGCAGGAAGCCGTCGTCGGTGAACACCACCGCCGAGCCGCTGCCTCGCCTGGTCCGCACGCTGGCGACGTGCGGCGTGACCGACGCGGCCACCGAGATCACAGTGCGGGAGTAGGCATCCATCGCCGCATCGTCGTCCACGCTGACCACCAACCCATTCCAGCCTCGAACCAGCCCCTCCAGCATGCCCGCACTCGGCGCCGTGTGCACTGTGTTCACCGCAGGCGCAACAGGACTGCGCGGTCACCGCAGTTCCTGCAGCAAGATCCGGGCGGCCCGAACATCTGCGCGGCCTGCGCGCGCGGACTGGTCTGCGGCGCAATGGATTCGCCACGCACTTGCCGAAACGAGTGCCGCAGCACTGTTGTCGGCACCGTCTCAGACGGTATCGTACTAGTAGTACCGCATACTGACGGTACGGAGCTCAATGAGGTGCGAGATGACCGAATACCGTGTGCAAACCAGGGCACGCACAACCGGATATCCACGGGCCAGGCGGATCAGATTCCGATTCGGCGACCCGGAGCCCATGGCCAAGTACTTCGCGGGCGGCGACATGGTGTTCAGCCACTTCATCGCCGGACTCTCGGCGGCCTTCCCGCCGGGCGAGGAATCGTTCATCCGATCGGTGCGCCGGTTCGCCGACCAGATCGGCGATCCGGAGCTGAAGAAGCGCGTCACCGGATTCATCGGCCAGGAGGCCACGCACGGCCACCACCATCGCCAGCTCAACGAGAAACTCGCCGAAATGGGCTACCCCATCGAGTGGTACGACTCGCCCGCCGCGATCGAACGGTCCAAACGGATCGAGGAGCGACTGCCCGCCCTGCTGCACCTGGCGGCAACGGCGGCCGCCGAGCACTACACGGCGGTGCTGGCCGAACGGACCCTGGCCAAGCCCGAAGTCCAGGCGCTCGCAGGCGATCCCGAAGTGCGAAACCTCATGAACTGGCACGCCTTCGAGGAGCTCGAGCACAAGTCGGTGGCCTTCGACCTGTACCGCGCGATGGACGGGACGGAGGCGATGCGGATCCTGACGATGGCGACACTGCTCGCGCTCACCCTCCCGCTCACCGCCGTCGGCCTGACCGTCTCACTCAGCCGAGATCCTGACGCCCGGCGCTATCCGCTCAGCCTGGCCAAGGAGATGGTCACGCTGTTCCGCGGACCGATCTTCCGCGGCATCGGCCGCGAGCTGGCGCTGTATCTGCGGCCGGGGTTCCATCCCGACGACATCGAGACCACCGAGCTGTTGGAGCGCTGGCGCGCAGAGCTTTTCGGGAACGACGGCGATCTGGTCGATCACCTGAAATAGGTCAGCGCAGCCAGCCTTTTCGCTTGATGTAGGCCAACGGGATGACCGCGGCAACCAAGGTCATCAATGTGGTCGCCAAAAAGCCGTGCTGCCATTCGAGTTCGGGCATCCAAGTGAAGTTCATGCCGTAAAAGGTGGCGATCAACGTGGGCGGCAAGAAGACCGCGGTGATGATGGTGAACACCTTCACGATCTGATTCTGCTTGACGTCCAGCCAAGTCATCACCGACTGCTGCAGGTAGCGGACCTTGTCGTGTTCGAAGCCCGCATGCTGTTTCACCCCGTCGATGTCGGCGATGAGGATGGCGATCAGGCTCTCCAGCTCGGCGCTGTGCACGGTGATATCGGCCATCAGATGCCGTGCGGCACGGGCTAATTGGAGCTGGGTCTCCTGGGTGCGCGAGACGATCTCCTCGGCCGCGTTCATCCGCGACATGGTGCCGCGCATGTCCGCGACGCCGATCTCACGGCCGCGCTGGTCGTGGCCCATCGTCGCCATCTCGATTTCGTCGTTCATCGCCTCCAGCGCGTCGCTGGCGTAGTAGATGACCCGCTCGGAGGCCTCGTTCAAGGCCCACAGCAGCGCGTACATCACGCCGTGCGCGGAGCCGGTGAGAGCGGGGTTCCTGCGCATCTTCGCGATGGCCTTGTCGAACGGGATGAAGTGCTCGTCCGGTTGCAGCGTCACCAGGAATTCGGCGCCGAGCGCGAACACGATCGTCTCGCGTTCGATCGCGTCGCCCTGCTTGTAGTTGGCGACGACCGGCAGGTAGAGGAAGTTGTCGGTCTCCCAGACCCGCTGCTTGGCCGCGGCGAAGTCGACGCCGAGCCGCTCGCGCAGCACGGCGGCGGTATCGGCGTCGGCGGCCGCCAGGGGAATCCAATGTTGTTGCAGGACTTCGGTATCGAACCGATCACCGGTCACGGCACTGCTGACGGAAGGCATCCGCTACCGCCCGTTGGAGTGGGCAGGCGACACCGACGACGAGCCGACCGGGCCCTGCGGGTGCACATAGTGCATCGTCAGCAGTCCGGCACTGATCAGCAGGTAGAGACCGATGGTGAACCAGATCGCCTGGCGCTCCAGATTCGGTGCACGGTGCGGTGTTTCACCCCTCTTGAACATGATCGCCATGGCGGAGCTCCAATACTCGGTAGTGAAAGTCAAAGCGTCTAACGGAAAGTGCGCCCGCCTGCACGGGCCTGGCGTCCGAACGCGGACAGCAAGTGGCCGCGACCGGACCTCGGCACGGCCGTCCACGGACGATCGCACCGAGCACAGGCCGACGGCACGCGCCGACCTATCGGGTCGAAAAGAATGCTGGAATCGGTGCCGCGTCAGGCGATCGCCGGGCCATCCACCTCGGCCGCGCGTCGCGTGGGCAGATCAACGACGAACCGGCACAACCTGTTTCGCCAGGGCGGTCCGGCTAGAGACGTCGATACTGTCAACCGGCATCAGCCGCTCACCCCGCTTCGTTGGTTGCTCATCCACGCAGAAATTGCGCACCCATCATTAGAAACCCGCTGCCGCACATACGTCAATCAGTTGCGCAAGTATTCGACAGCGTGTCACGCTACCGACAGGTTGGAGGCGACGTGACCGAGCACAGCGAACCGGGTCTCATCCCGGCGGCTCAACTACATGACGCGGCAGCGGTTTTCGGCATGCTCGCGGCCACCGCCCGGTTGCAGATCCTCTGGCTGCTCAGTCAGGGTGAACGCGACGTCGGCACGCTGGCCACCGACATCGGCCAAACCGTGCCTGCGGTCAGCCAGCATCTCGCCAAACTCCGACTGGCCGGTTTGGTCCACGTCCGCAAAGTGGGCCGACGCAATGTCTACACCATCGCCGATCCCGGCGTCGCCGACATCGTCCGCCTCGCCGTCCGTCACCACCGCCGCCGCGGCGGGGCACTGCCCGGTCAGGCCGACTGAGCGACGAGGTCGCCTCGCTGCGGCCGATTCGCCACCGCGAGCTGCCCTGTTGCGCCCGACCATCCCCACTGCTGGCCTGCGACCGAGCAGCCGTACCTTATCCGCCGGGCTGCCCGCTTGCACCCGCGTGACCAAACCGACTGAGAGGAATATCGCTCCTGCTCAGGTCGCCGGTTCGGTTCCGTCTAGGTAGCGTGACCTGGTCTGACCCGTTAGTGATCCAGAAGGGAGCGGTGATGAACCCGTTCTCTGCCAGAAATGCCGGAGTTGCCGCGTTAGCGGTGGTCGCCTTGGCGACCGGCTGCGCAAGCAACGACATGCCCGAGGCCGCGCCCGCCGCCACCCGCACCCCGTTCGCCGACTGCGCGCCGCTGTCCACCGACCAGATCATCGAGGCCGTGCACGCCGACAGCCTCGTCGCGCACCGCACCCCGCAGGCCTGCCTGTGGGACGCGCAGATCGGCACCGGCGACGCGGGCATCAGCTTCTCCTTCTCCGCCGACGAGTCGCTGCAGCAGCTGTGGGACCGGGCCAGGGCGAACGGCTTCCAGACCGAGCACATGATCATCACCCAGCACGCGCTCGGCACGGTGACCGCGACCGCGTTCTACATCCGCAACCCGCACGACCCCGACGACTGCGCCGTGGCCGCCGCATCCAACGGTTCCATCACCTGGCGCGTGCAGAACCGCTCGCGCCCCGCGGCCGTCGACCCGTGCGCGGCCGCGCTGCAGCTGGCCACGATGATGGTCGATCTCTCCCCCTAGCCGGCCGCCTCAGAACAGGAAGTAGCGCTGCGCCATCGGCAGCTCGGTGGCCGGCTGCTCGGCCCAGACTTCGCCGTCGATGCGCACGGTGAAGGTGTCCGGGTCGACCTCGATGCGCGGCATCGCATCGTTGTGCGGCATGTCGGTCTTGGTCCGATCCCGCACGTTCTTGACCGGCGCCAGCGTCCGACGGACCCGCAGCCGCTCGGCGAGCCCGTCCTCGATCGCCTGCTCGGACACGAAATGCAGCGAGGTCGCCGCCGCGACCAAGGGTGCCGCACCGAACATCGGACGCGGCAACACCGGCTGCGGCGTCGGGATCGACGCGTTCGCATCGCCCATCGCCGCCCACGCGATCGCGCCGCCCTTGAGCACCGCATGCGGCCGGACACCGAAAAACGCGGGCTCCCACAGCACCAGGTCCGCGAGCTTGCCGACCGTCACCGAGCCGATCTCGTGATCGAGGCCGTGCGCCACCGCCGGGCAGATGGTGTATTTGGCGATGTAGCGCTGCACCCGCGCGTTGTCGGCGGCGCCGTCGCCGGGCAGCGCACCACGGCGGCGCTTCATCACGTGCGCGGTCTGCCAGGTCCGCATGACCACCTCGCCGATGCGTCCCATCGCCTGGGAGTCGCTGCCGATCATCGAGATCGCGCCGAGGTCGTGCAGCAGATCCTCGGCCGCGATGGTGGACGGGCGAATCCGGCTCTCCGCGAAGGCGAGATCCTCGGGGATGGACGCGCTCAGATGGTGACACACCATGAGCATGTCGAGGTGCTCGTCGAGGGTGTTGACGGTATGCGGGCGGGTCGGGTTGGTCGAACTGGGCAGCACGTTGAGATGCGCTGCGACGGTGATGATGTCGGGCGCGTGCCCGCCGCCTGCCCCCTCGGTGTGATACGCGTGGATGCCGCGGCCCGCGATGGCGCCGAGGGTGTCCTCGACGAAACCCGCCTCGTTCAGCGTGTCCGAGTGCAACGCCACCTGCACACCCGCGGCTTCGGCGACGGTGAGGCACGCGTCGATCGCGGCGGGCGTGGAGCCCCAGTCCTCGTGCAGCTTGAAACCCGCTGCGCCGCCACGCAATTGCTCCCACATCGCCTCGGCGTTGACCGTGTTGCCCTTGCCGAGCAAGACGATGTTCATCGGCCAGCCGTCGGTAGCCTCCAGCATCCTGGCCAGATGCCACGCGCCCGGCGTCACCGTGGTCGCCTTGCTGCCCTCGGCGGGCCCGGTGCCGCCGCCGATCAGCGTGGTGATGCCCCCGCCGAGCGCCTCGTCCATCAGCTGCGGGCAGATGAAATGCACGTGACAGTCGATGGCGCCCGCAGTGAGGATGCGCCCGTTACCCGCGATGATCTCGGTGGACGGACCGACCACCAGGTCGGGGTGCACCCCGCTCATCGTGTCGGGGTTGCCCGCCTTCCCGATGCCGCAGATCCGGCCGTCCCGAATGCCGACGTCGGCCTTGATGACGCCCCAGTGGTCGACGATCACCGCGCCGGTGATCACGGTGTCCGGCGCACCGTCGGCACGGGTGGCCCTGGACTGCCCCATCGATTCGCGCAGCACCTTGCCGCCGCCGAAGACGGCCTCGTCGCCCGCGAGTCCCGGTCCGCCGCTGCGGTCTTCGGTGATCTCGATGAGCAGATCGGTGTCGGCCAGGCGAATTCGGTCGCCGGTGGTCGGCCCGAACAGTTCGGCGTAGCGGGCGCGGCTCAGTCCGGTCATGGCTGCTCTCCGTCCAACTGCCCCGGCGGCGTCAGGCTGATGCCGTGCACCTCACGCGTTCCGCCGAGCGGGACCAGCGAAACCCGCTGGCCGAGGCCGGGTTCGAAACGCACCGCGGTGCCTGCCGGGATATCGAGGCGGTGGCCGTGCGCGGCCACCCTGTCGAAGCGCAGCGCGGCGTTGGCCTGCGGGAAATGCACATGGCTGCCGACCTGCACCGGCCGGTCTCCGGTGTTGACCACGTCGAGTTCGAGCCGCGGCGCACCCGCGTTGAGCTCGATAGTGCCTTCGGCACAGAAGTATTCACCCGGAATCATGGCCCGCCTAACCGATCGGGTGGTGGACGGTGACCAGCTTGGTCCCGTCCGGGAAGGTCGCCTCGACCTGCACGTCGTTGATCATCTCCGGCACGCCGTCCATCACGTCGGCGCGCGTGAGAACCGTTCGCCCGGAAGACATCAGCTCGGCGACCGAACGCCCGTCCCGCGCACCCTCCAGCACGTGATCGGTGATGAGCGCGACGGCCTCGGGATGGTTCAGCTTCAGCCCGCGCGCCTGCCTGCGCCTGGCCAGCTCGGCCGCATAGCTCAGCAGCAGCCGTTCCTGCTCGTGGGGCGACAGTCGCATGCGGGGTCCTCGTGGGTCGGGATGGCAAGGGTGACGGTCATTCTGGCACGCCTGTTCCGCCGACGCGCCGCCGTGCGACGGCTCAGGCGGCCAGGTTCTGCAGCCGGACCTGGCCGCGCGCGACCACCCGGCCCTGCTCGTCGGTGATCACCACTTGCCACAGCTGTTGCAGCCTGCCTCGGTGCACCGGCGTCGCCTCGCCGACGAGCAGGCCGTCACGGACCGCACGCAGGAAGTCGGTGTTGTTGTTCACGCCGACGACGGTGCCCTTGCCGCCGTACCAGACCCCGCCCGCGACGCTGGCGAGCGTCTCGATGACGGTGCTGTAGACGCCGCCGTTCTGGATGCCGGCAGGCTGGTACAGGTGTGGCTTGACGGTCCATTCGCCGCGCACCCGGTCGGGGCTGATTTCGGTGTAGCGCAACCCGATCAGGTCGGTGAACGTGCCTTCGCTGGCCTCGGTCATCTGGTCCGGCGTGATGTTCGCCAGCCAGTCACGCGCCCTCGTCTGCTGCTCTGTCATACGGTCCACTTTTGCACAGCGATCGCGGCCGATTTGCGCTGGCTCGCCGCAGGACGGGTACCGGCCCCGGGCAGAGCGATGGGCTCCACCGAAGTGGAGCCCATCGCGGCAATGGATCGGGGGTCACCGCAGCCCTCGGGACTCTCGCTCGATCCGCCCGCCGAGAATGAGTATAGGTCAGGCTTACCTAAGTTAGCAAGCCGGTCGTCCGACGCACCGGAAGTCCGCGTCGCTCCAACGCCGCCAACAGCCCCTGACCGCGGCGAGTGCCTGCCACCGCGTCGGTGCGCGCCAGCTCCGGCACGTAAGTCGAAGCGCCCGCGATGGATTCACCGACCAGTTGCCAGAACCGGCGCGCGGGCAGACCCGCGTAGCGCGCCATGCTCGACTGGATGAGCACCAGCGCAGGCTCGCACCGATGCGCGAGCCAGACATACATCGCGCCGTCACACGGCAGGCTGACCACGCCGGACTCGCCGGAAAGCACGTCGCCGTCGACGACCCGAATAGTGGTGTCGCCCAGGCCTGCCCAGTCGATGCCGCCGTCGTTGTCGGTGTGGATCCACAGGTTCTCCAGGCCGGGATCCCAGGCCCGCCCCTCGGCGATCAGCAGCGCGACCACCCGACCGACCACCGCATGAATCAGCGCGGTCGCCACCACTTCCGCCGCGACGTCGGCGCGGATCATCTCGGCCGCATGCCTGCGATACATCAACTCGATCCGGCCTTCGCGCACCCCGTCGGCCAGTCGCCACCATCGACGCTTGCCCTGCTCAGCCATCGCCGCCACGGCATAGACCCGCGGATGCTCGGGCTGCAGCGCACGCAGCCGATCGCAGGTGCGGTCGAACGCCAATTGAGCATGGCGTGGCGGACTGGTGGTCATGAGCTCGGGCATGAAACCTCCTCGAGGGGTTGGCCGTGACGCGTGCGCACCGGGAGTTGGCCGGGACAAGTGCGCACCGAAGATAGGTTAGGCTTACCAGACCAACCAGTACCGTGCTACCACGAATCAGGAGCAGTTCGTCACCGTGACCATCCTTGGCACCGTGCGGCGCCGTCGCCTGTCCGGGCTGCTCGCGTTGACCGCACTCCTCCTGTTCGCCGCGCTCGCCAGCGTCGCGATCGGGACCAGATCGCTCGCGCCGGGCGTCGTCTACGACGCTGTCTACCACGGACTCACCTGCCCGGGTGGACCGTTCAGTTGCGCTACAGAGTCCACCGCCGAGGACATCGTCCGCGGGCTCCGACTGCCCCGCACGGCGCTGGCGCTGACCACCGGACTCGCGCTCGGCATCGCAGGCGCGCTGATCCAGGGCTACACCCGAAATCCGCTCGCCGATGCCGGCCTGCTCGGGCTGAATGCCGGCGCGGCCTTCCTCGCCGCACTGAGCATGTATCTGTTCGCGTTCACCACACCCGCGCAATACATCTGGTTCGCCTTCGCAGGCGCGCTGATCGCCGGACTCGCGGTCTTCGGGGCGTCCTCGGTCGGTGCGGGCAAGGCGAGCCCGCTGAGTCTGGTCCTGGCAGGCGCTGCAGTCACCGCATTTTTGCAGGCGATGACGAATGCCGTTGTGCTGCTTGATCCGGCGGCCCTCGACGCCTACCGGTTCTGGGTCGTCGGCAGCGTCGGCGGCCGCGACGCGGCGGTGCTGTGGCAGGTTTTGCCGTTCCTGGCGATCGGCCTGCTGCTCGCCGTGATCGCCGCACCAGGACTGAACCTGCTGAGCCTCGGCGACGACGTGGCCCGCGGGCTCGGGGTGAACATCGGTCGCAGCCGAGCGCTCGGACTGGCCGCCATCGTGCTGCTGTCCGGCGCGGCGACCGCGGCGGTCGGGCCGATCGCGTTCATCGGGCTGGTCGTGCCGCACCTCGCCCGGATGATCACCGGGCCCGACTTTCGCTGGCTCGTCCCGTATTCCGGCCTGATCGGCGGACTGCTGCTGCTGATCGCCGATATCGTCGGACGGGTGATCGCCCGCCCCGGCGAGCTCGAGGTCGGCGTCATGCTCGCCGCGCTCGGCGCACCGTTCTTCATCGCGTTCGTGCGCCGTCGGAAGCTGGTGAGCCTGTGACGCTTTCGCTGAAACCACGAACCGCGCGAACAACCAAGGGCGTGCCGCAGACCAAGGGCGCCCGTCCCGCGCTGCGGATCGGGCCGATCTCGCTGGTGCTTCGCCCAGTGATGGTGCTTGTCGTCGCCGCACTCGCCGCCGCCGCGCTGCTGCTGTTCTGTCTCGACATCGCCACCGGCGACTCGCACATCCCGCTCGGCCGGGTCCTCGACGTGCTGAGCGGCGGCGGCACCAGGGCGCAGCGGTTCATCGTGCTCGACTCGCGGCTGCCGCGCGCGCTCACCGCGCTGGTGGTCGGCGCGGCGCTTGGCCTGTCCGGGGCGATCACCCAGTCCATCCTGCACAACCCGCTCGCGTCGCCGGACATGCTCGGCATCACCGCGGGCGCAGGCCTCGGCGCGATCTCGGTCGTCGTCCTCGGCGGCAGCACCGGCCTGGCCGCAACGCTCGGCGCGCCGCTCGCCGCACTCGCAGGCGGGCTGCTCACCGCCGTGGCGATCTATCTGCTGGCCTGGGGCCGCAGCCCGACCGGCGATCGCGGCGTCACCGGGTTGCGGTTGGTGCTGATCGGCGTCGGCTTGAACGCCTTGCTGCTCGCGGGCATCAACTGGGTGATCACCCGCGCCGATCTGCAAGACGCGCAGCGAGCGCACCTGTGGCTCAACGGATCTCTCAACAGCGTCAACCGCGACAACCTGGTCCCGGCCGCGCTCGCGCTCGCGGTGGTCACGCTCGTCGCCCTCGGCTCGGCGCGCACGCTGGCCGCGCTGCGGCTCGGCACCGACACCACTCGCTCGCTCGGCGTGCGGATCCAATCCCAGCAGGCGCTGCTGATCGGGGCTTCGGTGGTCGGCGCCTCGGTGGCCACCGCGATCGTCGGCCCGGTGGGCTTCGTCGCGCTGGCCGCGCCGCAGATCGCGCGCCGCTTGCTGCGCACGCCCGGCGAACCACTCATCGGCTCGGCGCTCGTCGGTGCCATCCTGGTGGTCGGGGCGGATGTGGCCTCCCGCAGCATCCTCCCCGCCGACCTGCCGGTCGGCATCGTGACCGCCGCGTTCGGCGGCCCGTTCCTGCTGTACCTGCTCGTGCGAATGAATCGGAAGGCGACGCTGTCATGACCACCGAAGCCGCGACCAGCGCGGCGGACGCGAAGCCGGTTCCGGAATCCCACCGGCTCAGCGCCGACACCGTCACGCTCGGCTACGGCGATCGGGTGATCGTCGACGGGCTGACCCTCGACATCGCCCCCGGCGTGATCACCACGGTGATCGGCCCCAACGGCTGCGGCAAGTCGACGCTGCTGCGCTCGCTCGGCCGGTTGCTTCGCCCGCAGGCAGGCCGAGTTCTGTTGGACGGCAAGGCCATTTCGACGATGAAGACCAAGGACGTGGCCAGGGTGATCGGCATGCTGCCGCAGTCGCCGGTCGCGCCGGAAGGCCTCACCGTCGCCGATCTCGTTGCGCGCGGCCGACATCCGCACCAGTCGTGGTTCCGGCAGTGGTCGGCGGCGGACGAGGCCGAGGTGTACGCCGCGCTCGAACAGACCGGCATCGCCGATCTCGCCGACCGCGCGCTCGACGAACTGTCCGGCGGCCAGCGCCAACGCGCGTGGATCTCCATGGCTTTGGCGCAGGGCACCGACATCCTGCTGCTCGACGAGCCGACCACCTATCTGGACCTCGCGCACGCGGTCGACGTCCTCGACCTGGTCGATCGGCTGCACGAGGATCTCGGACGCACCGTCGTCATGGTGCTGCACGACCTGAATCTGGCGATCCGCTACAGCGACGAGCTCCTCGTCATGCGCGACGGCCGGATCGTCGCGCGCGGGCGTCCCTCCGACATCGTCACCGTCGATCTGCTGCGCGAAGTCTTCGATCTGGACGCCTCGGTGCTACCGGACCCGGTCTCCGGGCGACCGATGGTGGTGCCGATCGGAACCAGGCATGTCCGCGGCCGGGTCGGAGGTCCCGTCATGCCCGAAAACAGCACGGTATGACAAATGACACACCAGCTATTCCATAGTTACGACGACCTGTAGTACGCATGCATGTCGTTGATTCCGTAAAATTGTGGGATGGCAGGACTTGGTGAACTCGAGAAAGCGGTCATGGACCAGTTGTGGTCGACCGATGAACCGCAGACGGTCCGGCAGGTGCACGAGGCATTGGCCGCGCGCCGGGAGCTCGCGTACACCACGGTGATGACGGTGCTGCAACGCCTCGCGAAGAAGAACCTGGTGGTCCAGCAGCGTGACGACCGCGCGCACCGGTACGCGCCGGTGCACACCCGCGACGAGCTGGTGGCGAGTCTGATGGTGGACGCACTGCAACAGGCCGACGCCGCGGGCAGCCGCGCCGCCGCCCTCGTGCACTTCGTGGAACAGGTCGGCAAGGATGAGGCTGACGCCCTCCGGGAGGCACTCGCTAAGCTCGAAGCATCCGAGGACACGCCGCCGCCACAATAGTTGTCGCAGTAGACTCCTCGGGGACCACGCCCCCAACGCAGTGAGCTGAGTCGATGAACGCAACCGCGCCGGTATTCGCCGGACTCGCATTGCTTCTCGCGGGGCCGGCCCCGGCCCTGCTCAGCCGGGCGACCTGGACATACCGGACGCCCCGCGCCGCGCTCGTGCTGTGGCAGGCCATCGCGCTCGCCGCCGTGCTCAGCGCGTTCGGCTCCGGACTGGCCATCGCCGCGGAGCTGCTCGTGCCCGGCCCGGACGGCAGGCCGACCACCGCACCCATGCGCGAGATCGACGCGCTCGGATTGCCGCTGTGGCTGGCCTACGTCTTCGTGTTCATGCTCACCCTGCTCGTCGGCGCGCGACTGATCTACGCCGTCGTGCGCGTCGGCGTGCACACCAGGCGCAGGCGGGCCAGGCATCGGATGCTCGTCGACCTGCTCGACCAGAGCGGACCGCGCCGCCGGGCCTCCGATATCCGGGTGCTCGCCGCGACCGAGCCGATCGCCTACTGCCTGCCCGGCCTGCGCCAGCGGGTGGTGATCAGCGAGGGCACGCTGACCAACCTGGAGGACGCGGAGATCACCGCGATCGTCAGCCATGAACGCTCGCACCTGCGGGCACGGCACGACCTGGTGCTCGAGGCGTTTACCGCAGTGCACGAGGCATTTCCGCGCGTAGTGCGCAGCAAGGCCGCGCTCGGTTCGGTGAAGCTGCTCATCGAGTTGCTCGCCGACGATTCCGCGGTCAAGGTCACCGGGCCCAAGCCACTGGCCCGCGCGCTCGTCGCCTGTGCCAAGTCCACCGCGCCGCAGGGCGCGCTCGCAGCAGGCGGACCGACCACGCTGATTCGCATCCAGCGGCTCTCCGGCCGCATCGGTGATGTCCGGATCGCCAGTGCCGCCTACCTCGGCTCAGCCGCGATTCTGGTGGTGCCGACGATGGCCGTCGCGGTGCCGTGGCTCGTCGAACTGGGTCGGCTCTTCCGCGGCTGACACTCATAGGACGTATCCTGGACACTTGGCCCGCCCGTTGGCGGCCACCTCGCCCTCTTTGCGCTGCGCATGATGTCTCGTGCCGCAGCGCGCGGTGAACCGCCCTCGGTCACCGCCCCGACCCCACCGAACAGCGCGTTCACGAAGACGAGCGCGCCGTCTTACGAAAGGCACACACCCCTCGTGACCCCCTCGACACCCGTCGCCGCGGCGCCCACCGTGTCATTTACGGACCTGGGCCTGCCCGCCGTGCTCGTGCAAGCACTGCGGCGCGACGGCATCGAGGCACCGTTCCCCATCCAGGCCGCGACGGTGCCGGACGCCCTGGCGGGCAAGGATGTGCTCGGCCGCGGCCCGACCGGTTCCGGCAAGACCCTTGCCTTCGGGCTGCCCATGTTGGCCAGGCTCGCGGGCGGGTCGAGCAAGCCGGGCAGGCCGCGCGGGCTGGTGCTGGTGCCGACCAGAGAACTGGCCGCACAGATCGAACGTGCCATGGACGCACCGGCACTCGCGCTCGGCCTCCGGGTCTCCTCCGTCGTCGGCGGCGCGCCGATCAAGCGGCAGGCCGACCGGCTCGCGCGCGGCGTCGACCTGCTCATCGCCACCCCCGGCCGGCTCTTCGACCTCATCTCGCAGGGCTCGGCGTCGCTGGCCGACGTGCGGATCACCGCGCTGGACGAGGCCGATCACATGGCCGACATGGGATTCCTGCCGCAGGTCACCAAGCTGCTCGACCAGACCCCGAAAGACGGTCAGCGCCTGCTGTTCTCGGCCACCCTCGACGGCGAGGTCGACAAGCTCGTCAAGCGCTACCTGCGCTCCCCCGTCACGCACTCGACCGCGCCGCCCTCGGCGTCGGTGGCGACGATGACCCACCACCTGCTCTACGTGCGCGACAAGATCGCCAAGCGCACCGTCGCCGCCGAGATCGCCGCGCGCGACGGGCTCACCATCATGTTCGTGCGCACCAAGCACGGCGCGGACCGGCTGGCCAAGCAGCTGCGCGGCTCCGGCATTCCGGCGGGCGCGCTGCACGGCGGCAAGGCGCAGAACAACCGCACCCGCACGCTGGCGGCGTTCGCGGACGGCTCGGTTCCGGTGCTGGTCACCACCGATGTGGCGGCGCGCGGCATCCACGTCGACGGCATTTCCCTTGTGGTGCATGTCGATCCGCCTGCCGAGTCGAAGGCCTACCTGCATCGTGCCGGGCGCACCGCACGGGCGGGCGAGGACGGCGTTGTCGTCACGCTGGTCATGGACGAAGAACGACGCGACGTCGAGACGATGACGCGGAAGGCGGGCGTCAAGGTCGCCGGTATCGAGGTCAGGCCGGGTGACCGCAAGCTGATCGAGATCACCGGTGCGCGCCAGCCGTCCGGGGTTCCGGTCGCCGCGCCCGCACCGCCGAAGCAGGCTGCGGCCGAAGGTGGTTCGAGCACCGGCACCGGTCGCAGGCGTTCGGGTTCGGCGAGTCGTCGCGCGGCCGCAGTCGAGACCGCGGGCCGTGGCGCCGGTGCTCCGGCGCGCGCCGGACGGGCGGGCGGAGGCCGAAATGGCGGTCCCACCAAGGGATTCGCTACCCGTGACGATGCGGCAGGGTCGGGCCGCACCGGTGGATCGACCGGTCGTGGCGCAGCCAAGGTCGGCGCGGGATCCGCAGGTGGCGCCACTCGTGGCGCGAAGGTCGGCGCAGGCCAGGCGGGCGGCGCACGCGGTGCGTCCAGGTCCGCGACAGGCACCGGCAATGCCGCAGGATTCGGCGGCCGCGCCGCTGCCGCCACCTCGAGCCGTTCCGCTGGCTCAGGGACCGGCTTCAGCGGCCGCGCCGGCGCCAGCGCCAACGGCGACACTCCCGGAAACGGACGGCGACGCGCCGTACGCCCGGAGCGCGCGCCGAGCCACCGCAACCGCGGGGCTAACTGACGATCGTGGCCGAGCACCCCGTAGGCGCCGTCGTCTGCGCGGTGCTGGCTGCGCTGTTCTTCGCGCTCGCGGCGGTCGCCCAGCAGCGGGCGGCCGCTGCGGTACCCGAAGGGGTTTCGCTCGTCCGTGCGCTGGTGAGCAACCCGCGCTGGTGGGCGGGCGTGGTCGGCGACATCGGCGGCTACGGCCTGCAGGTCGCCGCGCTGGCCCTCGGCGCGGTGCTGCTGGTTCAGCCGATCCTGGTGAGCGCGTTGGTGTTCGCGCTGCCGCTCGCCGCGCGACTCAACGGCAGGCGGGTCAGCGGACGGACCTGGGCGGGCGCGTTCGCCCTCACCGTGGCGCTCGCCGTGTTCCTGCTGGTCGGAGACCCTTCCACGGGCAATGCCGATGCTCCCCTGCATGATTGGCTGGTCCCGCTGATCGTGCTGATCGGGCTCGTCGCCGCCGCGACCGTGGCAGGCATCGGCGCCGCCGATCCCGCTAGGCGCGCGCTGCTGCTCGGCGCGGCGAGCGGCTCGCTGTACGGCTTGGCCGCCGCCCTCACCTCCTACGTCACCGACCTGTTCGAACACGGCATCGGCCACGTCCTCGGCAGCTGGCAGACCTGGGCGCTGGTCGCCGCCGGAATCACCGGTGTCTACTTGCAACAGCGCGCATTTCAGGCCGGACCGCTCACCGCGTCGCTGCCTGCCGTCACGATCGCCGAACCGCTCGCGGCCGCGTTCATCGGCCTCACCGTCCTCGATGAGCGCTTGCGCACCAACACATTCGGCCTGGCGATCACTGCCGTCGCCGTGATCATCATGTGCGCCACCGCAATTCAACTCTCCCGAGCCCAGGCGACCAGCTGACCGGATGTAACGGAGCCAACAGGCGGTCCGATTCCAGAGTCATAGGCTCGGCCTGGAGAGTGACATGGGCACGAACACCACACCGCCGACGAACCGGTTTCGACAGATCCCTACCGCGAATCGGATTCGGCTGATCGGGGCGCTCGCCGGTAGCGGGGCCACCCTTGTCTTGGTGATAGCGGGCGTGATGGCCTTCTCGCCCCCGACTGAGCCTGCCGGCCCGCTATGGGGCGTCTGCTTGCCGGTCGTCACGCACGACCTGCACCCGGAGTTGCTCCCGCCACAGCCGCCACCTTGTTGGCCTGGCGCACGCACCCCGGCGATCAGCCCATTACCGGCCCCTTTCCCGCCGTTGACCCCGTCGGACTGCTGCCGGGGACCCGCCGCCCGCTGCACCGTCGGCCTCCGCGTGCTGCTGGGCGATTGCACGACCGTGACCGCTCTTGGTTATCATCGGTTAAGTGCAGTTTCTCCCTGGCCATCAGCCGCCGTATGACCTGACCTACGACGACATCTTCCTCGTCCCCAATCGGACGGATGTCGCCTCACGGTTCGACGTCGACCTTTCCACCGTCGACGGGTCCGGCACCACCATCCCGATCGTCGTCGCCAACATGACTGCGGTTGCTGGACGCCGGATGGCCGAGACCGTCGCCCGCCGCGGCGGCATCGTGGTGCTGCCGCAGGATCTGCCGATCAGCGCGGCCGCCGACACCATCGCCTTCGTCAAGAGCCGCTCGCTCACCGCGGACACCCCGGTCACCCTCGACCCGGAACGCTCGGTGTCCGAGGCCGTCGCCCTGATGCACAAGCGCGCCCACGGCGCGGTCGTCGTGGTGGACGCGACCGGCCGCCCGGTCGGTGTCGTCACCGAGGCCGCGTGCACCGACGTCGACCGGTTCGCCAGGCTGCGTGACGTGGCGGCCAGCGATTTCGTGCAGGCGCCCGCGAGCACCTCGCCCCGTGACATCTTCGAGCTGCTCGAGGCCAAGCACGCCAAGCTCGCGGTCCTGACCGCCGAGGACGGCACCCTGGCAGGCGTGATGACCCGCACCGGCTCGGTCCGCGCAGGCATCTACCAGCCCGCCGTCGACCAGCAGAACCAGCTGCGCGTCGCCGCGGCGGTCGGCATCAACGGCGATGTGGTCGCCAAGGCCAAAGCGCTCGTCGACGCGGGCGCCGACGTGCTCGTCATGGACACCGCGCACGGCCACCAGGCCAAGATGCTCGAATCTCTCAGCGCCGTCCGCGATCTCGGCCTCGGCGTGCCGCTGGTCGCCGGAAATGTGGTGTCCGCGCAAGGCACCCGCGACCTGGCCGCCGCGGGCGCCGACATCATCAAGGTCGGCGTCGGCCCCGGCGCCATGTGCACCACCCGCATGATGACCGGCGTCGGTCGCCCGCAGTTCTCCGCGGTCGCCGAATGTGCCACCGCCGCAAAGGAACTCGGCGTGCACATCTGGGCGGACGGCGGTGTCCGGCACCCGCGTGACGTCGCACTCGCGTTGGCCGCGGGCGCGTCCAACGTGATGATCGGCTCCTGGTTCGCAGGCACCTACGAATCGCCGGGCGATCTGCGCGTCGACCGCGACGGCAACGCCTACAAGGAAAGCTTCGGCATGGCGTCCAAGCGTGCGGTCGCCGCGCGCACCGCCACCGACAGCGGCTTCGACCGGGCCCGCAAGGCGCTGTTCGAGGAGGGCATCTCCAGCTCGCGCATGCGGCTGGATCCCGAGCGCCCCGGCGTCGAGGACCTCATCGACCACATCTGCTCCGGCGTGCGCAGCGCGTGCACCTACGCGGGCGCGCGCAGCCTGTCCGAGCTGCACGAAAAGGCCGTCCTCGGTGTGCAGTCCGCGGCCGGTTTCGCCGAAGGACGCCCGCTGCCGAGCGGCTGGTGAGCACCGGCTCGACACGCCCGTGACATGACATGGGACCGGCCAACGCGATCGTCTGCGTTGGCCGGTAACATTGTTGTTGCCGGTCTCCGGCACCACGGCCGCCACTTGCGAAAGGATCCAGTTGTCACCCGCGTCCGAGGGCGCAGCACAGGAGGGCTCCTCTACCGAGCCGGGTGACAAACCCGGCGTCCTCCTACTCCGAGCCCCATTTCCCTCCGGCCAGTTCCCAGCCCAGGGTGGGTACCCGCCCCGCAGGCTGCCGCCCGGCTGTGTGTATTCACTCCAGCTGCCTACCTTCTCGGGGTGGCGCTGACAATGTCCGTCGCACTCACGGCACTCAGTCTGCTGGGGTTCATCGCTCTCACGGCAGGCACCGCCCTCTTCGTCGCCGCCGAATTCTCGCTCACCGCGCTGGAACGCAGCACCGTCGAATCGCATGCGCGCAACGGTGACGTCCGCGCACGGATGGTGCGCCAAGCCCATCGCACGCTTTCCTTCCAGCTCTCCGGCGCCCAGCTCGGCATCACCATCACCACGCTGATCACCGGTTACATCGCCGAGCCGGTGCTTGCTCGACTGCTGGATCCGCTGTTCACCGGCATCGGCCTGAGCGACGGTGCGGCACAGGGCATCTCACTGGTATTGGCGCTGGTGCTGGCCACCTCGCTTTCGATGATCTACGGCGAGCTGGTGCCCAAGAACATCGCGATCTCCAAGCCGCTGGCCACCGCGCGCATCACCGCGACGCCGATGGTCGGCTTCTCGGTGGTGTTCAAATGGCTGATCCATTTCCTGAACAACACCGCCAACTGGGTGGTCCGCAGGCTCGGTGTCGAACCGGCCGAGGAGCTGCGCTCGGCGCGCTCGCCGCAGGAACTCGGGTCGCTGGTGCGCACCTCGGCCCTGCGCGGCGCCCTCGACCAGCGCACCGCCCTGGTGATCGACCGGTCGCTGCAGTTCGGTGAGCGCAGCGCCGAGGAACTGATGACGCCGCGGGTGAAAATCGAATCGCTGGACAAACTCGACACCATCGCCGACCTCATCGACGCCGCCCGGCGCACCGGGTTCTCCCGCTTCCCGGTGATCGACGGCGACCTCGACAACACCCTCGGCGTGGTGCACATCAAGCAGGCGTTCACCCATCCGGTGAACGTGCGTCGCACCATTCCGCTGCAGATGCTGGCTCGCCCGGTGCCGATCGTGCCTGCCAGCCTCGACGGTGACGAGGTGCTCGAACGCATCCGCGCCGACGGCATGCAGGTCGCGCTCGTCGTCGACGAGTACGGCGGCACGGCGGGCATCGTCACGATGGAGGACATCATCGAGGAGATCCTCGGCGATGTCCGCGACGAGCACGACGAGGAAGAACTCGATGTGCGCCGGGTGCCCGACGGCTGGGATTGTTCCGGGCTGCTTCGCATCGACGAGGTGTCGCGGGCGACCGGCTACGACGCGCCCGAAGGCGAGTACGAGACGCTCGGCGGGCTGGTGCTCACCCGGCTCGGCCGCATCCCGGACGCCGGCGACGAGGTGCTGTTGCCGAATCCCCGCTCCCAGCAATGGTCGTCGACCGACTCGCCGGAGGACGGCGGCTGGATCGCCAGGGTCGAACGGATGGACGGGCGCCGGATCGACCGGGTTCGGCTGATCCCGGTCGCCGCGGACGATCTCGCGCTCCGCAAACACCACCCCGACCAGCAGGTCGAACCTCCGCCGGCGCCCGACAGGGAGGCGCTGTCCGAACAGCTGACGCGCCCCAAGGACCAGGCGTTGACCGGACACGGCGCACTGCCCGCACAGGAGCACAGTCATGGGTGATCTGTTCGCAGTGCTGCTCACCGTGGTGCTGCTCGCGGGCAACGCCTTCTTCGTCGCCGCCGAGTTCGCGTTGATCTCGGCGCGCCGCGACCGGCTCGAAGCGCTGGCCGCGCAGGGAAAGCGCAACGCCAACACCGTGATTCGGGCGGGTGAGAACCTGTCGATCATGCTGGCGGCGGCGCAGCTCGGCATCACCATCTGCTCGATCCTGCTCGGTCGTGTCGGCGAGCCCGCCGTCGCGCACCTGCTCGAGGGCCCGTTCGACTTCCTCGGCCTGCCCGAACAGCTGCTGCATCCGGTCGCGTTCGCCGTGGCGCTGGCCATCGTGGTGGTCCTGCACATCCTGTTCGGCGAGATGATCCCGAAGAACATCGCGCTGGCCGGACCGGAACGCAGTGCGCTGCTGTTGGTTCCGGTGCACCTGATGTGGTTGCGGTTGGCGCGTCCGCTCATCGCGATTTACAACCTGGCGGCGAACCTGTCGTTGCGGTTGATCCGGATCGAGCCGAAGGACGAGCTGGACGCCACCGTCTCCTCGGTGGAACTCGCCGAGATGATCGGTGAGTCGCGCTCGGAGGGGCTGCTCGACGAGGAGGAGCATCGCAGGCTCACCCAGGCGCTCGGCACCAGCGAACGGGTCGTTGCCGATGTGCTGGTGCCGTTGGAAACGACGCGGACGGTTCCGTTGCGCGGCAACGGAACCACGCTCGGCGATATCGAAACCGCCGTCGCCGAAACCGGATTCTCCCGCTATCCGGTCCGGGCCACCGACGGCTCGCTGGTCGGGTACCTGCACGTGAAGGACGTGCTGGACAAGGTGGCCGACGAGACCGCCGGTCCGGCAACGCCCATCCCGCGCACCGATATTCGGCCACTGCCGACGGTGAGCATGCACACCACCCTGTACGAGGCGCTGGCCAGGCTGCGCCGCACCAACAGTCACCTGGGCCGGGTGGTCGACACTCGCGGCAACACCACGGGCATTGTCGCGCTCGAGGATCTGGTGGAAGAGTTCGTCGGCACCGTCCGCGACGGGACGCACCGGATCATCGAATGAGCGTGTGGCAGTGCGCTTCGCGCATGACGGAGTCGAGCGCCGACGAGGCGCAGTCATGAGCGACGTGTTGGTGCTCGCGGAGGAGCAGTGGCGGGAGCGGGCCGCAGCGCATGTGGTCCGGCTCGATGAGCTCGTCGGCCCGTACCTGGAGCGGCGGGCTGCGGGTTCGTCGCATCCGGTGATCGACTTCCTGTTCACCTACTACGGGCACAAACCCGCCCAGTTGCGGCGCTGGCACCCGGGTTTCGGCGTCGCGCTGGCCGGTGCCGCCGAATACGACGGCGCGCGTGGCTATCACCGGCGGCCGGAAGGATGCACGGCCGACCCCGCCTATCTGGCGCGGCGGCGCGACACCATCGAGTTCATCGCGAACCTGCTGCGCGCCACCGCGACCCGGCCCGCGCAGCTGTCGTGCTTCGGGCTGCACGAGTGGGCCATGGTGTACCGCACCGACGAGGTCAGGCACCAACAGGTGCCCCTGCGGCTCGGACGCTCGGGCACCGACGCCGTCGTCGAGTCGATGTCGCTGCGCTGCACCCACTTCGACGCCTACCGTTTCTTCACCCCTGACGCCGTCGGCCGCAACGTCGAGCCGCTCACCCGCGCCGATCAGGTTCAGCGGGAACAGCCGGGCTGCCTGCACGCCAACATGGACCTCTACAAGTGGGGCTTCAAACTGGTCCCCCTCGTCGCGTCCGATCTGATCCTCGACTGTTTCGAGCTGGCCTGCGCCGCCCGCGAACTCGACATGCGCGCGAGCCCCTACGACCTGTCCGACTACGGATACGAGCCGGTGCGGATCGAAACCGCCGCCGGTCGCGCGGAATACGTGCGGGCCCAGGCCGCGCTGGCCGAGCGGTCGGCCGTGCTGCGGCACGTGTTGCTCGATGTCTGCGACGACCTCCTCGCCGCCGACGTCGCAGCGTCGACCATCGCCTAAAGCAACACCACCGTCATTTTCGCCGAAACCACCCGCGCAAGTTAATGGTTGTTACTACTATTCAGTCAGTTCTTTGCTGTCCCAGTCAGTAAGGAATGACGGATCATTAACTTGATGAAGGTTGGGGAACCCGAGGATGCGCTCACTGTCGAGCTTGCGCCGCGCCAAACCATTGGCCCTGGTCACTGTCGGTCTCGTCGCCGCGCTGCTGCTACCGAGCAGTGCGTCCGCCGACCTACAGTCCGATATCCAGCAGTCCGTCCGCGAGTTCCTCGATGTGGGCCGAACCGCCGTCCCCCGGGCAGACTGCGGGCCGGGATCGGCGCCGGAGAACGGCATGCAAGGCGATGTCACCGCCGCCGACCGGGACAGTGGACGCAGCACCCAGGGCTACCGCTGCAATATGTCGTTCGTCGGCGGCTTCGCCGGGCGCGGTGCAGGCATCACCTCGACCAGCTTCGAGCATTGCGCCTATATGGGCTCGTTCTTCCCCGGTGATCTGATCAGCGAGGGACGCGGCGTGCAGGTGCTCGACGTGTCCGACCCGGCGAACCCACGACCCACCGCGACACTGAGCGAACCGGCGATGCTGGCAGGCACGTGGGAAAGCTTGAAGGTCAACACCGCCCGCAAACTGCTGGTCGGGACCGGCGTCCCGGTCGGCACCGGCGTCGGGTACCTGTCGGTCTACGACATCTCCGACTGTGCGCATCCACGCCTGCTCAATCCGGGGCCAGGCACGAATATGCTGATGCCGCTGCCGATCACGACACACGAGGGCGGTTTCTCACCCGACGGCAACACCTACTGGGCCTCGGGTATCGCGCCCGGATTCGTCAGTGCGATAGACCTTTCCGATCCGGCGAACCCGCACGTGGTCTGGCAGGGACTGACCGGCATCGAGGCGCACGGGTTCGGGGTCAGCGCCGACGGCAACCGGATGTACATCTCGGCACTCGGCGGATTCACCGTGCTCGACATCAGCGCGGTACAGCGGCGCGACCCGAATCCGCAGGTGCACCACATCGGGCGGGTGTTCTGGACCGACGGGTGGGCGACCCAGCACAGCATCCCGGTCACCTACGACGGCAAGCCGTACCTCTACACCGTCGACGAAGGCGGTTCCGGCGGTGTGAAACTGATCGACATCGCCAACGACAGCGCGCCCAAGGTGGCCGCGAAGATCAAGCTCGAGATCAACCTGCCGCAGAATCTCGACAGCAATATCGGTTCGTCCATGGGCGGTTCGGCGTTCGCGTACGAATCGCACTACTGTGCCGCCGATCGCCGGGACAACCCGACCGCACTCGCCTGCGGCTGGATCTCCTCCGGCATCAGGGTTTTCGATGTGCGCGACCCCTTCGATATTCGCGAGATCGCCTACTACAACCCGCCGGCACGGACCGGGCAGAACCTGAGCCTGTGGAACTCGCCGCACGCGCTCGCCTCGATCATCGGTGTGCCGCTGATGAGTGCGCCGCCTGCGGCGCGTGCCGTGCTGGAAGGGCAGTTCAATCCGACGGATGCGCTGACCCCGCGGACCGGCAGGCTCGCCTTCGGAGACGTTTCCACGGACTGGTGCTTCTCCCCGCCGGAATGGCGCGGCTCGCAACTGTATGTCGCCTGCTCCGACAACGGGTTCATGGTGTTGCAGCTCGACAACGAGGTGTATTCGCCGCCCGCGGATCAAGAATCGATCGTCGGGTCGTAGCGATGACGCAGCTTTCGGCGCTGCCGCGCTGGCTCCGTGGTGCCGCGTTCGCGTCGCTCGCCTTCGCGCTCCTGGTGTTGGGAGCCGCGCTGCGCCCGCTGGTGTTTCCGGAAACACACACGGCCACACCGGTTCTCAGCGCAGTAGAGATCGGTTTCGTGCAGGACATGACGGCGCATCACCAACAGGCGCTGATCATGGTGCAGCGCCTCGACCCCGGCGTCGATCCCGGCGTGCTCCAGCTCACCCGTCAGCTCGACGCGACCCAGCGCCTCGAGATCGGCACCATGCTCGGTTGGTTGCGACTGGCAAACGCGTCGCCGATGGCCAGCCGACCGATGGCCTGGATGCATGCCGATGTGGTTGCCGCACACCAGCATTCGGCCCCTCAGGTCACGCCATCGGAGCCGCCGGGCGCACCCATGGCTGGGATGGCGACAACGGCCGAACTCGACGCATTGGCCGCCGCACGCGGCCGCGACGCCGAGATCCTGTTCCTGCAGTTGATGTTTCGCCACCACCGCGGGGGCATCACGATGGCACAGGCCGCCGACCAGCTGCTGCCCGCCGGACCGGTGAAAGAAGCGGCGCGGTCGATGATCCACGGACAAGGGCAAGAAGCCGGGCTCATGGGCGTGCTGTTGGCCCAGCGTGGCGCCGCACCCCTGCCCTGACCCGCCGCCCACGTGTGGACTGCCGGCTACGCCGACCGAGTCCCCTCCGGGCGCGTCGGCGAGGTCGCCGACATGGTCCCCTGGATCACCCGGCTCGCCGTACCGGCCAGCTCCTGGATCACCGACGAAAACATCGTCATCGACAGCGGTCGGCTCGCCGCGTAATCCCTTGCGGATACGAGGCCTATGCCGAAAGGCCCCGTATCGTCCGAGCCCGCTGTTTACGGAACTAGATCACGGCCTCTGCGCACCGGACTAGATCAGATCCGCTGCCCAAGCCCTCTGGATCCACCCCAAGTCAACGTGACCATTCCAACGAGGAACGTTCCAATACAATACGTTCCACCAGCAGCGATAGCCTCTCCACATGAATGTCGGTGGGCCCGTGTACGGTTCGCCGCATGCCCTCGAACCTCCACGAGATCATCATCGAACTAGTACGGCGCAGACCAGAATTGATCGCTGAGCTATTGACCTCCGTCCTGGGCATGTCGCTACCCGAGCATGATGGTGCCCGACTAGATTCCACCGACCTCCCCGATATCGAGCCAACCGAATACCGCGCCGATGCGGTCGTCACCCTGACCGCCGCCACCAAGCCAGTGTTGAGCGTCGTCGTCGAGGTCCAACTCCAGCCCGACAAAGACAAAATCTGGAGCTGGCCGGTCTACCTGACAACCCTCCGCGCCCGCCTACGGTGCCTGGTGTTGCTCGTCGTCGTTTGCCCGAACCAACGCGCCGCTACCTCTTGCCGACACCCCATCACAGTCGCCCCAGGCTTCGTCCTGACACCGGTAGTCTTGAGCCCGAACGATGTCCCGATGGTCACCGACCCCGACGTTGCCGCCGCCCATCCCGCCTTGGCGGTGCTTTCGGCTATCGCGCACCGGCATTCCACCGAACGCGATGCGATACTCAAGGCGCTCGCCGATACCGCACCGCCCACGGAAACCACCCAAAAATACATCGACATGCTCCTGGGCGCGCTCCCCAGGGTTGCTGGCCAATACTTCTTGAGGATGCTGATGATGACTGACAACGCGCCGTACTTCAGCGACCAGTTCCGCAAGCCGTACTTCGAGGGGAAAGCCGACTCATTGCTGGGTCTCATCGCGGCGAAACACCTGGAGGTGTCCGCCGAGGTACGAGCGAAGGTCACCAGCTGCACTGACGCCGCTCAGCTCGACCGATGGATGCAACGTTTGCTCACCGCAACGACCGTTCAGGAAATCTTCGCTCCATAGCCAGCAGTCGCGTGATCCGGAGTGTCCGCTTTCGGACACTCCCATTCCCGGGGGCGCTCACGCGACCGAGTGGGGTCGAAAAATGTTGCGGTTCAGGATTCTTCGGTGAAGCGGTACCAGTGGGGTTGGAAGCGTTCGTAGGTGGTGGGTGGAGTGGTGGCGGGGGGTGGGGCGGCGTCGGGGAAGTAGGCGAAGCCGGTGGTGTGGGAGTCTTCGGCTTGGGTGTAGAAGTGGCAGCCGCCGTCGCGGCGGGTGACGAAGGTGATGGTGTAGACGCCGAGGCGGGTGCGCTGGCCGGGGTTGGCGCAGTCGGTGGCTTGGTCTTCGAGGATGCCGCGGGAGAGCTGCCAGCCGGTTTCTTCGGGGACGTCGAACCAGACGAGGGCGCCGAAGACGATGAGGAGAATGGGGGTGGTGAGGCCGTGGAAGATGGCCCGATAGCGGAAGAGACCGAGCAGTCCGAAAAGGAGCGCTATCGTGCCGACCACGCCGATGGCCAGCCAGAGGACGACCTTGGTGGGAAAGGTGCCTTCGGCCGCGAGTTGCCAGAACAGCGCTAGCCCGCAGAGCCCGAGCACCGCTGTCAGCAAACTCATCCAGAGCACGAACCAACCTGGGCTACGGCGCGCAGAACCGGCGGTTTTCACTCGATCAAGATACGGGTGCGCGGGCCGACCTGGCAGCGAAATCCCCAGCCCAGTAGCCATCGAGACGCACCACCGTGCGAAAAAGGCGACAACCCCGGCGAATACACGAATGCCCCGGCCGAAAGGGCCAGGGCATTCGCACGACTAGCGGCTCACCGCGACATCAGAGCGGCGGAAACCCGGACGAACCGGTTGCCATCCAATTCCAGAACATCGCCGCGCGATTAGCGAGCAACGCGACAATGTCGAGGACCGTGCTTCCCATAAATCTTCCTCACATCCGACAATCTTCCGTGCAGCGCCCAGAGTATCCGATCGTCACCCGACCTCCCCCGCGCGCGAACAACGACCACGGCGGCCCCCTACCAGACCGACCAGTTGTCATTGTCTTTGAACGCATTACCCGTGCGATCCGCGGATCCTCGGCGACCACCCCGATCGACATGGTCCGCGCTGGCAGCCTCGACGCGATACCACCGCCCAGCAGCCAGCATCTGCTTGATTGCAGAACATGTAAATTGCATACCTAGTGGAATTCTTCATCAATCAACCGACAGCAGGTCAGGTTCCTAGGTAGCGTCTCGGCGCGCGAGAGTCTTCAAGACGCGCGAGAGAGGAAACCCCATGGTGGACATGGATGTGGCAATGAAGGACATGATGTTGCTGGACGGCGCGCTCGGCGCTGCGGTCGTCGACTACGGCAGTGGTATGCCGCTCGGCGTGCTGGGCGGCTCGAAGAGCCTGGATCTCGAGATCGCGGCAGCGGGCAATACCGAACTGGTGCGCGCCAAGATGCGCACGATCGAGCAGCTCGGGCTCAACGAAGAGATCGAGGACGTCCTGATCACCCTAGGCAGCCAGTACCACCTGATTCGCCCGACGCACAGCCGAAGGATCAAGGGGTTGTTCCTCTATCTGGCGTTGGACCGCAGCCGAGGCAACCTAGCCCTCGCCCGACATCGCCTGAAGGAGATCGAGGAAGACCTCGAAGTCTGAACCGCGGCAACCCTATTCGAAGTCCGCGCCGATAACTGTCAGGACGGCAGCCGAGATGGCGACGGACGTTCCGACGGACCAGGCAGCCGCTGGCTGATCACCAGCGGCTGCCCGGCCTCAGTCCCGGCACTGGCGAAGCCGCTGCACCGGAATCGGTTTCGTCCACACCGTCATTCCCGCGAACTTGTGACGTTCCTCGGCACGCATCCCCGGGCGTGCACGATGGCGTCGCGGGTATGGGTGAAGATCCGTTCGTCGCCGCCCGTCGGCATGGCGCCGATCGCGGCCAGACGACGGCGGTGGTCCGCGCGAAGGCCGGACATCAACACCGTGATGTGCCTGCGCTCGAGCTTTCCGATGACATCCGCAAGCACCAGCGCACCGGTGGTATCCAGCGCGGTGATGCGGGACATCCGCAGTATCACCACGTGCACGTCCGATATCTCGGCGAGTTCCAGTAGGAACCGGTGCGCGGCTGCGAAGAACAACGGCCCTTCGATTCGGTAGGCAACGATGTGGTCGTGCAGAAGTGCGTGCTCTTCTGTCAGATGTTCGGTGTCATCGACCGGGAGGTCGAGCGGAACTTGCTGCAGCCGAGCTTCTTTCGCCACTGATCGCAGCGCGAGCAGTACCGCGACCCCGACTCCGACCGCGACCGCGGTCACCAGATCCATCACGACGGTTACGCCGAAGGTAACCATCATGATGGCTGCGTCGCCCTTCGATGCCCGCGCGATCGCTGCCAGCGAGGCCGTCTCGACCATGCGCACCGTGGTGGCCAGCAACACCCCTGCCAGCGCCGCCAGCGGAATATCGGCGACCAGTGGCGCGGCCAGGTAGACGATGGCCGCCAGGACAAGCGCATGGGTGAGCGCCGCGAGCCGGGTACGAGCCCCCGAGCGTACGTTGACCGCTGTGCGGGCGATCGCGCCGGTGGCGGGCACACCGCCGAACAGTGGGGCGGCGATATTCGCCAAACCCTGGCCGAGCAGTTCCCGATCGGGATTGTGCCGGGTGCCGACGGCCATTGCATCGGCCGCCGTTGCCGACAGCAGCGATTCCAGAGCAGCGAGAGCAGCCACTGCCAGCGCGGGCACTATCAACGCGCCCAACTGATCGAGATGCACGAATCCCACTGTGGGAATCGGCAATCCAGCGGGGATGGCACCGACCGGTACGAGATCGAGATGCACGAGCCGTGCAGTCACGGTCGCCGCGATCACTGCGATCAGCGCGAACGGCAACCTCGGCAGCAGCCGGCCGCCGACCAGGACGATCGCGGCAACCAGCAATGCCGTGAGGAGCGGCGCCGGGTTGGCCACCGAAAGGTACTGGCGCACAGCATCGAAGGCCGACTGCCACACCTTCTCCCCCGCAGCATGCGTGATACCGAGAGCTGCCGGAAACTGCTGCAGCGCAATGACAACCGCGATACCCGCGGTGAACCCCTCGATCACCGGCGCGGGCACATAGCGCACCGCTCGCCCGACCCCGGCGACGGCAAGCGCCACCAGGATGAGTCCGGCCAGTAGCCCCACCGCAAGCACCGCGCTTGCGCCGTGCCGGTGCACGATCGGCACCAACACCACGGTCATCGCCCCCGTTGGCCCCGTGACTTGGAAGCGGGAGCCGCCGAATACCGCGGCGACGGCACCCGCGACGACAGCGGTGGCCAGCCCGCCCGCCGCGCCGAGCCCGGAGGAGATGCCGAAACCCAACGCAAGCGGCAACGCCACCAAGGCGACGATCAACCCCGACAACAGGTCCGCGCCAGGGGCACGGACCCCGGGCCGCCAGTCCGACCAGCTCGGCAGCAGCGCACGCGCGCTCAGTTGGCCACCGCGAGACGGGCTTTCAGCGCGGTGAGCTGTTCGCGCAGCGCGGTCGGCAAGCGGTTGCCGCCGATCGTGGCGTACCACTCGTCGATCGCGGCGGTCTCGGCTACCCATTCGGATATGTCCACGGCCAACGCGTCGGCAATCAGCTCACGATAGCCGTCGGACAAACCCGAGCAGTCCATGTCCTCGATACTCGGCACGTACCCGATCGGGGTCTCGACCGCAGCGGCGGCGCCGTCCAAGCGTGCCAGCGCCCACTTCAGTACGCGCACGTTGTCACCGAAACCGGGCCACAGGAACTTGCCGTCTGCGCTGCGGCGGAACCAGTTGACCTGGAAGATCTTCGGGAGTTTTGCCGGATCTGCGGCGGCACCGAGTTTCAACCAGTGCGCGAAATAGTCACCGACGTGGTACCCGAGGAACGGCAGCATCGCCATCGGGTCACGGCGCACCACACCGACTCGCCCGGCTGCGGCGGCTGTGGTCTCCGACGACAGGACCGACGCGGTGAACACTCCGTGTGCCCAGCCGAACGACTCCGCGACCAAAGGGATGGTGGTGGCGCGGCGGCCACCGAAGAAGATCGCAGAGATCGGCACCCCGGTGGGATCGTTCCATTCGGGGGCGACCGACGGGCACTGCTCGATCGGCGTGCAGTACCGCGAGTTCGGGTGCGCGGCAGGACCTTCCGACTTCGGCGTCCAATCCTTGCCATGCCAGTCGATCAGATGATCCGGCTTGTCCTCGGTCAGCCCCTCCCACCACACGTCACCGTCGTCGGTCAGCGCGGTGTTGGTGAAGATCGAATTGCCGAGGTTGATCGTGGCGATCGCATTCGGATTGGTCTCGGCGCTGGTGCCGGGCGCGACGCCGAAGAATCCGGCCTCCGGGTTCACCGCGTACAACCGGCCGTCCGCACCGAATCGCATCCAGGCGATGTCGTCACCGATCGTCTCGGCTTTCCAGCCAGGCAGCGCTGGTTCGAGCATGGCCAGATTGGTCTTGCCACAGGAGGAGGGGAACGCCGCCGCGATGTAGTGCGCCTTGCCTTGCGGGGAGGTCAATTTCAGGATCAGCATGTGCTCGGCCAGCCACCCTTCGTCGCGACCGAGGACCGACGCGATCCGCAGTGCGAAGCACTTCTTGCCGAGCAGTGCATTGCCGCCGTAGCCGGAGCCGTAGCTCCAGATGGCCCGGGCCTGCGGGAAATGCGCGATGTATTTGGTTTTGTCACATGGCCACGCGACGTCTAGCTGCCCCTCGGCCAGCGGAGCGCCGACCGAGTGCAGACACTTCACGAATTCGGCTCCTGAGCCGAGCTTCTCCCACACCGGGGTGCCGGATCGGGTCATGATCTGCATCGACACCGCGACATACTCCGAATCGGTAATCTGCACACCGTATTTCGGCTTCTCGGCAGTCAACGGCCCCATGCAGTAGGCGATCACGAACATGGTGCGACCGACCATCGCTCCGCGGTAGTGCTCGGTCATCACCGTGCGCATATCGACCGGATCCACCCAGTTGTTCGTCGGACCGGCATCGTCGCGATCCTCGGAGCAGACGAAGGTACGCTCCTCCACCCGCGCCACATCGTCGGCATCCGACACGCACCAGAACGAGTTCGGCTTGCCTGCCAACCGCACGAACGCGCCCTTGCGCACCAGCTCGGTGGTCAATCGGTCCCACTCATCTCGGGATCCGTCGCAGAACACTATCCGATCCGGTGCCGTCAACTCGGCAACCTCGGCCACCCAAGACAGGATCCCTTCGTGATCCGTTGGTACCGAGGTCGGTTCGATGGCGATGGATTGGTCCGTCACGTCGATTCTCCTTCTTAAACTACTAGGTACATACTTTAGAAAACCTGCAACCAGTGGCCAGGCGGACACCCCCGACAATGCGCGGAACTCAGGCAGGCTCCTCCAGAGCCTCGACCTGACCTGCTACGACACCGGTGAGAATAGCCCGAGCCGTGGCCAACAACTGGGCCACCTCCGGGGAGGTGAGCTCGTAGGTCACCGACAAGCCCTCACGACGTGCGCGCACCAGCCCGGCCCTGCGCAGGATCGCCAGCTGCTGCGACAAGTTCGCCGACTCCACCCCGATCTCGCCGAGCATCTCCGACACCGCATGCTCGCGCTCACTCAACAGCTCCAGGACACGGATCCGCACCGGATGGCCGAGCGTCTTGAAGAAGTCGGCCTTCATCTGGTACAGCGGCCTGCTCAGTCCTGGCACTTGCCACACCTTCCCTCACGACCGGATCGGTACCGCGACCGAACCTCTAGTTGCATAGTTTAGCAAGCAGCACAAACAGACCGGCCAGGCGTCCCACTCGGTTGCGGCATCGCCGAACCTGTTCTATCGGCTTCCGGAACGAGCAGCGTCAAATCGGCGTCGTAACGGCGATACAGTAGCCGCCCGCGACCGGTCTCTGCATCCGTGAAGAACACAAACGGCAGGGTCCGGCCAAGTTTGGGCCGCCACCGTCCGGACATCGAGGCGATCCGCTGCTCGAGACGAAGTGGTTGCTCATGGATTTCTCTCTTTCAACGAGGGTGGTTTCATCCCGCTGTGATGCGGGCATCAAGAGGACAACGAGTTGGTAAGTTCTGCGAGGTTGGCGATGATGAACTCGCGCAGTTGCGCGATCTGCGCTGGCCGGTGGTACCTCGGGGAGAACGCCAGCTCGATGCTGCACCGCCCGGCGAAGGTGGACACGAAATAGCCGACCCAGGTCACCGGCTCCGAGGTGGCGAAGCCACGGAAGTCGACGATCTCGAATCCCGGCGGCACGGCGAGATCGGGCACCATCGCCCAGTTCGTGATGAAACTCCCTACGGCCGTGCGCGAATGGCCGTGCGCGGCCACCGATGCCGCGGCCAACATGACCGCGAGCGCGGCTCCGCTGTCGATTCCGGCAACGATCTGGGCCTTCGTCTCCTTCGCCAGCACACCCAGATCGGCGCCGGGCCCGCAGGCGGTGATGGTGGGCGCGAAGGCCAGGGCGTTGGTGATCTCGTCGGGGCGTGCCGCGGGCTGCAGATGAGGACGCAGGTCGACGAGATGGAACATGATCATCGGCAGTTCGGTTGTCGCACCGGCTGATTCGGCAATCGTCGTGCGTTCGGCGCGAACGATCGCAGCACTGAGCAGGGCATGCAGCGTTGTACCTGACGCCCGGGCGTGATCGAGCAGTGCGCCGGTCTCGTTGTGTGACAAGGTGATCCGCTGCCCTGGCGCAGGACGGAACACCGCGTCCGCACCGGTGTCGGTGGCCGCGATGCTGTACACCGTGCCCGCCGCTGCCGTGTGCTCGGGCAGGGCCATCGCCCGCGCATGGTAGGCCTGTTCGAGGCTGTGCGGGTAGACCGGGACCGGCTCGGGCACCGCCGCGTTCCCGGCCAGCATCGCAGCGGTGCGCCAGAAGTGCTCGAGCAGCGCGAATCCCATCGTGGCGTCGTTGATCGCATGGCTCACCTGCAGTGCGACCGCGGTCGTTTCGCCCTCGGACACGATCGTGAGTTTCGCCAGGCTGCGCGCGGGATCGAGCGGGAAGACCCTGCGTGCGAGCCAGTCGGCGATCGGGGGTGCCACGATGTCGATGGTTGCCGCGCTGGAGCCGTCGCCGGGGACCCGCAGCTGGCACTGGCCGTTGTTGATCTCGATCGTGCCGCGCAGCATCGGATACTTGCGGCACAGCAGATCGAACGCCGTGCACAGCAGCGCGGTGTCGACCCGGCCGGCACACATCGCAACGTAGCTGACGGTGAGCTTGCGCGGCACGAAGCCGTGATCGATCAGCCCCAGCGGAAATGTCGCGTCATCGTCTACCCGCGGTGAGACCGCAGACTCGATCACGCGAGGCCCAACAGTTCTGGGTTGGTGGCGCGCGCCCGCAACTGCTGCCCCGGGTCGACGACCAGCCGCCGGGTCCGCATGTCGAGCAGTCCGCTGACGCTGTGCACCTCGGCGACCAGCGTGCCGTCCGGCTTGCGCAGCGTGTGCTCGACGCGATGGGTCTTGCCCGGTCCCCACACGAAGACACACGACACGTCGACCTCGTCCTCGGCGCGCAGTTCGGCATGGTGGCGCAGTGTGGTTTCGAGGTTGATCGGCCCGAAACCGTCGGCGAGCAGCCGCTGCGGCGAGACACCGGCCGCCTGCCCGCAGGCGAAGCGAGCATGCTCGGCGTACTGCAGATACACCGTGGAAGCGAGATGGTGATTGGTATCGAGTTCGTAACTGCGGACGGTGAATCGCATCGTGAACGGTGCGGCACTCACGCAAGCTTCGGACACTGGGGCTCCTGACACTGGACAACAGTGGTGACGGTTGGCCAGCCTGCCGCCGTGGCGAGACCGGTACCAAGACAGTGGTGACACTGGTGTCGCCAGCACCTGGCACCGAGTCCGAGAGTGTTCGATGATGGGTGCGTGAGCACCGCCATCTCTCCTCGTCGTACCGAACTCGCGTCGTTCCTGCGCAGCCGTCGTGACCGGATCAGCCCGATCGAGGTCGGTATGGCACCGGGATTGCGCCGCAAGACACCAGGATTGCGGCGCGAGGAGGTCGCCCAGCTGGCCGGGGTTTCGGTCACCTGGTACACCTGGCTCGAACAGGGGCGGCCAATCAACGTCAGCGCACAGATCCTCGACGCGATCGCGCGCACGCTACGCCTGGACTCCGCCGAACGCACCCACCTCTACCGGCTGGCCGAAGTGCCGATCCCCGAGGCGGCCGCCCGTGCCGACGCGATCACCCCCACGGTCGCCTCGATCCTCGACGCCATCACCGGCTTCCCCGCCGCAGCACTCAACAGCCGCTGGGATCTATTGGGCTGCAACGCCGCCGCTGCAGCGGTGTGGCCGCGGCTCACCGCGCCCGAGGGCTCTCGCAACGTCCTGTGGGAACTGTTCGTCACTCCGGAATGCTGCCGCTGCTTCGTCAACCGCGACATCGGTCTGCCGCACATGGTCGCCTCGTTCCGCGCGGATTTCGCCCAGCACCTCGACGATCCGGCCTGGATCGACCTGACCCGCGGACTCACCGCCGCAAGTCCGGAATTCACCCGGCTGTGGGCCAACCACGACGTCGCCGCACCACCGACCCAGACCATGACCTATCGCCACGCTGCGGTCGGCGAGCTCTCGTTCTCGCTGACGAGGATGGATCTCACCGCCACCCCCGAAACCTTCCTCACCGTGTGGACACCGGTCGACGAGGTCAGCCGCCACCGCATGGACTGGCTGCTCGCCCACCCGCACGCACCGGCGCTCGACCACACCCACTGAACCGACCGCCTCGATCACCTGCGGCTGTGGTCATAAGACCTCCGGCTCGCACCACCCCAGGCGCAGCTGTCACTGGTTAGGCCGCAACGTGGGTGCGTACTGCGTCGAGCTGGGTCCGGGTGCCGAGAACGATCAGGACGGTGTCAGTGTGCAGCTCGATTTCGTCGGTAGGGTTGGCGATGAACTGGCCACCAGGGATTCGCAGGGCTAGGAGCAGCGCGCCAGTAGTCCGGCGCAATTCGACATCTTTGAGTGAGCAGCCGATCAGTTGCGACCCCGCCCCGATCGCGATTTCCTCCATCCGGTATTCGAGAGTGTCGTCGTGCATGACCACGTCGAGGAACTCGGCCACATTGGGCTGCAACGCGAATGCCGCCATCCGGCGGCCACCGATGAGCTGAGGGTTGACGGCCCGGTTCGCTCCGGCACGCAGCAGTTTGGACTTGGAGCCTTCGGTCCGCGCCCGCGCGATGATCACCAGATCGCTACGCATTGCCCGGCTCGACAACGTCACGTAAACGTTGTCGGCATCGCTGTCCAACGCCGCGATCAAGGCTTGGGCGTGTTGAATACCCGCTGCCTCGAGCACGCTGTCGTCGGTGACATCGCCCAGAATGTACGGATACTCGATGTCCTGCAGCCGCTGCGGATCATGGTCGATGACCACGATCGTCTTGCCGAGGTTCGTCAGATACTTTGCGGTCGAACACCCGACTCTTCCCCAGCCACACACGATGATGTGCCCGCGCATCCGGTCGATCTGGCGATTCATTCGTCTCCGCTCCAGATGGTGGCGTAGATGTTCTTCGATGAGGGCCTCCAGCAGCACCCCGAACATGTAGAACACGGTGCCCGCGCCCACCAGGATGAGCACCATTGTGAACACATACCCCGTTGGTATTCCTGCCGGTCTATGCCGCGCTACGCGGAGCCGACTCCGCACCGGAGGAAGTCGCTCGCTCTCTCGGCGCCGGACCATTGCGCGCCTTCTGTTCTGTCACCGTGTCACAGATCCGACTCCCGCTACTGGCGGGTGGGCTCCTGGTCGCGCTCTATGTCCTGCACGACTACGGCGGGGTCGCCATGATGCGCTACGAGACCTTCACCAAAGGCATCCAATACGCGTACAACGCCAGCTTCGATCGCACCGCCGCGAGCGTAATCAGCCTCGTCTTGGTCGTGCTCGCACTGTTGTTCGCCGCCGCCGAGTCGGTGGCGCGGGGTCGGGCCGCGACGCGAGTGGGTTTCGGCAGCCCCCGCCCCGCCACCCCGTTACACCTCGGAACAACCCGGCCGCTAGCCGTGCTGGCATGTGTCGCCCTGATCCTGATGTCCGTGATCGTGCCCCTCGGTGGTCTGCTGCCCTGGCTGTCCGGGCGCATCACCGGACACCTCGACCTCGCTGAACTTCTTGCCGCTCTTGGCAACACCGCATCCTTCGCTGGCTGGGGCGCGTTGCTGACCATGCTGCTTGCCCTGCCTGTCGGCATTCTGTCCGCACGTTCCCGGAGCGCGTTCGCCCGCACGATAGAGCTCGCCGCGTACTCCGGATACGCACTGCCCGCCATTTCGGTGGGCCTGGCGCTGGTGT
Source organism: Nocardia altamirensis NBRC 108246 (assembly GCF_001612685.1). Lineage (GTDB taxonomy): Bacteria > Actinomycetota > Actinomycetes > Mycobacteriales > Mycobacteriaceae > Nocardia > Nocardia altamirensis. The sequence continues at coordinate 161,217 of NZ_BDAY01000010.1, forward strand.
ACTTCGGCATCAACGCGGCGACAGCCTGGTACGGCCGCGGGCAGATGGTTGTCCTCGCCTATATCGCGCTGTTCCTGCCCATCGCCATCGGTGCCGTCCGGGCCTCGGTCGCCACCTCACCGCGCTTGTTCGAGGAAGTGGCCCGATCGCTCGGCAGTACGTCGTTCGGTGCGCTGGCACGGGTGTCGGTGCCGCTGGCCGCACCCGGGATCCTCGCCGGCGGTGCGCTCGTATTCGTCAGCTGCGCAAAGGAATTGCCCGCCACGCTGATCCTACAACAACCCGGACAGAACACCCTGGCCCTCGAGTTGTGGAAACACGTCGAGGTCGTCAACTACACACAGGCAGCGTGGTACTCGCTGACGCTGATAGTCGTTTCGGTGGTGCCGACGATCGTGCTCCAGCGCGTAGCCGACGGTCGGACTCGAGGATCTGGGCTGTACCGCTCGCATATCGCGGCCGTTCGGACCGGAACGAAAACCGAGGTGCTTCGATGAGCGAGTTGCACGTTCGACAACTGGCAGCCGGATACCGGGGCACCGCGGTGCTACAGGCGGTGGATCTGCGGGTTCCCGCAGGCAGTCTCACCGCCGTGCTGGGTCCTTCCGGGTGCGGGAAGACCACACTGCTGCGAGCGGTGGCCGGATTCCTGCGTCCCACGGCCGGTGAGATTCAGGTCGGCGGACGGGTGGTCGCGACCGCGACCACCGCGCTCCCTCCGGACCGCCGCAAAGTCACCATCGTTCCGCAGGAAGCTGCGTTGTTCCCCCACTTCACCGTGGCGGCGAACATCGGATACGGCTTGCCCGGCTGGACCCCAACGGCCCGCAAGCAGCGGAGCAGTCGAGTCGCCGAACTGTTGGAGGTTGTCGGCCTACGGGGGTACGCCGACCGCAAGCCGCACGAGTTGTCCGGCGGACAACAGCAACGTGTCGCCCTGGCACGGGCTTTGGCGCCCGGTCCGGCGATCGTATTGCTCGACGAACCGTTCTCCGCGCTGGACGCGGGACTGCGGAGCAAGGTCCGTGACCAGGTGCGTGAGATTCTGACCGAACTCGGTACCACCGCGGTGCTGGTCACCCACGATCAGGACGAAGCACTGTCCATGGCGGATCAGATTGCGGTGCTGCGAGAAGGCCGCATAGCACAAGTCGGGCCGCCCGCCGAGATCTACAGCAAGCCGATGGATGCGGAACTGGCCGGCTTCCTCGGCGACGCAGTGCTGCTGTCCGCTGTCGCCGAGGGACCGATGGCCCGCACCGCACTCGGCCCGGTGCCGCTCGCCCATCCCGCCAGCGGTATGGGCTCCTTGCTGGTCCGACCCGAGCAGTTGCGCCTGCGGCCCTTGCCCGCCGATCCCAACGGTCATGCGACCGCCACCGTGCGGCGAGTCAGCTTTTATGGACACGACTCCGTCGTACTGCTGCGTACCGACGAGGGAACCGATCTATTGGCCAGAGTCCCTTCGCCATTGATGGTCCGGGACGGCGACGGGGTTGTCATCGAGGTGGCGGGCACTGCCGTGTTCTACCCGGATCTTGCTGTCGGCAACCGCGTCGTTCAGACGAACACCGCGAGGTGAGCGAGCCGCGAGGTTCGCATTCTCGAGAAAGACGAGCGGGATATCACGCCGGCCGACGCCTTCCTCGACTCGGCAGTCGCTCACCGCGGCCAATTGCGCTGGCGCACCACGATCGCCGATCATCGGCACCGCGTGCTCGAACCGTACTGAGGGGTAGCTCGGCCCGAGACCAGTGCCTTGATCGCGCCGCAGATCGGACGTGCGAAGGTGCCGGCGAGGCGGGTATATGGCCAGATCGCGATGAGCAGCAACAGAAACACTGCTCGTGCCTGATAAAGGAAGGGAGCATGCGAAATCATGTCGGCATTCGGGTGAAACGTGAGCATTGATCGGATCCAGGTGAACAGTATTTCCGCGCTCCGATACCGGCCATCGGAGGAGTTCGGATCGAATCGGATGAGGATTCTTGACAGCAGTGCGGCAGTCAGGACGGGAAAGGTGACGTGATCCAGTGGAGTGATCAGTGGCCCGGCCGTGGCAGTGATCAAATTCGGAATCAGCAGAATCGCAGCGCCGACGATCGCCGACGGGATGGCAAGGGCCTCGGCGATGGTGATGATGAGGTGAATGACGTTGTCCGGGTGAGAATCGTGACCCGACGCCGCGACGTCGGCGATCCGTGCCACGACGATCACACTTGCGGCGAGTCCGAAGACCGCCGACCCGAAGCGCTCGGCCCTACCTAGACCTGCTCCGCTGCTGTAGCAACGGAATCCGTCGTGCCGCTGCCGCCACAGGTGGCCGACGATGAAGGAGAGAAAAGCGCAGTAGGACAGGGCGATCCACATCTGTGACGGCACGGGGGTGCGCCTTTCCGATTCGGGCTACTGTGACGCGAGTCACTGTCGCAGGAATGCGAATCGCCAGCTAGGGACCAATGACCACTACTGGCCCGAACTGCGCGAAGTGCGCATCACAAACCGAATCGTCAGTCGTTTCCGTCGGTATTCGAGCTGATCTCCAATAATGGAAGAGGCCCCGCTCCGGATGTCTCCTGCGCGGGGCCTCGAGCCGAAAAAGCTGCTAGGCGCTACCTTTCAAGCACTGAACAGCACTCTACTTGCAGGCCGCCTTGGCTTCACGCCGACGCCGATGCAGAATCGGCTCGGTGTAGCCGTTCGGCTGCTTGGCGCCTTCCAGAATCAGCTCCTTGGCCGCCTGGAACGCGATGCTGCCCGCGAAATCCGGCGCCATCGGCCGGTAGTTCGCATCGCCCGAGTTCTGCCGATCCACCACCGGCGCCATGCGCTCCAGGCTGGCCACCACCTCGTCGGCGCTGACAATGCCGTGGCGCAGCCAGTTGGCCATCAGCTGGCTCGAAATGCGCAGGGTGGCACGGTCTTCCATGAGCGCGACATCCTCGATGTCGGGCACCTTGGAGCAGCCGACACCGTGGTCGATCCAGCGCACCACGTAGCCGAGGATGGACTGCGAGTTGTTGTCCAGCTCCTGCTGCTTCTCCTCGGCCGACCAGTTCGGCGCCTGCGCCAGCGGGATCTCCAGGATCTGGTCGACGGTCGCCCGGCGGCCACCCTTGACGATCTCGCGCTGCCGGTCGAGCACGTTCACCTGGTGGTAGTGGGTGGCGTGCAGCGTGGCCGCGGTCGGCGACGGCACCCACGCGGTGTTGGCGCCCGCCTTCGGATGGCCGATCTTCTGCACGAGCATGTCGGCCATCAGGTCCGGCATCGCCCACATGCCCTTGCCGATCTGCGCCTTGCCGGGCAGTCCGGTCGCCAGGCCGGTGTCGACGTTCCAGTCCTCGTAGGACTTGATCCACTGCTGAGCCTTCATGTCGGCCTTGCGGACCATCGGCCCGGCTTCCATGGAGGTGTGGATTTCGTCGCCGGTGCGGTCGAGGAAGCCGGTGTTGATGAACACGACGCGCTCGGCGGCGGCCTGGATACAGGCTTTGAGGTTGACCGTGGTGCGGCGCTCCTCGTCCATGATGCCGACCTTGAGGGTGTTGCGCGGGACGCCGATGACGTCCTCGATCCGGCCGAACAGCTCGGCCGCGAAGGCGACCTCGTCGGGTCCGTGCATCTTCGGCTTGACGATGTAGACCGAGCCGGTGCGGCTGTTCTTCAGTTCGGTGTCCTCGCGCAGCGAGTGCGTCGCGATGAGCGAGGTGACCAGGCCGTCCAGGATGCCTTCCGGCACCTCGTTGCCGTCCTTGTCGATGATCGCGTCGCTGGTCATCAGGTGCCCGACGTTGCGCACGAACAGCAGCGAACGACCGTGCAGCACAAGCTCACTGCCGTCGAGCGCGGTGTAGACGCGGTCGGGGTTCATGGTGCGGGTGAAGGACTTCTCGCCCTTGGTCACCTTCTCGGCGAGGTCGCCCTTCATCAGGCCGAGCCAGTTGTGGTAGCAGAGCACCTTGTCCTCGGCGTCCACCGCCGCGACCGAGTCCTCGAAGTCCATGATCGTGGTGACCGCGGATTCGAGCACCAGATCCTTGACGCCCGCGGTGTCGGTGCTGCCGACCGGCGAGCTCGGGTCGATCTGGATCTCGATGTGCAATCCGTTGTGCTTCAACAACACCGAGGTCGGTGCGGCCGGGTCGCCGAGGTAGCCGACGAGCTGCCCCGGATCGGCGAGGCCGATCTCGGTGCCGTCTTCGAGGCCGACCTCGAGCTCACCGTCGACGATCGTGTACGACGTGGAACCGATGTGCGAACCGGTGATCAGCGTCGCGGCGTCGTCGAGGAAGTTGCGGGCCCACTCGATGACCTTGTCACCACGAACCTTGTTGTAGCCCTTGCCTTTTTCCGCTCCGTTGGCCTCGGAGATGGCGTCGGTGCCGTAGAGCGCGTCGTACAGCGAGCCCCAGCGCGCGTTCGCGGCGTTGATCGCGAAGCGGGCGTTCATCACCGGCACCACGAGCTGCGGCCCTGCGGTGGTCGCGATTTCGGCGTCCACGTGCTCGGTGCTGATCTGGAAATCGGCGGGCTCGGGGCGCAGGTAACCGATCTCGGTCAGGAAGCTCTTGTAGGCGGCCTTGTCGTAGTTCGCGCCGGGGTGCTCGGCGTGCCAGGCGTCGACCTTGCCCTGGATCTCGTCGCGTTCGGCGAGCAGCGCGCGGTTGCGCGGCGCGAGATCGTTGATGACCTGCTCGGCACCGGCCCAGAACGCGGCGGAATCTACGCCGGTTCCGGGGAGCGCCTCGTTCTCGATGAACTCATGGAGAACGCTGGCCACCTGAAGCCCGCCGACCTGAATCCGCTCTGTCATCTACTGCCTCACTTCTGAGAAAGCCGGGTGGGAAAGACGCATCCATGTTACCGGTGGGTAGTGATACCACCCTGTACCGGGTCGAAACGCCGCGTCTCACCGTTTCATTCCGCCGCGCCGATCGTGAGGAGGTCGATCAGTCGGCGCGTCACATCGTGTCGGCGGTCGGCCGGACAACGCGCTTGATTGTAGAGCGGCAGGCATTTAATGTACTGATCGGAACATTTTCTGACCTGCGGGAGTGTATGTGTCGGTCACAGACAGCGGTGCCCTCACCACCAGCAATGCCCTCATAGCCAGCGGCGCCCTCACCGACAAGGTCGTCGTGGTGACCGGCGGCAGCCGAGGGCTCGGCAAGGACATGGTGCGCGCGTTCGCCGCGGCAGGCGCGGACGTGGTGATCGCCAGCCGCAAGCTCGACAGCTGCACCGAACTCGCCGACGAGGTCGAGCACACGCACGGCCGCCGCGCACTCCCGGTGGCCTGCAATGTCAGCGACTGGGCCCAGTGCGACGCACTCGTCGACACCGTGTACGCCGAGTTCGGCCGCGTCGACGTCCTGGTCAACAACGCAGGCCTCTCACCGCTCTACCCGAGCCTGGATCAGGTGACGGAGGCGCTGTTCGACAAGGTGATCGGGGTGAATCTCAAAGGGCCGTTCCGACTTTCGTCACTGATCGGCACCAGGATGGCGGCCGGTGACGGCGGCTCGATCATCAACATCTCCTCGATCGAGGCGACCCGTCCCGCGCCGTTCGCGCTGCCGTACGCGGCAGCGAAGGCCGGATTGAACACGCTCACTGTCGGTCTCGCGCAAAGCTTCGGACCGACGGTGCGCGTCAACACCATTCAATGCGGCGCGTTCGCCACCGACATCGCCAAGGCGTGGCCCGACGAGATGCGCAAGCAACTCGCCACCCTCAACGCCCTCGGCCGAGTCGGCGAACCGCACGAAATCGTCGGCGCCGCACTGTTCTTCGCGACCGACGCGTCGGCGTTCTGCACCGGCGCCACCCTCGCACTGGACGGCGGCTGGCGATGAAAGCACTCACTTACGAAGGTCAACGCCAGATTTCGTACTCCGACGTGCCAGACCCGACAGTGACCGCGCCGGACAGCGCGATCATCCGGGTCACCGCGACCGGCATCTGCGGCAGCGATCTGCACATCTACAGCGGCCACGGCTTCACCGACCGCACCGGCTACAGCGTCGGCCACGAAGCCGTCGGCGAGATCGTCGAAGTCGGCCCCGCGGTGCGCCGCTACGCGATCGGCGACCGGGTGCTGGTCGCCGCGTCGGCGGGCTGCGACCGCTGCGCACGCTGCCGGGTCGGCGTGGTCGCGGCCTGCGAACGCACGCCGCTCCCGATCGACGCCTGCTACGGCCTCGGCGGCGCACTACCCGGCGGCCAAGCCCAGCTACTCGCCGTCCCGCACGCCGACGGCAACCTGATCGCGCTGCCCGACGAGATCAGCGACGCGGCCGCGGTGGTCCTCACCGACAACGCGCCGACCGCCTGGTACGGCGCCCGCCGCGCCCGCATCGCGCCCGGCGAGACCGTGGTGGTGATCGGGCTCGGCCCGGTCGGGCTGATGGCGGTCCAGTCGGCGTTCGCGATGGGCGCGGCCCGCGTCCTCGGCGTCGACCTGATCGCCGAGCGCCGCAAACAGGCCGCCGAGCTCGGCGCGGAACCGGTCGAGGGCGACGACCCGAAGCTCGCGATCCGCGAACTACTCGGCGGCGGCGCGGATGTCGCGATCGAGGCGGTCGGCGCCGACGCCACCATCAAGCTGGCGATCAGCGCGGTCGGCCACCGCGGCCGGGTCAGCGTCATCGGCGTCAGCCAGAACCGGGCCTATCCTTTCCACATGCCACTGGCGCAGGTCAAGGAGCTCGAGTTCCATATCGGCCTCTGCTCGATCCAGTACGAACTGCCCGCATTGCTGCGCCTGACCGCGGCCGGGCGGCTCCGGCCGGAGGCGGTGGTCACCCACCGGCTGCCGATGTCGGACGGCCCGCACGCCTATCAGCTGTTCGCCGAGCGCGCGGACGGCGTGGGCAAGGTCGTGCTGGACCCGGGCCGATGAACGCCCCCGCGCGCAGGCGCGGCCGCCCGCCCGCGACCGAGTCGACGGCGGGCGACACCCGGGCGCGCATCATGCGCGCCGCACGGGACCTGTTCGCGGAGAAGGGTTTCCACGGCACCGGCGTGGCGGAGATCGGCGACCGGGCTGACGTGCAGCGCGGCGCGCTGTACTACCACATCGGCTCCAAGGAGGAACTGCTCTGGCAGATCCTGCACGACTACATCCAGCTGATCCTGGTCGACGCCGAACGGATCGTGGCAGCCGACGACGATCCGATCACCAAGCTGCGCAGCCTGATCCACAGCTACGTCGGCTTGATCATCGAGCACCGCCGCGAGGTCGCGATCCAGCTGCGTGATGTCACCGCGCTCACCGGCGAGCGCGGCGCGCAGCTGCAGGAGCTGCGCGACCAGGTGCAGCACCGCTGGCAGCGGGTGATCGACGACGGCCACGCGGCCGGGCTGCTGCGCACCGACGATCACGTCATCACCAACAGCGTGCTCGGCATGCTCAATTCGGTGACCCTCTGGTACCGCCCGCACGGCGAGCACTCCCCCGCCGAGATCGCCGACCTTCTCGCGACCACGTTCCTCGACGGCGTGGCGACCACGACCGACACTCACACGAAAGGCTGATCATGGCTTGGGATTTCGAGACCGACCCGGAGTTTCAGAAGAAACTGGACTGGGCAGCGGAATTCGTCCGCACCGAGGTCGAGCCGATGGACCTGCTGTACCCGAACCCCTACGACCGCACCGACGCCGAGGCCATGGCGCTGATGCGCCCGCTCAAGGAGCAGGTGAAGGAACAGGGACTGTGGGCCTGCCACCTCGGTCCCGAGCTCGGCGGGCAAGGCTACGGGCAGATGAAACTGGCCCTGCTCAACGAGGTGCTCGGCACGTCGGTCTGGGCGCCGTCGGTGTTCGGTTGCCAGGCACCGGATTCCGGCAACGCCGAGATCCTCGCGCACTACGGCACCCCGGAGCAGAAGGCGAAGTACCTCGCGCCGCTGCTGGCCGGTGAGATCGGATCCTGTTACGTGATGACCGAGCCCACCGGCGGCTCGGACCCGACGACGTTCCAGACCCGCGCGGTCCGCGACGGCGACCACTGGGTGATCAACGGCGAGAAGTGGTTCAACTCCAACGCGCAGTTCGCCAGCTTCCACATCGTCATGGTGGTCACCAACCCCGATGTCAGCCCCTACCAGGGCATGTCGATGTTCATCGTGCCCGCCGACACCCCCGGCCTGGAGATCGTCAAGAACTTCCACGTGCACGGCTTCAGCGAGCACGAGGGCCACCTGCGCTTCACCGATGTCCGGGTCCCCGCCGACCACCTGCTCGGCGCCGAGGGCCAGGGCTTCATCGTGGCGCAGACCAGGCTCGGCGGCGGCCGCGTGCACCATGCGATGCGCACGGTCGCGTTGGTGCGCAAGGCCTTCGACATGATGGCCGAACGCGCCGTCTCCCGCCCGATGCGCAAGGGCCCGCTCGCGGGCCTGCAGATGACCCAGGAGCGGATCGCGGACAGCTGGATCGAGATGGAGCAGTTCCGGCTGCTCGTGCTGCGCACCGCATGGCGCATCGACAAGGAACAGGACTACCTCAAGGTGCGCAAGGACATTGCCGCCATCAAGGTGGCCATGCCGAAGGTGATGCACGACATCGCCCAGCGCGCACTGCACCTGCACGGCGCCATCGGCGTCAGCACCGACCTGCCGTTCGTGGACATGATGAACTACGCCGAGGTGATGGCGATCGCCGACGGCCCCACCGAGGTGCACAAGATCACCCTCGCCAAAGAGGTCCTGAAGGACTACGCCCCTGGCGATCCCGTGTACCCGAGCGGCTACCGGCCCGCACTGCGCGAGAAGGCCCGCGAGCTGGTCGCGCAGCGCCTCGAGCACGTCGTCGGCAACCTGTAGCAGGCAACCCGGAGTCGGCACCACCGCATCGATGCCGACTCCGGCCGCAGGGCTGCCCCGCCAGCGCATCGGCACGGTGGCCGCCGCAGGGCGACCGCGCCGAACCTCGGATCACGAAGCGCGACTGGCAAAATCGACAGGCTGCGGTTCGGCATAGGGCGCCATCGGGCTCAACTGGAGCACCGACGGCATCCGCCGAGTCAGCGCGGTCGGCCCGGTGAACAGCAACCGTCCCGTCCGAATCGCCTGTGCCGCAGACAATCTGCCGAGCCACACCTGATACAGCGAGGCAACGTCGGACGTGATGATCACGTCCACCGGATACCCGGGATCGGCGTCACACACCGACGGCGTTCCCGCCTCGATCACGATCCAGAACCGGTGCGCCACATCGGCGAACCGCACCGCGAACACCTGCCGCCGCCCCGGAAACGCCGACGTGTCCATCCGCGTGTGCATCCACCACACCAGCACCGCCGGATCGAGCTCCGCCGGCCGCGGATCGCCGAAGGTCCACCGCGAACCCCATTCGCCGAGACCGAACAGAATCGGCTTCAGCTCCAGACCCGCCTCGGTGAGCAGATAGTCCGAGCCGACCTTGTCCACCAATCCGGCCCGCTCGAACTGACGTAACCGCTTGGCAAGCAGGCTGCGGGACAGCCCGGGCAGCCCACGCGCGAGATCGTTGAAGCGGGTGCTGCCGACCAGCAGGTCGCGCAGGATCAGCAGCGACCAGCGCTCGCCGAGCACATCGAGCGCCCGGGAAATGGGACAGTACTGGCCGTAACCGGGTGTCGTCATGGGTCACCTCACGATCGGGGTCCAGATGCTGGACCGGCAGGGTCCACTTTCTGGACTATTCGGTTATCGCGCGCGTTCTTACCTTCGAAACATGACGACAACCTCCCCTGACATCAGCATCGACTGGACCACCCGCGCACGCCGGGTCGGCGAGACCATGCGCCCCGAGGTAGCCGACCGCGACCGCAGTGGCGAATTCTCCACGGCCGCTTTCGATCTGCTGCGCGAAGCCGGCCTCTCCGCCGCGCTCGTTCCCGCCGAATTCGGCGGCGGCGGCGCCACCCACCGCGACATGGGCGCGATCCTGCGCGAACTCGGCCGCCACGATCCGTCCACCGCGGTCGCCTTCGCCATGCACACCCATCTGGTCGCCGCCCAGGTGTGGCGACACAACCACGGCATCGACGCCGCCCCGCTGTTCGGCAAGGTGGTCGCCGGCGCGATCCTGATCAGCACCGGCGCCTCGGACTGGGTCGGCTCCAGCGGCCGCGCCGAGCGGGTCGACGGCGGCTATCGGGTGCACGCCCGCAAGGCGCCGGCCAGCGGCGTCGAGGCGGGCACGGTGCTGGTCACCAGCATCCGCTGGGGCGACGCACCGGAGGGCCCGCACGTCCTGCACTGCGCCGTCCCGCTGGACTCTGCCGGTGTGCGCATCGAAAAGACCTGGGACACCCTCGGTTTGCGCGCGAGCGGCTCACACACCGTGATCCTCGACGACGTCTTCGTCCCCGACAAGGCGGTCTCGCTGATCCGGCGCGCGGATGCCTGGCCACCGTTGCTGAACGTGGTGATGGGCGCGGCGATGCCGCTGGTGATGTCCGCCTACCTCGGCATCGCCGATGGCGCGGTGGAATTGGCGGCGGCGCTGGCGGCCGACCGCGCCGACGCACCGACCTTCCAGCTCGCCGGGGAGATGGTCAACGCCCACCTCACCGCCACCGATCTCATCACCGCCATGTTCACCGCCGCCGACAACCTCCAGTTCGACAACACCGACCAGCACGCCAGCCACATCCTCGCCCGCAAGACCGCCGCCGCCGAAGCACTGCTCAACACCGTCCGCATCGCCATCGAAACCGTTGGCGGACTGGGCTATTCGCGGCACTGCGAACTGGAGATGCGCTACCGCGACGTACACGGCTGCCTGTTCCATCCGCTGCCGAGGGCCAAGCAGACCCGGTTCTCCGGGCGAGTCCTGCTCGGACACACGCCGAACGGCTGACACCGAACCCCGCCGCCCCCATAATCCCCATGGGGGCCTAACCCACTCCCCGACTCCGGCCGTCCCGATTTCGTCACACATTCTCGGGGCCTTTTCCGAACGGCCGGGCCTACCGTTGAAGTCGTCGGCCGCCCGGCCCGACAGTCGCGAAACGTCGAAGGAGCAAGCAGCCATGGTGTCCGTACGCAGGATCGCGCGTTCCCCGATCACCTGGACGCTGGCAGTCCTGCTCGTGATCGGGCTCGGCGTCGGCTTGGCCCTCACCCAGCCGTGGCGGCTGTTCACCAACACCACCGTCGTCGAGGCCGCACCGACCGTCGCGCAATCCCATGGCGCGGCACCGCCCTCGGGCACGGCGCAGGAACCTCGTGTCCTCGCCACCGGCACCTTCGTCTCACACGAACACGACACCTCGGGCAGCGTGCGGATCCTGCAACTGCCCGACGGCAACCGAGTGCTGCGGCTCGAGGACCTCGACACCTCCGACGGACCCGCATTGCACGTCTGGCTCACCGACGCACCGGTGGTCGAGGGCAAGGCGGGCTGGTTCCTCTTCGACGACGGCAGGCACACCGACCTCGGCAGCCTGAAGGGCAACAAGGGCAGCCAGAACTACCCCATCGCCGCCGACGTCGACCTCGGCACCCTCGCCAGCGTGTCGATCTGGTGCGAACGCTTCCGCGTCTCGTTCGGCGCGGCCACGCTGCAATACACCTGACCCGACGGGCCGCGCCGGCCCGGCCCGAAATAAATGACCCGACAGCGGCGGGTCCGTTATGTCACCATGGAATTCGACGATGATCACCGAGTAACGGTGGTCCACCGAGCATGTGGAAAGGAGGAGGTGGCGAATGATCCCGAACGATTCGACTCGAGCGAACGTCGATGCCACGCAACGGTTGTCGATGGACAAACTCGCATCAGGCCGAAAGCTGAACCAAGCATGCGCCGAACGCGACGACAGCCACCTCCAGGCCGGTAACTGACCCGCCACCTCCTTTCTCGCTCGACTTTCCCGAAACATGGTGATTCCCATGACCTTCCGCCATGCCGCCAGATCCGCGGCACTCACCGCAGACAACTGGATACACACCCCCGTGCTGGTGCTCAACGCGTCCTACGAGGCGCTCGACGAGATCAGCGCCGACCGTGCCGTCGTGCTGCTGATGGCCGGTACCGCGGAGTCGATCGCCGACCGGGCGCCGCACTTCCTCGTTCGCTCCCAGCGCGTCGAAGTGCTACTCCCGGAAACCATTCGGCTACGGCACTACGTCTACATCGAGCACACCGGCCGAGTGAACGACGAGAGCCGGGCGACCCTGGCCGGCGTGCTGCGCCGCGACAAGCACCGGTGCGGCTACTGCGCCGCCTGGGCCCGCACTGTCGACCACATCCGCCCGCGCAGCCGGGGCGGCCCGAACACCTGGGCCAATCTCGTCGCCTGCTGCGGTCCGTGCAATACGACCAAGGCCGACCGCACCCCGGAAGAGGCAGGCATGCGGCTGCTCTGGCAGCCGAAGGCCCCCAACCACCGGGCCAAGCAACAGCGCAGGGTCTGGCAGCAACTCGCCGCCGCGACCTGAACCGATCCGAGAAAGGAGAGATCGCGATGAGCGTTCGTACCGACACCACCGCCGTGGTGGACCTGACCCTGGCCGAGCTGCTCCCACTCTCGGATTCCCGCGAGTGGCATCGGGCCGCCTGCCGAGGTGACCCGCATCACGAGGCCTGGTTCCCGTACCCGTCGCAGGACTTCGACTACGCGCGCGAAGTCTGCGCCGGCTGCCCCATCCGGGTGGCCTGCGGCGAATTCGCGGCCAGCACCGGCCAGTCCGGGGTGTGGGGTGGCCACGAGTTCGACCGAGGGCAGCTGATCCGCCCGTAGCGACCGCCGCCGTGTCCGCAGGGGCACGGCGGCGTTCGTCTCGGCGCGCCGCGCACGGCACGCACCACTCGCCGAGCCCGCAAACCGCAGGTGAACATACACTGTGCTGCGTGGGCACTCATCGCAGCGGAGCCAGGTCCCGAGGAGTCAGCAAAGGTCCGGTTCTCGCCGTGTTAGCCGTTGTGTTGCTGGTCGCGGGCGTCGTCACCTGGTTTCAACTCCGCGACCGCGCAGCCGACGAGGACAGCGCAGCGGCCGCCGAGTGCGTCTCCGGCCCCGCGACGCTCTACGTCACGGCCGATCCCGACATCGCCACCCAGGTGCGGGCCGCCGCCGACCGGTACAACGCCACCAAGCCGCGCGTCCGTGATCACTGCGCCCAAGTCGCGGTGACCGCGCGCCCCTCCTCGGCCGTCGTCGCGGCCTTCACCAGCGGCAAACCCTGGGATCAGACCCTCGGACCGCAGCCGGTACTGTGGATCCCCGACTCGACCCGCTCGGTCGAAGCCATGCGGGTGCCCGGCCTGATCGAGGGCAACCCGGCGCCGATCGCGGTGAGCCCGATCGTGCTCGCCGTGCCGGAACCGTTGCGTGGCGCCCTCGACGAGGCCAAGGTCTCCTGGTCGGATCTGCCACGCCTGCAACAGGGTTCGCTCAAAGATATCGGCCTGCCCGGCTGGGGCGGGCTGAAGATGGCGTTACCGGCGGGCGATGCGACGCTCGCCGCGGCCACTGCCGTCGGCTCCGCGATCTCGGGCACCGAACCGCTGAGCGAGCAGGCCGCCCAATCCGGCCAGGTCGTCTCCGCGATCTCCGGACTCGCCGCCGACGCACCAGAGGAACCCGATACCGCCGCCGCCTTCGCGACCATCGCAGGCCCGCCGGAGGCCGCCACCGTGCACGCCGTCGCCGCCACCGAGCAACAGGTGAAAACCCAACCGGCGCTGGCCATCTACCGACCGGTGGGCGTAGGCCCGGTGGCCGATCACCCGGCCGCGCTGATGTCGGGACCGTGGGTGGACAAGACGCAGAACCTCATCGGTGGACTCTTCGCCGACTTCCTGCGCGCGCCCGAGCAGGCGCAGGCGTTCACCGCGGCCGGGTTCAGCGCCGCACCGATCGCCGCCGCGCCGCCGCAGAAGGCCGCGCTCGACAAGGTGCGCGACATCATGGCCAATCCGGTGCTCGGCGTGCACTCCACTGTCCTGCTGGATGTTTCGGCCTCCATGTCCACCAAGGACGGCACGCTGACCCGGCTCGCGAACGTGATCGGCGCCGTCAACTCGACGATGGCCGTGATGCCGCCCGACTTCGGCCTCGGCGTCTGGACCTACGGCAAGAACCTCGACGGCACCAAGCCGTACAAGGTGCAGGCGGCCACCGCGCCGCTCACCACCGACCAGCGCACCAAGATCAGCAACGCGCTCGACGACGTCCAGCCGAGCGACCAGCGCGCCGATCAGGCCTATCCCACCTTGCTGGCCGCCTTCAAGAACGCGATCGCCGGATACACCGCGAGCCGCACCAACTCGGTGCTGCTCATCACCGACGGTCCCGACGACGACTCGACCGTCACCGGCGCCAAGCTCGCCGCCGACATCACCGCGGCCATCGACAAAACCCACCCCGTCCGCATCGACATCATCGTGATCGGCGGCACCGGAACCCAGACGCTGCAGGCCATCTCGGAGCAGACCGGCGGCACCTACACGCGCCTGCCCACCTCGAACGACCTCAAGTTCGGGACCGCCGTAGTCCAGGCACTCACCACCCCCTGATCACCCGCGAGTGCCCTCCCGCCGAGATCGGCGAGAGGGCACTTCACGTTGCGGCGCTTGCTCTTTCAGCGCCCGATCCGGCAGCGCGCTCGGACACTCGGCGTGAATCTCTTCAGCGCCGAGTGTTTTCCGCACTCAGCCGGTAGCGCTCAGTCGGCGTACGCCTCGAGCGGCGGGCACGAGCAGACCAGGTTCCGGTCGCCATAGGCACCGTCGATGCGACGCACCGGCGGCCACACCTTCGGCCGCGCATGCCCGAGACCCCGCGGGTAGACCGCGGTCTCGCGGCTGTACGGGTGCTCCCACTCGCCGACCAGGCAGGCCGCGGTGTGCGGCGCCCCGCGCAGCGGGTTGTCCGTCACCGGCCAGACGCCGGCGGCGACCTGATCGATCTCCTTACGGATCGCGATCATCGCCTCGATGAAATCGTCGAGTTCCGCCAGGTTTTCGCTCTCGGTCGGCTCGACCATCAGCGTGCCGGCCACCGGGAAGCTCATCGTCGGCGCGTGGAAACCGTAGTCCGCGAGCCGCTTCGCCACATCGTCGACGGTGACGCCGGTCTGCTTGGTGATCTCCCGCAGATCGAGGATGCACTCGTGCGCGACCATGCCGTGCTCGCCGGTGTAGAGCACCGGGAAGTACTCGTCGAGCTTGCGCGCGATGTAGTTCGCCGAGGCGATCGCGGTCAGCGTCGCGCCGCGCAGGCCGTCCGCACCCATCATCCGGATGTAGGCCCAGGTGATCGGCAGGATCGACGCGGAACCGTACTTGGCCGCCGACACCGCGTGCGAGTCGATCTCCAGCGGATCGCCGGGCAGGTACGGCGCCAGGTGCGACCGCACCGCCACCGGGCCGACACCGGGTCCACCGCCGCCGTGCGGGATGCAGAAGGTCTTGTGCAGGTTCAGGTGGCTGACGTCGCCGCCGAACCGGCCCGGACGGGCAAGCCCGACAAGGGCATTCAGGTTCGCGCCGTCGACGTACACCTGGCCGCCCGCGTCGTGCACCAGCGCGCACAGCTCGGCCACCTCGTGCTCGTACACGCCGTGCGTGGACGGGTAGGTGATCATGATGCAGGCCAGCCGGTCGGCGTGGTCGGCGATCTTGGCGCGCAGGTCGTCCAGGTCGACGTCGCCGTTGTCGCGGCACTTGACCACCTCGACGCGCAGCCCGGCCATCGCCGCCGAGGCAGCGTTGGTGCCGTGCGCGCTGGACGGGATCAGGCAGGTATCCCGGTGCGTGTCACCGCGATCCAGGTGATAGCGCCGGATCGCCAGCAGGCCCGCGTACTCACCCTGGCTGCCCGCGTTCGGCTGCAGGCTCACCGAGTCGTACCCGGTGATGTCCGAAAGCCACTGCTCCAGATCCGTGATCACCTGCAGGATGCCCGGCGCGTCCGCCTCCGGCGCGTACGGGTGCACGCGGGCGAAGCCCGGCCAGGTGATGGCTTCCATCTCTGCGGTCGCGTTGAGCTTCATGGTGCAGGAGCCGAGCGGAATCATGCTGCGGTCCAACGCAATGTCCTTGTCGGACAGCGACCGCAGGTAACGCAGCATGGCGGTCTCGGTGTGGTACTTGGTAAATGCCGAGTGCTCGAGGAACCCGGAGGTGCGGTTCTCGATCGCGGCGACCGGGGCAGCCTCGGGCTGTTCGGAAGACAATGTGGTGCCGAAGGATTCGAGCACTGCGGCGACGTGCGCGGTGGTGGTCGCCTCGTCGCACGCGATGCCGACATGATCGGCGTCGACCAGACGCAGGTTGATGCCACTCGACTTCGCCTTGGCGACAACGGCTTCCGCGCCACCGGGCACGTGTGCGAGCACCGTGTCGAAGAAGGTGTCGTGCACCACCGCACCGTCGAGCCCCGCCGCGATCGCGGCGGCATGCCCGTGCACCCGGCGCGCGATCGCCCGCAGCCCGTCGGCACCGTGGTAGCTCGCGTACATCGCCGCGACGATGGCGAGCAGCACCTGGGCGGTACAGATGTTGGAGGTGGCCTTCTCCCGACGGATGTGCTGCTCGCGGGTCTGCAGCGCGAGCCGGTAGGCGACGTCGCCGTCCGCGTCCACCGAGACGCCGACCAGGCGGCCCGGCAGCTGCCTGGCATACGCCGTGCGCACTGCCAGATACCCGGCGTGCGGGCCACCGAAGCCCAGTGGCACACCGAAACGCTGGCTGGTGCCGAAGCACACGTCCGCGCCCTGATCGCCCGGCGAGGCGATCAGCGTCATCGCCAGCAGGTCCGCGCCCACCGCGACCAACGCGCCGCGCTCGTGCGCCGCGGAGATCAGCGACGTCCAGTCCACTACCCGGCCGGAGGCGCCGGGCGCCTGCACGAGCACACCGAAGAATTCACCGTCCGGCAATTCGCCCGCGGACAGATCCGCCGTGACCAGCTCGATGCCGAGCGGCTGCGCGCGGGTGGTGAGCACCGTCTTGGTCTGCGGGAACAGGTCGGTGTCGAGCACAAGCCGGTTCGACTTGGACCGGCTCGCCCGCTGCAGCAGCGTCATCGCCTCGGCCGCGGCGGTGGCCTCGTCCAGCATCGACGCGTTGGCCACGTCCATCCCGGTCAGCTCCGACACCATGGTCTGGAAGTTGAGCAGCGCCTCGAGCCTGCCCTGGCTGATCTCCGGCTGGTACGGCGTGTACGCGGTGTACCAGGCCGGGTTCTCCAGCAGGTTGCGCACCAGCACCGGCGGCGTCAACGTGTCGTAGTAGCCGAGCCCGATCATCGAGGTGGCCACCGTGTTCGAGTGCGCGAGCGCGGCAAGCTCGGCGAGCACCTCGTGTTCGGTTGCCGCAGGCGGCAATCCGGCGAGGCCGGTCCCGTCCAGGATGGTGGCGGGCAGGGCCTTCGTGGCGAGCTCGTCGAGCGAGCCGACGCCGACGACGTCCAAGATCCGGGCGAGTTCGTCCCGATCTGGTCCGATATGACGATCGGCAAATGAACGAGTCACGGCAAGCTCCCATGGGTCGGGCGGGTCGACGCGGGTGTCGACAGGTACCAGCCCTCCCCCTCTGTCGTGGGCGCCTGAGAGATTCGGGTGTCGATCGACATCCCTTTCCCCATGGGCGGGCAGCTCGAAGCCACCGCTTTCCAGAGGCGCCCAAGCCCGCACGGTCCCTTGTGCCTGAGAGATTGACGGGGAGGTGCTGCTCCTTCGGCGCCCGGACTCTGGTCGAACCCGGGACTCTCCCGCACGGCGTTGGCGCGCCACCAGTTTATGCCGACGCCACGCCCGAACGCGGCACTGGTCCCCTCCTGGCTGTGTCGCGCTGGTCACGTGGGGTTCGTCGCGAACTCGCCTGTGGAGAGATGCATCGTTTGATGCGCATATCTACCTAACATCATGTGTGATGGTGAAAACCAAGTGCCACAAAGCACAACACCCCGCTACCCTCTGTGACGGGGAGGCGGGGTGCCGTGGTGGTTGGTCTGACTATTAACCGGTCTTGCGGTTCATCCGTGCCTTGCGCCGGTAGGACAGCTCGTCCTCCGGCCGCTCGGTCACCGCGGACGCGCGTTCTGCCGGGAAGTTGGCGATGGCGCCGGTGAGTTCACGCATGGCACCGCTGACGGCGATACCGAAGACGCCCTGCCCGCCCTGCAGTAAATCAACTACCTCCTCAGCCGAGGTGCACTCGTACACCGAGGTGCCGTCGGAGAACAGCGTGATGCCCGCGAGATCCTGGACGCCTCGGCTGCGCAGATGGTCGACGGCGATCCGGATGTTCTGCAGCGAGATGCCCGCATCCAGGAGCCGCTTCACGATCTTGAGGACGAGAATGTCTTTGAAGGAATACAGCCGCTGGCTCCCCGAGCCTGCCGCGCTGCGGATGGAAGGCACCACCAATCCGGTGCGTGCCCAGTAGTCGAGCTGCCGGTAGGTGATCCCGGCCACCTGGCATGCGCTTGGTACTCGGTAGCCGACTAGATCGTCAGGAACCGAGTCGTCCGGGAACAGGCCTGGCTGTACCACATCCTGCGATTGCTCTGCCACTGACCACTCCCTTGCTTCGCCGACGGCTAGCCCTCATCGATGACCCGGCTCCGTTTCGACCTACTGCGGTTCTACTTACACTGCAACCTGGCCAAAACGGACGTGGCCCAACTATCGAGATTACTCCCCCTGATTGTCAGGGGAGCACCATCGTCGGGCCAAACGCGACGCGCGGGTAAAGTCTCGACCTCTACTTCAGCTGTCGGTGGCTTTGAAATCGTCGGGCGAGACCGATTCCAGGAACTCCTTGAACTTTTCGACCTCGTCCTCGCGCTCGTCCGGCATGACGAGCCCGGCTTCCTCGAGCACCGGCTCCTCGGCGTAGATCGGGCAACCCACCCGCAAGGCGATCGCTACCGAATCCGACGGCCGCGCCGAGATGTGCAGATCGTTCTCGAAGACCAGATCCGCGTAGAAGGTGCCTTCCTGCAGGTCGACGATGCGCACTTCCTTCAAAGTGTGCCCGAGCTCGGTGATCAGGATCTTGATCAGATCGTGGGTCAGCGGCCGGATCGGCGTGACCCCCTCTTGTTCCAACACGATCGCGGTGGCCTCGGCCTGCCCGATCCAGATCGGTAGATACCTGTCCCCCGACACCTCGCGAAGCAGCAGCACGGGCTGGTTCTGCGGCTGCTCGACACGAATACCAATCACACGCATCTCACTCATGACTCCGCCTCGCTGGCGCTCAGCTCCGTCATGTGCGAAGCACGCTGTGACATGATTCGCTCACTTCGTTCGCTCATGCCTGCGCCTCACTCGACCTCGGCATGCGCGATGCACGCTGTGACATGGTTCGCTCGCTACGCTCACTCATCGCACTGCCTCCCATACTCGCCGGCCGCCCGGCATGACTGCTGCAGAGCTCGCCGTACCACGAGTCTAGGCGAACGCGGGCAGGTGCAGCGATCGGTGTGCACAGCCGAAATCGGCGTGTTGGACGACCGAAACATGACGGGGATTGCAGACCGGTTATTCGGCGGGATGCTCAGCCGCCCAGCGACGTCCGCACCGACGACTTCACCAGACACGCATGCAGTGTCAGGGACAGCGCCGCCAACTCGCGCACCGTTTCCTCGGCCCTGGCACGCGCCCCCGCGTCCCTGCTCTTCGCGATCGGGGCGGCGATCTGCGCGACCAGCGCGGCCTCCCGGTCCGCGGCCAGCTTGAACGCACGCAGATGCCGTGCCTCCAAACCGAATTCGGCCATCGCCTTGGCGGTCTTGGCCAGCGTCACCGCGTCGCCGTCGAAAAAGCCTGCGGCGCCGGGGGTGATGAGATTGGCCCGGATCAGGTCGTTGAGGAAGGCGTCATCGATCTCGGCCTTGGCGAGCAAATCCGCGCGGGTGAGCCGGATTTCGTGATCGAAACGCAGATCGTCGGGGGAAATTTCGCTGGGCACCACGCCGAGCCTCCTCGGCGCGGCGGCGCCGTTTCTGTTCCCGCCGGGCGCGGCTTGGTGCTCGGAGTCGGTTACCGACTCCGAGCCACCGGGACGGTCGGCGTGCGCTCGGGCGCGGGCTTCCCGCACCCCGAGCGTCGCCGCACCGCTGTCGATCGCTTCGAGTTGTTCCTTGATCACCTTGAGCGGCAAGTACTGATCGCGTTGCGCGGTCAGCACGAACCGGAGCCGTTCACAGTCGGCGACGGAGAATCTGCGATAGCCCGAGGGCGTGCGCTCCGGCCGGATCAGGCCCTCCGCTTCCAGGAAGCGGATCTTGGAGATGGTGATGTCCGGAAAGTCTGGACGCAACAGGTCGAGCACGGAGCCGATCGACATGCCTCCGCGTGCCCACTGCGCCGCGCCGGTCACAGCGCCGAATCCGTCATGCCACTGACCCCGAGCCCTTCACTTTGCGCGAAGACCCAGCGTCGCGTGCTCATAGACTTCCCGCACCCGCAGACGAATCGCTCACCTGTGCCCGCGGCCCGGTGAGGAACACCAGGCGGAACTTGCCGATCTGTACCTCGTCGCCGTTCTGGAGTTCCGAGGAGTCCACCGGCTCCCGATTCACATAGGTGCCGTTCAGGCTGCCGACATCGACCACCTGGAACGAATCGTCGTCCTGACGGAACTCGGCGTGCCGACGGCTGACGGTGACGTCGTCGAGAAAGATGTCACTGTCGGGATGGCGGCCGGCCGACGTGGTCGGCTGATCCAGCAGGAACCGCGAGCCCGCGTTCGGGCCACGCTTGACGACCAGGAGGGCCGCACCAACGGGCAGACCCTCGACCCCTTGGACCGGCTGTTCACCGGTCGGCTCTCCGGAGCGCGACGCGTCGACCTCGTTCAGGAAATCCGCGCGGAAGACCGACGTCGTCTCGGCCGCGCTCTCCCCGTAACCCGGGTCATTGTTCTCGCTCACCGTTTCTCTCCTCCTCGAACCTGATTATCCATGCAAGCAGGTGATACCTGTGGCACCACGACCTGCCGTCGAGTCCCTAGACTTCCGGCAAGAACTGCCGGTGCATCTGTTGGCATTGACCGTACCCTGCCAGGGCGTGCCCGTGCAGGTAGAACCGGGAAGGCTGATTCAGCCCCCGATAACTCCTTGATAACCTGCCGAATCCAGCAGTTCACCGAGTGTCGCGTCGAGGCCTGCGGCGTCAGCGACCTCCAACTCGAACAGCCATCCGTCACCGTACGGGTCGGTGTTCAGCGTCTCCGGCTGCTGCACCAATTCCTCGTTCACCGCAACAACTTTCGCCGCGATCGGCGCGTAGATGTCGGACACGCTCTTGGTCGATTCGACCTCCGCGATGCTCTCCTCGACCGCGACGTCCTTGTCGACTTCGGGCAGCTGCACGAACACAACGTCACCCAGTTGAGACTGGGCGTAATCGGTGATGCCGACCCGAACCCGGGTGGGGGCAATCCGCTTCACCCACTCGTGCTCTTCGGTGTAGCGCAGATCCTCGGGGGTCTGGGTCACAGGCCGTCCGTCCTTTCCGTTGTGATCGTGTGGGCGCAACTCTATGCGAGGTTCGGACGATCGTTCGACCCGACGCTGCCGACTACGCGGACCGGTGTGGCACAGCCGGTATCGTCCGCGCGATCGCGATGGCTTTACCGGTGTAGAGCACGCCGGTCCATACATACACCGTCGTACCCCAGACCAGTAGTGCCCCGCCGAAGGCCCGTCCGAAACCATCGAGCGGCCAGTCCATTTCTCCGGCGAGCAACCAGGGCAATGCGGACATCAACGCGAAGGTGGCGGCCTTGCCCAGATAGATGACATCGGGCGGCGGCAGGTCGCGGCGCTTGTAGATGACGAGCGTCAGCGTCAGCACCAGTTCGCGACCGAGCAGGATCGCCACCACCCACCACGGGATGATGCCGCGAATCAAGAAGGCCGCCACCGTGGTCACCAGATACAGCCGGTCCACGAACGGGTCGAGCAGGGCGCCGAGGCGCGAGGACTGATCGAGCAGCCTGGCCAGCTTGCCGTCGAGGAAGTCGGTGACGCCGCTGAGGATCAGCAGGGTGAACGCCCAGCCGTCGGCGTGCCGCACCAGCAGCAACCACACCAACAGCGGAACGCCGAGCAGGCGAACGACACTCAGGACATTCGGGACGGTGAGGATGCGGTCGGCGAAGACGCCGCCCAGCGCGCCGTCGGTCTCGGCGCGCTCCTCCGGTTCCGTCGTGCCCGATTCGGTTGTCACGCCCCGTGCTTACCGCACCGACCCCGGTCGACGCCATCCAGACGCGGCCTTTTTTCTATATTCGCGCTCGATATCAGCGTGCGACGATGGCCTGAGCCACACCATCGACCTGACAGAATGAGTATGAAATCATCTCACTGTCGGTGCCGTCAGCCCTGGTGGCCGGTGATGAGAGGAAGTCATGCCCACATTCGACTACGACGTGGTGGTGATCGGTTCCGGATTCGGCGGTAGCGTGAGCGCGCTTCGGCTGACCGAGAAGGGATATCGGGTCGGAGTGCTCGAGGCGGGCAGACGCTGGGACGCCGACACCATTCCGAACACGAATTGGAATGTGCGCAAATCGATCTGGGCGCCTCGCCTCGGCCTGACCGGCCCGCAACGGATCAGCATCCTCGGCAAGTGCGCGGTGTTCTCCGGCGCGGGCGTCGGCGGCGGGTCGCTGATCTACGGCAATACTCTCTACGAGCCGCTGCCCGACTTCTACACCGACAAGCAGTGGGCGCACATCACCGACTGGCGGGCCGAGCTCGCGCCGTACTACGACCAGGCGCAGCGGATGCTCGGCGTTGCGCCGAACCCGAGGATGACCCCGGCCGACGACGTGATCAAGGAGATCGCCGACGATCTCGGCGTCGCGCACACCTTCCATCCGACCAATGTCGGTGTGTTCTTCAACGAGAGCGACCCTGGCACCGAGGTCGACGACCCGTACTTCGGCGGTGTCGGCCCGCGCAGGCGCGGCTGCGTGCACTGCGCGCGATGCTTCACCGGCTGCCCGAACAACGCCAAGAACACGACCACCACGAACTACCTCTACCTGGCCGAACAGGCAGGCGCCGAGGTGCATCCGCTGACAACCGCCACCGTAGTGCGCCCGCTGCCCGACGGTGGCTATGCCGTCGACACCGAGCGCTCGGACCGCTGGATTCGTAAGCAGCGCCGGACCTTCACCGCCGAACAGGTGGTGTTCGCCGGCGCCGCGCTCGGCACCCAGAAGCTGCTGCACAAGATGCGCGACGAGAAGGTGCTGCCTCAGCTCTCGCCCCGGCTCGGCGAGCTGACCCGCAGCAACTCCGAGGCAATCCTCAATGTGGTGAGCCGCTCGCGCCGCGATTTCGCCGAGGGCATCGCGATCACCTCCTCGATCCACCCGGCCGACGACACCCACATCGAGGTCTGCCACTACGGCAAGGGGCAGAACGCGCTGTTCCCGCTGTCCGCGCCGATCATCGACGGCGGCGCGTTCCGGTTCCTGCGCTTCCTGCTTGCGATGGTGTTGCACCCCATGGTCTTCCTGCGCAGCCTCAACGCCAGGCACGCCTCGGAGAAGTCGGTGATCCTGCTCGTCATGCAGTCGCTGGACAATTCGCTGACCTCGTTCCGGCGGCGCGGGCTGCTCAAGACGAAACAGGGCAGCGGAGAACCGAATCCGACCTGGATTCCGCTGGCGCACGACATCGGGCGCCGGTTCGGCGAGAAGGTGAACGGCGATGTGCAGGGGCTGGTGATGGACGTGTTCAACATCCCGGCAACCGCGCACTACATCGGCGGCTGCGTGATCGGCGATACCTCCGACACCGGCGTGGTCGACCCGTACCAGCGGGTGTACGGCCACCCTGGCCTGCATGTGGCGGACGGCTCGGCGGTGACCGCCAACCTCGGCGTCAATCCGTCGCTCACCATCACCGCGCAGGCCGAACGGGCAATGGCGTTCTGGCCCAACAAGAACGAGGCCGACCCGCGTCCAGAGCTCGGCACCGCGTATCAGCGCATCACCCCGGTCGCGCCGCGGCAGCCCGCCGTGCCCGATGCCGCGTCGGGCGCGCTGCGGCTGCCGATCACGCCGGTCACGCCCGCCGTGCCACCCGTGCCCGCCAACTGAAAGGCCAAGCGGTATATCCGTGCCCCCGCGAACGTGGCGGAATCGACACCACCGCGGGGGCCGGAAACCGCTAGCGTCGGTTGTTGTGTCAGACAGTGGTATCGACCTCCGCACCTACGTTCCGTCCGCGCAGGTGCGGGCGCGTGGTCAGGAATTGCGCGAACGAGTTCCGCTCGACGCCCGGGATCGGGCGGCCGAGGGCGCACGTCGCCCCGACGTGCTCGCGTTCATCGAGGCGAGCAGCGCGGGTCGGTTGCCACATCTGCTTCCGATGCGGGTAGGCCGGATGATGGCCTCGCCGTTCACCTTCTACCGCGGCGCGGCGGGCCTGATGGCCGCCGATCTCGCAGGCGGACCCGACACCGGGCTCACCGCCCAGCTCTGCGGCGACGCGCATGCCGCCAATTTCGGCCTGTACGGCACGCCGCGCGGCGAAATCATCATGGACATCAACGATTTCGACGAAACCATCGTCGGCCCGTGGGAGTGGGATCTGGACCGGCTCGCGGCCAGCCTGGTGCTGGCAGGCCGGGAAAGCGGTGCGGACGAGGACGATTGCCGCAGGGCGGCCCACGATGCCGCCCGCACCTACCGGCTCGCCGCAGGCAGGCTCGCCGAGCAGCCGTTCCTGGAATCGTGGAGCGCGCTGCCCGACGAGTCGGTGCTGAGCAAGGCCGCTGCCCACGATCTGATCGACGACTTCAAGAAGGCCGCGAAGAAGGCGCGCAAGAACACCAGCGCCAAGGTCGTCGCCAAATGGACCGAACACCTCGACGATCACGAGACCGACATCCGCCAACACCGATTCGTCAGCGACCCACCGATTCTCACGCCGGTCGACGACCGCGTCGAGGCAGCGATCGTGGACGGCCTCGGCCGCTATGCCGATACTCTGCGCGAGTCGCGGCGCGGCCTGTTGAACCGATTCGCGGTGTCCGATGTCGCTTTTCGCATCGTCGGCACCGGCAGCGTCGGCCTGCGCACCTATGTCGCGCTGTTGCACGGCAACGAGGGCGAGAACCTGGTGCTGCAGATCAAACAGGCCAATCCGTCCGCACTGCGCCCGTACCTGCCCGCGCCGCCGGTGCGCCACGAAGGTGAGCGAATCGTGCAGGGCGCCAGGCTGGTTCAGTCCGAGACCGACATCCTGCTCGGCTGGACGAGCGTGGACATCGCAGGTGACGGCACCGAATTGCCGTTCATCGTGCGGCAATTCCGCAATCTCAAGGGCAGCATCGATCCCGCCGGACTCTCCGCGGCCGACCTCGACGACTACGGCAGGCTCGCCGGCGCGCTGCTGGCGCGTGCGCACTCGCGCTCGTTGGACCCCCGCCTGCTCGCGGGCTACCTCGGCGACGACGAGCGCTTCGACAACGCGGTGGCGAACTTTGCCGTCCGCTATGCCGACCGCACCGAATCCGACCATGCGGTCCTGGTCAAGGCGGTGCAGGCGGGCAAGATCGCGGCCGAACAGCCGGACTGAGCGCGCCCGCTCCGGTCGGCTGTCGTCCTTCGAGCGCCCTACCCGGGCCTGCGTAGACCTGATCAACACGCCGACAGTTGCCACGGGCGCGACGAACTCGGCCGCACACCTCGTATCCTGAGTTGTCGAGTGTCGACGTGAAGGGCGGGTCGCCAATGCTCGTGCGAGTGCAGAATGCCGCAGGCACCAATGCCGAGCGGGCGCTGATCGATTGGCTGCGCACCTGGAAGGATCCCGGCAGCCCGCACGGTGTCGCCACGATCAATTGCAGTCTCTTCCACAAGGATCGGCTGCATCAGTTCGACGCGGTGGTGTGGACGCCGACCAGCTGCGTGGTGATCGAGGCCGAGGCGCTGGTGGCCAGGCAGGACGGCGTGCTGGAGATCCCGCTCAACGGCCAGTGGACGATCAACGGCGACCCTGCCGCGATGGAAGGGCGCGATCGGCGCACCCCGCTGGAGAAGTCCCGCGAACACACCTTCGCACTGCAGAACTGGCTCGCCGCACGCGGGCTCGGCCAGCGCGCGGTGCACGGCCTCGCCCTGGTGGTGCCGCTGCGCGGCGCCGAGTTGAAGATCCAGCAGGCCTGGAGCGACCCGAGCTTCGACGTGATCCTCGGCGACGACCCCAGCAGGCTGAAGCACTACTTCGAGTCGCTCGCGGAGCAGGAAAAGCACCTGTGGACGGCCAACGACGTCGCGGTCGCGTTCCGCGGCCTCGGCATCCTGCCCTACCTACCCGCCCCGCAGGAACTGCTCAACGAGGGCTTCCTCGGCCCGATCGACATCACGCTGTGGCACGGCGGCCCCAACCAGGCGCAGGCCGAGGCGTACGCCGAAGAGTTGGCGCAGGCCGAGCGGGATGCGCAGCGGCCGGTCTACGCGATCGAGACGCCTTGGTACAGCCCGTGGAAGCTGTATCCGCGGGAAACCCGCGACATGGACTTCGGCCGCGCCTTCATGCGGATCACCCTGGCACTCGGCATGTTCATCGCGTTCGCCTGGATACTGTGGTTCGTGATCAGCGCGATCCTGACCTACGGGCCCTGATCGCCGCTCATCCCCTGCGCATCACGGTGATTCGCGCCTGCGGGAGCGCGGCCTGCGTCAGGTCGTCGGTCACCGGCTCCGGCTTGCTCGCGCCGTCGGGACCTGGCTGCGCGTACCGTTCCACCACCAGGGCGACATGCAGCCGGGACGGACAGTCCAGCTTCGACATCACCTGGCGCACATGGTTGACGACGGTCCATTCCGAGATGCCCAACTGGGTGGCGATCTTCCGGTTGGTCATCCCGGTCGCCACCAGCTCGGCGATCTCGCGCTGGCGGTTGGTGAGCGCGGCCAGCGGCGAGGCGTCGGGGTCGGGCAGCGTCGGCGCGGTGCGGGCGTAGCTGATCACGTCCGTCAGCGACATCTCCCCCGCCAGCCGTTGGATATCTCGGAACTTGTTCTCCCCCACAGCATTCCGGTGCTCGGATTCGCGCGGCGCCGGATCCCCCGGCCCGAGTTGCGGAATGCCGTGCGCGCCGCGGAGCCTGCGCGCGGCCAGCATCAGCGTCAGCGCGTATTCGGCGTACTCCACCCCCGCCGCGTCGTAGGCCAGCGCGCAACCCTCCACCGCGATGATCGTCTGCAGCACGTGGGTCGCCACATCGTCGTCGGCCAGGTTCTCCCGGTACAGCGACTGGGCTCGGTCGGCGGTGAGCGGGCCGATCTGGGTGCGCGCCAACGTGTTCAGGCCGATGAGCCGCGCGGTGCTGTCCAGCTGCCGCACCTCGTCCCGCATCGTCGTCCAGGTCTTGGCATCCCGGACCGGCGGCACCGGGAACCCGAGCAGCGCCTTGGACATCTCGATGCGCATCGGCCACGGGCCGCCGAGCTCGGCGGCTCGGCGGCTCGCGATGCGCAAGAGCTCCGCGGCAGCGGCGTGGTCCCCGATGGCGATCAACGCTACAGCCAGCGGCACGGCCGCCCGCGCGGCATCCACCGGCCGGTCGAACCGGCGGTATGCGGCAACGGCATTCGACAACAGGTCGACCGCACGGCGCAGCCTGCCCGACCGCCCGGCCCACAGACCGAGCACCTCGAGGCACAGCGGCGCGGTCACGCCGGGCGCCAGCGTGCCGCGATCGCTCATCTCCAGCGCCTTGGCGAGCACGGACTCCAGCTCGGCCTGATAGCCGTGCTGAATCCACGCCGACTCCAGCTGGGCGGCCAGCCGGACGGCCCGCTCCGGCTGCCCGGTCTCGATCAGATAGTGCAGTGCGGCAAGGAAATCCACGATCCGCTTGCCCGCGGCCGCCAGCGCCGCACCGCGGTGCGCATGCTGATCGAACAGCGGCCCGATGGTTTCGGCGAGCTGACACAGCCGGTCGACGTGATCCTCGCGAATCACCGTGGCGCGCACCGGATCCGCACTGAGCATCCGGCGGCAATAGGCTCGCACGGGAGCGAACAGCCGGTAGCCGTGGCCGCTCGGTCCGCTGGCGACATGGTCGAGCAGGCTGCGGTGCACAAGCTCGCCCAGCCTGGCCGTGGCCTCCTCTTCGGTGGCTCCGGCTGCGAGGCAGGCGATTTCGGTATCGAGCATGGACTCGTACAGCGAAAGCCGGAGCATCAGGTCCAGCAGCTCGGGGGCGAGACCGTGTAGACCCCACTCGACCGCACCGTACATGGTGCGGTGCCGCTCAGGCACATCGACGAAGGACGGCGAGTGCAGGTCGGCGCCCGCCTCGAGCCGGTGCAGGGTGCGCACCGGGCCGACCCTGGCGATCGACCCTGCCGCCAGTTCGATGGCCAGCGGCACGCCGCCGAGCTCGCACACGATTTCGTCGATCACCAGGCGGTCGGCCAGCGCACTCGAGCCGCGATAGTGGCTGTCGATGCTGTCGAGCAGCAGTCGCGCGCCGGGCGAGGAGCCGGGTAAATAGTCGCCTGCACCGAAGACGGTCCGCAACGGCCGCACGCACAGCACGCACTCGCGGTAGAGGTTGAACGGGACGCGACTGGTCGCCACCAGCACCAGCTGCGGGCAGCGTTCCAGCAGCCATGCCACCTCGGTGGAGATCTGTTCGACCACCCGATCGCAGTTGTCCAGCAACAGGATTGCGCGGCCGCCGCCGATCCGGGCGGCCAGCACCGCGAGCGCCTCGGCCGGGCCGAGCGGCTGGTACGCCGGCGCCAACGGCCGGTAACTCGCGGCCTCGAGCACCGCGTTCCATGCGGCGGTCCGGTCGGTGCAGTCGCCGACCTCGACCTTCGCGTCGAGGCAGCCGGGAAAGGTCTTGTCCGACAACGCGGCACGAGCCAGCCGCGACTTGCCGACCCCTGCGGTCCCGGTGAGCGTGAGCAGCCGGACCCGTTGATCGTCGAGCAGTCTGCCGAGCTCGGCGAGTTCGGCGGCGCGTCCGACGATGGTCGGAAGTCGATATGTCCCGGCCAACGAGGGCTGGACGTTGTCGCCCACCATGGGCACCTCTCAGTCACTGCCACGGATCGGACGACCGCACATCACTGCGTCCGAGCCACGTTGCTCCCAGGCCGACCGAGCCGGATCTCCGATTGGTGAACCAGATTGTTCACCGATCGAAGTCGACGATACCAACTCGGTGCGAGGTCGCGAAGGATTCCAGGGTCCCGCGAGTTGACCTGGGCGGGTGTCACTTTCGACGGTAACGAGTTTCGCCCGGATTCGGTCGAGTGACCATTGCGTTTCCCGCCGGGACCAGCGCAGCTGCCGCGGTCGACTAGCAAGATCTTGTCAATGGCTATCGTCAGAGCGTGCTCGGACTACGACAGGACGTCATCGGCGGCGACGCGTACCGGCTCGGCGGCATCGTGCTGGCCGGCGCGGTGACGGCCGCGCTGCCGTTGACGTTCCCCGCCGACGGCGGCCCGACCGCGCTCGATCGGGCCGTGGCCACGCCGATCCACACCGCCCTCGATGACCGGCCCGGCGTGTATCACGCGCTGGTCTTCCCGAGTAACTGGTACGTCCTGGTGCCGTTGCTGCTGCTCACGTGCGCCTGGTTCGCCTATCGCGCCGAATGGCGAAGCGCCGCCCTCATGCTGGTGGTGCCGGAACTCACCGCGGGCCTGAACGCCGTGGTGTGGAAACCGTTGTGGCAGCGGCAACTCCACGATTACCTCGCCTATCCCAGCGGGCACACCGTGCACCTGGTCGCGATCGCCACCACCTTCATCGTGCTGAGCCGGTCCTTCCGGACGCGGCTCAGCACACTCATCGTGACGGCGGTGGCCATGCTCGCGGCGGCCGTCGGCATGATCGGGCTCGACTATCACTGGCCCACCGACATTCTCGGCGGCACCGCCGCGGCCATTGCCATGGTGCTGGCACTGACTTGGTCGGTGGACAAGGTCAGCCCCGCTCGAACACACTCGCATCGCTGAGCATCGCCGCACGCAGCATCGACTCCGGCACCCCCATCCCCTCGACGAGGGTGAGCGCCTCCGGCCGCAGCCGGTCGACCAGCTCGTTCACGCCGCGGCGCACCGCCTTCGCGCGTTCCACCGACATGAACCGGTGCATGATGTACCAGGCCTGGTTCTCTTCCAAGGTCGCGTACACGTAGAGGTCGCAGACCGTCTCGGCGAGGGCGCGCGCCTCCGGATCCTGAATATCGGCAATGCCTTCGATGAAGGCCTCCAGGGTCAGCCGGTCGATGTGCGCGGTACCCGCGGTGAGGATGTGGTCCTGGGCGTTGTTGAACGCTTCGAACGGACCGGTGTCCTCGGCACGGGCGCGCAGCCGGTGGCCTGCGGTGCGCACCAGGTAGTCCTCGCGGTCGGCGAACAGCTGCAGCTGCACCGAGCGGCGGGACAGGTCGCCGTCGTCGACGGTGTCGTTCGCGCCGTCGCGCAGCCGCTGGATCAGCTGCCGCACACCGGAACGCTTGCGCACCTCGTCGCCTGCCATGGTCGCGGCGAACTTCACCCAGCCCAGCGCGTCCAGATCGCGGATCTCGTCGGAGTACGCGGTCAGCAGTTCCTTGGCGACCAGCTGGGTGAGCACCACATTGTCGCCCTCGAAGGTGGTGAACACATCGGTGTCGCCCTTCAGCGTGACGAGCCGGTTCTCGGTCAAATATCCTGCGCCGCCGCATGCTTCGCGGCATTCCTGGATGGCGCGAGTGGCGTGCCTGGTCTGCGCGACCTTCAACCCGGCGGCCCGCTTCTCCAGTGCCCGTTGCGAACTCGGGTTGAGATCCTGGCCGGTCTGCACCAGATGCATCCGGCGGACCAGGTCGTTCTGCGCGAAGGCCAGCGCGTAGGACTTGGCGACCAGCGGCAGCAGCCTGCGCTGGTGGCTGCGGTAGTCGAGCAGCACGGTCTCCTGCCCGGTGTCCGGATCGGCGAATTGCCTGCGCTTCAACGCATATCGCACCGCGATGCTCAGCGCGACCCTGGCGCCCGCCGCGGCCGCACCGCCGACGCTGACCCGTCCGCGCACCAGGGTGCCGAGCGTGGTGAAGAAGCGCCTGCTCGGATTTTCGATCTCCGAGTGGTAGGTGCCGTCCGGTGCGACATCGGCGTACCGGTTGAGCAGGTTCTCCCGCGGTATCCGGACGTGGTCGAACACGATGCGCCCGTTGTCGACACCGGGCAGTCCGCCCTTGAGCCCGTCGTCGAAGGTGGTCACGCCGGGCAGGTCAGCGCCGCTCTCGTCCCGGATGGGCACCAGCAGGCAGTGCACGCCGCGGCCTTCGCCCTGGGTGATCAACTGCGCGAAAACCGCTGCCATCCTGGCGTGTTCGGCCGCGCCGCCGATGTAGTCCTTGCGCGCCGACGGTGTCGGCGAGTGGATCACGAACTCCTGGGTCTCCGCGTCGTAGGTGGCGGTGGTCTCCAGCTGGGCGACGTCGCTGCCGTGCCCGGACTCGGTCATCGCGAAACAGCCGAGCAGGTCGAGCGACAGCAGCCGGTGGATGTAGTCGCGGTGCCGTTCGGTGCCGAGGTTCTCCACCGCCCCGCCGAACAACCCCCACTGCACGCCCGCCTTCACCCACAGCGAGAGATCCGCGTAGGCGAGCATCTCCAGCCCGGTGACCGCGGCGCCCGGCTCGCTGGTGCCACCGTTCTCCCTGCGAAAACCGCGTTCCGCGTACCCCATCGTCGCGATGACCCGCATCTGCTCGAGCACGCGCGCCCTGGCCGCCTTGTAGTCGAGATAGGGGTCGCCGGCGAATTTGTCGTCGGCGAGCTGGATGCGGGCTTGTTCCCGGATCTCGCCCCACGGTCCGTCGAGTGCTGCGCGGAGCTGATCTGCCGTTGTTGCGGTCCCGGTAGTCATAACTCGACAGTAGCCCGCCGAACGCCGAGCAAACCGTGACTGTTGACACGACATTCCGGGCAGGCTCTTGTGGTGCTTTGAACGCATGTTTAGTATATTCAACATGTGTTTAACCAACAGCCCCTACCGCAAGGACCCGCCACGGATCTGACCACCGCGGCACGAATACGCGATGCCGCGATCGAGGTCTTCGGCGATCAGGGGTTCCAGGTCGGCGTGCGCGCCATCGCGAAAGCGGCGGGTGTCTCACCGGGATTGGTGAACCATCACTTCGGCTCCAAGGACGGCCTGCGGGCCGCCTGCGACGAGCGGGTGATTCAGCTGATTCACGACGAGAAGATCAAGGCGATCACCGCGCCCAGCGTCGCGAAGGGCATGCTGGCCGCCCTCGCCGAGATCGAGGTCTACGGACCGCTGGTCGCCTACATGGTGCGCAGCCTGCAGGCGGGCGGTCCGATGGCCGAGTCGTTGTTCGAGCACATGATCGCCGATGCCGAGGTCTACATCCAGCAGGGCGTCGACGCGGGCACCATCAAGCCGAGCCGCGACCCAGCGGCACGCGCCAGATATCTACTGACGCTCAACCTCGGCGCGACCCTGCTCTGGGTGCAGCTGCATTCGAAGCCAGGCGAAAAGCTCGATTTCCGTAAGGCCATTCGTGAACTGACCGAAGAGCTCACACCCCCCGCACTGGAGTTCTACACCCAGGGCCTACTCACCGACCCCACGCTTTTGGACACTGTCACCAAGGAGCACTGATGTCCGCGGTCATTCAAATCACCGATCTCCGTAAGACTTTCGGCCACGTCGCCGCACTGGACGGGTTGAACCTCGCGGTCAGCGAAGGCGAGATCCACGGCTTTCTCGGGCCGAACGGCGCAGGCAAGTCGACCACCATCCGGGTGCTACTCGGCATCCTGCGGGCCACCTCGGGCAGAGCCACGCTCTTCGATCGCGATCCGTGGGCTGACGCGGTCGCGCTGCATCACGAACTCGCCTATGTGCCAGGCGATGTCACGCTGTGGCCGTCACTGTCCGGTGGCGAGACCATCGATCTGCTCGCCCGGATGCGCGGCGGCATCAATGCCGAGCGCCGCAAGGAATTGATCGAGCGATTCGACCTCGACCCACGCAAGAAGGCGCGCACCTACTCCAAGGGCAACCGGCAGAAGGTCGCGCTGATCTCGGCGCTCGCCTCCGACGTACGCCTGCTGCTGCTCGACGAGCCGACCTCGGGCCTGGATCCATTGATGGAACAGGTGTTTCGGGAATGCGTCGAAGAGGCCAAGCAGCGCGGCACCACGGTGCTGCTGTCCAGCCACATCCTGTCCGAGGTCGAGGCGCTGTGCGATCGGGTGACCATCATCCGGGCGGGCCGCACCGTGGAGAGCGGATCACTGTCGGACATGCGACACCTGTCGCGGACCTCGATCACCGCCGAATTGCTCGGCGACCCAGGCGATCTCAGCCGCATCCCGGGCGTCGACGACATCCAGCGCAACGGTGCGACCCTGCGCTGCCAGGTGGACGGCGAACACCTCGGCGAGCTGATCAAGGTGCTCGGCGACACCGGGGTGCGCAGCCTCACCAGCGCGCCGCCCACCCTCGAGGAGCTGTTCCTACGCCACTACCACGTCGATGGCGGGGCGCAGGAAGAGCAGGCGGCGAAGAACGCGGAGAAGGTGCGCGCATGACCACCGCCACCGCGGGCAGGCACTACGCCGCACCGGCCACGCGCGGTTCGGACGACTTCGCTGGCACCGGCCAGTTGCTGCGCCTGTATCTGCGTCGAGATCGAATCGTGTTGCCGCTGTGGGTGTTCGCGTTCGGTGTGCTGCCTGCCTTCTATGTCGCGAGCACGAAGGAGGTCTACGGAACGCCCGAAGACCTCGTGCGGTACGCGAAAACCATCACCGACAGTCCGGCGCTGCGCGCCATGTACGGCCCGGTGTTCAGCACGGAGATCGGCCCGCTGTCGCTGTGGAAGGCGGGACCGTACTTCGCGATGATCGCGATCGCGACGATCCTCACCGTCATCCGGCACACCAGGGTCGAGGAGGAAACCGGCCGCGCCGAACTGGTCGGCGCCACCAGCATCGGCCGCTACGCGGGCCTGACGGCCGCCTTGACCCTCACCGGCGTCGGCAGTCTGGTCAGCGGAATCCTCTGCGCCGCAATGCTGTACAGCAACGATCTGTCCGCGACCGGCTCGCTGGCCTATGGCGCGACGCTGGCAGGCTCCGGCCTGGCGTGGGCAGGCGTGGCTGCCATGGCCGCCCAGGTGAGTACCGGGGCGCGCATCGCCCGTGGCATCGCTCTCGGCGCACTGGCCACGGCCTTCGCCCTTCGCGCCATCGGCGACGCCGGAAACGGTGTGCTGTCCTGGTTCTCGCCGCTGGGCTGGTGCATTCAGATGCGCGCATTCGCACAGGAACGCTGGTGGGTGTTGCTGCCGCTACTCGCGCTCGCCGCGCTCACCACCGCGGCCGCTTATCTCTTGATGAGCAGGCGCGACACCGGGTCCGGCCTGCTCGCCGAACGTCCCGGCCCGCCAACGGCTGCCCCGGCACTGTCCGGCGCGACGGGACTGGCCTGGCGGCTACAGCGCGGCTCCATGCTGGCCTGGTCCATCGGGTTCCTGCTGTACGGCCTGCTGATGGGCGGCGCGGTGAAGAGTGTCGGCGACATGCTCGACGAGAACTCGTCGGTCACCGACGTGGTCGCGAGGATGGGCGGGTCGACGATGTTGCAAGACGCGTTCATCAACCTGGCCATCACCTTGCTCGCCGCGGGCGCGGCTGCCTATTCCATCTCGGCAACCCTGCGCCTGCACGAGGAGGAGGCCAGCCAGCGCGTCGAGACCACGCTGTCCGGCTCGATCAGCCGGGAACGGTATGCGTTGAGCCACATCGGTTTCGCGTTGCTCGGTCCCGCGGTGCTGCTGATGGTGGCCGGGCTCGCGATCGGTGTCGTCTACGGCGCGTCCGACGGTGACGTGGCGGGCAAGGTCGGCGACGCGGTGGGTGCCGCGCTCGTGCAGGTGCCCGCGGTCTGGGTGCTCACCGGACTGACGGTGGCGATTTATGGACTGCTCCCCCGCTTCACCCCGGTCGCGTGGGGCGTGCTCAGCATCATGGTCGTCCTCTTCTTCGTCGGCGCGCTCGACGGGTCGCCGCAGTGGCTGCTCGACCTGGTCCCGTTCGTCCACCCGCCGAAGCTGCCCGCCGCGCCCTTCGAGGCCGCTCCGGTGCTCTGGCTGCTGGCGATCGCGGGCGCTCTGCTCGCGGTGGGCATCGTCGCCTTCCGCAGGCGCGACCTGCGCTGAACCGGCGATAGATGGCCCGCGTACATCGTTGTGCGCGGGCCATTTTCCACTTCTCGCGTAGACGATTGCTTATGCCACTCAGCGTTTCAACAATGGAATAGTGAGGGACTCATCGGTAATGTGTGCCGGGCACTACAAAAGGCGACACAATTTAGATGAGGACAATGTCGAGATTCACCACGTTCACCGCAGTATTCGCCGCCTGCCTCCTCGGCCTCACCATGGTCGCCCAGCAGGCATCGGCCCAGCCGAACCGCTCCGAACAGACCGCGAAGTACGCGCCGACCATGCTGATCTTGGACGCCTCCGGCTCCATGCAGCGCCCTGATCCCGCGGGCACCATGATGGATGCCGCGAAGAACGCCGTGCGCACCTTCGTCGGTGCCGCGCCCGCCGAATCGAAGGTCGGGTTGACCGTCTACGGCACCAGCACCGGAAACACCGAGGCGGACAAGCCCGTTGGCTGCCGCGACGTCCAGGTGCTTCGCCAGCCGGATGCCCTCGACAGAGCCGCGTTCACCAGCGCGGTCGACGGCATCAAGGCCAGCGGCTGGACGCCGATGGGCACCGCGCTGCGCCAGGCCGCCCAGACCCTGCCGAACTCGGGACCGCGCTCGATCGTGCTGGTCTCCGACGGCGACGACACCTGCGCCCCGCCCGACCCGTGCGCGGTGGCACAGGAATTGAAGAAGCAGGGCATCGATCTGGTGCTGCACGCCATCGGCTTCGCGGTCGACGACAAAGCGCGCGCCCAGCTCACCTGCATGGCACAGGCCACCGGCACCCCGATCACCGGCGCCGCAAGCTACGACAAGGCACCGGCCGCCACGCCGGGCCAGTACCTGGACACCATCGGCCAGAAAGAGAAGCGCTACTACGCCGTCGACGTACCGGCGGGCGCCACCGCGTATTTCAGCGGCATCGTGTCCTTCCCCCGGGTGCCCGGCATCTCGACGATCGATGACTTCAACAGCCTGCGGCTGCAGGTCTTCGGACGAGAGGGCCAGGACTGCAACGCCTCCGAGACCGAGCAGGCGTCGCGCTCCAGTGACGGTGTTGCCCTGACGATCAGCAAGACCTTCGACGGGGCGACCAAACAACCGACGGGCAGCGCCAGCTCGGACAGATGCAAAGGTGCTGGCCGGTACTACTTCTCGATCAGCTGGGAGCGGGTCTCGCTCGGCGTTCCGGCCCGGCTGCCGATCGAGCTGCTCGTCGGCATCGAGCCAGCGGCGACCGATCCCGGTCCCGTCGCGGTGTTGCCGCCGACGGCCTTCGTCGAACCCGTCGGTCCGGGAAAGCCCGCGCCGGGCGGTGGATCGTTCACCGTGGCAACCACTCTCGACGGCAGCGGCCGGTACTCCGACACCATGCAGCCGGGTGAGTACCTTTTCTACCGGGTCAAGCTGGACTGGGGACAGGGGCTGGCGTACCGCGTGCATTTCGACGAGAACGGGGTGAAGGGCCTCAACGTCGTCTCGAACATCACCACCACCTTGTATTCACCGTTCGGTGACGAAATCGACTGGGATTCCCACGTATACACCGGCACCGCCGGTGTGCTGCCGTCGAATGACCCCGCTATGGTCACCGTGCCGATCCGGTACCACAACCGCGACGCCGACCAGGCCGACGTCCGCAAGCAGTCGGTCGCCGGTTGGTACTTCATCGCGGTGAAGCTCGGCTCGACCTTCGAGGAGGGACACACGCCGGTGCCGGTGCGGCTGGATCTCACCGTCGCGGGAACCCCTGAGCCGGGCCCGGTGTATTCGAGCGCGCTGAACGGCGGTGTGCTCGGCGAGAACGCGGGCCCCCGCCTGGACAAGCCGCTCGATCGTGCTGTCGCGCAGGATGTGTCGAGCAGTAAGTCCTCGCAGAACTGGATCCCGATCGCCGCGATCGGTGCGGGCGTTGTCGCGATTCTCGGCGTTGTCCTCGGGTGGTTGTTCATCCGCAGGCGCCGCAGCTGAAACCCGGTGGTCTGAGCTACGACTCAGACCACCGTGGTCCGCGCGGGGTTGACCACACAAGGCACGGCCGCAGGTCCATGACCTGCGGCCGTGTCGCCCACCCGCGCGCGGGCCGTTCCTATTCCCCGATGCCGAGCTTCCCGGCAAGCCTGCCGAGGTAGCCGCGCACATCCTCGGCCGACCGGTCCGGCATGCCGAAAACGACTTCGGTCACGCCGAATTCGGCCCACTGCGCCAACTGCGCCGGGTCGGGCCGACCGGCAAGGGCGATGATCTCGGGCGTACCCGCGTTGCCATGCTCACGCCAGATCCGGTGCAGCAGTTCGATCTTCGGTGCCAGCTCCCCCTCGGTCGGCGTGGTGATCCACCCGTCCGCGTGTTTGGCCAGCCAGGTGAACGACTTCTCCCCGCCCGCGGCGCCGAGCGCCACCGGAATCTTCTTCTGCACCGGCTTCGGCCACGACCAGCTGGCGCCGAAGTTCACGAATTCCCCGGTGAAGCTGGCTTCCTCTTCGGTCCAGATCGCGCGCATCGCATCGAGGTGCTCCCGCAACACCGTCCTGCGCTTGCCGGCGGGCACCCCGTGGTGCGCGAGTTCGTCGGTGTTCCACCCGAATCCGACGCCGAGGCTGACCCGCCCGCCGGACAGATGGTCCAACGAGGCGATGGTCTTCGCCAGGGTGATCGGATGATGTTCGGCGGGCAACGCCACCGCCGTCGACAGCCCGATCCGGCTCGTCACCGCGGCCGCGGTGGCCAGCGCCACCCACGGATCGAGGGTGCGCAGATACCGATCGTCGGGCAGCGTCGCGTCGCCGGTCTGCGGATGTGCCGCCGCCCGCACGACCGGGATGTGCGTGTGCTCCGGCACGTAGAACGTGTCGAAACCGGCACCCTCGGCGGTCGCCGCCGCTTCCGCGGGCGTGATGCCCCGATCGCTGGTGAACAACACAATTCCGTACCGCACCGTACGCGCTCCCATCGCCGAAACTAGAACAAGTTCTACCACCTTTCCCGGCGGGCACCAAGGGTTTCGCGGCACAAACGGCGCTACCCGCCGCCCTGCTGCAGCAACTGGACGAGCAACGCGACCTGTTCGGCGTAGTGCTTCAGGAACTCCGGCGAGCGCGGATCGGCATCGCACACTCCCGCGATGACATGCGGCAGCGAGGTCGGCGCCATCGCCGCGCCCATCAGCATGACCAGTAGACAGGCCGGATCCAGCTCGGCGGGCAGCCTGCCGTCCGCCTGCATCGCCCGCAATTCCTCGACGCTCGACCCGAGCTGTTCCGCACGCGGCCCCCGATCCGGATCGCTGTCCGGCCCCGCGTATTCGAGCCCGCCCCAGGCGAACAGCCGCACCGCGTCGGGATTGTCCAACGCCTGCAACGCATATCGGCGCAGCTGTTCGGGCAGCGGCGTGCCCGGCGGAACCAGGTTGCGCCGCAGCTCCTGCCAGCGTTGCGACATCGCCTGGTAGAGGCCGTCTTTCCCGTCGAAGTAATACGAGATCAGCTGCTGGTTGACCCCGGCGCGGGCCGCGATCGCGGCGGTGCGCGCGCCGCGGAAGCCGTGCGCGGCGAACTCGGCCTCGGCGGCGTCGAGGATCAGCTGGCGGGTGCGTTCCGGGTCGCGCTGCCGCTCTTGCGGCTTGGGTGACCTGCGGGGTTTCGAGGACGGCACAAGCAGATTCTATCGACACATAGCAGTTTCACTCGACATTCCAAGCTAATCAATCAAATGATTGACACAGTTCTCTGATCGATTGATGATGGTTCGCGTAGCTCGACCACAAGAGGAGACCCTGTCGTGAACACTGCGAACATCCACTCCGCCGCCATCGAGACCCCGGTCATGATCGTCGGCGGCGGCATCACCGGCCTGTCCGCCGCGCTGTTCCTGGCCAGGGCGGGCATCCGTCCCGTCCTCGTCGAACGCCACCCGTCCACCGCACTGCAACCGCAAGCCAGGGCATTCAACCCGCGGTCGATGGAGATCTATCGCGCGCTCGGCCTCGAGCCGGAGATCCGCGAACGCACCTCGATCCTGGCGGCGCTCCCGGAAATGTTCGGCGCGGAAACCCT
Organism: Nocardia altamirensis NBRC 108246; assembly: GCF_001612685.1. Classification (GTDB taxonomy): domain Bacteria; phylum Actinomycetota; class Actinomycetes; order Mycobacteriales; family Mycobacteriaceae; genus Nocardia; species Nocardia altamirensis. The sequence continues at coordinate 200,460 of NZ_BDAY01000010.1, forward strand.
GGCGGGTGCGGAACGATTCCGGGTCGACGTGCTGGCCCAGGTGCGCCCGCCCGCCACCCTCAGCCCCACCGACTGGGCGATGATCGATCAAGACGAATTGGAGCGGGTCGTCCGGGCGCACGCCGAAAAGTCCGGCGCCGACATCCGATTCGGCACGGAACTGCGCTCCGTCGAAACAACTGCCGACGGCGTCACGGCACTGGTGCGTGATCTCGACACCGGCGCGGACTATCCGGTACACGCCGACTACCTGGTCGCGGCCGACGGCAACCGGGCTGGCATCCGTACCAAGCTCGGCATCGGCGCCGACGGACCGGGCGAGCTCCTGTACGCCGCGAACTTCCTCTTCGACGCCGACCTCACTGCGCTACTGCGCGGCCGTCGCTTCCTGCTCGGCTACCTCGATCAGCCGATCACCGGCACCGCCCTCGTGCCGGGTCGCGAACCTGGCCGCTGGTCGCTCGGCATCCCCTTCGGTCCCGAGACCGGGGCAAGCCTCGACGATTTCACCGAACAGCGCTGTATCGACCTCGCCCGCCGCGCGATCGGCGACCCTGGCCTCGAACTCACGCTGGTGCCGCCGCTGCCAGGATCGAGCAAGCACGTCGGCGCCACCCGGATCGGCGGGTGGGTGGCCAGGCAATTCCGGGTAGGCCGCATCTTCTTCGCGGGCGACGCCGCCCGCGTTGTCCCGCCGACGGGCTCCTTCGGCGCGAACTCCGGCATCGCCGACGCGCACAATCTCGCATGGAAGCTCGCCGCAGTGGTGAAAGGCCAAGCGGGCGAGTCACTGCTGGACACCTACCAGGACGAGCGGCGCCCGGTCTCGGTCACCACGCTCGACCAGGCGATGCAGCGTCTGCACGGTCGCCATCACGGCACCGGCGACACCGCAGCCGCCATCGACGACCTCACGATGATCCTCGGCTATCGATACCGCTCTGCCGCCGTCGTTTCCGAGACGCCCGACCATAACGAGCCGGTCGAAGACCCTCGCCACGCCACCGGCCGCCCCGGCTTGCGCGCACCGCACCTCTGGCTCCGCAGTGCAGGCACCACCTTGTCCACCCTCGATCTCTGCGACGGCGGCTTTCTCCTACTGACCGGCCCGGCAGGCACGGCATGGACCGCGGCCGCCGAGAACGCCACCACCACACTGGGTCTCGACGTGACGGTGCACCAGATCGGGACCGACTACACGGACCCGGACAATCTCTTCCACACGGCCTTCGGCATCACCGACACCGGTGCGACCCTGGTCCGCCCGGATGGCTTCGTGGCCTGGCGAACCGCCACACTCCCCCAACACCCGGACAGCGAACTGCTGCGGACGCTCACCCAAGTCCTCGCCCGCGCGGATCAGCAGGCACTACTACCCAGCTGATCCGGACGATCACCGCTGCAACGGCGCCTGCAGGCTCACGATCCGTCCGTCGGGGTCACGAACGGTCATCTCCTTGGTCCCGTAGTGCGTCTCTTCGAAAGGGGTCACCACGTCGACACCCGCGTCGGGGCGGAACGCATCGGCGTCGGCCACCGAAAGGATGAGCTGCATCCGCGGTTCCTGATTCTTCGGGACCTCGGCGATGAACAGGTATGGACCGTCCCCACGGGTCAGTTTGCCCGAGCCGTGGTCGGTGCTGAAGTCCAGTTCGAAGCCGAGGGCTTCATAGAACTTGGCCGCCTTACCCCAGTTGTGGGTTTCCAGGAACACGGCTTCGATTCCGTCGATGGCCATAGCGGGTCTCCTATTCGGACGAATCTGCACGGCGGGCGTCGTCGAGGTAGCCGCGGAGCGCGTCGGCCACCAGGGCCGAGAGCGAAAGCTCCCGCTCGATGGCGTGGTGCTTGACCTGCCTGATCAGTCCCAGTGGCAGGTACACGTTGAACTGCTTGACTTCCTCGTCGCCCACGCCCCGATGCTAGCATGCTAGCAATCTAGCCGCCACCACTCGGAAACCGCCGTCCGAGAGCCACTTTCGCCGGCGCGGAAACGATCTACGGCCACACGCGCCACACGCTCGGCGGGCGCGTGTGCCAGCCGAGATGCAAAGGTCGTGAGAAGGTGACTACCTTCGCGTGCATGGATACGAGCACGCGGCCAGGAGGCGAGAACACCGACACCAGAGTCGACCATCTCGGCTGGCGGCGGCTGCGGCTCCGCCGCGGGCGGCGACTGCCGGTGGTCAGCCAGGCGGTCGGCAAGCTGGTCGCCGATCGCCAGGCCACCGCGGACACCATCGTCGACGCGCCTGCGCCGCTGCAGCCGATCGACCTGACCGACGATGCGCGGGTCGCCGAGGTCCTCGACCTGGCCGTCCGGGTCGGCGAGGTGGTGCTCGCGTCCGGCACCGGCGTCATCGACACCACCACCCAGGTCCGATTCATCGCCGCCACCTACGGATTGGCCCGCTGCGATATCGACGTCACCTACGACGCGATCCGCATCTGGGCCGACCGCGGGCCCCGACTACCGCCCGCGAGCACCATGCGGATCGTGCACTACCGCTCGCTCGACTTCACCAGGCTCGCGGCCGTCGACCGGCTGACCAGGCGGATCCGCAACGAGGTCGTCGCGCCGGTGGACGCGCGCGCCGCGCTCGACACGATCACCTCGGCGCCGCACCCGTACCACCGCTGGATGGCCACCTTCGGCTGGTCGCTGCTCGCCGCGGCCATCGCCGCGCTGCTCGGCGGCGGAGTCGTCGTCGCGGCAGTCAGTTTCGGCACCACGCTGGCGATCGACCGGGCCAACCGGGTGCTCAATCGCTTCGGCCTGCCGTTCTTCTTCCAGCACGTGGTGGGTGGTGCGATCGCCGCGACACCCGCCATCGTGCTGGCCACCCTGGCGGGCCCACTCGGCATCGAGGTCGATCCCGCGCTCATCATCGCCGCGGGAATCACCGTGCTCCTCAGTGGTTTGCAGCTGGTCGGCGCGGTACAGGACGGCATAACCGGCGCGCCGATCACCTCGACGGCCCGCATGCTCGAGGTGCTGATGATGACCGGCGGCATCATCGCGGGCATCGCCCTCGCCTTGCGCATCGGCGACGTGGTCGGCGCCACCGTGCCGCCGATCGTGCTGACGCCGGGGGCGGACATCACCGATCTGCCGATCAAGATCGTCGCCGGTGCCGTCGCCGCCATGGCGTTCGCGCTCGCCTGCTATGCGGAGCGACGGGCGCTCGCCGCCGCCGCGGGCAGTGGCGCAGCGGGCACGATCTGCTATCTCCTGGTGCAGCAGGCCGGCTTCGGCCCGGTGCTCGCCTCGGGTGTCGCCGCAACGGTGATCGGCATGGCGGGTGGTCTGATGGCCCGGCGCGCGCTGACACCCCCGCTGGTCGTCGCGGTCGCGGGCATCACGCCGCTGCTGCCTGGCCTCAAGCTCTATCGCGGGCTCAACGCCGTGCTCAACGATCAGCTCGCCATCGGCGCCAACCAGTTGCTTGCGGCGTTCGGCGTCGGGTGCGCGCTCGCTGCTGGCGTCACCCTCGGCGAATGGTTCGACCGTACCGTTCGGCGGCCGCGCATCCTGCGCCGCTTCGGCGCGCTGCGCCGTCCGATCGTGCGGCGACGGCCGACCGTTCGGCTGCGGCGGCGGTCCGCGCCACCCGTGCCCACCTCGCCTATCCCACCCACTCAGTGAGCAGCTGAGTGCACATCGCGCGCGAACCCGGTATCGTCGTACCAGAAAGTTAGGGTATCCATACTTGGATTGCCCAGGGTGCTCAGGTGAGGTGGTTCGTTCATGTCGGAGGCAATCCCGTTCTCGACGCAGATTCGCAGCGCCACCGCCGAACAACATTCGGACGCGGAGAACTCGCGGTTCATGAGCGACATGCTCGGCGGCGCGCTCGGCGTCGACTCGTACCACCGCTACACCGGCCAACTCTGGTTCATCTACCGCGCGCTCGAGGGGCGATGGGACAGCCTGGCCGACGACCCGGTCGCGGGGCCGTTCATCCGTCCCGAACTGGCACGCACCGCCGAACTCGAGCGCGACCTCGCCCATCTGCTCGGACCACGGTGGCGCGACGGGCTCGAACCACTGCCCGCGACCGCGGCCTACGCCGCGCGCATCGATGAGTGCGCCCGCGACTGGCCAGCGGGCTACATCGCCCACCACTACACCCGCTACCTCGGCGACCTGTCCGGCGGCCAGGTCATCCGCGGCACCGCCGAGAAGCTGTGGAACCTGCCGCATCGCGGCGACGGCGTCCGCTTCTACGTCTTCGACGGTGTCGGCAACCCGGCCGCGTTCAAGCGCGAATACCGCAGTCTGCTCGACCGATTGCCGCTCGACGATCTCGAAACCCGCAGGGTGCTCGACGAAGGGCAGCGAGCCTTCGCGATGAACACCGCGCTGTTTCAGGAACTGGCCCAGGAGTTTCCCGCGGCGCAGTAGGCGCGAGTCGTAGGCGCCTCCCGCAGGCGCCTAGCCCGCGGCTCAGTAGGCGCCTGCCCCGCGGGTCACCGCGCCGATCGTGCGCGCGATGAGCAGCAGGTCGAGCACCATCGACCAGTTCTCGACGTAGGAAAGGTCAAGTCGCACCGAATCTTCCAGCGAAAGGTCGGATCGTCCGCTCACCTGCCACAGGCCGGTGACCCCTGGCTTGACCAGCAGCCTGCGCCGCATCTCGCCGTCGTAACTGTCGACCTCGCGCTGCACCTGCGGGCGCGGCCCGACCACGCTCATCTCACCGCGCAGCACGTTGAAGAACTGCGGCAGCTCGTCGAGGCTGAACTTGCGCAGCACCTTGCCGATCGGCGTGATGCGCGGGTCGTCCTTCATCTTGAAGAAGACCGGGTTGCCGCCGTTGCGCGCGATGAGCGCGTCGACGGCCGTGTCCGCCTCGACATACATGCTGCGGAACTTGATCATGCGGAAGGGCTTGCCACTCCGGCCGATTCGTTCCGACAGGTAGAACACCGGACCGGGACTCGTCAGTTTCACCGCCAGCGCGATGGCCAGCATGGTCGGCGCGATCGCGAGCAGCACCCCGGCCGCGAAGCAGAGATCGAAGACCGCCTTGCCCGCGGACTTGGCGCGATCGTATTGCGGCTTGGCGATGTGCAGCATCGGCACGCCTGCGACGAACCGGTTGGTCAACCGGGTGCCCGCGATGTCGACCACGCCGGGCGCGACGATCAGCTCCACCCCGATCGGATCGAGTTCCCAGGCCATGCGGCGTAATTCGATCGGGCCGAGGTGATCGGTCGCCGTCACAGCGACAGTGTCCGCGCCACTGCGCCGGACCGCGTCGAGCACCGTCCGGTCATCGCCGACCACCGAGAACGTGTGGCCCGATGAGCCGGGGAAGTATTCGGTGATCTCGTTGAGCCCGTCCGGAATACACACTCCGACCACCCGATATCCGGAGGCCGGGTCGGCCGCGAACGCGTTCGCCATCGCCTGCGCCGCCTCCGCACAACCGACAACGAGGACCGAGGTGCGGTATTCCCCCCGACCGCGCAGCTGCCTGGCGTGTATCCGCCACAGCAACCTGCTGAGCATCAGCCCGAACAGACCGAGCGGTAGTGCAATCGCCAAATAGCCACGCGCAAACTCGATCTGAAAGATCAACGAGATGATCGCCAGTACGCCGAACAAACGAAGTGTGGCGGACACCAAACGCCGGTACTCCTCGGTACCGCTGCCGACCACCTGCGGCGACCGGCTGTGGCCGATGGCGAGGAAGGCGAGCCAGGTGAAGGCGAGCGCACCGGAAACCACCGTGTACCCAACCTCGTACGGCAGCGGCCAGGCCAGCGGCGTCGCGGCCGGACCGCCGAATCGGATGACCTGGGCGAGCGTTATCGCCGCCACGATCACACCGAAATCCGTTGCTATCAAGCGCCTTACGTACTCCGACTGCCAGCGTTCGCGCTCGGAACGCGGCAGCGTGTGCGACGATCGACGGATGTCAAGATCGTCGTCGTCGGCGAGCTCGAAGCTCATGAACACACACCTCCCCATGGGAGTGAAGAAACATGCTTTCCGGTCTGCATCGACCGGTCCCCTCGGCACAATCCCGACCGCCGCAGGCATCTCATCCGTCGGCGGCCAGAAGGAGATTGTTACAGAACACAATCCGTTTCACACACTGAATCACAAGGGCCGCAAAATGTTCCAGAAGGTAGCCAACAAAGGGGCGGTCGGTATGCTGCCCCGGTCTGTTCTGGGCGCCTTCCGCGACAGCAGCCCAGGTCGCGAACCCCGGCTACTCCCAGGCGAATTCGTCCTATGAGATCGAATCCACCAACTGCCCCGTTAGCCACCCGGACGCCAGCCCTCCGAGACGGTTGAAAAGTATCGGAAATTACTTCCTGCCCAGTCGATTTCACCAACGCCACGCGGGACTTTCGTTGTAACGTCTCACTGGATCGGGTCGACGTCAGGGGTGCGCCGGCAGTGTGCCGGCCATTCGACTCACGACAGAAGGTGGGCTTTCGTGCGATGTCGCCTGTGTGATTCCGAGCGTTTGACGAGCGTGCTCGATCTGGGAGCAACGCCGCCGTGCGAGAAGTTTCTCGCGCAGGACGAGCTCGACCTTGCCGAGGCAACCTATCCGCTGCATCTTCGACTCTGCGCGGACTGCCTGCTGTTGCAGATTCCCGCATTGATCACTCCGGCAGAAACTTTCACCGAATACGCTTATTTCTCGTCTTATTCCGACAGTTGGGTGCGGCACGCGAAAACTTTTGTCGCACAGGCCATCGAACGACTGAAGCTAGGCGCGGACTCCTTCGTCGTCGAGGTGGCGAGCAACGACGGCTACCTGCTGCGGCACGTGGTGGCCGCGGGCATCGACTGCCTCGGCATCGAGCCGTCGGTGAACGTCGGCGACGCCGCACGCGCCGCCGGGGTACCCACCGAAACCGCCTTCCTCGACGAGGACACCGCCGCGAAGGTCCGCAGCGCACACCGGCCCGCGGATCTGGTGGTGGCCAACAACGTCTACGCCCACGTTCCCGACCTGCGCGGCTTCACCCGATCGCTGCGCGCGCTGCTCGCCGACGACGGCTGGCTGTCCATCGAGGTGCACCACGCGCTGAACCTGTTGCGCCTCGGGCAGTTCGACACCATCTACCACGAGCACTTCCAGTACTACACCGTGCACTCCGCGCAGCGGGCACTGGCGACCGCTGGTCTGTCGGTGGTCGATGTCGAGCTGCTCGACACCCACGGCGGCTCGCTCCGACTCTGGGCCAGGCCCGAGGAGGTCGGCGCGACGCCGAGCGACCGCGTCGCCGACGTGCTTCGCCTGGAACAAGACGCGGGCCTGCATCAAGAGGCCGGCTACACCCAGCTGCGCCCACGGACCGAAGCGGTCCGCCACGACCTGCTGCGCTTCCTGCTCGACCAGCGCGCCGCAGGCAAGCGAGTGGTCGGCTACGGCGCACCGGGCAAGGGCAACACCCTGCTCAACTATTGCGGCATCCGCACCGACCTGCTCGAGTACACCGTCGACCGCAACCCGTACAAGCACGGTCGCTACACGCCCGGCACCAGGATCCCGATCCATCCGCCCGAGCGCATCGACCAGGACCGACCGGATGTCGTCCTGGTGCTGCCATGGAATCTCGAAGCCGAGATCACCGCGCAGCTGAGCCACATCGGCACGTGGGGCGCCGAACTGGTTTACCCACTACCCACACTGCATCGCGCCGATCTCACATCGGCCGAACCCACCGGTCACAACGGAGTGAACACCACACACAACTCGGAAATGACAGGGAGGGGAGTGCGATGAAGGTTGTGCTTTTCTGTGGCGGCTACGGCATGCGGATGCGCGATGGCACCGACGACATGATCCCGAAGCCCATGCAGCTGGTCGGTCCGCGACCGCTGCTCTGGCACGTGATGCGCTACTACGCGCACTACGGCCACAAGGAGTTCATCCTGTGCCTCGGCTACGGGGGCCTGCACATCAAGAACTTCTTCCTGAGCTACGAGGAGTCGGTGTCGAACGACTTCGTCATCCGCGACGGCCAGGTGGAGATGCTGAGCTCCGATATCAGCGACTGGAAGATCACCTTCGTCGACACCGGACTGGAATCCGCCATCGGCGAGCGCTTGCGCCGGGTGCGCGAGTACATCGCCGACGACGAGTGCTTCCTGGCGAACTACGCCGACGTGCTCACCGACGCGCCCTTGGACGACATGATCGACAAGTTCACCGCGTCCGGTGCCGCGGCCTCGATGATGGTGGTGCCGCCGCAGTCGTCGTTCCATTGCGTCGATATGAAGCCGACCGGCGAGGTCAAGGAGATCATGCCGGTCTCGCGGATGCCGCTGTGGGAGAACGGCGGCTACTTCGTGCTCAACAAGGAGATCTTCGATCTGCTGCCGCCGGGAGGCGACCTGGTCGCCGACGCGTGCGGTGCACTCGCCGGACAAGGCAGGCTGTTCGGGTACCAGCACCTCGGGTTCTGGAAGCCCGCGGACACCTTCAAGGAACGCGCCGAACTCGATGCGGGCTACCGCTCCGGCGCCAGGCCATGGATGGTCTGGGAGCACGCGTGATCCCACTCCGCGCCGGGACGGTGGCCGAGGTCGCCGTCCTCGGCGCACACTGCGACGACATCGCAATCGGCATGGGCGCAACGCTTTTGACGCTAGCCAGGGCCCACCCCGGCCTACAGGTGCGCGCGCTGGTGCTGTCCGGCGCAGGCACCGAGCGCGCCGACGAAGAACGGCGCGCGCTCGACGCGTTCTGCCCCGGCGCCGAGCTCGACCTCACCATCCTCGACCTACCGGACGGCAGGGCCCCGGCGCACTGGGACCGAATCAAGAACGCGCTGGCGGCATTTCGCGCAAGCACCCGACCCGACCTGGTTTTCGCGCCGCAGCGCGGCGATGCCCACCAGGACCACCGGGTGCTCGCCGAACTGGTGCCGACCGAGTTCAGGGACCACCTGGTCCTCGGCTTCGAGATCCTCAAATGGGAGGCCGACACCCCGGCGCCCACCGTGTTCCACCCACTCACTCCGGAGCTCGCCACGGAGAAAGCTCAGCTGCTGCTGAAGCACTATCCGTCGCAGGCGCACCGGGATTGGTTCGACGAGCAGGCGTTCACCGCGCTCACCCGGATGCGCGGCGTGCAATGCCACGCCGCGCACGCCGAGGCGTTCGTGCTCGACAAGGCTGTTATCGATTTCGGAGGTTCGTAGCAATGCGGGTACTGCTCACCGGACACCAGGGGTATCTCGGCACCGTCATGGCGCCCGTGCTCCAAGCCAACGGGCACGAGGTGGTCGGCTTGGACGCTGGCTTCTTCGCCGACTGCGTGCTCGGCGAACTGCCCGGCGATCCACCAGGACTCGCGGTCGACCTGCGCGACGTGACCGTCGACCAGCTGCGCGGTTTCGACGCGGTGATCCATCTGGCCGCGCTGTCCAACGATCCGCTCGGCGCGCTGGCACCCGAGATCACCTACGCGATCAACCATCACGCGTCGGTCCGGCTCGCCACGCTCGCGAAGGAGGCGGGCGTCCGGCGCTTCCTGTATGCCTCCACCTGCTCGGTCTACGGGGCGGCGGGCACCGAGCTGGTCACCGAGGACGCGCCGCTACGGCCGCTCACGCCGTACGCGGAGAGCAAGGTGCGAGTCGAAGACGACGTCGCCGCACTCGCCGACTCCGGCTTCTCCCCGGTATTCCTGCGCAACGCAACAGCATTCGGGTTCTCGGCGCGGTTGCGTGCGGACATCGTGCTGAACAACCTGGTCGGCTACGCCACGTTGACCGGCGAGGTCAAGGTGCTGTCCGACGGGACACCGTGGCGGCCGCTGGTGCATGCCCGCGATATCGCATGGGCCTTCGCCAACTGCCTCACCGCGGCGCCTGCCGCAATTCACAGCCGCGCCTTCAACATCGGCACCGAGGCGAACAACCTCACCGTCGCCGACATCGCCCGCGCGGTGGTCGAGGCGGTGCCCGGTTCCCGCTTGCACATCACCGGCGAGAGCGGCGCCGATCCACGCTCCTACCGCGTCGACTTCTCGGCAGCGCGGCGGGCCATCGGCTTCCGCGCCCTGTGGACCGTGCAGGCGGGTGCGGACGAACTGTTCCAGGAGTACACCGCGCGCGGACTCACCTACGACGACTTCTTCCAGAAGTTCACCCGGCTGCCGCACCTGGAAAGGTTGCGCGACAGCGGGGTTCTCGATGCATCGATGCGCCGGGTCGCGAGCGGTACCGCCCATGTCTCGGCGACATAGCGCCTCAGCCGAGCGAATCCGCGCCGCGCACCTCAGGCGCCGGATCTCTGCCCAACGCCGCGAGCAGCTCTTGCCAGCTGCCCGCGGCGGCGTCGCGTTCGGACACCACGGTGACCGGCAGCGGCCATGCGATGGCCAGCTCGGCGTCGTCGTAGGCGACACCGATGTCCTCGGTCGGGTCGTGCGGACGATCGATGCGGTAGCAGACGTCCGCGGTGGCGGTGAGTGCCTGAAAACCGTGCAGGAACCCCGGCGGCACGTACAGGTGCCGGAAGGTCTCGTCGTCGAGCCGGAACGCCTGCTGGTGACCGAATGTCGGGGATTCGGGCCGGATGTCGACCAGCACGTCGTGCACCGCACCGTTGGCGCAGCGCACCAGCTTCGCCTCGCCGCGTCCGACTCGGCCGTGCATGCCGCGGATCACGCCACGCGCGGAACGGGATTGGGAATCCTGCTGGAAGGCGGCGGCCGCGCCCGGCGTGCCGAGGTGGGCGTCGAACTCCCCCGCGTCGAAGGTTCTGGTGAACAGGCCGCGCGCGTCCCGGAACGGATCCGGTACCAGCACAAGGACATCGGCGAACTCGGTGGGCTCGATGCGCATGCCGCCATGGTGCCATGTCCGCCGGTGGTCGCGGCAGTAGACGGAAGGCAACGACATGGTTGTCCTGCCTAGCGGGCGGCGCTGCCGTGGCTGCGGCGGCACCGAACTCAGTCCCGTGCTCGATCTCGGCACCGTCCCGGCCGCCGACTACTTTCCGCACGCCGACACCCCGGTCGGTCTCGCCGAGTCCGCGCATCCCCTGCGCATGGATCTGTGCGGCCGCTGCGGTCTGGCCCAGCTGGCCGAGGACGACACCCGCACCGAGGAACCGCGCGGCATCGAACCGGAGGCCTTGCGGGTGCAGGCCGCCGAGGCGGTCGGCGTGGTCGCGAAGGCCGGGCTGCTGCGCGGAAAGACCGTGCGCGAGTTCGGCAGCCCGCACGGCGGCACCTGGCTGCCACTGCTGACCGACCGCGGCTTCGCCGCCACCGACGGGCGCGCCGATATCGTCCTCGACTGCTTCGGCGTCATGCACGAACCGGATCAGCGGGCGGCCTTCGCCGAACGGGCGGCCGCCACCGCGCCGAACGGGTTGCTGTTGATCCAGTTCCATTCGCTGGCCACGATTGTCGCGTCTGGACAGTGGAATGCGTTGCGGCACGGGCATTTCGCCTACTACTCGCTGGCCGCGCTCGGCAGGCTGCTCGCCACGGCGGGGATGAGCATCACCACCGCATGGCGGTTCGATCTGTACGGCGGGACCGTCCTCGTCGCCGCCAGGCACGGCACCCATCTCGCCGATGCCGCGATCCGCGAAATCCGCACGCGCGAAGCCGAATACCTCGGCCTCACCGCGGTGCGGCAACTCCAGCAGGCGGCCGACACGCACGCCGAGGCTTTGCGTCACTGGCTCACCAGGCATGCGGCACAAGGTGATCGGGTCTATGCGTACGGCGCTGCCTCACGTGCGGTCGCACTGTTCAGTCTCGCCGGCGTGCACCGCGGGCTCATCACCGCCGTCGCCGACGCGTCGCCCGCCAAACAGGGCCGCCGGATGCCCGGCACCGATGTGCCGATCATCGCGCCCGACGAACTCCTCACTGCCCGACCGGATCTCGTCCTGCTGACGCTGCCCGACCTACTACCCGAGCTTCGTACCCGCTATCCCGAGCTCGACGGCTGCTGGATCGTCGACGACCCGGCGACCGCGACCATGAAGGGAGGATGATGTGCCTATCGAACCCGTTGTGCCGCACTGGGTTCGACCAACACAGCGCACTTCGCTTCACCTGACATGATCGACATACCGAACACCTGATTACCTCAGATGAGGAGTACTCCTCGCCCCCGCGCGCTCCCGGGGGCGGGGCGCCGAGCGATCCACGCGCCCGGCCGGGTGTGTACCAGAGGGGATTATCTGATGAGGGACTTCACGCAGCAGTGCGGCCGAGGCATGCGCCTCTTCGCGATCGCCACGGTGGTGGCATCCGGGCTCGCGTTGGGCACCACCGGCACCGCGACCGCAGTCGTCGACAGCAGCAGCAACATCATCGATCAGAAGAATCGCTCGATCGAGGCGACCCAATCCGACACGCGCATCGACTTCGTGCCGCCGCTGGACGGAAATCCGTTGACCCGCGAGTGGTTTCACCAGGGCGAGGCCTCGTTCAAGGTCGCAGGACCGAACGCCGAGGACTGGCGCGGGCACATCACCATCGGCTACCAGGTCGGCTATCCGGCGAGCCTCACCGGGCGGTTGAAGTTCGGGTATTCGACACCGGACCTCGGGGTCGATCTCGGCGGCGACCCTGGCGCCCTCCTCAAGCTCAACGGCCTGCTCCCCCGGGCGGGCATCGAGATCGAGGTCGGCTTCGGTCCTGGCATCCAAACGGTGGAGTGCGCGGGTGGCGACATCTCCGGCGCCGAGGGCTTCATCCGGATGTCCGGCTTCCACGGCACCGTCACCGGCGTCGTCGGGCAGACGACCATCCGGCCGTTCGTGAAGGTCGTCAGTGCCAGCGGCGACTACGTGATCACCTACGGGCGGCTCTGGACGATCTGAGCACCGTCGGCGTGGCGCCGTGCTTCGGCGCCACGCCGGTCGCTCAGACCAGCAGATCCGGCCGATTCCGCACGGTGGCCACCGTGCGCACCCGCAGGCGGTGCAGCGCCGCCTTGGCCAGCCGGGTGTCGCCCGCCAGCACGTCGCCTCGGCTCACCAGGTCCGGGTAGTCGCCCGCGATCCGGTGATGGAAGCGATACATGTCGGTCAGCTTGCTCACCGTCGAGGTGCGACTGCACAGGTTGAACGACGAATTGCGCCAGGCGGCAAGAATATCCGACATCCCGAAGAAAACGCCGAAGGACGAGACCCTGGCGAACAGGTCGACATCCATCGGGAAGACCAGGTCGCCGCGCAGCCCACCGACGCTGTCGAAGTGCTTCCGGTAGAACATCGCGGCCGCGGTTGGCCCGAAATCGGCGGGCCCGCGCCGCACGATCACCCTGGCCAGTGCGCGTGCGGTCTGCCTGCCGAGCAGGCCCTCCAGGCCGAGTCCCGTCTCCAGCACCTCGCCGGCCTCGTCGATCACCTCGAACCGGCTCGACGAGATCGCGATCGTCGGGTCATCGACCATCACCGCGAGCTGCGCGGCCAGGGCGCCAGGCCGGAGCACGTCGTCGGCGCACACTACCTTCACCAGGTCGCCGGTCGATGCGCCGATCGCCTTATTCCAGTTGTCGCCGATCGGCAGCACGGTGTCGTTGCGTAGCACGCGCATTCGGCGGTCATCGAACGCGCGCGCGATGTCGCCGGTGCCGTCGGTACTGGCGTTGTCGAGGATGACGAGTTCGAAATCCACGTCTTGGCCGAGCACCGATTCCAGCGTCTTGGCGAGCGTGCGGGCCGAGTTGTAGGCGGGCACGCACACCGACAAAGAGACCATGACTCATTTCCCTCTCGTGTGACCCGGTCGCACCGGGCCGCTGTCCACCAGCCGGAAGACCCGTTCGAGTCCGGCCCTGCTGGCGTCGATCTGTTCGACCGCCTTGCGCTGCAACGCATCCCGCACCGCGGCGGCCTCATCCCATGACTGCTGCACGGCCTCGGTGAGTGCCGTTTCCAGCTCGGGGTCGTTGAGGTGGACGATGCGCAGTCCGGTGCCGAACATCTGGGCCAGCCCGTGGAACTTGTCGTCGTAGTACTCCGATGCGGTGATGCCGACGGCCGGAATCCCTTGGGACAGTGCGAACACCGCGAGATGGTAGGCGCTCGTGACCAACACCCGGCAGCGCGCGACCTGCCTGGCGACATCGCCGGGTGTGCCGCCGCGACCGACCGCGGGGCGTGCCTCGACCGCCCCCGCGAGCAGCGGCAGCGTGGAAAGCCGGTCCTCGGAAGCATATTCGGAGATGATCAGCGGCTGCACACCGGCGCCGAGCCGGCCTGCACTCGAACGGACCACCCGGCCCAACGTCTGCTGTGCCGCCGCGCTGACCCGGGAATAGTCGGCCACCCGAAGGCACAGCCCGATGTCCTCGCCGATCCGCGGCTGGCGGTGCCGGTACCCGAACTCCACGGCGTCGTCTCCGGTGACCAGCACCCGCTCGGGTGCGACGCCCATCCGGGACAACAGTTCCGGGCCGCGCCTGCCTTCCCGCAACGCGACGAAGTCGACGCCGGGCAGCACCTCGGTGGCGCGCCGCCACAGGCCGGGATCGTGCAGCGGACCAAGTCCCTGTCCGACCAGCGCCGTCGGAATCCCTTGCGCGCCTGCGTATTCGAGCAGGTTCAGCGTCCGATGCGCTTGATACCGGTCGACGTCGGTCAGGTAGCCGCCGCCGAGCGCGAGCACCAAGGACGCCTGTTCCACCGCAGCCGGGATCTCCACCGGGAACTCGTCGTCCGCAACCGCGTATCCGGCGCTCACGTTATCGCCGGGCCGGCGCTTGGCGGCCGCCCGCAGCGCTCGCAGCCGGTCCTTCGGCCCGTCGGTGACCGCGCGCCAGCGCAGTGCCGCCGGACCGACCAGCATCGTTGCGGCCGTGCGCGTCACCTGCCCGTGCCAGCCGTCCGGACCCCAGTTCCAGTCGGGTCCGCACAGCGGCTCCGCCTCGGGCAGCAGCGCCCGCAGTATTCCCGGCTGGTGCGTGAGCACCCCGATCCGCGCCCGCGGCCAGCGGGCCCGTAGCCGTTCGACCGTCGTGGTCATCATCGCGATATCGCCGCGATTGCGCAGCCAATATTCGCCGTTCTCGACCAGCACGCGGATCTCGCCCTCGGCGATATCGGCTCGCTCGGCCTCGGAACCTATGGTCCCCACTGCTTGTCCTCCCGCCAGTCCCCCGCGGGTCGTACCGTGCCGAGCACGAACTCCTTCTGAAATCTACCCCACGCTATGCATCGCGGCTACCGGTCGGAGAGTTACCGGCAACCGAGTCCGTTGCGCGCGAATAATATTCGAGCCGACCGGCTTGTTTGTTAGCTGCCGGTCTTATCTGTCCGGTGCCTTGGTGATCCGCCCGGCGTGGAGCGCGCCGAGCGACGCACCGGCGTATGCCGTGCAGTAGTCGACCAAATCAGCCATCGGCACGTCCAGGCGCCCGCTCTGCTTCTCCACCAGGACGCGCTCGAGCATGCCGACCACCGACAGCGCGTAGATATCCACCAGTTCGCTGGGCGGCCGTTCCTGCGGGCGCGCCGCGGTGGCGGTCTCGGCGACCAGTCGGGCGAACCGCCACAATGCCTCTCGCATCCGTTGCTCGGCGCCTGCCGCCGCGGGTTCGACGAATATAATGCGGAGTTTGCGCGAATCTTCGCCCAGTGCCGTGAGAAAGGTGCCGATGCCCGCCCGCAACTTGCGGGTTCCGGTGGCGCACACCGCATCGACCGCGACGGCGACCGCCGCGAACAGCTCGTCGATGACACCGTCGAACACGGCGGCGAACAATGCTGCTGTGCCGCCGAAGGATTCGTAGAAGTACCGGTCGGTGAGCCCCGCGGCCCGGCACAGGTCCTTCACCCCGGTCGCCGGGTACCCCTTGGTCCCGAACAGTTCGAGGCCGGCATCGAGCAGCTTGGCGCGCCGTGCCGCGATCCGGTCCGCCGCGCCGACGCCGCCGTAGGACCGCACCGGTCGGGGCTGTTTGGCGGTGCCGCTCATCGCGATTCCGTGCTCGTCATCGTCGCATTGTCTCCCATCGCGCGGCGCGGTCTGCTAAATATGACGATCAGGATAGTCAGAATTGGAACGGAGTTGCGCAGTGACAGCTCGCTTTCGAAACAGCGCGGTCACCAGGCGAACGGTGCTGCGTGGCGCGGCAGGCCTGGCCGGAGCGGCCGGGTTGGCTGCCACCGCGGCACCGGCGGGAGCACAGGACACCCGCAGGCGAAACGGCCCGGCGCGCAACACCGTCGCGGTGCTCGGCGCAGGCATCGGCGGGCTCACCGCGGCACACGAGCTGGCCGAACGCGGGTTCGAGGTGACCGTCTTCGATCGCAAGGAACTCGGCGGCAAATCCCGCACCATCCCGCTGCCAGGCACCGGGATCGACGGTCGCGCACCGCTGCCCGGCGAGCACGGCGCTCGCGGCTTCACCTCGTTCTATCACCACGTGCACGACACCATGCGCCGCATTCCGCTGCCCGGCACCCGGAACACCGTGTACGACAACCTGCTTCCGTTCTCGGTGCACGATCCGCGCTATCCGCGCGCCGGAAACCTGCCGGACGGTTTCCCGCTCATGTTCGGGTTCTACTTCGACCCGAAGCAGGCGCTGACACCGGAAGGACTGCAGCGCATCCTGATCGAGGTCTTCCTGAAGAACAACCTCGTCCCGCTCCCCGAGGCGATCCACATGGCAGGCCGGGTCGTCACCTACCTCACCTCCAGCGAGGAACGCCGATTCGGGCAGTGGGAGCACGTCAGCTGGTGGGACTTCGTCGGCGCCGCGCACCGGTCGGCGCAGTTCCAAGCCCTCGCCGCAACGGGTTTGACGCGGGCGCTGGTCGCCGCCAAGGAGTACGTCGCAAGCACCCGGACGATGGGCAACATGATGGAGGGCTTCTTCCTGGCGCTGCTCCAGGAGCTCGCCGGTGGCCCGAAGGTCTACGAGGTGCTCAACGGGCCGACCAACGAGGCCTGGCTCGATCCGTGGATCTCGATGCTGAGCGAGATGGGGGTGCGGTTCCGGCCCGGCCACGCGCTCGACGGATTCGCGGTGACCGGTGACCGGATCGACGGCGCCCGGATCCGAAAGCCTGGTGGCGGCACCGAACTACACCGTGCCGACTGGTATGTCTGTGCCGTGCCGACGGATCGCGCGCGCAGGCTCTGGTCCCCCGAAATCCGTGCGCTCGACCCGGATCTGGCCCGCATGGACGCGCTCGACCTCGACTGGATGAACGGCATGCAGATGTTCGTCACCGAGAAG
The DNA here is from genome assembly GCF_001612685.1 of Nocardia altamirensis NBRC 108246. Lineage (GTDB taxonomy): Bacteria > Actinomycetota > Actinomycetes > Mycobacteriales > Mycobacteriaceae > Nocardia > Nocardia altamirensis. Next base: position 217,656 of record NZ_BDAY01000010.1, read on the forward strand.
CTCGAACTCGGTGCGGGATACAACATCTACCTCGACGCACCGTGGCGGCTGACCTCGTACTCGCAGCGCGCGTTCTGGAATGTCGACTATGCGGCGAAGTACGGCGACGGCACCATCGTCGACGGCCTCACCATCGACATCGCCGACTGGGACACCCCCGGCATCCTGTTCGGCAAGACGGCCAAACACTGCACCCGCGACGAGATCTACCAGGAGACCTGGGCCCAGCTCACCGCCGCGCTCAACGACGACGGCCGAATCCAGCTGAAGGACGGGATCGTCCGCGACTGGCTGCTCGATCCAGGTATCAGCTGGCACGACGGGGAAAACCAGAACGATGAACCGTTGCTGGTCAACACGATCGGATCGTGGGCGGCTCGACCCACCTCGCACACCAGGATTCCCAACCTCTTCCTCGCCGCCGACTACGTCAAGACCAACTTCGACCTGGCCACCATGGAGGGCGCCAACGAGGCGGGCCGCACCGCCGTCAACGCGCTGCTCGACGCCGCCGGCTCCCCCGCCGCCCGCGCCCAACTGTTCACCCGCGACGCGATTCCCGGGTTCCAACCACTGCGCGACATGGATGCCGCGCGGTACCGCGCCGGGCAGCCGAATCTGTTCGATATCGGGTGACTGGGCAGTAGCTCGTTCACTCCCCGGCCAGAACGCCACCGGTCCCCTAGAATTTTGCGGGAGAGGCGAGTTCACCGTCCGTGACTCGTCCCGCCACACCGCCAGTAGGGGGCATGGGTGACGGGAGGTACCGATATCATCCGGGTGCACATGACCGGGTCCGAATGGTTCGCGGCCGCGCCGGGTGGACTCAATCGGTACTTCACCGAATTGGTCACCGCGCTGGCGAGGCAGCCGGGGATCGACGTGTCCGCCGCCGCGTTCGGCGCCACGGGGTCGGCACCGTTCGGCGCCCGATCTTGGGGTGGCACAGGCGGATCCACGATCCGGCGGGCTCGCACCGCGTTCCTCGATCGCGGCGACTTGCGTCGCGATGCCACCGCCGCCACGGTGCTCGACCGCCACTTCTGCCTCTACGGACCCGCCGCCGTCGACCGGAACGGCAAGCTTCCGCTCGTCGTCCACTTCCACGGTCCGTGGGCCGCCGAGAGCAGGATGTCCGGCCAGAACGCGCTCGCGGCACGGGCGAAGTATCTGATCGAACGTGCCCGCTATCGTGGCGCGGACCGATTCGTGGTGCTGTCCAACCACTTTCGCGATGTCCTGCACACCGACTATCGCGTTCCGCTCGATCGGATCGCGGTCATCGCGCCCGGCGTCGATCTGAATCGCTTCCACTCCACCCCGATTCGGCCCGCGACCAGCACCCGCACCGTATTGTGTGTGCGCAGGCTCGAACGCCGGATGGGCATCGATACTTTGCTTCGCGCGTGGCCCGCCGTGCTGGCCGAGCATCCGGACGCCAGGCTGGTGGTGGTCGGCACCGGGACTGCGGAATCCGAATTACGGTCCATGGCAACAGCTCTCGGTGATACTGTCGCCTTCGCCGGACACGTGGACGACCAACAACTCACCGAACTCTACGAACAGGCGGAGCTGACCGTAGTGCCGACCACCGCCCTCGAAGGATTCGGACTGATCGCCCTCGAGTCGCTCGCGGCCGGTCGGGCGCCCATCGTCACCGATTGCGGAGGGTTACCCGATTCCGTTCGCGGACTCGACGCTTCGCTCATCGTGCCCAAGAGCGACGCCGACACGCTCGGCGCTCGCCTCGCCGCCGCACTGCACGGAAAGCTCCCCACCCCCGAACAATGCCGGGCGCACGCCGAGACCTTCTCGTGGGATGTCACAGCCGAACGCCATCTCGCGATGTACCGGGCGATCAGCTCATGACAACAGCCGTCTTCCTCGCGCACACCGCGGCGCCGTCCGGCGCCGAACTCGCCACGCTCCGATTGGTGTCGGCACTGCGCGACCAGGGGCGGCTCGACGTCGCCATGGTCTACACCGAGGACGGTCCGATGGTCGAACGCATGCGCGCCCGCGGCGTCGAAACCCGAGTGCTGCGTACGCGATTCGACAGCAGGTCGATGACCATCGCCTCCGGCCCGCTCGGCCTGGCGCGCGGGTTCCTGACGCTACTCAGGCACGGCTGGGCGCTCGGGGCGCTCACCACCGAACTCGGTGCGCGGGTGCTGGTGGCCGAGAGCAGCAAGGCGCTGGTGATGGGCGCGGTCGCCGCGCGCCGGGCCCGTGTTCCGCTGGTCTGGCAGGTGCACGACCGGATCGCCGCCGACTATTTCGGCAGGCTGCCCACCCTGGCGCTGCGGGTGCTCGGCAGGCTCGTCAGCCGTGGCTATCTCGCCAACAGCAGGGCGACCGCGGCCACCCTGCCGATCGGGCGCAGGCCAGCACTCGTCGCGTACCCGGGTATCGAGCTCGGCGCCGAGGTGCCGCGCGCCGACCAGCGGCCGCCCGCCGACACCGTGGTCACGGTCGTCGGCAGGCTCGCCCCGTGGAAGGGGCAGGACGTCCTGCTCCGTGCGGTGGCCGCGACGAAAACGCTTCCGCGCCATATATTTCTGGTCGGCGGTACCTTCTTCGACGAGGAGCCCTACCGCGCCGAGCTCGAAGCACTCGCGCGGGCGCTCGCGCTGCCCGTCACCTTCACCGGACACGTCGACGACCCCGGCCCTTATCTACGCGACGCCGACATCCTCGTGCACTGCTCGGTGCTGCCCGAACCTTTCGGACAGGTCGTGGTCGAGGGCATGCATGCGGGCTGCGCTGTGATCGCCTCCGGGCCAGGCGGTCCCACGGAAATCGTCGAGCCGGGCACGAACGGCCTGCTGGTCACCGGCGGCGACGAACAGCAACTCACCGCAGCGCTGGACACCCTCATCGCCGACCCGGCGCTGCGCACCCGCCTGGCCACCGCGGCGCGACGACGCGCCACCGACTTCGACATCACCGAGACGGCGCACACGGTGGCCGCATTCCTCGACACCATCGCACAACGCAACGACGCCGCGCGCACCTCACTTTTCCGGGAGAGAACCGCGTATGGCAGAGCACGCCCCTAACGGCCAGCACCCGTCAGGCGGCGCACATCGCCTGAAACCGGTGCGCCGCCGCCACGGATTCCTTTCGGTGATCCGCGATATCGGCTACGTCAGCTTCGGCAAGTACGGACAGTACGTCGTCACCATCGTGACCGTGCCGCTCATCGCCCGCGTGCTCGGCACGCACGGCCTCGGGCTGCTCGCGATCGGCATGTCGGCGTACTTCATCGGCTCGCTGCTCGTCGATCTCGGCATCACCTCGTATCTGGCCGCGCGCGTGCACGACGCGAACGCCGATGCCCTCGGTGACGACCGGTTCGGGCACGTCAACCAGTTGCGTGGCGACTATCTTGCGATCCGCGCGACCACCCTCGGCGTGCTCGGCGCGGCATTGGTGCTGAGCTATGCGCTCGGCGCGCCGGAGGCGCTGGAGATGATCCTCCTCGGGCTGTTCGCGGGCGGCTTCTGGTCGGTCTCGGAGGACTGGCTGCTCATCGGCCAGGGGCGCTTCGGCGCGTCGACGGCGTATCAGGCGGTCGGCCGGATCGGCTATCTGGTGCTGCTCGTCGTGGTGCTCCCCCGGATGCCGAACGCCCAGATCGCGCTGCTCTGCCTGTTGGTTTCCTCGGTGCCGACGGTCGCGTTGACCTGGTGGGATTCGTTGCGCACCTTCGGTCCGCCGGCCCGGCCGCGCCACGTGCGCACCATCTTGCGTACCGGCACACCGGTTTTCACCTCCCGCCTGCTGGTGACGACCTACGGACAGGGGGCGGCAGCGGTGTACGCCGCTGTGCTGGACGCGGTGTCACTCGGCCTCTACTCCGCGGGCGATCGCCTGGTACGCGCCATCCAATCCACCCTCGACCCCATCGGTTTCGCATTATTGCCCCGGATGGCACGCAAGAGTGGCGAAGACACTTTCTGGCGCCAGGCCATGCAGGCGATGCTCGCCTGCGTCTGCCTCGCGACGGTCGCGGCCGCCGCAGTGTGGCTGGCGGCGCCGCTGCTGATCCATCTGGTTTTCGGCCAGGACTTCACCGCGGCGATCGCGCTGCTGCGGGTCGAAACCTTCATCCTGCCCGCCACCGCGATCACCTCGTTCGTCACGACGGCGGTGCTTCCGGTGCGCCAGGACACCACCGGGGTGCTGATCGGCGCGGTGCTCGGCACCGGCGTCGCGGCCGTCGCGCTGGCCATCGCGTTTCGCACGCACTCGGTGTGGACGTTGATCTACGGCACCGTCGTCGTCGAATTCACCGTCGCCGCCTGGTATCTGCTGCGCATCCGGGCCTTGATCCGCCGTGAGCGCGTAACACCCGCGCTCGGGCCCGCGATTGTGCTGATGCGGGAGGAAGGCACGAAGTGAGGATCCTCTATCTCGGCGACGACTGGGTCGGCAGCAACGCGCACTCGCTCGCCGACGGCTTCCGGCAAGCAGGCCACGAGGTGGTCGTCCTCGATACCACACGAGTTACGTTGCCGCCCAGGCTTTCTCCGCCCTGGATGTATGCCAAGTTCGCCAAGCGCAGGGCGCCGTGGAACGTCGCGGCACTGCACGACGCCATCGAGCGCGCCGCCGCCGAATTCCGGCCGGAGCTGCTCTTCGTGTTCAAGGGCGTGCATCTCGATCAACGCAAGCTGCTCGACCTGCCCGCGGGCGTGCGGGTGCATTACAGCCCGGACGATGTCGCGAATCCCGCCAACATCAGCGCGGAATACCTTGCGCACGAACCGGAATGGGATCTCGTCGTCACCACCAAGCGACACAACGTCGCCGAGCTGCAGGCCCGTGGCGCCCGCGCGGTCACCTTCGTACGCAGCGCCTACGACCCGGCCTGGCATCATCCCACCGCGCGGCGTGGCACCAGGCAGTTCCTGGTCGGGTTCATCGGCGTGTGCCGCCCCGACCGCCGGGCCGAACTCGTCGGGCTCGCCCGCACCCACGGCTCCCGCATGCTGGTGCGCGGGCCAGGCTGGCGGCGTGTGCACGAATTGCGCAGCACCGGAGCACAAGTGGGCGGCGCGGTGTACGGCGAGCGGTACTCCGAGGTGGTCGCGAGCGTCACCGCCAACCTGGTGCTGCTCAACTCCGACAACCGCGACACGCACACCTGCCGTAGCTTCGAAGTGCCCGCTGCCGGTGGGCTTTTCGTCGGCGAGCGGACCGATGAGCACGCAGAGTTGTTGCAGGACAACAGCGAATGCTTCCTATTCGCGGACGCGGCCGAGCTGTCCGACATCCTCGACCGATGCGCCGCGCACCCGGACAAGGCGGCCGCGGTCGCCGCGGCAGGCCATCAGCGGATCGTCGCAGGCAAGCATCGTTACGTCGACCGAGCACGGGAGATCATCCATGCGATCAGCTGAGCTCGACTGATGGCCGCCACCACCGAGGTGCTGCTGATCGGCCTCGCGCTCGCCACGATCGTGGCCGCGGCCAGCACGATTCCCGGCGTCGTCCGGGTGTTCCTGATCGCGCAGGCGGCCTTCTGGTCACTGTCCTACCTGGCCCGGCCGATCGTGCTGCTGTGGGTGCAGCCGGAACCACACTTCGGCGACAACGTGCCCGATCCGCGCCTGGCCCAGTTCGGCTACGACCGCGGCATCGCGCTGGTCTTGGAGCACGTGGTCGTCGGGCTCTGGGTGTACGCGGGACTCGTTGTCGCCTATGCCTTCTGGATCCGCCGCCATCCACCCGCCGCGCAGCCCGCACTCACCAGCGACCCGAATTTCGTACCGACACTTGCGGCCATGTACGCCGTCGGGCTCCTCGGCCGCGCCGCGACGGTGGCCACCGGGGCCACCGGCGGCGCAGGCGATGTCGAAAGTGCCAATCCCATCCTGTCTTTCGTCGCCATCCTCGCAACCATCGCCGCACTCGGACTGATCATCTTCGTCCGGCCCGCGACTACCCGACTCACGGTGCTCATCATCGGCGGCCTGCTACTCGGCGAGCTCGCCTGGACCGCCGTCGTCCAATCGAAGACACCGATCATCGGCGCCGCACTCGCCATCGCGATCCGCTTCGCGATCCTCGGGTGGACAAAACGGAAGGCGGTATCCGTCGCCGCCATCGGCGTGCTCGGCGTCGCCGCATTCGGCTGGTTGCAGTCGCTCAAGCAGACCGAGTACGCGAAAGCCGAAGCTGCGGTGACTGATTCGGGGTATCCGCCGATCGTGCAGCCGTTCCTGAGCATCCTGCGGCGGTTCGATCTGCTCGAGGCAGCGACCGACGCCTACTATCACGGGCCCGGCTTCTGGCTCACCCCCGCCGAAGCGTTGCGGCACGCGATGCTGAGCCTGATCCCTGCACAACTCCTGGGCACCTCGAAGTTCCAGTCCGGCACCGCATGGGCACAAGACGTCCGCGGCGCCTCGGTGGACATGACGAAGGTGTCGGTGTCGCTGGCCGAGGGCAACCTCAACGAAGGCTATGTGGTCGGCGGCTACCCGGGTGTCGTCGTGTGCGCGTGCTTCACCTTTGTGCTGCTGCTCTTCTGGGCCAAAGCGCTGTACTCGCGCCTGTTCCCGGTCGCGGTGCTCGGGCTCGCGCTGACCGGCGCCTCGGCGCTGTTCGAACGCGGCATCCTCGGCTCGATGGAGAATCTCGGCAAGTTTCTCCAGGCCGCAGTTCTCGCCTGGCTCATCTCGCTGCTCGTGCGGGAGTACCGACGCCGCGCCGAACCGCGGTACGCACCTGCTCCGCCGCCCGCCGTTTCCCTGTCCCGGCCACCCCCTGGCCACCCTGTTCTCGTCGGGGCTGTCACCAGCCAGCAGGCTGTCATCACCGAAAAGAAAGCGTCCCCATGGGATTGATCGACTATTGGCATATCGCCCGCCGGCGCTGGGTCATCATCGCCGCCGTCCTAGTGGTCTTCCTCGCCGCAGCGGCAGGCTACGTCAGCACCCTTCCGACCACCTACGTCGCCTCGAGCAGCATGTACGTCTCGATGGCCACCGGAACCTCGGTCAACGACTCCTACCAGGGCGGGCTCGCCGCGCAGCAGCGCGTTCGCTCCTATCTCGACCTGGCCACCAGCACCACCGTCGCCAATCGGGTCATCGACGACCTCGGGCTGCGGATGTCGGTCAGCGAGGTACAGGGCAAGATCAAGGCCTTCTCACCGCCCGCCACCACCAACATCGTCATCACCGTGCAGTCGTCGACCGCCGAGGGCGCGCGCGACTTCGCCAACTCGGTCGTCGCCCAATTCCGCCGTCTCATCGACGAATTGGAGACCATCGTGCGCGATGCCGCGCCTGCCGCGCGGATCGTGGTGGTCGACCGCGCCGAGATACCGTCCGGGCCCGCGGGGCCGCAGACGAAACGCATCCTGGTGCTCGGGCTGCTCGCCGGGCTGGCGTTCGGCTGCGCGGCCGCGTTCGTCCGCGACCGCACCGACCGCACGCTACGCACGTCCAACCAGCTGGAGGCGATACTGCCCGTCCCCATCCTCGGCATCATCGATGCGGGACGCCCAGGTGCCCCCGACGAGACCCGCAGGCTGCGGACCAGGCTGCTACGCGACGGCGAGGCCACCAGTGTGCTCGTGGCCGGCTTCTCGCCCAGATCGGAACCGGAAGTCGCAGTGGCGCTGGCGAAGTCGTTCGCCGACACCGGAAGCAACGTGGTGCTCATCGACGCCGACACCACCGGCGACGGCAGCTCGTCCGCCGAGAGCGCGCCGAAGAGCCCTGGCCTCAGCGCGGTGCTGCAGGGCGACGTGCCGGTGCACGAGGCGCTCACCGGATGGCCGGAGGCCGGGTTCACCGTGCTGCCGCTCGGCCCTGCCGACGAACAGACCGCCGACCTGCTCGCCTCGGACCGGTTCGCGGCGGTGGTCGCGAAGCTGCGCACCGACTACGACCACGTCGTCATCGAGGTCGCCCCGGTGGCACACGCCGCCGACGCGCTTTCCGTCGCGCCGCTCTGCGAACAAACCATCGCCGTCGTCGCGCTCGGCGGCACCAGCGCCCCGCAATTGCGCGGTGCGCTGGCCACATTCGGGGACAACACGCTCACCGGCGCGGTAGCGTACAGCAAGCCGCCGGGCAACCGGTTGCAGCGACTTCGCGAGGGGCTGCGGCTATGAACGAGCGAACAAGGGGCGCAGCTGCGCCGTCGCTCGTGACGGAGTCGAGCGCTAGCGAGGCGCAGTTATGAGCGAGCGTAGCGAGCGAACAATGGGCACAGCCGAGCTGTTGCTCGAGACGGGGCCGAGCGGGAGCGAGGCGCAGTCATGAGCAACAACACGGTCGGCCGGCGAAGCATGCTCGCCGCGGCGCTCGGGGCCGTCGGCGCGGTACCGGTCATGGCGGCCTGCAGCAGTACGCCAGAAAGCCCGGGCATCGAATTCCGTTCCCCGCTCGTCACCGACGCGCCCGCGGCCCGCAACGTGCGTGACTTCGGCGCCGTCGGCGACGGCGTCGCCGACGACACCCTTGCCATTGCCGCGGCGGCCGCGGTGAAGGACGCACCGCTGGTCCTGTACCTGCCCGCGGGGCACTACAAGGTGACCGCCTGGCCCGAACTAGCCGACTACGCCACGATTCTCGGCGACGGCGCCGATGTGACCATCGTGGTCTGCACGACCGACACCACGCTGATCACGCTGCGCAAGCGCAGCCGGGTGCGCTTCGCCCGCATCGGCTTCTACATGTCCGGGCCGAAGTCGACGGCGGTGGTATTGAACGAGTGCTTCCGGTGCTCGTTCGACTCGGTGGTGATCCGCGGCAACCATCTCAGCGACAACCATCCGCGCTACCTCGAGCAGCGCGGCGTGGTGTTGGAGGGCAACACCGGCGGCACCGCGTTCCTCAACTGCGACATCAACAATTTCGGCTTCGGCATCGTCACCTCGTGCATCCAGAACTACGTCACCTCGTCCAAGCTGACCAGCAACTACATCGGCGTGCTCGGCACCGGCAACGACCACAACGCCGGATTGGCGCTCACCAACGTCGAATTCGTGTCCGACCTGGATCCGCGCACCACCGACAAGCACATCGTCATCGACGGGGCGGCAAACGACTGGTGGCTCACCAACGTCTGGTTCGAGGGCGCCGACATCGCGCTGTCCGTCGGCAGGCGTGACGGCGGCGGGCCCGCGCAATTCGGCATGACCAATTGCAAGGTAGCCGCCCGCACGGTCGGCATCGATCTGATCTACTGTCGCCAGCCCTATCTCGCCAACGTGCAATTCGACAGGGATCTCGACCGGCCGCCCATCGAACTACGTATCGATCCGACCGGTTGCCCCGAAGGGACGGCGGTCAACCTGATCTCCACGGCAGCAGACGATCTCAACCCCGCCGTGTTCCCCGAACGCTGGCATGTGCTCGGCCGCACCAGCACTCACGCACCGTCGTTCACCGGAACGGTGGTCGCCAAGGCCGGGCGCGGCGATGCCGATATCTTCCAGGCCCAATCCGCCGACGGCGTAGTGCGTTCCGCCGTGCTGGCGAGCGGGACCTGGCTCTCCGAACACACCGAGGGAGGTGTTGTGCTCAAGGATTCCGCCGGAACGTATTGGCGCCTATCGATCTCGACCGAGGGCGCGCTCAAGACCATGCCGCTGGGCAAACAACGACCGCGCGAGTAGGCCTATGACGACTCGTCCGAACTCGTTGGTGCGTATCGAACTGGGTCCCGTCTCCCTACGCGGCCGCTCCGTGGTGCTGCGGCCACCGCACTATGCGGACTATCACCACTGGCGGCGTATTCGACTGCGCGATCAACGTTTCATCGAACCGTTCTGGTACAGCTCGACACTGGACTGGACCGCTCGACATTCCGGAACCCATTGGGTCCGTGAATGTTTGACCGGTCGTGCCGAGGCGAGGGCGGGACGAAGACTGGCCACCGTCATCGAGGTGGACGGCCGGTTCGCCGGCCAGGTCGAGCTCGGCTCGATCGACCGGGCCGCAGGCGCCGCCGAGCTCGGCATCTGGATCGATGCCGAGCTCGCCAGGCACGGGATCGGCGGCATGGCCGCGGCGCTGCTGCTGGATTTCGGGTTCGATCGGATCGGCCTGAGCCGGATCACCGCGCCGATCTCGCCGGATAATGTCGCCGCGGCCCGCGGCGCCGCCGAGATCGGCTTTCGCCGAGAAGCGTTGATGGGCCGCTACTTCGACGTCGGCGGCGGGCGGCGCGATCACGACCTGTGGGCGCTCACCACCGCGGACCGACCGCAGGCCGGGTTCGTGCGCTTTTGGCTGGATCGCTACGACACGGCCGATCCTGGCGCAGCGCCCGCGCCACCCGACGAGGCCACCGGTGCCTCGTTGTCCACGCTCACACTCCTCCTCGCCACCGCCCGCTACTACACCGGGCGCCTGATCCACCTCTTCGATCCGCTGCGCAGGCCGCGTTCGGTCCGGCTCGCCGATCCCGACCATCCGACGGTGGTGCTGCGCACCCGGCGATTCGGCGACTGGCGGCGGTGGCGCGTCGCCCGCGTGGGCGCACACGCCGCCCTCGCGCCCGAGGCCGACGCGGCGACCTGGGCTCGCCAGCACAGCTTCCCGCAGTGGGTGCGCCAATTCCTGTGCAGCCGACCAGGTCTCCGCTCCGCTGGGGGCCTCGTGCTGGTGATCGAGGTGGCGGGCGTCTACTCCGGCGAGGCCAAACTGTTCGACCTCGACATGTTCGATCGCAACGCCCGCATGCTCGTGTGGACCGACCCCACCCACCCCGACCTGCTCCGCACCACCGCCACCCGGCTCCTCCTCACCCACGCTTTCGGTCCACTCGGCCTGCGTCGCGTCGCCACCGCTATTTCGCCTGACGACCAACGCTCCGCCGAAATCGCCACCCACGCGGGCATGGTGTGCGAGGGCCGCATGCGCGCCTACCTCGCACCTACCGGCCACCGCACCGACCACGACCTCTGGGCCATCACCACCCCCGCCCCGCCCGAACAGTCCGCAGACTCCCCCACGCCCTTGTCCGAAGTCGAGTAGCGGCCACCTTCACACGGTAGCGCCGCAACCTGCTGTCGAAGCCGCGCCCGCCTTGGTTCGGTTGGCGACGGTCGCCCGGTCAGAGGTAGGGCGCGACCGTCGCGGCGATCTGCGTGCGAAATGCTTTGGAGGAGAAGGTTTCCGCGTGCGCACGGATTGTGCTGGCATTGAACGTGGCAGGCGTGAAGCGACTCATCGCTCCAGCGAGTGCATCGATGACAGCCTCGTCGGAGCCGTAGGGGACGTGCTCGCCGGTGACGCCAGGGACGACCGTATCGAGCGACCCGCCCCGGTCAACAGCGAGCACCGGGGTGCCGCAGGCCATGGCTTCGACAGGGACGATGCCGAAGTCCTCCACCCCGGGCATCAGCAGCGCCTGACAGCGTCGATAGGTGTCGAGCAGTACCTCGTGTGAGGTCGCCCCGAGGAAGGTGGTTTCCGGACCTGCGAGGGCTTCCAGATGCGCGCGGAACCGGCCGTCGCCGAGGACGACCAGGCGGCACCCCGCGCGCTGAGCGGCACGAATCGCAAGGTCCGCGCGCTTGTAGGGAACGAGTCTGCCTGCGAACAGGAAGAAGTCATCGCGGGACACCGTCGGATCGGGCGTGAATCGATCGATGCCCACCGGCGGGTAAATCACTGTCGCAGGCAGACCCCACCAGTCGCCGACTCGTTCGGCCACGGCGCGAGAGTTGGCGATGACATGGGAAAGCCGAGGGGCAGCACGTAATTCGGACCGGCGCGCCAACCGGCCCAACGCGGTCAGAGCGAGTTGGCCCGCACGCCCCCCTGCCTCCTGGGCGCGAAAGTCCTTGTCCCACGCCCACCGTGCCGGACTGTGCACGTAAGCGATCACGGGAGCATCGGTGGCAAACGCGGCCTGGGTGGCAAACGCGTGATGACTCACCAGGACCGCGTCGAACCGGTCGAGCGGGAGCTTGCGCAACGCGCGAGGCACGAAGGGCAGCAGCGGCGCATGCGACCGTCGCCCGGTTGCCGCGTAGGCACGGCTGAGCCACGTGTCGTGCACAGTGTCGAGCGGCGGCCGGACACCGTCGGGTTCGACGATGGGCGCGAACACCTCAGTGTCCTCCCATGTTTCGGCGAGCTCTCCGACAACTGCCTCGGACCCACCGAATTCGGTGAACCGCTCGTGCACGATGGCGATGCGTGGCATCACCCGTGTCCCTGGCCGATACGACGAGGTGCCGCGGTGCGCCGGATCGCGGGCGCGACGGGACGGCCGACGAGCAGACCTTCTACGCTGCCTTGTTCGATCGCCTTGCGATAGGTGGCTGCCGCGTCGCGGCACGCAGCAATCGTCTGATCGATGTCGTCATCGGTGTGGGCCGCGGAGGTGACGAAGGACTGGCCGAGGACCCCGCGGTGCAGGAGTTCCTGGAGGAACAAGGTCCGGAACTCCTGGGAGGGGTGACCGTGGTGGTCGCGGGTGGCGAAGATGAGGCACGACGGGCGGCCGAGTACCTGAAGGTGTTCGGCGATGCCGAGATCGGCAGCGATGGCATTGACGCCGTCGGCGAGCCTGCGGCCTGCGCGTTCCATGCGGTCGATCGGGTCACTGGTCCGATACTCGTGCACGACGGCCCGGAAGGCGGCCAGCGATCCCGATTCCGGACCGTGCGTGGTGGACAACAGGAAGACCCGGTTGTGCTCGGTGCGCAGCCCGCCGAGTTCCATCACCTCCCGCTTGCCTGCCAGCGCGGACAGTGGAAACCCGTTTCCCATCGCCTTACCCCAGCAGGACAGGTCGGGCCGGACTCCGTACACGGCCTGCGCGCCACCCGCCGACCACCGGAAGCCGGTGATCATCTCGTCGAAGACGAGCAGCGCACCGTGCCGATCGCACAGAGCCCGAACCCCTTCCAGGAAACCAGGTTCCGGCTCGGCGAGCGCGGTGGCCGCCTCCAGCACGACCGCGGCGATCGCACCCGAGTCCAGCACTGCCGCCAGCGAAGGGAGATCGTTGTATCGGAATCGCACGGTGCTCGCGGCGGATTCGGCCGGGATCCCACTGTTCATCGCGGTCGTGCCGATGAACCAGTCGTCGACCGAGAAGAACGGCTGATCACAGACGGCGATGGCGGTCCGCCCTGTGGCCGCTCGCGCGAGCCGCACCGCCGCGGTGGTCGCATCCGAGCCGTTCTTGGCGAACTTCACCATGTCTGCGCCGGGGACCAGGGACAGAAAGTCTTGTGCGGCAAGCAGTTCCAACTCGGTCGGCCGACTGAAGCTGACACCGTCCGCGATGGCGCGGTGCACGGCCTCCAGCACCGGCGCAAAACCGTGCCCCAGCGTGACCGACCGCAACCCCATGCCGTACTCGACGTAGCTGTTACCGTCGGCATCCCACACCCGGCACCCTTTGCCCCGCACCAGGACTGGGGCCATTAACTCGGGATACTGGTCGGCGCCCCTGGCGTAGGTGTGCGCACCACCGGGAATCACCTCGTGCAACCTGGCCTGTAACGCGTTGCTACGGGTGAAGCGGCGGGTTCCCGCGTCATCGTCTGAAACAGGCTCCATGGTCGGCTCCCGGAGAGTCGGTCTACGCACAAGCGCGGCGGATGCCTCCACGAATCCCCCTGCCCGCAACGGGTCTCCGCATCACTGTACGTCCGGTCCCGAGTGATTGTCCGCGCATCAGCGCACTACCGAACAGGGGATGATTCCGTCACGGAGGCTTGGCCGGGATGTTCGTACAGGTGACGGTGGGTGTACGTGCGGGTGATCACCGCGAGCCACCCGGTGGCGACGGCCGCGATACCGCCGACGATGAGCAGCAGCGTCGCGGGTGACAGTCCGGTCCGGCTCTGGGCGATCGACAGCAGGAAGGGAACGGCGAATCCGAGGTAGCTGAGGATCTGGTACACGGCGGTGGCGGTGCCGAGCGCGTGTAGCCCCACGATCTGTTGAACCTCGACCAGGCCACGGAACTGCGTGAAACCGTAAGCGACGCCGAGTAATACGGACGCAGAGAACACCATCCACGGTGAACGCCAGTGAGCAGCCCACGCCGCAACGCCGATGCCGAAAAGGGCAACGCCCATCGAGATCAACAGCAGCCGAGGGGATTCCGGGTGCGGTATCCGTCGGATCAACGGCTGCACCACGATGCCTGCCGAGGCGGCCAGGCCGATGACGATGGCGCCGAACGCCATGGCATGTCCGGCGATCTCCGGCGCGATGAGCGCGGGAAGGTAGGCCAAAGCGATTGCCGCCGTGCCGAATACCCATGGCGCGAACGGCAGCAGCACCAGCACGAAGTGGGCGACGACGCCGGGTTGGCGAGTAGTGGCGGCGTCCTGTGTCGGCGATGCAGTCTGCGCCGCGTGCCGCCGCGGATCCGGGGCGCGTCGTACCGCCACCACCGCGATGGCCAACAGGACCAGGTGCGGCAGGTAGGGCAGCACCGTCGGCGCACTGAGCCACTGTGCACACAGGCCGGATACCAATGGGCCTGCCGAGAAACCGACGGTCATCGCGATGGTGGCCCGCCGCGGTCCGGCCGCCGCATCGCCCGCGGTGCTGGAAAGCTCTTTGACCCACACCGCGCCGGTGCCGAAGGCCAGGCCATTGGCCACGCCCGAGAGCATCCGTCCGGCGAACAACGCCGACACCGCCTCGCCGCCATAGATCAGCAAGCAGGTGCCGACCGCCGAAATCGCCAGCGACACCAGCACAATAGGCTTGCGTCCGAGACGATCGGACAGTCTGCCGCCGATCAGCAGGGCCGGGATCAGACCGAGCGCATAGAGTCCGAAGATCGCGTTCAGCACTGCGGCGGTGAGTCCGAGTTCGCGTGCGTACAGGACGATCAACGGCGGGAACTGATTCGCACCCCAGCCCATCACCGCCAACGCCAACCCCGGTCCGAGCCAAGCGCTCTCGCTGACTGTTGTGGTGCGGTCCTGCGCTTGTGTCGAAACCATGATTCCACTCCACCGGCTGGCGCATTCGGCGACAAGTGACCGATCGGACACTATGCGTACACTTTCAGTCATGACTGGTGTGGTGGCGCTCGCGCTGAGCGACCAGGTGGGTCTCTATGAACTCGCCGCCCCTTGCACGATCTTCGGGACCGACCGCTCCGAACTCACGGACGGGCGAGGGTGGTACGACTTCCGCGTGTGCGCTCCCGGTGCCACCCGGGTCGGCAACTGGTTCGTCTCCGCAACCCCGTACACCTACGACGATCTGCTCGACGCGGACACCGTGGTCGTCCCCGCCTGCCACGACCTCGACCTGCAGCCGCCGCCCGACCTGGTCGACGCGCTGCGGCAGGCCCATCGCCGTGGCGCCCGCATGGTCTCGCTGTGCACCGGCGCGTTCGTCCTCGCCGAGGCGGGACTACTTGACGGCTGCCGCGCTACTACACACTGGATGCACGCAGGCACCCTTGCCCGCCGCTACCCGCGCGTCGAGGTCGACCCCGATGTCCTCTACATCGACGAGCACCCGGTCTTGACGTCGGCAGGCAAGTCGGCGGCGCTGGACCTGTGTCTCTACTTGGTGCGCAAGGATTTCGGCGCGAGCGTGGCCAACACGGTGGCCCGCAGACTGGTCACCCCGCCGCACCGCGAAGGCGGGCAAGCCCAATACATCACCACGCCGACCGTCCCGCGGACGCCGGACCGCCTGGCGGACACCGTCGCCTGGGCGCACGAGAATCTGGATCAGCCCATCACCATCGACGATCTCGCCCGCCGAGCAGGCGTCAGCGTCCGAACCCTGCACCGCCAGTTCAGATCTCAGCTGGGTACCAACCCGCTCACCTGGCTGCACCACCAGCGCCTCGCGCGTGCTCAGGAACTGCTCGAGCACACTGATTACACGATCGACCGGATCGCCGAACGCTCCGGATTCGGTACGGCTCATGCGCTGCGCAGGCACTTCCAATCCATCTTGCACACCACACCGGATACATACCGCCGCACGTGGGACATCAATCGGTCAGCCCGGTAAGTCACATGCCTCGGCGTCCGCAGGCTTTTCAGAGAGCATGGACTCGGAGGCGCTTCGGCAGCTTTGTGGGAGTGGGGTCGGCGGGTTGCGGCGTGTCGAGGCTGCCATTGACTGCCATGGACTGCCATGGACTGCCAAATTTGGGTTCGGTGTGAAATGGCTGGTAGTGCATGGTTTTCGCGGGTAGGCTTCGAACATGTCTTCGAGTAGCGTGACTGTCGCTGATCCCGGTGTGGAGGCGGCGTTGTGTGCGCTCGAGGCTGGGCTTGCTCGGTTGTGTGAGGTGCGGACTGATGCGTTGTCGAATCCGGATCGGCTGGTGGTGATGCAGCGGTTGGAGACGGTGGTGCGTGCGTTGCCGGGGGTGGGGTTGGAGTTGGTGGCTCAGATGCGGGAGCAGTGGTCCAATGATGATTTCGCGACGCATTCGGTGATCGATACTCTGGCTGATGGGTTGCGGATCAGTCCTGCTGAGGCGCGTGCGCGGTGGCGTGCTGCGGATGATTTGGCTCCGCGTACCGGGTTGGATGGGCAGGTGTTGGAGCCGGTGATGCCGGGCACGGCTGCCGCGCAGCGGGAGGGGGTGATCGGCGGGGCGCATGTGAAGGTGTTGCGGGACTTCGTCGGGCATTTGCCCTCGTGTGTGGATAGCGTGACTCGGGATCAGGCCGAGGCTGAATTGGCTGGGCATGCCCGGGTTTTGCGGCCTGACCAGTTGCGTCAGGTGGCTGATCGGTTGGATGCGATCCTCAACCCTGATGGCGTGTTCAGCCCGGCCGATCGGGAACGGCGTCGTGGTTTCATTCTGGGTAGGCAGGGCCCGGATTTGATGAGTAAGTGCACTCTGGTGGCTGATCCGGAGTTGCGTGCGTATTTGGAGGCGGTGTTCGCCAAGTACGCCAAGCCTGGTGCCTGTAATCCTGAGGACACGGTTCGTCATGTCGATGACGAACCCGATCCTGATGCGGCCGAACGGGATTCGCGTTCCGGACCGCAACGCCAGCACGACGCGGTCAAAGCAGTGTTCCGGGCGATGCTGGCCTCCGGGCAGCTCGGACACCACCGTGGATTGCCGGTTTCGGTGGTGGTGTCGATGACCCTGCGGGAGCTGGAAAGCGCTGTCGAACACGTCCAAGCCGCCACCGCTGACATCGATGTCGATGTCGATGTCGACCAGCACACCCCCACCCACCACAGGCACTCGACACCAGCCGACCGCGAGCAACCAACACCTGACCACCACGGACAGTCGACACCTGACCACCACGGACAGTCGACACCTGACCACGGTGGACAGCCGACACCTGACGACCACGGACAGTCGACACCTGACGACCACCGGCAATCAACTCCCGACCAGCACGGGCAACTGACTCCCGCTCTCTACGGGCACTCAACACGTGACCATCGTGGGCAACCGACACCTGCTTACGGTGAACTGCGTGTTTCCGGTCCACCCGTGGTTACT
>NZ_BDAY01000011.1 GCF_001612685.1 Nocardia altamirensis NBRC 108246
CTCTGAGCTCTGTGAACCGTATGAACAGTGTGTGGACGCGGCCGCATCGGTGCGGTTCGGGGAGCATCAGCACCGGCGGTTTCAGGTTCGCGCGATGACCTTTTCGGCGAAGCGGGAGAGGTTGTCGATCTTGGTCTGCAACGGTTCGGTGTCTTGTTCGAGGGTGTAGGGCAGGCGGAAGCCGACGATCACATCGGTGACGCCCTTGTCTTCCAGTCGTTTGATCCCGTCGACGGTGAATCCGTCGAGCGAGATGACGTGCACCTCGAAGTCCTTGCGCGTCCCGTATTCGGCACGCAACGCGTCCAATTCGACAAGCAGCCGGTCGAGTTCGGCACCGTCGCCGCCCGCGTGCATCCAGCCGTCGCCGCGCTGGGCGGCCCGCCGCAGCGCGGGCTTGCTGTGCCCGCCGATGAGAATCGGCACCGGCTCGGTCGGCACCGGACTGATCTTGATGGGCGGAATGTCGTAGAACTCGCCGTGGAATTCGAAGTACCCGCCCGCGGTCAGCCCGCGCACGATGTCGATGCACTCGTCCATCCGCGCACCGCGCTTGTCGAACGGCACCCCCATGATCTCGAAATCATCGGGCCACGGGCTGATCCCGACACCGAGCCCGAACCGGTTGCCGCTCAACGCCGCCACCGACGCGGCCTGCTTGGCGACCAGCACCGGCGGGCGAATCGGCAACTTCAACACGAACGGCGTGAACCGCAACGTGGTGGTGGCCGCCGCCATCGCCGCGCTGAGCACGAACGCCTCGATGAACGGCTTGTCCTCCAGGAACTCCCGGCTCCCGTCGGGCGTGTAGGGGTACTTGGCGTCGGAGTCCCTCGGGTAGGCGACGCTGTCGGCGACCGCCATCGACGCGTACCCCGCCTCCTCCGCGGCCCTGGCCAACGGCAGGTAGTAGGCCGGGTCCGTCATCGTCTCGGCATAGGTGAAGCGCATATCAGTCGCCTTCCTGGCGCTGCGAGTGCCGCGCCGCGTCGGCCCCGGCGCGGCGCCCGAAGAACGAGCCCTCGCCGAGACAGGTACCACTGGAATAGCCGCCGCAGTCCTGCGCGATATTCGACGCGCAGGCTCCGGCCGCGTACAGGCCCGGAATGATCGAGTCGTCGCCGCGTTGCACCGCGCCGTCGACGGTGGTCCGGAGGCCACCGAGGGTGAACCCGACATAGGTCGCCGTACCAGGCGTCAAATCGAAAGCGCCCCAAGGTCCTTCGGTCAACGGCCGAATCCAGTCCGGATGCTTGTCGAACTCGGGATCGTGTTCGTCGGCGGCCGCGACGTTGTAGTTCGCGACCGTCTCCTGCAGCGCACCGACCGCGATGCCGAGCGCCGCTTCCATCAGCGCGACCGTCTCCCAGCCGTCGATGAACCGCACCATCGGCAGCTCGGGCCACACCATGTGCTTGCTGTCCACGATCAGATAGGCCGTCGAATCCGGCTGCGCGACAACCTCACCCGCGGTGAGCCCGTGATAGGAATCCTCGGCGACGAACCGGCGCCCCGCCTTGTTCACGATGATCCCGTACAGCAGTTCGGCAGGCGGATAGAACGACGCGGTCAGGAACACCCCGTCCATGTGCGCGGTCGCCGCGCCCGCCGACTGCCCGAGCCGGACCCCGAGGCCGTCATCGGTCGGCACCCCCAACGGCAGGAAGTGCCGCGACATCCGCGCCGCATAGGCGGTCAGCATCTCCGGGTTCATCACGAACCCGCCCGCGGCAAGCACCACCGCACCCGCCGCGGCACCGCCCGGCCATGTCACGCCGACCACGCGCCCCCGATCGACCACCAGATGCTCGACCCGCGTCTCGAACCGCACCCGGATGCCGAGCGCACGCACCCGCGCGGCAAGCACCCGCATGATCTCGGCGCCACCGCGTTCGGCGGGCGCGTTCACCTTGTGCCCGCGCGGCGCGGGCTCCGCCGATTCCCGAAAGGGCGCGACCTTCTCGTTGCCGGTCCACATCAGCCCCTCGGTGCCCGGCTGCACCACCGCCTTGCCGGGATAGAACGAGCGCTCGAAGCTCAGCCCCTGCGCCTCCAGCCACTCGAAATGCGCGACACTGCCCGCACAGTAGGCGCCGAGCTTCGCGTGATCGGGGTCCGGTGTCACCGCCGTCAGATAGTCGCGCATCGCGGCGACGGAGTCGTCGTGCCCGGTGGCCTGCTGAACCGGTGTGCCGCCGCCGAGATAGAAATGCCCCGCCGCCAGCGCCGACGCCCCGCCCGCCGCGCCGGTGCGCTCCAGGATCAACACCCGCGCCCCCGCCTCGGCCGCACCGATCGCCGCGCACGCACCGGCGATGCCGAAACCGACGACAACAACATCGGCGGCATCGGCCCAGTCCGGCGGGGGCGAGATCAGTTCGGGGAGTGCGGTTCCTACTGCCATGGATTCGAAAAGCCTTCCGGGATCATGGCGTCGAACATCGCTTTCATGTCGTCGGACAGGCGCATCAGCTCGATGTGGGACCCGATCGGACCGCCCGCAAGATAGGCGAACTCCATCCCGATGCCCTCGAACCTGCCCTGTGCCACTACCTCGATACCCGCCGCCTGCGCTGCGTCGAGCGCTCCGTCATAGTCCTCGGGTACCCAGGCCGCGTGATGCAGGCCAGGTCCGATCCGCTCGAGCTGCTCGGCATAGAGACTTGCCCCGCCGCGCGGCTCGATCAGCTCCAGCTGCTGTCCGCCCGCGTACCCCAGGGCGACAGTAATCGTGTAATCGGCAGGCGCACCACGAAATTCGCAGAACTCCGGGCCGAACCGGACGTCAGGAACGGTGAACCACCGGGCAACCCCGTAGTGCTCGGTGAACCGCTGTTGTGCGGCAGCCATGTCCTCGACCACCCAGCAGAGCTGAAAGATCGGGCCGTCCGCGATCATCGCGCGCTCCGGACTCGCTCACTTCGCACACCTCAACTAAACACGTGTGTTTAATGCAGTCAAGGATCGGCTTTAGTACAGTGCACCCATGCTCATCGCCGACTCGCGCGGAATCCTGCTCGACGCGGGGGAGCGGCTCATCGCCGAACGCGGCGTCGACGTCCCGCTCCGTGACATCGCCGCCGCGGCAGGCCACCGCAACAACTCCGCGGTGCACTACTACTTCGACTCACGCACCGGCCTGATCGAAGCCATCGTGGAACGCCGCATGAACACCCTCGAGAACCAGCGCATGCACCTGCTCGCCCGGCACGAGGCCGACGGCACCGCCAACGACCTGCCCACCCTCGTCACCATGCTGGTCACCCCGATCCTCGAGCTGATCACCCAACCCGACGTCACCCACTACGGCCGCTTCCTAGACGTCGTGCGCGCCCACCCCGTGGTCACCGACGCGAGCCGCCTCGCAGGCGCCGACCGCGCCGCCGTCCGCATCATCGCCACCCGCCTGGCCGCCGCCCTCACCCACGTGCCCGCGCGCCGACGCCGCCAACGCCTCGAAACCATGACCACCGTCATGTTCGCCCTCATCGCCGACTACGAACGCACCCTCGAATCCGGCACCCGCACACCCCATCCCGACGACGCCACCGAAATCGTGGCCATGATCGTCGCCATGCTGCACGTCCCCACCCACCCCTGAACCCTGTCAGGATCGAGAGGGTACTGGTGTCGGCATCGCCCGAGTAGCTGCCTGCACCATTACCCTCTCGATCATCGCGAGAGAACTACGCGCGTCGACCAACCAGGCGTGGCTGCTGGAACGCGTGCGGATTCACAGGAGAGCTGATCTGCGCTTTAGCGGAACCCGATTCCTAGCCGCAGCGGTGGGTCGTCCGAAGCCGCGTCTGCGCTGAGATACGGTCGCTGCGTGGAACTACTAGGCATTCATCACGTGGCGATCATCGCGTCCGACTATGTGCGGTCCAAGCGGTTCTACGCCGAAACACTCGGCCTCGCGGTCATCGCCGAGCACTACCGGGCCGACCGCCGCTCCTACAAACTCGACCTCGCGATCCCCGGCGGCAGCCGCATCGAACTGTTCTCCTTCCCCGAACCACCGGACCGCGCCAGCTGGCCCGAAGCCGCAGGCCTGCGCCACCTGGCCTTCGCAACCCGCGACGTCGCCGCCACCCTCGAAGAACTGTCCGCCAAAGGCGTGCGCACCGAGGAACTCCGCGTCGACGAGATCACCGGCAAGCGCATGGCCTTCTTCTTCGACCCCGACAACCTGCCACTGGAACTCTACGAAGTCTGAGCGCTACGAGCTCTGCAACATCCCCCGTGACCGACGCGCCAATTCGACTGTCGCCGCACGCAACTCATCGATGGCATCGATCGGCTCGGCATAACCGACGCGGGTACGTGCAACACCACGCGGCGTCACCACCCGCAGATCCAACCCGTAACGATCGGCCCGCTCACAGCTCGCCTCGGTCGCATCGGGATAGCCGCCGAGCGCCTGCGCCATCGCCAGCAACGCCGGGGCGTGATCGTCGTTGAGATGCTCGATCGCATCCGCCGCCAACGGGACAACCGGGTCAGGCACCGAGGCCGTGTACTGCTCGGCCGTCGCGGAATCCATCCGGCCATAACCGCCGACCCACCGGACCCGCCGCACCCGCAAAATCCACACCGAAAAATCGCTGTAGTCGATGTAGTACTTCGCCGCAGGCACCGCGGCAAGATGCGCCGCACGCGCCGCCTCGGCCTCCGCGCCCACCGGCTGCTCGACCACACCCGCCAACGTGATCCGCGTCCCCGCCAACGGATCCGCAGGCATATCCGGCGCCACGATCGCGATACTGGCCCGCGGATCGCCCGCAAGGTTACGGCCGTGCTCGGCCATCCGCGACACACACAACACCGGCTGCCCGTCCAGCAGCCCATACGTGATGAACGACGCCCACGGAGTGCCGTCCTCACTCAAACTCGCCAGCGTCGCGGTGTTCGTCGCCGCGGCAACCGTTCTCGCCTCCTCGGCCGCCGAAGGGCGGGCGGCATTCGCTACCGGCGCGGTCGGCTGCGGAATCGAGGGCGCATCACCGGGATCACCGTGGTCGAGGCTCATGCCGTCCATCCTCTCCTGCCCGCCCGACATGCCGCCAACGGGTATGCCTGCCAGTGGACTTTATCCAGCGTGCCACCTCGAATCGCCGTGCGCGCCGCGATCAATGGATGGGATTGAGCGCGCGGATCGCGCCGGAATAGACCAGACTTGCCGGGTGACCCGATACGCATTCGACGCCGACCGGACCGTACTGATCGCCACCTGGGCGACCGGACGCGGTGACCTCGCGCAGACGGTTGCTGCGCTGCCCCCGGTCGTAACCCACGATCAAGCAACAAATCTGGCGTCGAACCTGACCACGCTGTCGCGGTTCCAGTGGCGCACCTACACCCACCCGGCCAGCGCGGCAGGCGACCCCGACATCCCCAACAGCGAAGCCTGGCGCCGCGCCGAGGAACGCAGGAACTTCAAGGAGGTCGAAGCAGGCCTCCGCACCCCCAACCTACCCACCGACGAAGGACTCGTCGTCTCCTACAGCGGCGTCGTCGAATCCGCGCACCGCCTCGGCCGCACCCTGCACGACATCGACGACCCCACCCTGCGCGACACCATCGTCGCCGAGGTGGGCGCCGAACAGGCCGCCATCGAATCCGCCGAACGCGGCGACCTGTCCGGGCGCGCCCGCCAAGCCGTCGAACTGTCCCGCCCCGACGTCTCGCCCGCCCAGGTGCAAGCCGCCGACGACCTCTTACGTGCCGACCCACTCGGCTCCATCGAACTGTTCACCGAACTCGACCCCGCCTCCGCCGCCGTCGCGGCCGCACACTGGCTGCTCGCCGCCGCCGAGGTCGCCGGGGAAATGGCTGGCGTGCCCGCGACCGACGTGGTCGTCGAAGCCGACGACATCGAAGCACTGCAAGTGGAGACCCCCACCCTGGTGCTCGAACGACTCGACGAAGGCGAAAGCCCCACCGAAGTCGTCGTCGACCTCATCGCCGAGGCGATGGCCGTGCACGAAGGCCGCGTGCCAGCACCGTGGGGCCTGGTCGCCCGCGTCGCCGAAATCGAAGAGCAGGCACGCAAATTCGAGGTCGACGCCGACACCCGCGCCGCCATGCTGGCCGGCTTCCGGATCAGCCGCCTCGACCCGTCCCGTCCCGCCCTCGACCTCCTGGAAGACCTCCTCGACGGCATCCGCGGCTGTCTGCTGCTCTACGCAGCCCACACCGACGACCCCGACGTGGAAGCCCTGTTCACCGCCGACGTCCGCCTCGAAGCCGACTCCGACCCCGAACACCTCCTGTAACCACGCCCGGCCGGAGACCGGCACTCGCGGCGGGTGGTCGGTGCACGCGGCTGCCCGTCGGTTCATCGCTGGAATGCGACGGGCGCTCGTGTGGCGAATTATCGGGCTGCGGCGGCGGTTTCCGGGTCGGTGCTCAACCACCGGCGCAGGCCCTCGTACACGGCCTCATGGTTGAGCAGCGTGAAATGGTTGGCGGCAGGGATGTGCAGGCCGTTGGCGTCGTCGAAACCGATGCGGCGGGCCCGGTTTCGACCAGACGCGCTCGGCGTCAGCACGAGACCGTCGCCGATGATGCGGCCAAGCGGATGGCGCGGACTGCGGGTGATGCAGGCGGTCACGAAGTAGTGATCGGCGCCGTCCAGCAACGGCACCTCGCGAATCGCTCTGCGGCGCAAGGAGTCCGTGTCAGCGCCGCGCCAGTCCTCGTCGACCAGCGAACCATGGCGCAAATCGCGGATCCCCGCGCTGCGCCTGCGCAACAGCCGACCCAGCGGCTTCGTCTCGGGCACCCGCACCAACGCCGCCGACGCAAAATGCACGAGCTGCTCGAGCGGCGCACCCAGATGCGGGGACCCGAGGCACACCAGATGCCGCACCCGCCGCACCCACGGCAGCTTCGCCTCGTTCGCGTCGAAACACGCACCGCGCGCGATCAACCCACCCATCGAATGACCGACCAACGACAATTCCTCGATCTCGACCGGCCAATGCTCGACCAGCCGCGCAAGCAACTCGCTCAACTGACGAGCGTTCTCGGAGATGTGCAGGCCGCTGTTGTACCGGATCTGCAGAGTGCTGTACCCGAGGTCCTGCTCGATCCGCTCGGTGTAACTAGCCCGGCCACCCAACCGCCACGCATGCTCGGTCTCCACCAGCCCGTGCAGAAACACCACCACTCGCCGACTCGGCCGCCCGACAACGGCGCCGATCTGCTCGGGCGCGACCGGCGCACCGTCGACCCGCACCGTCATCGGCCCGGCCAGGATCGGCCGCGAATCCTCGAGGCTGTCCCCGATGAGCCCTTGCAGCGCGCCGAGGAAGCCCGCGCCGTACACGGTCCGCGACGGTACCTCGATGCCAGGGAGATCCACGGCGCGTTCGGCGACCTGTCCCGCCACGATCGCCGTCCCGCTGACGATCCGATACACCCCGTCGGTGATCACGTCGTGCACCGCTTGCACCGGGATCGCGGCCGGACCGACCCCCAACCGCACCGCCGCGAACACTCGCCCTGCGATCGCCCGATGCACAGCGGCGATACCGTCGACCGCGCCGCCGAGCTCATCGCCTGCGAGCCGGGCGAGGGCCCGGACCTCGGCCTTACGCTGGTGTGTCTGCTCAGCCATACGTTTGAGTGTACAAGCGTTCACTGAATCCCGCGTGCCTGCGGATCGCCTTGCCGCCCTTCGACGCCTGCTATCGCAGCGTCAAAGACCCGACGGCAGGTCCAGTTCATGGCACCCGGCTGACCCCAACGGCCGACTCGGTGAGACTGCCCAGATACAACACACCCTCGTGCTCGACGACACCCGTCACCATCTGGAAATTGGTGCCCTTTCGCTGCAAGTCGTGCACGACATTGCCGTCGAAGTCGACCGCGAGCACCCAGATGGTCCGAGCAGGCTTCGGCTGTACCCACTTCGGCAGCAGCCACACGAGCTGCCGCAGCATCCCCGGCAGCGGAAGCAGCCGGTCCAGCAACGGATTCCGGGCGGACGGCAAGGTGATCCAGATCAGCCCGTCGCTGCCCAGACCCAGGTTGTCGGGAAAGCCGGGCAAGTTCTCCACCAGGAAGTCTCTGGTGCCAGCCCGCGGACCGGTGAGCCAATACCGGGACAGTCGATAGCCGCCGGTCTCGGCGACGACCACACACGAGCGATCAGGGGCGAGGACCACGCCGTTGGCGAAAACCAGGTCATCGATCAAGGTTTCGACCTTGCCGGCGGGGTCACGACGGAACAGCCTGCCCGTCTTCGAATGTTCGAGCAGGTCGCCCATGTAATCCTCGAGCGAGTATCGGGCCGAGGACGACGAGAAGTAGATGGTGCCGTCGCTGTCCCGAACGACATTGCTGGCGAAGGGGAGTGGAACGCCGTCGACTTCGTCGACGAGAACCGTCAACTCGCCGTCCGGCCGCAATTCGAGCAGGCCGCGCTCGAAGTCGCAGATCAGAATCGTGCCGTCCGGGTCGGCATGCAGGCCGAGGGGACGACCGCCGGTATTGACGAGCTCACGGACGTCACCACTGGCCGGGTCGATGCTGAGGATGGATCCGTCGGCGATTCCGGTGACCAGCCGACCGTCGGGGCCGAGCACGACGCCCTCGGGACCGGGGCCGGGGAGTGCGAGCCGGGTGACCTCCGGAAGTGGTGGCGTGCTACGGCTTTGGCGCGCACGCGGGGGAGCGGAGGGCGGTGTCCAGCGTTGCGGATTCATCGATGTAGCGGGCACGCCTCAGCGTAACTGCGGGCTTGGTGAGTCCGAGGGATCCTGGGGCCGTCAGGTCGAAGGTCAACAGAAACAACATTGTTTTACGTAGATATGCGCATCTACGCATGTTGGCTCTATCTATCCAATCTCACGACAACTCACTGGTCACGACTAAAGCCTGCAAGGACGAGGGGAGGGGCCAAGGTCGACTGGACGTGAGCGGACCTCCGCGATGATGGTCGCCGCGTTGACGGGAGTTCAATGGTTGCGATGCGCACTCCGGCGTCCGCCATTGGACTCCCGTCAACGCGGGGGCCTACGGCTGGTGGGTGATTGTGTACCAGAGCACGGCGAGGGTGCCGAGGACGAACAGCGGTGACAGGACCCAGGTTTCGAGTTTGTTCCCGGTGCGGTCGATGATCGGCAGGCTGGTGCGAAGTTTGAACGGCCAGAACAGCCGGCAGCCGCGGTCGGTGAGGCAGTCGCCGAGCAGGTGGGTCAGTGCGCCGAGGCCGACGGAGAAGGGCAGCCAGGCGGGTTTGTCGGCGATCCAGTGGTCCATCGCGAAGGTGCCTGCGACCGCGAGCACCACCACGGTGCCCCACGCCTCGAATCCGTCGCCGGGCGGGCAGAGGTGCAGTGCGCGTACGGCCAAGGCCAGCAGGAAGAAGACGAGCCCGAGGGTGAACCAGCGGCCGATCCAGTGCTCGCCCGCCCACGTTCCGTAGGTGACCGCGGCGACGAAGGCGAAGGAGTGGGTGGCGTGCCGGTGTCCGCCGGAGATCCAGGAGATCAGTTTGCAGAGGTAGTACGAGATGGGTCCGAGCACATGCGCGATCGTTCCGTTCGGGTGGTCGGCGTCCGGGAGGAGCGCGGCGCCCGCCGTGAGGAATGTCCCGAGCAGGAGGTCGACGGGGCCGAGATGTCCTGTCGCGCCTTGGATTGCCGGGTAGGTCAAGATCGCTACGGGCAGCGCCGCTGCCGCCCCCGACCAGGCGAAAGCGCCGCTGGTCGCATGTGAATGTCCTAGCACCGAGTGAACGTTAGTTCAGCTCAGCATTGTTCAGCGAATGCTGGTTCAGTGCTGTTGCGGGGTAGGGGGATCAGGATACGGGCTGGTGGGATGGGCTGTGCGCAAGGCGGAGTCGCTTGAAGCGCTAGGGGAGGGGAGCGGCCGCCACAGGGCATGCGCGCGGAAGGGGAAGTGTGAGTGGGCATCTCGTGATCGGACGAGAGTTTCCTCGAGTGCGAGGCTCGGGACAAGTGTGGCTCGTGCGTTGGTCGCGGTTAATCAGTAGAGAAAATACATCTGGTTACGTAAACGTGCGTATATATGCATATGAACTCTATTGCGGCTGCTCGCGACATCTTCAACCTCTACAAAAGACCGCAAGGAGCCCAGAGGCCGTGCAGTTCAGCGACGGGTCTGAGGATTGACGATGCGGTCCAACGCGTGCAGGTCCGATTCGAGGGTGTAGAACACCCGCAACGCGCCGACGAAGGCGAACAGCCCACCGACACAGAGCGCCACGATCGAAGCGATCACCGTCTGCTGCTGAATCGGGTTGAGGAACGCCACCCCTGCCGCGACACCGAACAGCGGTACCGACGCGGCGATACCGAGATACACCCGGCTACGCCGGGCCAGCCGATGCAGCTGTACCGCTTCGCCGGGGGAACTGTGCCCTGCGGCGACCAATCCTGGGTAGTACCAACGCAGGACGAAGAACGTCACCGGGAAGTAGGTGTAGACCACTGCCACCGCGGCCGCCACCAGATGCGAGGCAATCAGGTTGATGAGCAACGTCCCCGACAGGTCGGCGATCTCGTGCAACTTGATCAGGAACACCACCAGCGCGACCGCCCAGCCGGAGAACGCCACGATGGCGATCCGGTCGCTGACCGCGAGGGTGTCGGCCCGCGCCTTGGCGAGGGTCTGCTCGTCGTAGTGCTGCCCGCGGCGTAAGCCGTTGGGCACCAAGAACACCAGCCTGCACCAGTACAGCAGCAACCCGATCCCGACGGGATAGCCGATGGCGGCGACGAGCAGCGCGAGCCGTTGTAGTTGCAGTCGCCCGTCGACGCTGAGTTCGAGGTCCAGCAGCCTGGTGTTGTGCGCCGAGAGGTACAGCCCGCCGAGCAGCTGCCCGATCGCGCTGGAGAGGGTCACCACCGGCATAGGCCGCATCCGCAGCCTGCCGCGGACGCTGCGTGATGGCGGGTCGACGAGGTCGCGTGCGGTGCGATCGAGGGTGAGTTCGAGGTGCTGCGCGAGGTCGGCGCCGGAAGCGTAGCGGTCGTCTCGGTTGGGGGAGAGGCAGGTCAGCAGCGCGTGCCGGAGGATCTGCGGGCAGTCCGCCGGGACGGTGGCCTCCAGGCGCGCGTCGAGCGGCTGCCGGCGCAGTTCGATCATTCTGGTGAGCGAGGTGTCGGATTCGCCGATGCCGAGCTCGTCGACGAACGGCAGCCTGCCGGTGAGCAGCTCCCACAGCACGACGGCGAGCGCGTACAGGTCGCTGCGGGTGTCGAGGTCGGCGGCCGTTGTCGGGATCGTCGGATGGCAGGCTTCGAGCTGTTCGGGTGACATGTAGGCGAGTGAGCCGCCGAAGTAGGCGACGGGGCTCGCCCCCGGAATGTGGGCGCTGAAGCTGATATTGAAGTCGGCGAGCTTGGGTTGGCCGTCGACGGTGAGCAGCACGTTGGCGGGTTTGATATCGCGGTGCAGCACGCCGGCGCGGTTGGCGTAGTCCAGTGCGGTGGCGAGTCGGCTGCCGAGCCAGGCGACGGTTTCGGACCAGCTGAGCTTGGCGATGTCGGCTCGGGTGCTGGAGGGCTGCGGCGTCAGTACTCCGCCGGAGCTGACGGCGGCGTCGACGGCGTCGAGCAGCAGTTGGCCGGTGCGCTGTGCGATGGGTGTGCTGCGGACCTTGCGCAGCACACCGAGCAGTGTGCCGCCGGGCACGTACTGCATGTACATCAGTTTCAGGTGCTGTGCTTCGATCTGGCGCTGGTCGAAGACGCGCACGACGTGTTCGTGATCGAGTTGTGCCAGTGTCTGTGGTTCACTGCCGCGGTCTCGCGAAACCTTCACCGCCACAAGTCGTTGCATGGAGCGCTGTCTGGCGAGGAAGACTCGCGCGAACGCGCCTTGGCCGAGCAGGATCAGCAGATCGAAGTCGTCGACGGTGGCGCCGGGGGCGATGGTGTCGAGTGCGTTGCTTGCGGTGGCGTCGGCGAGCACGGTGGTGCGGAAGTTCTCGGCGGTGTGGTCGCCGGTGCCGAGTTGGTCGGCGATCTGCGCCATCTGGGTGGCGAAGTCGTGTTCGTACTCGGTGAGGTCGAGCTCGAGGTCGCCGCTGCGGCTGCGCGCGGTGATCTCTTCGTAGATCAAATCCGGTGGGAGCGGGGCGATGTCGAGTTCCGGGAACTGTGCTCGGTAGTCGGCGAGGCGCTTGCCTTTGGTGGCTTCGCGCCAGCGGTGCTGCAGGTCGACCTTGATCAATTCGATCAGCGCGGTGCGGCGCAGCCTGGTTTCGGCAGGCAGGTGTGCCGCCAGATCAGGGGGTTCGTCCTCGTCCTCCCAGGCGTTGTCGAACCCCGCGACCAGCCGCGTCAACGCGTTTTGCGTCGCCGCCACCCGATCAGCACCGATGTGCATCTCCATGTGGCCCACCCGATCAAAAATTTCATCCCGAACCCCCAACCGAGGATAAACGATCAACACCCTGGTGAAACGGTATTTTCCCGCGACCGAGGGTTTCGCCGGGCGGCGATGTCTGTGTAATGGCCGGTCGGTGGGTTGGTGGTCGGTGCGTGCCCCTACTTTTCTGGTGGCGCGGCAGGGGTGGGTCAGTAGTCTTGATCGTCGATCTGGTCCCGTGCTCGAGGAGTGTCCATGCAGGATCTGTACGTGGTGAGTCATCCGCATGCGGAGCACTCCGAGCGTGATCTTGTCGGTGGGTGGTACGACTCGACGCTGACCGAGCGCGGGCGGCGGGACGCGGGTTCGGTGGCCGAGGAGTTGGCGCGGCGACGGTCCGGTGCGCGGCGGTCGCTGCGGATCACCACGTCCGATCTGAAGCGCTGCGCCGAGACCGCGCAGATCATCGCTGCGACGCTGGATGTGCCTGTGGCGGAGGATGTTCGGTTGCGTGAGATCAGCTTCGGTGTGGCCGAGGGGCGTCCGAATGCCTGGCTTGCGGAGCGGCAGGTGCCGGCTCCCGATGACGATCGGCTGGACCATCGTGGCCCGATTCCTGGTGCGGAGACCCGGCGGGAGGTGGCGAGCCGGGTGGGTGCGTGTGTCGGTGAGCTGATGGCCGATATCGAGCACGATCATGTGGTCGTCACCCATGGTTACGCGCTGACGTTCGTGGTCACCGCGTGGCTGCGGATTCCGGTGGAGGCGTCGGGGTTCGTGGCGTTCACGACCAGTCCGGGTGCGATCACGCATCTTCGGTGGGACGACTACTGGCGCAACCGTGCCGTGGTGAGTCTGGCCGACGACGTGCATCTGCGGAAGTAATACGCAACTAAGTGTTGCGCATCGAGGCAATGCCGACTACCGTCACACGCAACAAGTTGTTGCGAATAGGAGGTCGACATGGAGTACGGAACGATCGAACGCTCGATGTACATCGAAGCCACGCCCGACGTGGTCTACGAGGTGGTGAGCAGCCCCGAGCACATCAAGGAATGGTTCCCGGACGACGCCGTGCTCGACGCGGCGCCCGGCGGCGTCGGTGAATTCGTCTGGGGGGACAGGTCTTCGCCCGACGTGTACATCGTGCCGCTGACCGTCGTCGATGCGAGCCCGCCCCGGCTGTTCTCCTTCCGCTGGGGTCATCCCGCCGACGAAGTCGCCGTGCCCGCCAACTCGTTGCTCGTGGAATTCGAGATGGTCCCGTCGGGGACCGGCACGACGCTGCGGATGACCGAAAGCGGATTCCGCGAACGCGGTTGGGAGATTGCCACTCTCGAACACCACTACAACGACCACATCGACGGTTGGGACAAGCACCTGCCGGATCTGGTCGCCTATGTCGGCAAGTTGGTCGCGAGCAAATGACCGGCATCGTCGACGACGACCTGTGGTCGGCGATCGGAGATCCGACCAGGCGCCGCATGCTCGATCTGCTGCTGGCTGACGGCGAGGGGACAGCGACCACGCTCAGCGAGCGACTACCGGTCACTCGGCAAGCCGTCGCGCGACATCTCAGTGTCCTCGATCGGGTCGGGCTCGTGCACGGCACTCCCGCGGGACGGGAACGGCGCTATCGCATCGACGACGCGCAATTGGCCCGCGCGGTAGCGCAACTGAACGCGGTGGGGTCGACCTGGGATGCCAGGTTGCAGCGCATCAAGCGGATTGCCGAAGCGATCCAGCACAGCAAGAAGAAGTAGCCGAGAAGAGGAATTCGCAATGGTAGATATTTTGCACAGGGTCGGGATCAAGTCCTCGGTCGATGAGGTCTATTCGGCCTTGGCGACTGTCGACGGACTGTCCGGCTGGTGGACCGACCAGACGCAAGGCGACTCGAATGCCGGGGGAGTCGTGCAGTTCCGTTTCAAGGCGGACGGCTTCGATATGAAGGTGACCGACCTGCAGCCGGGCAAGCAGGTGCAGTGGGAGGTCGTCGGCGGGCCGCCGGAATGGATCGGCACCGAGGTGGTGTTCGACCTGAAGCAGGACGGCGAGTACGCGATCGTCCTGTTCAAGCATCAGGGCTGGAAGGAACCCGTCGAGTTCATGCACCACTGCACCACCAAGTGGGGCGTGTTCCTGATGAGCCTCAAGTCGATGGTCGAAACCGGTACGGGGGCACCGTATCCGCGCGATGTCCATATCGACAACTGGGGCTAAGGGAGTGCGTGGCCCGTCCGGTGTCAGCCGGACGGGCCACGTTCAACTGGCGAGGGTGTCTCGACAATGCTGTAGATGGCTTGGCGGCCAACATGATTCAACACCATTGACTCGTCTTCGGTTGTTACGGAACACAAGTGGGAAGAAGATGCGCCGCTACCTCGCTGTTACGCTCCGAGCGCCCGGGTACGAGCCGGGGAA
The DNA here is from genome assembly GCF_001612685.1 of Nocardia altamirensis NBRC 108246. Lineage (GTDB taxonomy): Bacteria > Actinomycetota > Actinomycetes > Mycobacteriales > Mycobacteriaceae > Nocardia > Nocardia altamirensis. The sequence goes on from NZ_BDAY01000011.1 coordinate 14,770, forward strand.
TGGACCCCGGCACCCGGCGTGATGAGGAGGCCATGATGCGAGGTTCTATTCTTCCAAAGTTCTGTTCCTCCAACGAATCCCGTGAAACAAATGTACGCCGGACGGTGGCTGCCGGTGCGATGTCCGCCATTTTCGCGGCGGGTCTCGTGAGCGGTCTCGCCACAGCACCGGCGCAGGCCGCACCCGGCGACCTGACCTGCCGGGGGACCGCAACAGTCAACTTCAAACCAGGCATCACCTACGGTTCCGCGCCAACCACCATCTCCGGTAGCGCCAAGCTCGGCGTCGCCGCCGACCCGGCCGCCCCGTGCACCTCGACCACCGGTAAGACCATGACCGGCGGCACCTTCACCCTCGACCCGGTCAACACCAACGCCAGCTGCGCGGCAACCAACGCCCGCGGCACCGGCACCATCGCCTGGAACAACGGCAACCCCGCCAGCAAGGTCACCTGGACCGTGAACTTCGCGATCTTCCCGCCCCAGCGTTCCTTCGTCGTCAAAGTCGTCTCCGGCCCGCTGGCCGGTGACACCGCCACCCTCGACGTCACCCCGGCCAGTCAAACAGGGGACTGCTCGGCCGGCCTCACCCAACTGGTTGCCGACAACATGACCGCCACCTTCCGGTAGCACCGCGTCGGTTCGGCCATCGGATACGCAGCCGATGGCCGAACCGCCTTTCGGCTACGGGCCGAACTGGGCCACGGGTGTGGTTCGCACGTTGATGAGGGTGGGTCGGTCGCGGTCGGTGATACCGACCTTCAGCATGTCGGCCAGCTCGTCGGTGCTGCCTGCCTCGTGGGTGTCGACCCCGTATCCGTTGGCGATGGACACGATGTCGAGGGGAGGCAGATCCAAACCCGGCACACCCGCGGTTTTCTCGTAGCCCGCGAACAGCTTGAGGATGCCGTACTCGGCGTTGGACGCGACCACGATGGTGACCGGGATCCGGTACTGCGCGGCGGTCGACAGCGCACTGATCGCATAGTGCATCGACCCGTCGCCCATGGCGGCGATGACCGGGCGGTCGGGAGCAGCCAGCTGTGCACCGAGTGCGGCGGGCAATCCCCAGCCGAGGCCGTCACCTCGGCCGAACAAATGCGACAGTGGTGCGCTCGAGTGCAGGTATTGGGGCAGCACCGCTTCGTTGCTGCCCGCCTCGCTGACATACAGCGCGTCGGCAGGCGCAACCCGACCGACGGTGCCCCACAACGCCTCCGGGCTCATCGGCGCCGTCTCCAGTGTCACCGCAGGCGGCTGGGGCCGAGCAGGCGGTCGCGGCCGGTCGGTGACAGTGACATGGGCGAGGATCGCGGCGACGGCGGCGGTCGCGTCGGTCACGTACGCATCGCCGATCGGCGCGCGAGCGGCCTCGTCGGGATCGTTGGTGAAATGGATGAGCTCGGTGCCCTTCGGCAGGTACGGCCCAGGCATGTACGGGTAGTAGCGGAACACCGCGGAGCCGATGACGACGACCAGGTCGTGGCCTTCGAGCCGCTCGGTGACCCAGGCGCGACCGGGTAGGAGCGGGCCGCGGTACTGCGGATGGTCGCTGGGGAATCCCGGCGTCCCGGCCAGCGGCGCGTTCCACACGACGGCGTTGATGCGTTCGGCCAGCGCGATCACCGAGTCCCACGCGTTCGACTGATCGACCTCCATTCCCACCACCAGCGCCGGGTTCTTCGCCGCGTTGATCCGCGCGGCCAGTTCACGAGCGAGTGCGTCGGGAAAGCCCGTGGCGTGCACAACTCTTCGCCTGGCGACCACCGTGGTGTCGGCGACCTGCTCGTCGGTCAACTCGACGTCCATGTCGTCCATCGGCAGCGACACGTAGACCGGTCCGGTCGGCGGGGTCTGCGCCAGATGAATCGCGTGGGCCAGGACGGCGGGGGTCTCGCTGGCGATGGCGGGTTCGGCGGACCATTTGACGAACGGTTTGGGCACGGTGGTCGGGTCGATATTGGTCAGGAGGTTGTTCTGGTTCTGCATGATCCGCCGCTGATTTCCGGCGGTGACAATCAGCGGCGACTTGTTCATGTACGCGTTGTACAGGGCGCCTTGGGCATTACCGCTGCCCGGTGCGGTGTGCAGATTGACCAGCACCGGTCGACCGCTGATCTGTGCGTAGCCGTCGGCCATTCCCACCGGCACCATTTCCTGCAGGCCGAGGAAGTACCGCATATCGTCCGGAAAGTCTTGCAGGAGACTCAATTCCGACGATCCCGGATTTCCGAACCAGGTCGTTATGCCGTGCGCGCGAAACAGGTCGAGCGTTGCTTCCCTGACAGTGGTCATATCGGCTCCTCGTTGTTGTGGGTCTGCCACCACTACAGCGATCCCTGACCACTCGAGGACTACTGCCTGACGATCAGCATTCGCTCGATTACCAGTGTTCGTCGCGAGCCTCGAACTGAACCGGAGCTATTTTATAGCGAATATGTGCGAGTGGGTCGCATTCGTACGAGATCCGATATCGACCGGTGAATGCCCGCCATTTCCCTCTGGTGTCGCGGGGGTCAGCGTCACGTGCCCGCGGTGATCCGCTGAGGAACCGCTACTCATCCGTGTCGAAGATCGCCACCGCACGGGTCCACCCGGCCGAGGCCGCGTGCACTTTGACCGGGAAGCAGGATATCTGGAAGCCGGTGGCGGGAGTTGTTCGAGATTGTGCAGCTTCTCGATGTGGCAGTAGCCGATCTCCCGGCCGGCCTTGTGCCCCTCCCAGATGATCGAGCTGTCCCGATCTTTCGCATACCGTGCGGCGGTGAACTGGAACGGGGCATCCCAACTCCGCCCGTCGGTGCCGGTCACCCGGACGCCCTGGGAGAGTAGGTGCAGTGTGGCGTCGTGTCCGATGCCGCAGCCTTTGCTGACGTAATCGTCCTGCCCGTAGTGGGTTCCGGCGCTGGTGTTGACCACGACGATGTCCAACGGACGCAACGAGTGGCCGATACGGTCGAGCTCGGCGTCGATGTCCGCGGGGGTCACGACGTAGCCGTCGTCGAAATGGCGGAAATCGAGCTTCACGGCCGGTTGGAAGCACCAGTCGAGTGGCACCTCGTCGATGGTGATCGCCCGCTGTCCGTGGTTCATCGTCGAGGCATAGTGGTAGGGCGCGTCCAGGTGGGTGCCGCTGTGCGTCGTCATCGACACTCGCTCGATCGCCCACGCTTCACCATCGGGAAGATCGTCGACCGTGGCGCCGGGGAAGAACCGCAACATGTCATCGACGGTGTCGGTATGCGTGAGGTATTCGATGGAAGGCACGAGACCTGGCGGGTCAGAGGCGATTCCGGCCATCAACGGTGCCGAAATATCTACCAATGTGCGCATGCGACCGAGCTTAGCGCCGGGCCTGCGCGCCCCTGGAGTTCATCGCACCATCTGCATGCTCTCGACGATCGCAACGTTGTGTTCCCCTGAACGCTGCTCGAAGATCGCGACGTCCGCATAGGGGAGTACCCACGCTTGATGCGGTTGCGGTGCCATGCCGTCCGGGCAGGTGATCACCCATTTTCGGTACTCGGCCGTCCCTTCGCCCACCCGCCGAGATCGGGTGCCGTCCCCGGTCGTGGCGGTGACGTCCTCGACGTGCAGTGCGTCGATGGGCGGGACGCCGTGCTTGAAGCAGCCACCTTTGATAGTGGGCTGTAGTTCGGCGATTTCGCCGGTGAACGCCACGTCGTATCGCAGCGGCAAATCCCCGGACCCGCCTGCTGGATATCCGATGACTCCCTGTGTCGGTGGTCCGCTGCAGTACGCGATAACGCGGAATCTGGCGGGGAGCGTGAGGCGCACTTTCGGAGCGAGACCGGTGTCGGCTGGTGGAATCACGGCCGAGGAGTGGGTGGATGCTGGTATTGATGTTGTCGATCGAGCTGATTCGTGTTCGCTAGCGTTGCCGCCGCACGCCACCGAACACGCCGCGATCGCCACTGTGCAGACAATCCGGAATGTCGTGGCAACACGGTGCAGCATCCGGCGTGTCCATTCCGCAGGTCGATCCAACTTCCGCGAACCGCGGAGACGTCAGCATATCCGGAGAACGTCATTGGCTGATGCACCGACTTTTCGGGGGATTGCCTTGGGCCAGGCGGAGATCCACGTCTGGACGCTTCCGGGCGGGGAGGGTCGTGATGATCGCCGTCATGCAGCCTGAAGCAGGCTAGTTGACATAATGTTGATTATCGGCGGAGAAACGGTGCCGGTGAGCGGGCTGTGTTTGTTCGTGTCATGTTGGTGTGCACCCATGCGTGGCCGCCTCGGCTCGGCGTCCTCGGGTGGCTCGCCTGGCGAGCTCGTCGGGCTGCGTGCTGCGGTTCGATGTTGATCTCCCCTGAGGCGATTATCGCTGATGTAAATATTCCTGCCGTTTGGTCGGATTGCCGGAAAGTCTTGAGTGGGTTCTGGATTGGGATGTTCGGGGTCCTCCCCTAGGTCCAACTCCCCTTCAGTAAAACGTCACAGTGACGAAATGAAGGTAGGTCGGTTGGTCGCTCGAATTTCGTTGTGGGCGTGGCGAATATCGTCGAATCGGCAGTACCGGCGTGCCGCGCGTTGGTGCTGATCATTCCTGGGCCGGATCTGGGCTCGGTGGGCATGCGTTAGACCAGTGGTGAGGCCGGTTGGGAGGCCAGTGGTTGGTGGGTGGCTCTGTTTTGGCGGGCCAGTTGTCGATCATTATGGGCTGGTGTTGATTCGGCGGCTTGGTGCTTTGTATGTGGGCTTGTGGTTGTATGGGTTCTCGATGGCGGTGATGGTGCGCGCCGGGCTGGGGTTGGATCCGTGGGATGTGTTCCATCAGGGCGTGGCCGGGCATGTGCCGATCAGTTTCGGTGCGGTGACGGCGATTACCGGGATCGCGGTGTTGCTCGCGTGGATCCCGCTGCGGCAGAAGCCCGGGCTGGGCACGGTGAGCAATGTCGTGGTTATTGCGGTGTCGGTGGATGTCGGGCTGTGGTTGTTGCCCGCGTGGGAGGCGATTCCGGCGCAGGTCGGCGCGATGGGCGTTGCCGTGGTGCTGAATGCTGTTGCGACGGTGCTGTATATCGGGGCTGGGATGGGTCCGGGGCCGCGGGATGGTCTGATGACTGGACTGGTTCGCCGGACCGGGGTGTCGGTGTGGGTGGTGCGGACGGTGATCGAGGTGACGGTGCTGTCGGTCGGGTGGGTGCTCGGCGGCAGTGTCGGTATCGGGACGTTGGTGTATGCGTTCGGGATCGGGCCGTTGATTCAGTTGATGATTCCGGTGGCCAATCGGTTCCTGCCCGGGTTCCATATCGATCCGAAGCCGGATCAGGTGACGGCGGTTTCAGCCTGAGTGTCAGGCGCTTCATAGGGCGGGGTGGGTAGCGGGTCGGCTCCCCCGCTGTTTGTCGGCGCATCGAGGTGACCAATCGAAACGTCACTGTGACAGAAAGAGTGCTGCTGTCCCCTGCTCAGCTGAACGTTGCGGGTCTGCCGGGTCGCCATCGCAGCACTCGCACCCCCACGACGAGACCGACAACGAGCGCGGTATGCAGCACCCACAGCGCAAGCCACGGTCGCAGGAACCCGACCTCTCGGTACTGGCCACGCTCGCCCACGCAGTACATCGAGTAGTTGGTGCTCTGCCCTTCGGAGTCGTGATAGGTGTCGGAGACGACGATCGGCTCGGTGTACGGCTCGCTGCAGAACAACGGCGCGGTCAGCTTCGCCTCGCCGGGCCAGATGGCAATGGGCAGAATGCATCCGAGCATCGCGGTGCTGAACAGGATCACCGCCAGGGTGGCCAGGATGCGCGGTGATCGGCGCGGTGCCGCGTCCGATACCTGCTCGTCGACGTCGGCGGAGCGGTATTCGGTTCCGCTGGTGGGGTTTTCGTCGCTCATGCCGGGCTCGTTCGTTGAAAGGTGCCTGCGCCGTCGAAGTAGGCGATGACGGTGCTGCGTGGTGAGGTGACGGTGACGGCGATCCGCAGGCCTGCTGCGGTGCGGTCGACGATGACGAGCGGGACGTACCCGTTGTCGAGTGCGGCTTCGGTGCGTGCGGTGTCGAGGATTTGGTCGAGCCGGTGGAGTCCGGAAGCGTCTCGGAGGTCGAAACTTTCGTCGTCGAGGCGGTCGAAGGCCGACACGTGTACGGGGGTGGGACCGTGCAGGGCGTTGTTGGCGTAGGTGTAGTCGTCTTGCTGGTTCGGTTGGTTCGGTACTCGGATGCGTAGCCGCACGGCGGCGTCCTGGCCGGTGAGGTCGGGGTGGTCGGCGAGGTAGCGGGTCAGTTGTGGTGAGGAAGCGATGATCTGCCGGGAGTGTGTGGAATCGGGGGCGGTGAGCACGAGGACGCTGGCTTGGATGTCGGTGACGCCGAGGCGTTGCCGGAGGGTGTCGATGGCGGTGGTCGGCAGTGCGGTGACGAGTCCGCCGCCGCGTGCGCGCAGGCCGGCTTCGAAGTCGGCGCGGTCAACGGCGCCAATGCATCCGGTGGCGGTGATGAGCAGTGCTCCGGCCATCGCGATGAGGCGGGAGCGACGATGTCGCATGGGCTGCATCGTATAGCCCGGTGGTTACTGGCGGTCACCATTGCCCATGCTATGTTCCAGCCTCGGATGACTTTTCCGAGTCGGGCCGGTGTAGGGAGACATTGTGCGCGTGACGGTGGTGGCGTGTCTGGCGCTGGGTGTGGTGGTGTCGGGCGGCGGTGCGCCGGTTGCTTCGGCGGTGCCGGTGTTCGGTGAATATGTGGCGCTGGGTGATTCGTGGGCGGCGGATGCGTCGCCGATGCGGCCTGCGGTCGAGTTCGCGCCGTACGGGTGTGCGCAGAGTGCAGGTAATTTCGCCAGGCAGGTGGCGGCGGCGCTGGCGGTCCCGGTGTTTCGGGATGCGAGCTGTGGTGGGGCGTTGTCGAAGCACATGACGGTGCCGCAGCAGTCGCTGCTCGGGGTCAATCCCCCGCAGTTCGATCGGTTGAGTGCGTCGACGGATCTGGTGACGCTCGAAATCGGCGGCAACGACGCGGGTTTGGCGGCGGTGGTGCCGCAGTGTTTGACGGTGAGTGCGTCGGCGTCGCCGTGTCTGGACGCGGTGGTGTCGGGTGGGGTGGATCAGATCTCGCTCAACATCGCCGCGGCCGAACCGAAGGTGCGTGCGGTGGTAGAGGGTGTGCGAGAGCGTTCGCCGCGCGCGCGGATTCTGCTGCTGGACTATTTCCAAGGCATCCGGCTCGAGCGCGGCTGCTTTCCCGAGGTGCCGATCTCGGACGCCGACGCTGATTGGCTCGGCCGCAAGATGATCGAGCTGAACGCGATGCTGGCTCGGGTCGCTGCCGCCGCGAACGCGGAGTTCGTCGACACCTACAGCACCAGCGCCGGCCACGACGGCTGCCAGCCACCGGGCGTTCGCTGGGTGGAGGGTCTGGTGCCGTTCTCGAGCACCCCGCTGGGCCCCGCGGTCCCGTTCCACCCGAATCAACTCGGCGCCGACCATCAAGCCCGCAGCGTGCTCGCGGCGCTGGGCCGTTGACGGTCCGGCGAGGCACGCCGAAACCCGAGGGTTTGTCCTGTATACGGCCGATACCGTTGACGAAGCTGATCGAGACATCGTAGAAGGTGTATCGGTTGCTCCGTATCCATACTTTCACCCCGGGACTTGAGTGACACCCGGGTCGTGCCTGTCGCTTCCCCGCCGCGAGTCCATGGCATTGTGCGGTCAGCTCTGTTGCGGGGCGGCGTTGTTCGTGAATTCCGACGGCAGCCCGGCGTGCGTTTGATGGACGGACGTCTGCTCGCGCGCTGTGCCACACTATGATTCGTGACCGAGGGGGATGTGCGGGTTGCCGCACGCAACAATGCATTGTGGTGCGACGCTATATGCCGATCGCACGGGATAGCAGGCCGGTTCGAGGACACCATGTGGACAAGTGCGTGTCGGACGCCGCCCTTGTATCCGGATGCGGTGACGCTCAGTTCGCATGCGTCCGCTGGGGAGATCCTGGCGCGGATCGACCGTGAGAAGTCCGGCGCTTCGATCAAGGACAGTTTCGCCTGCCTGAATCTGGCTGACGCGGGATTTGACGTGCTGTTCGAGGCGCAGTGGATCTATCGGCCTTCCGATCGACCGCCGCCTGCTTCAGCGACGCAGCTGTGGACCCTGGTTAACGGTGCATATGAGCTGGCTGCTTGGGCAACGGCTTGGGATCGGAATCAATTGGCAGGCAGTGTGTTCCGGCCGGATTTGCTGGTCGACAGCTCTGTCTCGGTGATCGGCAAATGGGAGGCTGGCCGAGTCGTTGCCGGGGCGGTTGTGTATCGCAGCGAATCGGTGGCAGGTGTGTCCAATCTGTTCCATTCGGACAACGCCGCTGAGGATGCGTGGGCCGAGTGTCTGAGCACGATCGCTCGACTATGGCCAGGTCGCAGCATTGTCGGATATGAGCGAGACGAGGACTTGGCTGCTGCGGTCCGCAACGGATGCTCCGCAATCGGAGGACTGCGCGTCTGGCTCGCTCTCGACTAGGCCCAAAAAATAGGGTCTGGCCTATCGACTGGTCACCGTCTGCTGCGACGTCGGGGTTTGTCCGGTGAGGGGATCGGTCGTGTTGTACTTCACTGCGGCGGTCAGGAGAGTCTTGGGACCTGTCGCGACTCGTTCAGTGTTGGGGGCAGGTTTGGGGGCCTGTGGTGTCGAAGGCGAACTCGACCACGGCGTGGGTCGCTTCGGCGTCTCCACTCTGCCGGGCGACTCCTAGCGCGGTGCACACGATCTGGTCGATGCCTCGGGCTCCGATTTCCTTGCCGGAGAACGCATTCAGGTGGATCACGATCGTCGTCGGGTCCGTTTTTGTTGTCCACGGTCCGAAGGTGTCGAGCTTGGGCAGGTCTGTGTGCAGCCCGGGCTTGATCGGCTTGTCGACGCGCAGCAGCGTGTCGACGGCGGCGGCTACGGTGCCGAGGCTGCTCATGTAGATCAGCAGTGGTTGCAGGTTGTTCTGTTCGTCGAGGAAGTACAGGCTCATCCCTGGCGCGACGCCGGTCGGTGCCTTCCCGCCGTTGATCACACCGCTCGGGTCGATCCCGCAGCCGCCGAGCGCCAGTGCTGCGATGATCGAGGCACAGGCCGTGCGGACGCTTCTCATCCGATCCTCCGTGGGAATCTGGGCAGGGTCGCGACGAACCGCGCGCCGCCGTCCGGGCTGTTGGCTGCGGTGATGTCGCCGTCGTGGAGTCGAGCGATCTCCAACGCGATCGCCAGCCCGAGCCCGCTGCCCTCCGAGCGTGCCCGTGCGGTGTCGTGTTTGTAGAACCGGTCGAATACCTGCGCGATCGCCGATTCCGGCAGTCCGGGTCCGTGATCGGTCACCTCGATCCGCACTGTCGACTCATCGACGGTCAACATCACCCGGACCGGCGGCTGCCCGTGTCGCAGCGCGTTGCTCACCAGGTTGGCGACCAGCACATCGATCCGGCGGCGGTCCAGGACCGCGACAGTGCCGCTCGGACCGGTCAGGTCGACGCGATCGCGCCAGTGCCGCAGGTCGAGACAGTCCTCGATGATCCGGCGCGGGTCGACCTCCTCCAGGTTCGCGCGTGCGGTCCCGGCATCGAAGCGTGAGACCTCGATCAGATCCGTCACCAGCTGGGTGAGTCGATCGACCTCGTCGACGGTCAGCAAGGTCGACTCCCGCTCCACCTCGCCCATCCCTTCGACACTGGACTGCAGGACGTGCACGACCATGTTGAGGGTGGTCAGCGGTGTCCGCAGCTCGTGCGAGACGTCGGCCACGAACCGTCGCGAGTTCGCTTCCCGCTGCTGCAGTTCCGCGACCGAGTGCTGCAACGCTCTCGCCATGTCGTTGAAGGTGCCTGCGAGCTCGGCAAGTTCGTCGGCGCCCGGCATGCGGGAGCGGGCGCCGAGATCACCGTCGGCGAGTTGTCGCGCGGTATCGCGCAGATGTCGTACCGGCCGCAGCACGCCGCGTACGGACAGCAGTGCGAGCAGGACCGCCGCCGCCAATGTCAGCAGTGCCGCTGTGGCTGCGGTGCGCACGGCGGAATCCAGTGTCCGCACCGTGGAGGCGAGGTCGCGGACGACGTAGACGTCGATGCCCGAAGGAGTTCGGGAGCCGTCCAGTGCGGTCAGCATGATCGGTGTGCCGATCACCAGTGTGGGGCCGGTCGCCGAATTCACCCGCTGATACACCAGATCGTTGCCTGCGGCCACTGCCCCACGCAGATCGGCGCTCACGACATCGGCGATGCCGGCGTCCGCGGAAACCACCGAACCGTAGGTCACCAGCGCCGCGCCACCCAGCGCGCTGCGGAACCGGTCCAGCTCCTGCTGGTCGGGTTGAAAGTGCGCCTCGGATTGATAGTGCAGATCCGGTGTCAGCACGCCGATGCGGGAGCGCACGTCGTCGACGGACTGTTGTTCGGCGTTGGTCACCAGCGCGTCGCGAAACGAGACGTAGACGGCGGCACCCACGGCACCGGCGCTGATCACACTGACCGACACGAATGCCAGGACAAGGCGTGCCTTGAGGGTTTTCGGCCGGCCGAGCACGGCACGCGGTGACCTCATACCGGGCCGAATCGGTAGCCGAAACCGCGCACTGTTTGCACGAATACCGGTGTGGCCGGGTTGTTCTCGATCTTTGCCCGTACTCGCTGGACGCAGTTGTCGACCAGGCGTGAATCGCCGAGATAGTGGTGGCCCCAGACGGATTCGAGCAGCTGCAACCTGGTGAACACTCGCGTCGGCGCTGCGGACAGTTCCAGCAGCAGCCGTAGTTCGGTGGGTGTCAACGCGACCGGGGTGCCGTCGCGGGTCACGACCAGCGACTCGGCGTCGATGACCAGTCCCGCGTGGTTGGCCGGTTCGTCCTTGCGGGCATCGGCGCGCGCGGTGGGCCCACGGCGCAACACCGCCTTGATCCGCGCGTCGAGTACTCGCGGTTGCACCGGTTTGCAGACGTAGTCGTCGGCGCCCGCCTCGAGTCCGACGACGATGTCGATATCGTCGTCGCGCGCGGTGAGCATGACGATCGGCACCGAAGAGTCCGAGCGCAGTCTGCGGCACACCTCGAAGCCGTCGACGCCGGGCAGCATGATGTCCAGGATCACGACATCCACGGCGACCGTGGCGAATTCCCGTATTCCGTCCGCGCCCGTCGCCGCGCCGCGAACTGTGTAACCGTACTGGCCGAGTGCGAGTTCCAACCCTCGACGGACCTGATGATCGTCTTCTATCAAGAGCACGGTAACCACCCAGCAATTCTGGCATCGAGGGCGCGCACGCGGGTCGGCCGAAACCCCACCGTGTGGTCGGTACTGACGCTGCGGTGAGCAGATAATGATGTGACAACAGCCGGTTTCGGAGAATTCGTCACGTCAGAGACCTTGCTCGAGCTCGGGTGCCATCATGTGCGTCCAGGTCTGCGACCACGGGTGGGTTGGGCGCTCGCATTTCCACACGGTGATCTTGCGGTTGATCCCGGGAATTCCGAGGTGTTCGTCGAGTAGAGCCACGGGTTCCACCGAGGCGAAGTCGGTGTGCAATGCGGCGGCGGCGTTGTCCGCGCCGACGTAGAGCACCGTCGACACCCAATCGGGGGGTGCGCCGAAGTAGCCGAACCCCCGGTTGGGACTGTAGATGGCCGGGAGATGATACGGCTTGCCGAACTCTTCGAGAGCGCTTGCCTGCCAATAGTTCTGCGTGATGATGACTGTGTCGAGCTGTTCGATCGGGGTCAACGTCCGATACGCGTCGTCGACTGTCTCGGTCAGCTGCGACCAGCCTTCGGTGCCGTAGAGCGACACCCGCTGGACCAGCTGGCTGGGGGTGTCGATCGGCGTACGGAGCCAGGAACCAGGCAGCGGCACCATCGTCAGCGCGGCAACGACGGTTGTCACGGAGATCGCGAGGACCGGGATCCCGGTGATTCGCGCCCACCGTCCGGCGTCGACACCGGAAAGGCTCACTGCGCCTGCGGCGAACGCCACCGGAAACATCCCGCCGATGTAATACGGTCGCCCGTCACTGAGGGCGATCAGCCAGGCATAAATCAGGAACGCGGGCACCAGAAACCGATACGGCTGCAGACTTTGCACGCGGAACACGCCCCAGATTCCGAACGCCAGCAACAGCGCACCGAGCAGCCCTGCCAGTCCGACCATCTGGACCACGCAGCCGATCCGTCCACCACCGGTGGCATCCTGCTCGGCGCCGACCACCGAACCCATTGCCAGTTGCGGCCATCCGTGCGCCGATTGCCAGACCAGCCCTGGGATCCCCGCCGCGGCGAAAACAGCTGAGCCGAACCACAATGCGGGACGACGCAGCATCGCACGCGGTCCCGACACGGCGACACCGATCCCGAGGCACACCCAGGCCACCGGAATCAGCCACTTCACCTGAATGTCGATGGCCGCGACTATCCCTGCCGCGAAGAGCAACCAGTCCTGGCGAGTCCGGACCCAGCGTGCCAACAGCCAGGTGACCACAGCCAGGAATGTCGCGTCGAAAGCGAACGTGCTCAGCATCGCCGACTGATTCACCATGAACGGAGACGTGGCGTAGGCGGCCGCCGCGACTATTTGCGGAAGCCGACCGCCGCCGAACTCGCGGGCGATGGCAGCACTCACCACAATGCCTGCCACGCTCAGGACAACAACTGGAATACGCAGTGCCAGCGGTGATCCCGGTGCGGCCAGCTGCGTCAGATGGGCGACCATCGGCACCAACGGACCTTGATCGGCGCCGCCGAAGGCGAGTCGGCGTCCGGCCGCCAGGAAATACAACTCGTCGCCGAAGAATTCGTAGCGCGTGAGCGTGACGGTAAGCGCTATCGCCGCTAGCACGGCTATCGCACTGACCTCGCGAACATGAAACTGCAGAGCGGATACCGGAGTAGCCCGCAGCCGAGCCGGCTCTCTTACAACGGTGATCAAGACTGATTCCTCGTATCCCCGGTGCCGCTGCCTGTCTCGGTGCGACGTCGAACTCCGTCGAATGTGGTCATGCCACGAAACTGCCGGTCCGATGTCCGGGCGCGGTGGCGAGAATGTCGCAGTCGTGTCGCAAACCCCGCTGGCGCGGGTTCAGCCACCCGCACGCCGGGGCGCATCGTTGTTTTCGTCGAGCCAGCACACACGCAATCGAGAGGACCTGCTGCACGATCTCTCAGTAATAAACACCTTCTCCGGCAATGCCGCGGTAAACGACACCTGCTTTTTCTGCGCTTTCGACCATCACATCTAGGTGATCGCCTCCGACGGCGACATGGAAGCGATGGCTGAGCAGTTCGTCGAGTTCCATTCCGGCCCGATTTCGCGGGTCAATGAAGTCAGGGAGCTGTTTCGAGACTCGCTGGAGACAAACTCGGGCAGCGAGTGGTCGGCGAGGCCAATTAGGATGAGAGGCGATCGGTCAGTGTCGGTCGGATGTAATCCGATTGGGCCGATCTCCTTGTGTCGCACTCGACGTGAGCGCGCCGGATGGGATTCCTCCGACGAAAGTGCCGGGGTGGTCTCACCCGCCGCACCCGTGGCGGGTCCCGTCAAAGGAGAGGAAGGCCGAGTGCCCGAGGCTCAGCCGGAATCGAACACACCGCCACCGCAACCGCCGAGTCGCCGGAGCCGCCTCCGGTGGACGCTGAACCTGCTCGAATGGGTTCGGACTGCGGTGACCGTCTACACGCTGCTGACAAGCGAAAACACCGTCGGCTCAGCGATCGAGACGATCACCGAGCCGACGGTGCGGGTGCTAGTTGCGATCCTCGGCCTAGGAAACTGATCGATCGCACCAGCTAGGTGGGACGGCCCCCGGTTGGCTCGCTGAGCCGCCGGGGGTTCCGTTTGCCGGAATACGAACCTGTGGAACAGGAACCTTTCCCGCATCCCTAATTCTACCCACATGGGTCACGCGCGCAGAACGCAGAAATACCGAAGCCCTCGAAACCGGCTTTGGCAAAAGTGCAACGTGAAGCGAATCCACGTCACCCCGAACGTGAAATCACCGATCGCCATCCACGAGAACGAACACCGGAACGCTGATTGTCACCAAGAACCGCGAGCCGGCAAGCTGTTCGGGCATGGCCTGCACCGACCCCGGCGTTCGGCCCGAACTTCGGTCGCCCGGAACCTGTCCGGCCGGATCGCTCACCGAGGCGGCTTCCCGCCGCACGCCACGCAGGCACCCCGCTCCGAATCGTTCGTCCCAGACACCGGGTGTGCTATTGGCGTTCGGCCGATAAGCTCGTCACAAGGTTTGGGTGTGCTTCGGCAGTGCCCATACAAGCGGTTCGACCGATGCGGAGTGAAAGCTCATGAGCGCGACCACGATTGCCCGCCAGTGCACACTGTGCGAGGCGCACTGCGGGATTCTGGTAACCGTCGAGGACGACCGGGTGACCCGGATCGAAGGCAACCCCGATGACGTGCTGTCGGCGGGCTACATCTGTCCGAAAGCGACCGCGATGGGTGGTTTGCATCATGATCCGGACCGGTTGCGGACCCCGGTGCGCCGGGTCGGTGACGGGTTCGAGCCGATCGGGTGGGACGAGGCGTTTCGGGAGATCGGGCAGCGGCTGCGCGCGATCCGTCGCGCGTACGGGCCGAGCGCGATCGGCATGTATCTGGGTAATCCGGCGGCGCACAGTTCGTCGGTGATCTACGGGGGTCTGCTGCGTGCGGTGTTGTTGACCCGCAACTTCTATTCGGCGTCGTCGATCGACCAGTTCCCGCAGGAGTTCGTGGCGTGGCGGATGTTCGGGTCGAACGTGTTGATGCCGATCGTCGACATCGATCGCACCGATCGGCTGGTGATCCTCGGCGCGAATCCGGCGGTGTCGAACGGGTCGATCACGACGATGCCCAACGCCAAGCAGCGGATTCGGGAGGTGCGTCGGCGCGGCGGGAAGGTGGTCGTCATCGATCCGCGCCGGACCGAGACCGCGCGGCTGGCCGATCAGCATGTGCCGGTCAGTCCCGGCGGTGATGTGTATCTGCTGCTGGGGATGCTGCATGTGCTGGTCACCGAGAATCTGTGCGACGAACGCGCGATCGGCACGCAGAGCACCGGCTGGGCCGAGCTGCGGGCCCTCGTCGCCGAGGCGGACCCGGAACGGATGGCCGGCTATGCCGGAGTCGATGCCGACACCATCCGCCAACTGGCCCGCGAGCACGCCGCCGCACCCTCAGCGGTGCTGTATGCGCGGATCGGGGTGTGCCAGCAGGTGACCGGCACCCTCACCCACTGGCTGGTGAACACGATCAACGCGGTCACCGGCAATCTCGATCGGGTGGGCGGGCAGATGTTCGCGACACCACCGGTGGACGCGGCACGGTATGCGAAGTTTCTGCCGATGGGTTACGGCGCGTGGACCGATCGTTCCGGCGTGCACAAGTCGTTTCGCTCCGAACTGCCGGTGGCCACCCTCGCCGACGAGATTCTCACCGAAGGCGAGGGCCGGATCCGCGCGATGATCACCTACGCGGGCAACCCGGTGCTGTCGACACCGCAGCGCGGGCGCCTGGGTGCGGCGTTGGATTCGCTGGATTTCTTTGTCGCCGTGGACATGTACATCACCGAGACGACCCGGCACGCCGACATCATCCTGCCGCCGATCTCGCCGCTGGAACGCGAAGACGTCAACATCCTGTTCCCGCTGTTCAGCGTCCGCAACAACCTGCGCTACGACGCCCGCGTCTTCGAGCCGCCCGCCGACGGGCTCGAGGACTGGCAGATCATGGCGCGGATGGTGACCGAGATGGTGCCGCTGCCCGCGCGACGGTTCACCGGGCGCGCGCTGAATGCGGTGCTCGGACAAGCCAGTCCGGTGCGGATGGCCACGGTCGGGGTGGCGACCGGACCCTACGGGGTGTTGCGGCGCGGGCGTAAAGGACTGTCGGTGGCCAAGGCGCGCGCGTCGGCCGGCGGCATCGATCTCGGCCCGCTCGAACCTCGGCTGCGCAAGCTGATCGGCACCTGGAACCGGAAGGTGCGGTTGGCGCCGCCGGATTTCCTCGTCGCCGCCCGCGCCGTCCTCGACGAGGCCCGCGCAGGCAATGCGCTCACCACACCCGTCGACGGTTATGACCTGAAGCTGATCGGGCGCCGTCACCTGCGCAGCAACAACTCCTGGCTGCACAACGTCCCCGCGATGGTCAAGGGCCGCGACCGCTGCACCGCGCTCATGCACCCGGCGGATGCGTCCGCGCGCGGGCTCACCGACGGTGAGCGTGTCGCGGTCACCTCCCCCACCGGCTCGATCGTGGTGCCCCTGGAAATCAGCGACGAGATCCGTGCGGGCACCATCGCCGTCCCGCACGGCTGGGGTCACCGTGAGCCCGGCGTCGGCTGGTCGGTCGCGGCCGCTCTGCCCGGCGCCAACGTGAACCTGCTGCACGACCCCTCGCTGACCGACACGTTCTCGGGCAACGCCGCAGTCAACAACACCTGGGTGACAGTCACCCGCGCACCCGCCGAGGCCGCTGTCCCGATCGACGTGCCAACCGTCGCCGTCACCGCACCTCAGTAGCAACCACCCGCAATGACACCCGCACCAGCGCAGGGTCAAAGTGGGAACTGGTGGCGGACGCTACTCGCGAAATGCCGCCACAGATTCCCACTTTGACCACCAGCGCGACTCGGCGGCTATCGTCCGGCGCCCGGCTTGCCGCACAGCGCGATGCTCAGGAAGTCTCTGGACGCCGCGGTCCATGGCGGTTTGGGTGCGCCGGGCATGTGACTGGCCATGTTGCGCCCTACCGCGACCTGGCGCTGTCCGTCCTCGGTGCTGAACGCGTCGGTGATCATCCCCGCGACGCCACCGTTGTGGCCCCAATACCCCTGCCCGCACGCATCGATCCATTGGTAGGTCAGTCCGAGACCGTATCTGCTTCCCGCGCCCATCCGCGCCGACGCATCCACGGTCTGTTTCATCTGTGCCACCAGGTCAGGTGGGAGCAGCGCGCCGGTGAGCAGCAGCCGATAGAACCGGGCCAGATCGTCCATCGTGGAGACGATGCCGCCGCCGACACCGGCCGAGAATGCCGAAACCGGCTGCACGGACACGTTCAACGGAGCCTTGCCTGGCCCGAGATCTTCGTAGGCTTCGGCGTGCGGGCCGCGGATCTGCGGTTCAGCGCCGGGGAAATAGGTGTTGTGCAGTCCGGCTCGCTCGATGACGTTGCGGGTGATGAATTCTCGCGCGGGTTGCCCGCTCATCGCGTCCAGCAGCAGCTCGATGATCGCGTAGTTGGCGTTGGAGTAGGCGAACTTGCCCTGTTCGGTGGGTGGGGCGCCGAGTCCGAGCGCGGCCATGTCCCGTGCCGCCGGGGTGCTCAGCATGTGGCGCTTGGCGGCCTCTGGTGTGTCTAAGTCCCTCATCAGGATCGGATAGTGGTCGGCGATGCCGCTGGTGTGGTTGAGCAGCATGCGGACGCTGATCTGCCTGCCGCGTTCGCCGGGCACCACCTCGGGCAGATAGTGGGCGATCGGGGTGTCCAGGTCGAGGACGCCTGACGCCACCAGCTGCAATACCGCAGTGGCTGCAAAGGTTTTGGTGGTGCTGCCTGACCGATGCTGGAAATCCGGTTGCATCGCGCGCCCGGTGTCCAAGTCGGCCACGCCGGCGGCGTGCCGCCAGGTCTGCTCCCCGTCGCGGACCAGCGCGTAGGTGCCGGGCAGGTGGTTGTCCACCATCGCCGACAACGCCCGCTCCAGCGCGGGATGATCAAGCCTCGTGTCGTCCAACGGATACGGCGCGCACGCCCCGATCGCCGGCATCCCCATCATCATCGCCACCCCGAGCACTCGCGCCAGTAGTGCGTGCACTGTCATTTCTGCCTTCCTCGAATACCTGTGGAACCACTCATCAGCCTGTCGGGCGGCGAGGGTCAGCAGAAGCGAGGTGACCCGCGATCGGTGGTGCGGCTACCCGCACCACCGGGTGCGCGCTATGGCGTGGATCGCGGGCTGTGCCAGAGGTGCTCACGGTTCTGCGCTACCTCGAGCAAGAGTGAATCCCTATCGTTGCAGCGTCGCGGGGATTGAGTGGCGCCCGAGCGGGTACGCCTAACGCATGGCACGCACTGAGTCGACCCGTCACAGTTTTCCTGGTACCGGTGTCGCGGCGATCGTCGCGACGGTGGCGGTGATCGTGGTGTGTACCGCGGTGGCGCTCGGTATCGTCATATCGATCATGTGACCTCTCGGAGTGCCGGATTGCGTTGCCCCCGTATCTGGTTCGCGTATGGCGCCGCTTTCGGTGCTGGATCGCGAAGCGGGGTCGGAGGTTTCGTTCGCGATCGCGCGGGCATAACTGGCGTGGAGCCGAATTCCAGAAACCGCACGCGATTCCTGGTCGCGGGCACCGCAGCGCGGTTCGCCCGGCGCCCGTGGTGAGAACGGAGCACATCGTGAAAATTGCCATGGTGTCCGAGTGCGCCAGCCCGCTGGCCGAACTCGGCGCGACCGACACCGGCGGGCGCACCGTCCACGTCGCCGGACTGGCAGCGGCTTACGCCCGGCGCGGGCACCAGGTCACCGTCTACACCCGCCGCGACCATCCGAGCCTGCCGCGGGAAGTGAACACCGACGCAGGCTACCGAGTCGTCCACGTGCCCGCAGGACCAGCCGAACCCATCCCCGGCGACCACGTGCTGCCCTACCTCGGTGATTTCGGCACCTTCCTGCAACGACAGTGGGGTCTCGACACTCCCGACATCGTGCACGCGCACTACTGGATGTCGGGTCTGGCCGCGGAACTGGCCGCACGCGCCAACGGCATTCCGGTGGTGGTCACCTTCCACGCCCTGGGCACCGTGCGCCGCCGCCACCTCGGCCTGGCCGATGCCAGCCCGCGCAGCCGCATCCGGTTCGAACGGCTCATCGCCGGACGCGCCGCCCACATCGTGGCCACCTGCTCCGAGGAAGTGGTCGAGCTGACCAGGATGGGCGTGCCCCGGTTCCGTGTCTCGGTCGTGCCGTCGGGGATCGATCTGTCCGCGTTCACCCCCGAGGGTCCGGCCGCCGAGCGCGGACAACGCCATCGCATGCACCGGGTGCTGTCGGTGGGACGGCTGGTGCCGCGCAAAGGTTTCGACGTCGCGATCAAAGCGCTCACCGAGCTGCCCGACACCGAGCTGGTGATCGCAGGCGGCCCGGTCGGCGACGACATCGACGACGACAGCGAAGGCAGGCGGTTGCGTCGACTGGCCACGGAATACGGTGTGCACGAACGACTTCGGATGATCGGCCCGGTGCGCCGCAGCGAACTGCCGCGCTGGTACCGCTCGGCCGACGTCGTGCTGTGCACACCGTGGTACGAGCCGTTCGGGATGGTGGCACTCGAGGCGATGGCCTGCCGCAAACCGGTGGTGGCCACCGCGGTCGGCGGCCTGCTCGACACCGTCGTGGACGGGGTCACCGGCCGTCTGGTCGCACCACCGGACCCGGTCACCCTCGCCCGCGCGGTCCGCCCGCTGCTCGAAGACCGCACATTGCGCGAAACCTGGGGCGCGGCAGGCTATCAGCGTGCCGCAGGCCGCTACGCCTGGGATCAGCTCGCCCTGGAAACCTTGACCGCCTACCACCGGGCAGCCCCCGCCCACGCAGGCGAGGTCGTGTCCTCCGCGCGCTGACCGCCGGCCCAACGCTGCGATCACTCGCGCACCGCCTGGGTTGATCCGCGCCTGGCGCGGGCGTCGGGTCAGGCGTCCTCGGGTGCACTGCCGCGACGCCAGTGCCACGGCACGACCAGCCACGCCAGCACGAACAGCGCCGCGGTGACCACGCCCGCCGTCACGCCCGCTGCCGTCCCGGCGACCATGTCGAACACCATCGCCATCGCACCGATCAACGCCACCCCGAGCAATGCGATCCCGGCGATCGCGCACCGGTGTGCCGCCGCGACCACTTCACCTAACCGGTGGCGCCGGAACAGGATCCGATGCCAGGCAACCGGCGCGACCAGGAACACCGTTGCGCCGATGGCCGCGCCCAGCGTGATCAGATACAGCACCCGCAGGTGATGGTGCAGATCCTCCTGGAACGTTTCCTGGAACGGCACGATCAGCAGCGCGGAAATGAGGAACTGCACGCCGGTTTGCACGACCCGCAGTTCCTGCACCAGGCTGATCCAATTGCGGTCCAGGCGTTCGGTGTCGGTCTCGCGGCGGACGGTGTCGTGATCGGCGCCGGTATCGGTGTCGGGCGCGAACCGATCCTCGCTCATCATCGGTCGTTCCCTTCTCATCACGCATGGAGCCCGCCCAGGTCGCACGCGTCGACCTCGGCATGAATCGCATACCCGGGCGTGCGGCGCTCAACCAGCGCGCGATTGACCTGCACCGGGCGGGGTATGCGATGCAAGGCCCGCCGTTGTGGCGGGGCGGACCAGAAAGGATCCAGCATGCTTCCCGGACCGAACGAATCGACCACGGGACACAGCGGTGCCGAGCACCACAGCCCGCCCGAGGACAACTTCCCCGACTACACCCGCACCACCCGCACCCATGTCGGTGAATCCATCGAGGACGCCCGCAACTGGCCGGGCATCGTCCTGGTCGCGCTCGGCCTGGTCGGCCTGGGCCTGACGTTGACCGCCGCGGGCTACGGGTTCGCGGGCTGGGCAGTGATCGGCGCTGTCGCGACCGTGGTGCTGCTCGTGCTCGGCGTGCTGCTCGTAGTTCTCGAACACCGCAGGCTCAAGGCCCAAGAAGGTCTGCGCCTGAGCGATCAAGCAGGTCACTGATTGGCCGGATCGGGCACGGGTATTGCGCCAGGTACCCCGCCCATCGAATCCTGAGGACTCCCACCATGACTCGACATCGTCACCGGCCTACGGTGCGCACGCTACTGCTCGCCGGTGCGTGTGCCGGATTGCTGGCCGCATGCTCGGACACCGAATCCAAGGATCCGGCCCCGGCCACCCCCGGCGACAGCACCATCTCGCTGACCATGCCGTCGACGAAAGCCCAGATGCCCGACCCCGACGCGGTCAGCCCTGCTGCGGGCAAACAGTTGTGCGACATGATGAACGCCGATCTGGGCCAGTGGCGCGTGCAGGGCGCGATCCCGGCGCGGGTGGCGTTCAACGGCACCGTGCACAACTGGGCGGCCCGCAACGGCGGCTTGAACGACACCGTGCTGACCGACCGCGCGATCATCGACACCATCACCGAGCAGAACTGCCCCGACGTGCGCAAGCAGGCGCTCGAGGTGCTCGACGCGGACAATCTCGCCTCGACATTGCTGGGTGGTTGATCATGAACATGAACAAGACCGGATCGATACTCCTTGCCGCGGCAGCCGCGGCGCTGCTGCTCGGCGGCTGCGGCGAGGACGCGAAGAAGCTCGTCAACAAGGGCGGTGACACACCGTGCACCGAGTTCCTCGCCCAGGACGCCGACAAGCAGCGCATCACCGTCACCAAATTCCTGGAACAGGAACGCGGCAGCACCACCAGCCCGGCCACCGACGCGACCACCGTGGACGCGGCGATCGCCTCGATCAAACTCATGTGCACCGCACAGGCCAACCCGTCGACCCCGATCAGCAAGGCCGACCTGACCGGGATCCTGGTCCCGAAATAGACCCAACGACATCGCGGTCGGAGAACGAGGCAACACAATGAGCACGCAGCATCATCGAAACGTGGTGGATCTGCTTGTGCTGCAACACACTCGGATGCGTGAACTGCTCGACGAGATGCTGGCCACCGTCGGCGCCGAACGCAGGGAGTCCTTCGAGGAGTTCGTGCGCTGGCTGGCCGTGCACGAGGCGACCGAGGCCGAGTTGATGCGGTACCCGGTCGCGTCGCCGTGAATGTCAGTGTGCGGCCAGCAGTTTCACCACCGTGTCCACCGGCATGCCCGGTGAGCGGTGACCGTCGCGCCCGATCATGGTCTGCCCGGCGAACAGCGCGTTGACCACGGCCTCCTCCACCACCTGCACCACCGCCTCGTAGAAGGGGTTGAGCTGACCCCACGGAATGAACCGCAGCTGCTCGTAGCGGTGTTCACCGTCGGGGAAGGCACTGGTGAGCGCGCCGGCGTTGGCGGTGGAGAAGCCGAGGAAGATATCGCCGGAGAAATGCGAGCCGGTCGTTCCGGTGCGCGCCAACCCCAGCGACACCCGCCGGGTCATCGCGGTCAGCTGCCCGGGCAGCAGCGGCGCGTCGGTGGCAAGCACCACGATCACCGACCCTGATCCCGAAGGCGCCACCCACTCGCGCATCGGGTCGTCGTCGGCGAGCTGGCTGCCCAGCGGCACCCCACGGATCACCAGTTCGCGACGCGCACCGAAGTTGGCCTGCACGAACGCGCCGACGGTGTAGGTGTCCGCACCGTAGTCGACGCGACGCGAGGAAGTGCCGTTGCCCGCCTTGTAGGCATAGCAATTCATGCCCGTGCCGCCGCCGACACTGCCCTCCGCGACCGGCCCGCCCGTCGCGGTCTCGATCGCGGCCACCGCATCGGCCGCGGTGACATGCGCGCCGCGAATATCGTTGAGGTAGCCGTCCCAGGTCTCGGCGACCACCGGCAACGACCAATCCTCGGGCAGCTCAGGAAACGCACCGACCAGCCAGTCGATGATGCCGCGATGACAGGTGCCCACCGCATGGGTGTTGGTGATCAGCACCGGCAACGTCAGCGACCCGGTCTCGGTGAGCCAGGTGGTGCCGGTCATCTCGCCGTTGCCGTTGAGCGAAAACCAGCCCGCCGCACACGGAGTGAACACCCCGGCCTTGCCGCGCGGCAGAATCGCGGTGACACCGGTGCGCACGTCCTCGCCGCGGATCAACGTCGTGTAGCCGACCTCGACGCCGGGCACATCGGTGATCGCGTTCAATTCTCCTGGCACACCGGGGAATTCCAGTCCGTGCTCACGCGCGCGTAGGTTCATCCTGCGAGCCTAGGCAACCAGCAGCGCCGCCGCCCGCCATTTTCGGGGCAGGCCGGTGTTTGCCGCCGCGCACACCGGTTATGTCGGGCCTATGACCTCACTGTGGTTGACCGACGCCCAGGTCCCGGCGCGGCTGCGGCTCACGCCCGGTTCGCGGTTCGACACCGTCGTGATCGGCGCCGGCCTCACCGGTCTGGTGACCGCGCTGCTGCTGGCCGAGAACGGCGTGCAGGTGGCGGTGGTCGAAGGCCGCAGGGTCGGAGCGGGCACCACCGGCGCCACCACCGGAAAGATCAGCCTGCTGCAGGGAATTCGCGCCCAGCAGATCCGCGCTCGGCATTCCCTTGCCACGCTCGGCGCCTACGTCGAGGCCAATCGTGCAGGCCAGCAATGGTTGCTGCGGTTCTGCGCCGAACAGGGGGTGGCGGTCCAGCACGCGCCCGCTTACACCTACGCGCAGTCCGAAGCCGAAAACGCCACGGTGCGTGCCGAATACGACGCGACCAGGCAAGCCGGGCTGCCCACCGAACTCCTCACCGAGTTCGACGCACCGTTCCCGGCCCACCATGCGGTGCGCCTGGCCGATCAGGCCCAGCTCGATCCGATGGCGCTGCTGGCCGCACTCGCCGCGCGCGTGGAATCGCATGCGGCCCCGATCTACGAATCCACCCGGGTGCGCGGGGTGCGCCGCGGGCGCGACGGTGCTCTGGTCCTCGACACCGAACACGGCGAGCTCGGCGCGGGCACGGTCGTGCTGGCCACCGGCACCCCGATCCTGGACCGTGGCGGGTTCTTCGCCCGGCTCGAGGCGCAACGCTCCTATCTGGCCGCCTTCCGGGTCGGCGAACCGTTGCCGCGCGACATGTACCTCAGCGCAGGCACACCCACCCGGTCGCTGCGCTACGCGCCGACCCCCGACGGGGAGGTGCTGCTCGTCGGCGGCAACGGCCACGGCGTCGGACGCGCCCGCGCACCGCGCGCCAAAGCCGCCGACCTGGTCGCTTGGACCCGCACCTGGTTCCCCACCGCGGAACTTCTGCACGAATGGTCGGCTCAGGACTACAGCCCCATCGATGAACTGCCGTATGTCGGCCCGCTGCTGCCCGGCCAGGACAGCATCCTGCTCGCCACCGGATACGCGAAATGGGGACTCACCAACGGCGTCGCCGCCGCCCTCGCCCTGGCCGGCCGCCGCACCGGTAAACCACCCCGCTGGAGTGACGCCATGGCCAGCTGGCGGCCCGGTGAACTCAAGGCGCTGCCCGCCGCGGCCATGGCCAATACCGCTGTCGCCCAACACCTCACCGGCGGCTGGCTGCGCGCGGCCGTGCACAGCGGCGAGCACATTCCGGCCGAAGGCTGCGGTGTTGTCGAACGCCACGGGCTGCGCCCCACCGCCACCTGCACCGTCGACGGCATCACCAGCCGGGTCTCGGCGATCTGCCCGCACCTCTACGGCATCCTCACCTGGAACGACGCCGAACGGTCCTGGGACTGCCCGCTGCACGGCTCCCGCTTCGCCGCCGACGGCGCCCTGCTCGAAGGACCGGCCACCCACGACCTCACCCCGCTGCCCGCACCGCCCGCCGCCCGCTGAGGCGTTGCCGGCGGCGTGTCGCATCGAACGCCTGCTCTGCCGCCGAGGCGTTGCGTGGGGTAGAGCACGGCGGACTCGGGCCCAGGTAGCCCGGAAGTCGCCCTGGCGTCCACGGGTTCGGGTCACCCGTAGCAACATCTTGCCCTGCGGTCGCAGTACCGGAGCCGGACCGCGCCATGGTCGTTAGCGTGAGTGCAGATCACCTGCGCTGGAGGAACAATGACCGATGGACTGCTGCTGCCCCCGGGTGCAGGACGCCGACTGCAAACCATGACGTTGAAGGCCGGCGCGGAACGCTCAGCGATCTGGTCGACCTTCGAAGCCGACGTGCCACCGGGTTTCGATGTCGGCGCGCACTGGCACGGCCAGGCCGAGGAGGTGTTCTTCGTGCTCGACGGCGAACTGGACCTGCTCGCCTTCCACCCGAAATCCGCGCCCACCGGTGACTGGCGGCGCTGGGAAGCCGCCGACGGCACCGCCGTATTCCGGGGTGGCCCAGGCAGTTTCATGCATGTTCCGGCCGGATGCCCGCACGCGTTCTTCAACCCCGGCACCGAGACCGCGAAGATGCTGTTCCTGGTCTCACCGTCGGGGCACGAGGTGTATCTGCAGGAGCTGACCGACCTGCTGCGTTCCGGCGGCGCACCCGATCCGGCCGAGATCGCCGCACTGCGCGAACGCCACGATATCCACCAGCTGACGCCACTGACCAATCACCCAGTGCCACACCAGCACTGACACCGAGGGGTGTTCGCGCGCAGTCAGTCCAGTACTGGCTGCGCGCGATCCACTATCTGCGTCACCGTCTCCTCGACCGTGAGATCGGAAGAATCCAGCCACAATCCCAACGGCGGTGTCTCGGTGCGCAGCACGGTGTCGAGATCCTCGACGGTGAACGCACCGTAAGCGGTTTTGGCGCGACCGGACTCACGGGCGGCCACCGCGTCCGGTCGCGGCGCGAGCACCATCACATACAACGGGCGGGTACGCAGCTGGGCGATGGTGTAGGGCAACAACTCTCCGAGCACGGTGTCCTGCAGGACCGCGGTGAACCCGGCCGCCGCATAGCCGTCCGCGGTCTGGGCGGCCAGCCGGTGCCGCAACCGCAGCTGATCCAGCGCCTCCGGCGAAGGATCCGGGCTCATCTCCGCCCGGCCGCCGACGACGAAACGCCGGAAACTGTCACCGCGCACATGCGCCGAGCGCGGCAACCGTTCGGCCAGTGCCTGCGCGACCGTCGACTTTCCCGCCGCTTGAATACCGGTGAGCAGATAGACCGAAGCAACCATGATGATCATGGTCGCAGCCGAGGCAACCAGTTTTTCAGCGGGCGCAGAAGCTCAGATAGCTCGGCAGGCGCGGGTCGAGCATGATCGTCTGCCCGCCCATCCTGCGTCGCCGCCACGGCGGAACCAGGTGGCGCGGAAAACTGCCGCGGCTCACCGCAACCCGCAGCCGATGCCCGGCGCGCAGCAGCGCCTCGGTCGGGTTGATCTCGATGTCGATCGTGAACGGCTCCCCCGGGACCACCGCAAGCGCGGACTCCGCGGTCAGCGGATGCAGCGGGAACACCAGTTCGTCCTCGACATAGTCGCTGGCGGCCAGGTCGGTGGCGCGCAGGCTCGACAGCAGCGCCCCTCGGGTGATCGGCACCGAGGCCCCGTCGGGTTCGACATCGCACACGGTCACCGACCAGAACGCGTCGGCGCCATCGGCCTCGGCGCACAGATGCAGATTCATCGGACCCGACACGACGAGATCCTCGGACAACGGTGCGCTGGTGAAGGTGACCGCGCCCGCCTCGGCATGCCGGTCATCGGTGCCGAAACGCCTGCCGAACAGCAACGTCACCCCCATGCTGAGGATGCCGGTGTTGTTGGACGCCATCCGGATTCGCCGCGTCGGCACCGGTAGTCGGGCCTTGACCTCGCACGGGACACCCGACAACGCGGCATCGGTGCCCGCGTGCGGTGCGGTGGCGGTGTTCTCGCTGTCGAGATAGAGCCTGCGCGCGGTGGCGGCCGGATCCGGGAACACCGCATGCTGGTGCCAGCGCCCTTCGCCCTGCCTGCGCACCGTGACCGGCCCGAAGCCGTCGATGCCGTTGTCGATGCCCTTGACCCACCGGTCGAACCACGCGCACTGCAATTCGTCGAGGGCCTGCGGGCCCTCCGGTGCACCGAACCCCGACCCGGCGCTCAGGTGATAGGAGTCGTCGACCAGCACCTGTTTGGCGCCGCCCAGCAACGGAATACGGTCGTACATGCGGAAATTGGAGCGGTTGTAGACATCGTGCCAGCCGCCGTGGATCCAGGTCGGTGCCGTGATGTCTTCGAAGCGAGCCAATTTCGCCGCCCACATCGGATTCAGATAGCCGTCGGGATGCTCGGCGACCAACCCGATCTCGATCGCACGCCGCACCCAGCTGGCCGGATCCGCCAGCCGGTCACGCAGGAACGCGCCCAGCAGCCCCGCACGCACCAGACCAGGCCACGACGGCAGCCACTTGAACCCGTTGACCGCCAGAATCCACAGCAGCATCCCCGGCGTCGGCACCCCACCGGTCAAGCCGAGCTCACGCATCGGGTTCTCACCGGCCTCGATCGCGAACACCGCACGCAACCCCGGCGGGCGCAGGCCCGCGGCGATCAACGCCGCGATCGCACCATAGGAGACGCCGGTGACCGCCACATCACCGTTGCACCACGGTTGGCGGCGCACCCACTCGATCACCTCGAGGTAGTCCTGCTGTTCGCGCGGTGCGAAGAAATCCCAACTGCCCGTGGAGGTTCCGGTGCCACGCACATCGATCATCAACCCGACATAGCCGCGGCGCACCGCGGTCCGGTTGATCGTGAACGGCTCGAGGATCCCACCCGCGGGAGTGTGCAGCAGGTCGCGGGCGGTGAACCGCCGCCGATCCGAAGGCCTGATCCGCCCCGCCCAGTCCCGCAGCAGGGTGTGCGCGCGCATGCCGTGACGGTTGAGCATCTTGTTGTATGGGGTGAAGTTCAAGATCGCAGGCAGCGGCTCACGCGCCGGTCCCGCCTTGTCACCGGGGCGCAGGATATCGGCGGTCAGCACCACACCGTCCGACATCGGGATCGGGACGGTGGTGGCGGCGAACAACGCCGGATACCGCGCGGGACCGATATCGAATCGGTGCTGCGGCGGCACCGTCGCCGCGGTGGGTAGCTGCGGCTGGGCCATGGCAGGGTCCTCTCGGCGGCTGCGCACGCTGGTCGTGGCCTCTCGACGATAGGCGTCGACGAACACCGCTGTCCATGAAATGGCCGATGCTGTCCCAGACGCAGAAACCTGCTGTCGCTCAGGCGGGTTCGACGCCACCCGGCTCGGTCGAGAGCACGATCGTGGTCCAGCCGCCGAGATGGATGCGATCCCCGCTGCGCAGCGGCACCGCGACCGTCGCCGGAATCAGCTCGTCGCTGCCGTTGACACTGGTGCCGTTGGTCGACCCCAGATCGGTGACCGTCAGCCCGTTCTCGTCCAGATGCAGCATGGCGTGCGCGCGCGAGACACCGACATCGGCCGGCGCGATCCCCAGATCGATATCGGGACGCACGCCTTGTGAGACACTGCGCTTGCCGATCAGGATCTCACTGCGCGACAACACTATTCGACGCTCAGGGTAGAAATCGGGGAACCCGACCTGATCGGCATCGGGACCCTTACGCGCGATCACCCGGTCAAAGAACGCACGATCAGCGGTCACCGTGGCCACCCACGCGACCGTCGCCGCGGAATTCACCACCGTGGCAGCCGGTTCCGCTGCGCCGGGTTGCACTGCGGAGGCAGGTTCCACCCCGCCAGCGGGGTGCACTGTGGCATCCGGCCGCACTGTGCCAGCGGGTTGCACTGTGGCGCCAGGTTGTACCGTGACGGCGGGTTCCACTGCTGGGGCAGGTTGCGCTGTGAGGGCGGGCAGCGCCGAATCGTGCCCGCACACTTCACAAAAGCGCCCGCCGCTGGGCGCACCACACGACGGGCACCGCGAGACCGGTGCCGCGACCGCCGCCATCGGTGCCCCGCACACATCGCAATAGTCGAGCGCGCTCGACTGGTGTCCCTCCGGACAGGTGCCCATCAGCCCTCCTTCCTGACCCTCGCGGTCTTGGTCGAGCGAGCATCCAGGGCCATCTCGTCGGCGGCTTCGACACTGGCCCGCAACCGGACCGTCCCGCTGCCCTCGTCGACCTCCACCACGCCACGCAACAGCTTGGCGGTGCTCTCGTTGCCCGACTCCGCCGCCAGCTCGACCGCGCGGCGCAGTTTCGCTGTCGCGGTGTCGGCGTCACCGCTCTTGCGCGCGGCCAACCCCTCCTGCACCGCCTGGGCCAGCTCGGCCTGCCCGGTGTAATGGGCGACCCGCCTGCTGATCCGGGCCGACAGCTCGGTGTCGGTGGTCCACACCGCCTTGACCAGACCTTGCCCGAGCACCTGCTCGCCGCTGACCACACTGACCCGCGCGGCCAGCTTCTCCCGCCCCGGCGCGGCCGGTTCCACCTGCACCTGCACGTGATAGTCGCGGTCCTCAGCACCCCAGGCGCCCAACGGATATTCACCCACCTGCGCGGCCGTGTCGACCCGGCGCGCGGTCAGATCCTCGATGGCAGGGGCGACCTGCTTGACGAAACGCACCGTCGCTCCCGCAGGCGTCCACACCCGCAGCGTCAGCTCCGGGATCGCCTTTGCCATCGACCCCTGCATCATCGCGGCGAAGTCCGCGGCCAGCTTGGCCGGATCGGCGACGATGTCGACACTGCCGTGCAACGCCGAAGCGATCGACCGCAATTCATCGACGCGCCAATCGGTGCCGACACCACGACAGTCACAGGTGAATACGCCCTGCGACTGCTGGATCTCCGCGGCGAGCGCCGCGGGCTCCTCGTGCTCGTTCTTGCCGTCGGTGAGCAGGATCGCGTGCACCATCGCGCCGGGATGCTTCTTGGCCAGCTGCCTGGCCAGCCCGAGCCAGGTGCCCATCGCGGTGCCGCCGCCGGGCTTGAGCTTGTCGAGTGCACGCCGGGCAGCGGCACGGGTGTCGTGGTTGGCAGGCAGCGACGGCACCTCTTTCGGGAAGGCCAGTCGTGCCATCGCGGTGCCTTCGATGATCGCGAACTGGGTGCCGTCGGCCATCACGTCCAGTGCGGCGAGCGCGGCCTCGCGGGCGCCGGGGAACTTGCGCCCGGTGGCCATCGATCCCGAGCAGTCCAGGATCAGCAGCTCGAGACGTTCCTGGGCAGGCGCGGCGACCACCAGATCGGCCGCGGTCTCCACCGTCACCACCGCATCGACGAGGCCGACCCCGTCGGCCAGATACTCGTTCTGATCGACAGCGACCGAAATACCATTGCCTGCCACGGAACTCACTGTGTTACTCCTGGATCTACGGTCCACGGGACGGGGACGATCGCGACGGTGATGTTGTCGCTGCCGCCGCAGCGCAGCGCGAACTCGACCAGTTCGCGGGCCGCGACGGCCGGCGGATGCGCGGTCGCCACCTCGGCAAGGGCGATCGCGTCGGACAGGTAATTCCACAGCCCGTCGCTGCACACCAGCAGCACCCCGGGCCCGGTGGTGCGCAGGGTCCGCACGCAGTTGTCCGACCACGGCTTGACCGGGCCGTCGGCGCCGAGCCAGCGGATCAGGGTGTGCGCGCGTGGATCGTTCATCGCGGCCTGCTCGTCCATCGCGCCGGCGTCGACGAGCGCCTGAGCCCACGAGTCGTCCACGGTCAACCGCTGCGAAGGCGGGTTGTCCGGGTGCACCGGCGCGTCGGCATGCAACCAATATGCCCTGCTGTCACCGACATTGGCGACGGTGATCTCGGTGCCGGTCGCGTCGGTGCGCACGATCGCCGACACATACGTGCACGAGGGTGCGTGGCCGTCGGTGACCGCGCTCTCGCGCACCGCGGTGGCCGCCGCCACCAGCCCGGCCATCGCCGCCTCGCTCGCAGGCTGCCCGTCGAGCAGCGCGACCCGGGTGGCTTCGACACCGACCCTGGCCGCCGCGCCCGAGGCCACCTGCGGATCCTCCGAGGAGGACACCCCGTCGGCGACCGCGAGCACCGCCGCGGCAGGCACACCGTCGGGGCCGTCGAGGACCGCGGCGGCGACCGCGTCCTCGTTGCGGGCGTGCGCGATACCCCGGTCGGTGATCACCGCGACCGCACCCAGATCGGCGGCGAAACGATCCGGCGGCCTCCGCAACTGCCCACATCCGGCGCAGTAGCCGTCGCCGTCGTAGTCCAGCCCGCCGCATCCCTCGCACGCGGTCACCGGACCCGGCTCGTGATGGGGCAACGCCACCTGACGGCCACCCAACTCCTGACCGCAGTTCTCGCAGAACCGATCCTGCGCGTGCACCTCGGCTGCACAGCCAGGACACAGCGAAACCGTTACCGGCGCTGGAGCTTTCACCACCGACTCCACTGTGTCGTCGTTGTCGCTCACCACGCCCCCTCACCGATCACCGGAACCATCCGAGCAGTCGCCGCACTGCCGGGCGCCTCGAGCACCGAACCCGCCCGCGATGCCCGCGCACGCATTGTGTCCGTGGCCTTATTGCCGTGTCTGTTCACCACAACCCCTCACCTGTGCCCACTATCACCTGGCCGATCGACGCGATACCGCCGAGCACCGTTCTGCTGCCCGCTGGGCCTGTCACTGCCTCGGCGACAAGCAGACCATGCGGTAGACAGTCCACGAACGGTGTGCGGGTGGCTGTTTCGCCGTCCTCGCCCATCACGACCCCCGCGCCCAGAGGTGCCCCCGCCGCGTCGGCAGGTGCCGGAGGCCGCGCGTGCCTGCGCGCCGAGTCACAGGGTGGTCCTCGGGCGCACGGTGTTGGCCTGCTCCACCAACGCGAATCGTGCCCACATGTCCTCGGTTTCGTGCGCCAGATCGCGGTAACAGCGCTCCAGACCCGTCCGCACACCGGCGTCGTCGAGGTCGGCGCCGAGCAGCGGCTGCTGATCGGCGCGGGCCCGGCCCGCACCCAGCCACGCCAACGCGGCCTCGAGCACCCGCAAACGCACCTGGGCGGCA
Organism: Nocardia altamirensis NBRC 108246; assembly: GCF_001612685.1. Taxonomy (GTDB): domain Bacteria; phylum Actinomycetota; class Actinomycetes; order Mycobacteriales; family Mycobacteriaceae; genus Nocardia; species Nocardia altamirensis. The sequence continues at coordinate 46,319 of NZ_BDAY01000011.1, forward strand.
CGGGATTTCGAATCCACCCGCAGCCGCGTCACCCGATCACCCGCATCGCGCAGGATCGCCTCGGTCAACTCCTCCGGTGTCCGATCGGCCAGCACGGTGTCCACCGCGGCGATCCTGGCCTCGGTGAACAACGCCGACCCCGCATCGACCTGATCGAGCACCGCCACCGCGCCCTCGCGCTCACCGGCCGCCGCACGCAACCGGGCCAGCCCGAAGACCGCGCTCAGATACCCGCGGTCGGTGCGCCACACCGTCTCGTAGAAGCGTGCCGCGCTGCGCCGGTGCTGAGCGGCCGCGAAACCCTCGGCGTCCACGGCGCCGGACAGTTCGGCGACCGCGGCCAGCGCCAGCTTCGGTGCCGCCTCACCGGGCAACGCGGTGTAGACGGCATCGAATTCGGTGCGTGCGTCCGCGAAATCACCTGACAGCAACCGGGATTGGCCGCGATACCAGGTCAGGCGCCAATCGCCGGGAATGCTCGCGGCCGCCTCGGTCAGTCGCCGGTCCGCCTCGGCGGTGTCACCCACCTCGAGGGCGGCCCTGATCAACCGCAGCGGGATCTCGGTCGATTCGCCGCGCCCGGTGACCACCGCACGCAACCCCGCCTCGAACGCCTGCGTCAGCTCCGCCGGAGTAGTGCCGCTGGTGGTGGCCAGCAGCGCGGCCGCACTGTCGCTCGGATCGACCAACGGCACCGGAAGCCCCGCAACAACAGTCGAGGCCGTCACCGCATCGCCGACCCCGAACACCGCACGCGGCGGCCCGAAATAGCTCGACATGCCCGCACGCGGCACCCCGTCCTCGAGCGAAAGCACCTCCCGCAGCACCCCGGTCAGCTGATCGGCCATCTCCTCCATCGAGGCGAACCGTGCGTCGGGCTCATCGTCGGTGGCACGCAACAGGAACCGGTACAGCGAATCATAGGTAGCCAGCAGCGGTTCGGTCTCCGGGCCCGGTAGCGCACCGAAATGCCCGCCGCGCTGCGGCACCGCCACCAGCAGGACCGCCAGCGTGCGCCCGACCGTGTACACCTCGGTGGCCACGGTCGGTCCGGTCTCGGCGATCTCGGGCGCCTGATAGCCGATGGTGCCGTAGATCGGGCTGTCCTGATCGTCCATCGCGATCACCGCACCCAGATCGATCAGCTTGAGCTGCTCGTCGGTCTGCATCACGTTGTCGGGCTTGAAATCACAGTAGGCCAGCCCGAGCGCATGCAGATATCCCAGCGCGGGCAGCATCTCGAGCACATAGGCGATCGCCTGCGCTGGCGGCAGGAACCCGCCGGTGCCCTCGCGGTGGCTGCGCAGGATCTGCTTGAGCGAGGTGCCGCCGACATACTCCATCACGATGTAGCCGACCGCGACCCCGTCGGCGCCCGCGTGCTCGACGAAGTTGTGGATCTTGACGATGCTGGGATGTTCGACCTGCGCCAGGAACCGCTTCTCGGCCACCGCCGCCAGCATCGCATCGGCGTCACCGGCATTGAGCAGGCCCTTGAGCACCACCCACCGGTCGCTGACATTGCGGTCGATCGCCAGATAGATCCAGCCCAGCCCGCCGTGGGCCAGACAGCCGGCCACCTCGTACTGGCCGGCGACCAGATCACCCTTGGACAATTTCGGGGTGAACGAATAGCGAGTGCCGCAATGCGGGCAGAACCCTTCGGCGCGACCGGGTTTGCCCTCGCGGCTGCGCCCGACCGGCTTCTCGCATTTACCGCAGAAACGTTTGGCCTCGGGCACCTCGGGCTCGGTCATCACCGCCGAGGCCGGATCGATGCGCGGCACCGGCGGCACCTCCACCATGCCCGCGCCCAAACGTCCACGCCTGCTCGACCGCGACGAGGAGCGGGCCGTGCGCACCGACCGCGACCCGGTCCTGCTGCTCGGCGTCGACACCAGCGCCGCGGTGGCCGGGGCCGGCGCGGCACCGCACACCGCGCAATAGCCGTCGACCAGTGTTCCCCCGCACCCGGGTTCCTCACACCGCGCCGCCGAGGGGGTGGTCGCGTGCGACTGAACAGTGGCCGCTTCCGCGGGTGCGGTGCCGCAGATCTCGCAGTAGCCGTCGATGACCGTGCCGCCGCACCCGGGTTCGGTGCAGTGCCGCGGCACCGATTCGATGGTCGTCTCGGTGACCGACGGTGTTTCGACGACGGAAGGCGTGGTGGCGACTGAAGGCGTTCCGACGACCGAAGGCGACTCGGGGGCCGAAGCCGTTGTCGCCGTTGACGCCTGGCTCGCGGCAGCCGGTGCGCTGCCGCACACCGTGCAATAACCGTCCTCGATGGTGCCCGTGCAGCCCGGCTCCGTGCAGGTCACGATTCCCCCTCCCGGTTGCTCGCTCATGATCGTTTCCCCGATTTCTCCGCGATCAGGCGCTGATAGTCGGCGACCGCGCGGGTGACCGCGGCCAGATCGCACGGCGTGCGCGCCAGCAGCTCGCTCGCACGCTGATACGCGGCAAGCAGATCCGAGTCCTCGCCGACACCCAGTCGCGCCGCCTTGGCCTGATAGGCGCCCAACCGGCCGCGCAGTTCCCCGCGCCGCTCCAACAGTCCCGTGGCCAGCTGCTCGGCCTCGAGGGCTGCCGTGTTCGCGGTGTCGATGCGGCGGCGCAGATCGATCAGCGCCGCGCCCGCACCGGGATCGGCGGCCACCAGCGCCAGTTGCGCACGCAACCGCTCACCGTCCTCGGCGGGCACCGGCAACGGACCCGACACCAGGGTGGCCTCGACGCTGGCCTTGGCGGTCGCGGCACGCTCGCGCGTGGCCAGCAGCACCCCCAGCCGCGCCCGCACCTCGGCGACCGCGGCCGCCCAATTGGCTTTCATCGCCGCGAGTTCGGCAAGCACCGCGCCCTCACGGTCCAGCGCCTGGCCCAGTTCGCCCAGCCGGGCATCGATTTCGGCGACGGTCAAGGCCAGCGGGTCGGTCGCCGAACGGCTCAGCAGCGCGGCGATACCGTCACCGACCCCGCGCAGCTCCGGGGTGAGAGCACCGGCTCGGTCGAGCCGCTGCTGCAGCGGCGCCAGCCCCGCCATCACCCGGGTGTTCACCTGGTCCACCGCGTCGAGGAACTCGGCGATCACCGGGAACGTCGCCCGCATGCGATCAAGGGTATCGGCGAGCCCGACGAACAGCACGTGTTCGCTCGGACCGGTCAGCGAGCGCTGCGCCAACGGGATCGGCGTGCGCGACACCTCGTGCGGTCGCCCGCGCAGGATCTCGGTCAACCGGGCCCGCTCGGCGTCGTCGAGGCGCGCGCGGGTGCCGCGCACCGTGCGCGCGGACTCGAGGATCGCGCGCATCCTGGCCAGGTCCTCCCACATCAACGCCAGCGCGTCACGCACCGGATCCCAGCGGGCCTCGGTCACCCCCGAGGGCGGATAGTGGCGGACCAGGGTCAGCCCCGGATGCTTGTCCAGCTCCAGCATGATCGCGGTGATCGAATCGAATTCGGTGCCGCGCCTGGCCAATTCGCGGTCGATCTCGGCGACGGTCAACGGCGCCACGGGCGGGCTCATCCCACATACCGCGGGATCGGCGGGCCCGGTGAGGGACCGAGTGCGGCCAGCCGGTCGGTGTAGATGCGCTGCCAGCCGCCGTCGGTGCGCAGGCGTTCGAGCACACCGTTGACGAACCGCACCAGCTCCGCGCTGCCCTTGGGCACCCCGACCGCGTACGCGCCGAGACCGATCGGTTCGCCGACCACCCGCAGCGTACGGTCCTGGGCGACGAGCCCGAACAGGATCGGATCATCGCCGCTGATCGCGTCCACATTGCCCTGCTGCAGGGCGACCAGGCAGTCGGTCCAGTTCGCGACACCGAGCACCGTCGGGCGTTGGGGCATCCGGAACAGTGGACCGGCCGCGGTCGTGCCGCGCGCCACACAGACCCGCTTGCCTGCCAGGTCGGCGCTGGCGGCGATACCGGAATCGGCCGGGGCCAGGATGCGCTGTGCGGCACGGTAATACACCGCCGAGAAGTCGACCTCGCGGCGGCGCTCACAGGTGGCGGAGAAGGTGCGCACGATCATGTCGACCTTGCCGTCGCGCAGCGCCGGAATGCGTTCGGCGGCATTGACCGAACGCAACTCGATCTTGTCCGGATCGCCGAACAGATCCCTGGCGATCTCGCGCGCGATATCGATGTCGAAACCCTCGAGCCTGCCGGTGGCCGGATTGCGGAACCCGAACAGGTAGGTGTTCTGGTCGACACCGACGCGCAGCGTGCCCCGCGCCGCGATCGCGGCCATCGGCGAGCCTGGCGGCATCGCACCCGGTCTCGGCAACGGCCCGGGACGTAACGAGGCCTCCTCGTCGCACCCGCCTTGGCCCTCGGCCTGCGGCGCGATCGTGATCTCCGCGGCGCCCGCCGGTGTCGGATGCACCGCGTCCAACGTGCTCGGTGCCGGCAATTCCCCGGCGCCGCAACCGCTCACCAGCAGCATCGTCGCGGCCAGCAGTGCGGCGGCCAGCACAGGTGTCTTCACAGGAACTCCTTCAACCGCGGCCACAGACCGGCGACCACCGCGGCCGCGGCGAACACCAGCAACGCCAGCGTGCCCACCGGGCTGAAGGTCAGCACGGTGCCCGCGGTGTCCAGCCCGCCACGCAGGTCGCGGCGCGACTGGGCCAGGTTGTCGGTGAGCGCGCGATCCAGCGCGGCGAAGCGGGTCGCCGAGGACTGCGGCGCGGCACCGATCGCCTGCGCCACCGCCGCCGGATAGTCGGCGGACTGATAGGCCGCCACCTGCCAGCGATGGCCTTCGGTCCAGCTGGTGAGCGCTTGGGCGGCAGGTGAATCCGCGCCGACTACCGCGGCGAGCCGATCGCGCAGGTCGGCGGCGTGCGTGGTGTAGCGCTCCTCACCGGCGGTGATGTCGCCGCGGGTGACCAGCTGCAGTGTCTCGTCGGTGCGTGCCTGCTGGGCCGAAATGCGGGCCTTGGCAAGGGTTTCGAAGCGGCTGCTGGCACCGGAGCTGCCGGTGTCGAGGTTGGCCGCGGCCACGGTCGACGCCAGCACCAGCCACAGCAGCGCCACCCCCGCCGCGCCCGCGCCCACCGCGACCCCGAGGTTGACGCGGCGATTGGTGCGCCGCACCAGGATCGCCGAGGCCACCGCGCAGGCGATCAGCACAAGCAGCACCAGCACGATGCTCACCATCGGCAGCGCGCCGATCGCGCGCTGGTCGGCGCGCACCGCCGCGAACCTGGCCTCGGTGAGCCGCTGCGCGTTGGGCAGCAGCGAATCCTGCATCACCGCCGAAGCCTCGGCCAGATACGAGGCGCCGACCGGGAACCCTTGCCTGCTGTTGGCTCTGGCCGCTTCCACGAGCCCGGTGTAGGCGGGCAGATCGGCGCTGATCCTGGCCACGATCTGGCGGGTCTGCTCGTCGGAGGCGCTGATCGTGGCATCCGAGAGCGCGGCCGCGGCATCGGCGAGGGCCTGCTGGTACTGCCCGCGCACCGCGCCGGCCTCGAGCCCGCCGGTCAGGAACGCGGTGGCCGCGGTCGAATCCGCCGCCGAGAGCGCCACATACAGCCGTTGCGCCGCGAACGCGCGCGGCTCGGTGCGTTCCAGTGCGCTGTCCTGGCGTGCGTTCTTGCCGCTCATCTGGCTCATCGCGGCGAACCCGGCCAGCAGGCACAGCACGACCGACACGACGGCGACGACAACGATCACCCCCGGTGTCGTTCCGGCGAAGCGTCGCAACCACAGGGTCCCGTTGCGGATGCGAGGTCCCACACCGTCCTCCTAACATCTCCCCGGCCGGTGTCTCGATCGAGATAGTACGGGAGGACCTCGAGGTGTGCCGATCGATTGCGGGCGGAGTGCACAAACCGCGACCGCTGCGGCGCCGGGTCAGCGGCGGCGGTGAATCACGATGGTGGTGGTGCTGATTCGCGCGACCACGAGCGCGGCCACGCACAGGGCGGTGATGGTCAGCCAGCCCAGATGCGCCGGGGCGCGGAAGCTCGCGGCCGAGGCCAGCGCGCCGGGGTGGCTGGCGATCAACGAGCCGATCAGCGCGACACCCAGTGATTGCCCGACCTGGCGTGAGGTCGTCGCCAGGCTCGCGGCCACCCCAGCCTGCGCGGGCGGCAGACCGGCCACCGCGGTGGCCGTGATCGGGGTGTAGAGCAGTCCGATGCCCGCACCGAAGAGCCCATAACCCAGCAGCAGCAACACTTTTCCGCTGCCGTCGAAGGTCACCGTCAGCACCGCCGCCGCGGCCGTCGCCACGATCGCGCCCGCGGTGAGCGCGCTGCGCGCCCCGCGTTCGGCGACCAGGCGCCCCGACATCGGCCCGAACACGAACATCGCCGCCGCCATCGGCAACAGCGCCAGCCCGGCCGTCAACGGCGAATCATGGCGAATCTCCTGCAGATAGAACGTATTCAGGAACAGAAACCCGCCCATCGCGGCGAAGCCGAAGATCGCGATCACGAACGCGCCGGTGAACGGCGCCGAGCGGAACACCCGCAGCTCGATCAGCGGCTGCGGGTGGCGAGGGGCGTGCCACAGCAGCGCGGCCAGGCACAGCGCCGACCCGGCGAAGCTGCCCAGTGTCTCGAGCGCGAGCCAACCCCGGTGCGGGCCTTCGATGATCGCGAACACCAGCAGTCCGAGCAGCCCGATCACCAGCAGCTGGCCCACCGGGTCGAAGGCGCGCGGGCGTTCGGCGCGTGACTGCGGCACCACCAGGACCGTCAACGCCAGCGCGGCCACCGCGATCGGCACGTTGATCCAGAACACCGCCTCCCAGCCGACGGTCTCCACCAGCAGCCCGCCCACCACCGGGCCCGCGGCCATGCCGATCCCCACCGAGCCGCCCCAGATGCCGATGGCGCGCACCCGCCGCCCCGGCTCGGTGAAAACGCTCGTAATGATCGCCATGGCAACGGGATTGAGCATCGACCCGCCGACGGCTTGCAGCACCCGGAACCCGATCAGCCAGCCGACCGACGGCGCGAGGCTGCACGCCAGCGAACTCACGGCGAATAAGGAAAGCCCGATCTGGAAGACGGTGCGCCTGCCGATGCGGTCGGCCAGCGAGCCGGCGAAGGTCAGCAGGCACGCCAGGGTCAAGGTGTAGGCGGCGACCACCCACTGTGCGCCGGCTAGCGATCCGCCCAGGCTGTGACCGATCGCGGGCAGGGCGACGTTGACCGCGGTGGTGTCAACGTTGGCCATGACCACCGCGGCGCAGCAGACTGCCAGAATGACGGCCTGGCGGGCGGTCTTCGGTGTGCTCGGCGCGACAGGGGCGCTGATCGACATGCCAGCATACTGACAGCATCGTCGCCGTGGCCCGCCCAGCGACACGGGCGCCAGCGTCAATGGGCGTGTCATTGTTAACCGATTGCGCGCGTTTCACTTTCGCGGTGATCGGTGATCACTGTGCGGTGCTCAAACTGGGGTGGTGAGCGTTCAGCGCGCGCCGACCGGTGCCGGGGTCCCCGACACTGCGAGCTCGCGGCCGCCGCGCAGCCGGAACTCCTGGGGCGGGCAGCCCTTCCACCGCCGGAATGCGCGGATGAACGAGGCCGCCTCCGCATAGCCGAGCCGGGCGGCGACCTGCTCGGTGGTCAGGTCGGTGTGGGCGAGCAGCTGCTCGGAGAGCAGTTGGCGGACCTCGTCGAGCAGCGCGCGGAAGGAGGTCTGTTCCTCGTTGAGCCGTCGGGACAAGGTGCGCGGGCTCAAGAACAGTTCGTTGGCCACCGCGATCTGATCGGGGATATCGCCCGGTGTGCGGATGAGCAGCTCGCGCACCCCGCCCGCGACCCCGGTGCGGGGGCGATGGCGTTCGAGCAGGTCGCGGCAGAAGCGGGTGCAGGTGAATCGGGCACGCTCGTCGAGCGGGGGCAGTGGCCGGTCGAGTCTGCGGCCGTCGAAGACCACCGCGTTGGCTGGTGCGTCGAAAGCGAGGTCGGTGCCGAAGTTTTCGCGGTGGCGGCGGATATCGGCGGGTGCGGCATGGCGGAATTCGGTGCGCGCGGTGGACAGTGCGGCGCCGTAGAGTTCCCTGCCGACCGCGGGAATGGCGGCCAGTGTGCGTTCGGTGAGGAAAACCCGTAGGGGCGGCGGTGTTTCGGTGTCGTCGAAACGCAGGCGTAGTTCGCCGCTGGTTTCCTCGACGGTGAGCCGGCCCGCGACCAGGGTGCGGTCGAGATAGCGCACCATGGCATCGATCAGGTCGCGCAGGGTGCGGCTGCTGAGCAGTGCCAGGCCCCACGGGCCCGAGCGCGGTAGCTCGAGCCGGTGCCCGGCCTCGGCGCCGAGGCCTGGCTCATTGCCGAAGCGCTCCACCAGGTTTCGCACGACGCGCAGTTCCTGATGGGTGGTGCAGTGCTCGTCCTCGGGGGTGAGCGTGGTGCCGGACAGGCAGTCGAGTGCAGGCATGCCACGTTCGTCAGCCAGCGCGATCAACACGCGAACGCCGGACGTGGTGCGGCGAAGGTCCCGGTCGAACATGTACTCGCATTCCTCATCGAATTTCGCCGTCGCGACGGCTTGGCGAAATCTATCAATGCCGAGGCCGCTGGTGCAGGGAAATCGCGAACTGGAAATGGGCGATTGTTCAGGGTGGGCGCAGCAGGAATTCGTCGAACATGGTGACGATCCGGTCGTTGTCGAACAGATCCGGCGCGTCGAGCACCAGCCGGGCCGCGGCGTCGACGATGCCGTGCACCAGATGCGCCAGCACGTCGAGGTCGACCTGCTCGGCATGTCGTTTGCTCGAAAGCCATTCCCCGAGTAGGGAACTCAGTGGAGCCCGGACTTCCTCCCGGGCCCGCTCGACCTGATCGCGCAGCATCGAGGGCACCCCGTCGATCGGGAAATACACCAGCCGCCAGCTGCCCGGTTCGGCGCGCACCTCGTCGAGAAAGCGGGCGAGCCCGCCCGAGAGCCGCGCGGCCGTATCCGCTTGCGGCACGGTATCGGTTGCCTGCGTGGAAGATTCGACGCCGAGCAGTGATCGCTCGACCACGGCGAGCATGCGGGCGCGCTCGCGGTCGATCAGCTCGTAGAGCAGCTCGTCGCGGCTGGCGAACGAGTCGTAGACCACCGGGCGGGTGACCCCGCCGCGTTCGGCGACCGCGGCGATGCTCACCTCGGCGAACCCGCGCTCGAACACCAGGGCGCGCGCGGCATCGAGCAGCGCGTGCTTGCGGTCGGTGGGAGCGAGCCGCTTGGCGTAGCGGCGGCGTTGTCCGCCTTCGGGTTTCGCCGTTGCCATCGCCCTACCCCGTGTCCATGGCCAGTGCGGCGGCGGTCATTCGCCGGGTCAGCCAGCGCAGCGTCGCGGCGATCGGCTCGCGGCGGGTGTCGTCGGCCAGCAGCAGCCGCGCCCCCGTCTCGCTGATGCTGATCACCGCGTAACTGAGCAGCTCGGCATCGACGGTGCGCTCGCGCAGCGCGGCCACCATCGTGATCGCCGCCGCGAGCCGTTGGCGAATCTCGCTGCGGACAGTGTCGATTCGCGCGTGCACGGCGGTGGGCAGCCCGTCGCCGGGCATCAGCACCAGCTGCCAGGTCTGCGGCGCGGACAGCACCAGGTCCAAATAGACCTCGACCGCGGCTTCGGCGACCTCGACCGCGAGGTCCTCGGGATCGGTGTCGGGGCGGACGGTCGGTGTCGCGTCCGCGGCCATCGCGAGCACGCGCGCCTGCTCGCGGTCGAACAGGGCGGCGAAAACCGCGTCGCGGTCGTCGAATTCGGCGTAGAGCGCGGGCCGGGTGATCCCGGCGGCCCTGGCGATGGCGTGCATGCTGACCCCCGGATAGCCCTCCCGGACGATCACCCCGCGCGCGGCATCGAGGATGCGTTCGCGTCGCGCCGACACAGTGTCCTCCCGTGGTGCTCGATCGATGACCAGGCGACGCAGCGGTGCGCATCGGCTATCAATCCTACGACGGCGCGCGCGGCGATGTCGCGGACCGAGGTGGTGATCAACGGTCGAATCCTACGTGCTCATCGACAGTGTCACAGCCAAATTGACACTGTTGTTCTCGGGTCGAACCGGTGCTACGGTGTGCCCGAGTGCTGGTGGGGCGGGTCACATTCGAGTGACCGGCCCCATGATCGGCGCGCGACCACGCGACCTCATCGGAGCGGTTGCCCACCACTGTCATCACCCGAGCAACCCGTCCGGTACGAACACAGCTCCGCCGGTGCCACCACACCGCGCAGGGCACACCTCATCACCGCACCGTGATGAGGGCGCAGGAGGATTGATGAAGGGCGCCGCACCGCTCGCGCAGGCCGATACCGACTCGGCCGCCCGCCTCGTTCGCGAGAACCTCACCGGCACCGTGCTTTCCAGCCTGCGCACCTTCGGGCGTGCGGTGGATCTCGGACTCGAATCGGTGCGCGGCAGCGTCACCGACGTGCTCGCCGCGCGGTTCCAATGGTCGGAAATGCTGCGCCAGGCCTGGTATCTGATCACCGTCACCGCGATACCGGCGGTGCTGATGGCGGTTCCGTTCGGCGTGGTCGTCTCGGTGCAGGTGGGCAACCTGATTCACCAGCTCGGCGCCGACTCGATGATCGGCGCCGCAGGCGGCCTCGGGGTCATCCAGCAGGGTGCGCCGCTGGCCACCGGCCTGCTACTGGGCGGGGCAGGCGCCTCCGCGATCGCCGCCGACCTGGGCGCGCGCACGGTCCGCGAAGAGATCGACGCGTTGCGCACCATGGGCATCAGCCCCGTGCACCGGCTGGTCATCCCGCGCGTGGCCGCCATGCTGCTGGTCGCGCCGCTGCTCAACATCCTGATCATCTTCGTCGGCATCGTCTCCGGCTACGCCGTCGCCATCGGCGCCCAGAACGTCACCCCCGGCAGCTACTGGGCCACCTTCGGCTCCTTCGCCGTACTCGCCGACGTGTGGATCTCCCTGGCCAAGGCGATGCTGTTCGGGTTCCTCGTGGTGATCATCGCCTGCCAGCGCGGACTCGAAGCCCGCGGCGGGCCGCGCGGAGTCGCCGATGGGGTGAACGCCGCGGTGGTCGTCTCGGTCGCCGCGATCATCCTGGTCAACCTGGTGATCACCCAGATCGTCACCATGTTCCTGCCGCTGCGGGTGGCGTGATGACCGCGACACCCTACGCGCCAAGAGGTCTGCGCTGGGCCTATCGCCTTGTCCGACACCGTGATCGGGCCTTCGCGCCGTTCGAGCACACCGGCTTCCTGCTCGGCTTCGTCGGCCACACGCTGTGGGCGATCCCGCTGACCCTGCACCGCTATCGCGCCCAGACCATGCGCACCATCACCGACATGACCTGGGGCCGTGGCTCGGTGCTGGTCGGCGGCGGCACGGTGCCGATGCTGGTGGTGCTCGGCCTGGCGATGGGCGCGGGCGTCGGCATCCAATCCTTCGCCGCCCTCGACCTGCTCGGGCTCGGCCCGATGACCGGGGTCATCTCGGCCTTCGCCAACACCCGCGAGCTGGCACCGATCGCGGCCGCGGTCGGCTTCGCCGCCCAGGCAGGCTGCCGGATGACCGCCGAAATCGGCGCGATGCGCATCTCCGAGGAAATCGACGCACTGGAATCGCTTGGCCTGCGCTCGATTCCGTTCGTGGTCACCACCAGGGTGATCGCAGGCGCCATCGCGATCGTGCCGACGTTCCTGATCGCGCTGGTGCTCAGCTACCTGGCCTGCTCGGGGGTCGTCGTGCTGCTGCACGGGCAGGCCGCAGGCGTCTACGACCACTACTTCTTCCAGTTCACCAGCGGCTACGACGTGCTCGCCGCGGTGCTCAAGATCCTGGTGTTCGGCGTCGCGGTCATCCTGATCCACTGCTACTACGGCTTTTTCGCCTCCGGCGGACCCGAAGGGGTCGGCATCGCCTCGGGTCGGGCGGTGCGCGCGAGCTTCGTCGCCATCGTCGCCCTGGACATGGTGCTGACCATGCTGCTGTGGGGCGTCAACTCCGCCATCGAATTCCCGGGGTGAGTCGGATGCCGAACTACAGCATGCCCGGCGTCGCGATGACCAGGCGCGGTTCCCGGATCCTCGGCGCGTGCGCGCTCGTCACCGCCACCGTCGTCGGCCTCACCTGGCGCGGCACCCTCGACGACCCCGACCCCGCGCGAGTGCGCATCCAGGTGCGCACCGAGCAGATCGGCGAAGGCGTCGACGCGGGCACCACAGTGCGCATGGACGGGGTGCGCGTCGGTGCGATCGCTGCGGTCACCGGCATCGACCAGGGCCGCCAACTGATCACCCTTGACCTCGACCGCGCCGAAACCGTCTCCCTCACCGACACATTTACCATCGACTACGCCCCCGACAACCTCTTCGGCATCAGCGCGCTGACCCTGCGCCGCGCCACCGGCGGCACCGCACTGCGCGAGGGCGCCGTCATCGACCTGGCAGGCCGGCACGCCGACCGGGTCACCGACGTGACCATGGGCAGGCTGCTGCGCGCGCTCACCGAAACCTCCACCGACGTGCTCACCCCGACACTGACCGAACTGATCACCCAGTTCCACCGGGACCTGCGCGCGTTCACCCCGCTGCTCGAGGCCATCGTCACGATGAGCCGCACCCTGGCCGAGACCCAGCGGTATCCGGTCCCCTACCTGCTCGACCAGTACTCCTCGTTCTTCGGCGGGCTCGGAGTCTTCGCCTCGGCCACCTTCCGGCTGCTCAACGCCATCATGAACATCGAGGTGTTCCGCAACGACCGCCCCGCCTACGACGCCTTCATCGCGATGATCGTCGACGGGGTGTTCCCCGCGATCGGCACCGTCGGCGACGCCGCCAACGCCCAACTGCTCGGCTACGCCGACATGCTCACCCCGCTGCTGCATGCCGTCGCCGCGACCGTGCCCGACCCGCGGCGCAGCCAGGCCGAGACCGCCGCGCTCATCGAGCGGCTCGACCGGATCTTCGCCGACACCCCCGACGGGCCCGCGGTCAACGTGGCGGTGGTGCTGCACGGCATGCCGGGACTGAGCGCCGCGCTGCTGGGCCAACCGGGCCGAGGAGGTCACCGATGAGGCAACTGCCGCTGCGCTCGATCATCGTGCGGCTCAGCCTGTTCGCCGTCGTCACCATGCTGCTGCTGGTGGTGATCGCGCAGGCGATCACCCGCCCGATCGACGGGGACACCGACCGCTTCCACGCCAGGTTCACCGATGTCAGCGGCCTCAAAACCGGTGACGGCGTGCGCATGTTCGGTGTCCAGGTCGGCAAGGTCACCGGCATCGACCTCGACGGGGCGCGGGCGGTGGTGCGGTTCACGGTGCAGCGCGACCGGCCCCTCTACGACACCAGCGTGCTCGCCATCCGCTACCAGTCGCTGACCGGGCAACGCTACGTCGACATCCGCCAACCCGACCGGCCCGGCACCCGACTCGCCGCCGGATCGACCATCGCCGAGGCGAACACGACGCCCTCCTTCGACATCACCCAGCTGTTCAACGGATTACAGCCGGTGATCGCCGAATTCTCCCCCGCAGCGCTCAACCAGTTCACCGAGAACGTGCTCGCGGTGATCGAAGGCAACGGCTCCGGCATCGGGCCCGCCCTGCAATCGCTGGACAAACTCAGCAGATACGCCACCGACCGCCAGGCGGTGATCAGCACCATCGTGGCCAACCTGCACACCATCTCCGGCCAAATCGGCGGCCGCTCACCACATCTGGTCACGCTGCTGCGCGGCATCGCCGACGTGTTCACCGCGTTCCGCGCGAAACTCGACGGGCTCATCGCCTTCGCCGCCACCGCACCGACCGCGCTCGGCCCGCTCAACAACCTCATGGACACCCTCGGGTTCACCGAGACCACCAACCCCGACCTCATGACCGACCTGCGCCTGCTCTTTCCCGACCCGCAGGCCGCACTCGAGCTGCTCGGCCGACTACCCGGCCTGCTCCAAGCCCTCAGCGCCGCACTGCCACCCGCCGGTGCCGCCGCCGCCCAGGTGAACACGACCTGCACCAAAGGCGCCGCTGAACTACCCCAGGCATTGCAGATCCTCGTCGCCGGACAGCGAGTCACGATATGCAACGGCTGACCCTCACGCGCCCGAACCGCTTGGCGCACACGCTGATTCCCGGCACCGCGCCCCTGGACCGGCACGAGGCCGCCAAGAACCGGCGCGAACTGCGCCTGGGCGTGGCAGGCGCCGGATTCGTCGTCGTGCTCCTGCTGATCACCGCGTTGATCTATGTCGTCCCGATCGGCAAGGCCACCTACACCGCCGAACTCACCGAGGCACAGTCGGTCAAGGTCGGCGACCAGGTGCGCATCGCCGGAGTCACCGTCGGCGCCGTCACCGCACTGGACCTGGAATCGGACCGGGTGCGCATGGCCTTCACCGTCGACCGCGACGTCTTCCTCGGCGAGGCAACAACACTGGAGCTGCGCATGCTCACCGCGGTCGGCGGCCACTACCTGGCCGTGCTGCCCGCAGGCAACACCCCACTGGGCACGACCACCATCCCCGCCGAGCGAGTCCGGCTGCCCTACAGCCTCATCCGCACCCTGCGCGACGCCGCCGCACCCACCCGCCAGATCGACGGCGACACCCTGCGCAAAAACCTCGCGGCCCTACAGGATTCACTCGAACAGAGCCCCGACGCGCTACGCAGCATGGGCAGGGCAGTGCAATCGTTCGTCGACGTCCTCAACCAGCAGAACACCGAGGTGTCGCGGGCGCTGAGCGTGATGACCGAATACCTCGCCACCCTCGACGACAGCAAATCCATCGTCGGTGAAGTGGTGCGCGCCCTGGGGATGCTGATGGTCGCCGGACTGGACAAACGCGGCGAGATCGCGGTGGCCTTGTCGATCACCGCGCAGCTGCTCTCGCGCATCGCCGCACTGGAACCGGCCTCGCGCGAGATCCTCGAACCGCTGGCAGGCAAGCTACGCGACACCCTGCCCCAACTCACCGAACTCAGCGCACAACTCGATGCCGCGGTGCCCGCATGGCGCGAGCTACGCGACCGGCTCGTGGCTGCCACCGCCGGACCGGACGGTGTCGTGATCGATCACTCCGCGCTCATACCCGAGATCTGTGTGCCGGTGCCGGGGAGGGCGTGCTGATGAAACGACTGCTCACCACACCGGGTTTCGTCACCGTCGTCGGCGCGCTGATGCTGGCCGTGCTGGCCGTGGCCGGATATCTGATCGTGGTCGCACCCGCCGAGAAGACGGTCGGCTACTGCGCACAGCTGCCCGACGCGATCGGGCTCTACCCCGGCAACCAGGTGACCAGCCTCGGCATCCCGGTCGGCACCGTCACCACCATCCGCCCCGAAGGCACCGGCGTGCGCGTCGAATTCGACATCGACGCAAAGCATCCGCTGCACGGCCAGCCCACCGCCACCACCGTGTCCGACACCCTGGTCGCCGACCGCAGCCTGGCCGTGTTCGGCGAACCCGGTGCGCCGCTGTGGGATCGCGGGCGCTGCCTCACCAAGACCTTCACCCCCAAGAGCATCAGCCAGACCCTCGACAGCTTCGCCAAGGTCGCCGCCCAGCTCAACGGCGGCAACACACCCGCACAGCAGCACCGAATCCGCGACGGCGTCAACGCCTTTCGCGCCGCGACCGCCGACACCGGCCCGCAACTCAACACCCTGATCACCGACCTGGCGACCGCGCTGCGCCAACCCGACGCCGCGATCGGCAACATCGGACGCCTCATCGACGCCTTCGCCGCCATCGCCTCGAGCATCTCGGCGAACTGGGACGACATCGCCAGAGTGGTGCTGCGCGCCAACGACGGGATCGGATTCATCAACGAACTCTGGGGACGGGTGGTCCAGATCGCCGACTCACTGCTGGTGCTGCTGCCCTGGCTCAACCGCCTCGCCAACACCTACGGCCGCCCACTGCTCGGCGCCCTCGACGGCGCGGTACCCGGACTGCGGCTGCTGGCCGCCAATGTCGGCTCCCTGCAACAGATCATCACGATGATCCCGCCGATCGCGACCGCCTTCGCCAAGACCACCGACCCGGCCACCGGCTGGCCGCGCCTGACCTACGCACCACCCACCCTGACGCTGCCCCAGCCGCAAGCCGACCAGATCTGCGCCGTGCTCGACACAATCACGCCAGGGCAGTGCCGCACCGCAGCCGACGGGCTGTTCGTCACCGAGCTGGCGCCACTGATCCTCGGCACAGTGGGTGCACGATGAACCGGCAGGCGCGTCGCAGCGCCATCGTGGTGGCCGTGCTCGCGGGCTTGCGCCGCAGCATCGTCGGCGTGGCCGTGCCTGCGGGCTTGCGCCGCAGTGAAATCGGCGTGGCCGTGCCTGAGGGCCTGCGTCGCAGTGTCATCGGCGTGGCCGTGCCTGAGGGCCTGCGTCGCAGTGTCATCGGCGTGGCTGTGCTCGCGGTGTTGCGCCGCAGCATCGCCGACGTGGCCGTGCTCGCGGGCTTGCGCCGCAGCATCGCCGGCGTGACTGTGGTCGCGGGCTTGCGCCGCAGTGTCATCGGCGTGACTGTGGCGGCGGTGCTCGCGGGCTCGGGGTGTGCGTTCGATCCGTCGACCGTGCCGGTGCCGGGTGCGACTGTATCCGGGCCCACTTATCAGGTGCGGATCCAGCTCGCCAACGCCCTCAACCTGCCCGCCCAGGCCAAAGTCGTCGCCAACGGCGCACAGATCGGCAGCCTGCGCTCGGTGCACGTGGTCGATCCCAGCCCGACCGGCAGCGGTCGCGTCGACGCCGTCGTCGAGATCTCCCGCGCGATCCGGCTACCCACCGCCACCACCGCGCAACTGCGCCAGAACACCCTGCTCGGCGACATCTACATCGGACTCACCACCGCCGCAACAGGTTCCACCGACACCATCGCCGACGGCGGCACCATCCCGCTCGCCCAGACCCGGCCCGCGCTGCAAGTCGAAGACCTGCTGGCAGGCATGTCCACCTTTGTCGCGGGCGGCGCGATACAACAGGCCCAGGACATCATCGACCGCGTCAACACCGTGCTGCCCGCGCAACCAGCCGACACCGCACGGATCTTCGACGTGCTCGGCCGCGACGCAGTCGATCTGGCCGCCGACCTCGGCGCGGTCGACCGGCTGCTCGACGCCGTCGAACAGGATCTGCGGGTGGCACTGGACAACCCGACCGAGCTCGGCGAGCTGCTCAGCGAACGCGGCGCCGTCGAGATCCCCGCCGACGCCAAATCGCTGGTGCTGACCCTCGGTGTCGTCGGCGGCCTCGGCATCATCGGCGCCGCGGTGCAATGGCTCGGGCCGCTGCTCGCCGCCGGTGACGCCACCGCCAAAGCGCTGGTGCCACTGCTGTTCACCTACCGCCCGCTCGATCTGAGCGCGCCGTCGAACCTCAACCGGGTAGTAGCGCTGTTGCGGGACAAGGTGATTCCCTTCGCCGAACACGGACCCAAACTCAACATCACCCGGATCGAGATCGACGGCGCCGCCACCCCGAGCACCGACGAACAGCTCCAGCAGAT
Source organism: Nocardia altamirensis NBRC 108246 (assembly GCF_001612685.1). Taxonomy (GTDB): domain Bacteria; phylum Actinomycetota; class Actinomycetes; order Mycobacteriales; family Mycobacteriaceae; genus Nocardia; species Nocardia altamirensis. The sequence goes on from NZ_BDAY01000011.1 coordinate 63,768, forward strand.
GCTGAGCGCCTTGCGCATGATCGGAGTCGTGCGATGAACCGGGTGCGCAGCAACGCCGGACCGCTGGCCTCCCTCGGCGCCATCGGCGCGATCCTGCTGCTGGGCAGCGCGTATCTGCTGTTCGGGGTGGTCAAGATCGACTGGTTCGCTCAACGCCTCGACGCGACCATGGTGCTCGCCGACTCCGGCGGGCTGATGCCACGATCGAAGGTGCTGCTCTCGGGCATCCAGATCGGCGAAGTGACCTCGGTGACCCACGTCGGGCCCGCAGTGCAGGTGGCGTTCCGGATCACCGGCGACTATCGCGTGCCGGTCGCCAGTTCGGCACGCATCGAAGCACTCTCGGCCATCGGCGAGCCCTACCTGGAATTCCGGCCCACCGCGGCAGGCGGACCGTATCTGCGCGACGGGCAGCGCATCGATGCCACCACCGTCTCGCCCCCGGTGTCGATCGCCGAGGTCGCGCGGACCGCCACCCAGCTGCTCGACCAGGTCGACCCGGCCGCGCTCGCGGGCATCGTCACCACCTTCGAACAGGCACTGGCAGGCACCGAGGCGATGATGCCGCCGCTGGCGCGCTCCACCGACCTGCTCGCCGCCACCCTGCTCAGCCGCACCCAAGTCATCCGCGACATGCTCATCGCCATGCAGTCGCGCGCCACCGACATGTGGTGGGCCGGACCGGAACTGGCCGAAGCGGCCGGGCCGTGGGCCGAATTCGGGCCACGCGTCGACGAAGTGGCCGCCGCCGTCGCCCGGATCGTGCGCGCCGAAAACACCCCGAGCTATCTGACCGAGACCGACCGGGCCATCGGGCTGGTCCCGTTGCTGCACCAGATCGCCGCCAAGCTCGCGGTACTCGGCCCGGAACTGCGGGCACTGCTTCCGGTGCTGCAGCCGCTGGTCACCGCGACCACCGGCGCGGCCAACCAGCTCGACCTCGGTGCCCTGATCAGCCAGGCACTGCACGCCACCAGTCCCGACGGTGCCCTCACCCTGCAGATCACCGTCAAATAGCGTCACGGAGCCCTGACACCATGTCCGAGATCGAACTCGACACAGACACTGCGCCAACACCTTCCCTGCCGCAACAGCCCGCGCGGGAACCGGTGGCCGGCCCGACACCAGCCAACCCGACAACACAGCCACGCGGGCGGTCGGTCCACCTCGAGATCGCGACACTGGTGCGCGGCGCCGTCATCGCAGTGCTCGTGATCGCCGTCGCCGTGCTGTCGGTCTTCCTCGTGCTCGCCCGCGACGACCTCGCCGACAGCGCCGCCGCGGCCGCCGCCGACCGGCACGCCGAACAGGTCGCCACCGACTACGCGATCGGCGCCTCGACCATCGACTACGCCGACCTCAACACCTGGGTCGCGAAATTGAAGGCCAACACCAGCCCGGCCCTCAGCGGCAAATTCGACGCGGTCGGCCCGAAGATGGGCGAGCTGCTCACCCCACTGAAGTGGACCTCGACCGCCACCCCGGTCACCGCGACGGTCAGTGCCCGCAACAACGGCGTCTACACCGTGAACGTGTTTGTGAACCTGAGTGTTTCGAACGTGCAGAACCCGAAAGCCGCGTTCGTGACCGCCACCTACACCGTCACCGTCGACGCGAACGCAGGCTGGAAGATCACCGAGGTCGGCGGGCTCGGCGGGGCGCTACCGGTCAAGTAGTGCGCGTCGGTGTCCGCAAGACGGCGATGCTGATCGCGAGTATCCACACGATGACCAGCCCGCTCGCGCTCGCGGTCGTGCCCCAGCCGTTGGCGGCGTAGAAATTCGCCGGAGCGTTGCCGGCGAAGACCGACGGCACGAACGCCACCTGAATCACCGCCAGCCCGAACGCCGTCAACGCCGTCCAGCGCGGCAGCACACCGGCACCGGCGACACCGACGCCGAAAGCCACCAGGAACAACGCCATCAACAGCTTCGACAGCGCACCGTAGAGCACATAGGTGCCGGTGACCGCGATCGTCGGGTCGATCGGCTCCGGGGCGGCGATCGCGGCGCCGACCTCGAGACTGGTCGAGACCGAGCTGACCGTCAGCCACATCAGGCCCGCGGTCGCACTGATCGAACCGATCCACCCGTACTGCGGGCCCGCAGGCTTCAGCAGCTGCGGCAGCCCGACCATGAACACCACGAGCAAGGTGTTGCCCGTGAGCCCGACAATGCTGCGGGTGAAGATGTTCCAGTCCGGCGGTGCGCCGCTGTACATGAAATACAACGGCAGCTCCACCAGCATCAGCAGCGTGGCGACCAGTCCTGCCGTGCCGGTGGTGCGTCGGATGACGGTGCTGTCCATGGGTTCTCACTTTCGCACGTGGCAGCGACGCGGTACTGCTTTGCGTACCGGTCTCTACTCGACCTATCTCTACTCGCACACCGCGTCGTGCGTCGAGCCGGGATCGTCGAGATAGCCGACCACCAGGTCATCGACACACGCGTTGACACCGGCGAACACGAACGTGTGCCCGTCACCCTCGCGGATCACCAGCGGACTGTCGAGATAGTTCGCCATCCGTTGGGCATTGCGCACCGGGGTGGTCGGATCGTGGCGTGTTCCGACGAACAACACCGGCGCCGACCCCTCGCCGCGATGCGGCTGATAGGCCTTGGCGGTGCCAGGGGTCGGCCACAGATCGCAAGTGTCGAGCGGGAATTCGGTCGGACGCGCCTCGAAATCGTCGTAGGTCGCGGCGTCGTGCAGCTGTGCCTCACCGGCCTGCCGCGACGCCCGATCGGTGGTCGGCTCCGCCACATCGGCACACGTGATCGCCGCCAGCGCATTGGCTTTGGTGTCGGGGGCGGACGGGGCCTGGCGCGGCGTCGGTTCGGTCTGCTCGCTGGCCAGCGCCCGCATCGGTGTCCCGTCGCCGCGGCGCACCGCGGCCAGCGCGTCCAGATACGGCGTCCAGCCCTCCGGCCACAGCAAGCTGGTGCTCAACGCCTGCAGGACGTCGTTCGGTTCGATCGCCGGAGTCGCCCCCGCAGGCACCGGGTGATCCTTCGTCTGCCGCAAGATGGCGTGAAAGACGTTCTCCGCCTGGGCCGGATCCTCACCGAGCGGACACTCGGGGCGGCCCTGCGCGCGGTAGCGGTCGACGCAGAACGCGGCCACTCGATTGAACGTGTCCTGATAGCCCTTGTTCTGGCCGACCCGCATCTGGGTGTTGTTCTCGGTGACATCGACGACGCCGTCGAGCACCGCGGCCCGATAGCCGCCCGGATAACGCTGGACATACATCGCCGCGACCTGCGTGCCGTAGGAGGCCGCCAGAATATTCAGCTGCTGCTCGCCGAGTACCCCACGCAGCACGTCGATGTCGTCGGTGGCCTCGTCGGAACCGATGTGGCGCAACTCTTTCGCGCCGGTGCCGTGCACACACGACGCGACGAATGCGCGCCGCGCGGTCTCGGTCGCGGTCACCGAGTCCTGGTCCTCGACCAGGTCACCGCCCGCGGGGTCGCACACGATCGGCGGGGTCGAGTGCCCGACACCGCGCGGATCGTAGGAGACGATGTCGTAGTGCTTGCGCACCTGCTCGGGAAACGACATATCCAGCATCGGCAGGCCGGGATCGCCGGGCCCGCCACCGATCAGCAACAGCGTGCCGCGCTTGTCCTGCTCGGCCGGACGGCGAGCCACCGCGAGCGACACCGTGTCCACCGCCTCCGGCGACAGCGTCCCGCTCTGGTGATAGTCCAGTGGGGCGCGGACCAGCGCGCAGGTTCGCCCGTCGGCGGGGGCATCGGAGAACCAGTGGCGCGCTTGGCCTTCCGTGCACGGCAGCCACGCGACGGGCTGGCTGTAGAACGCGGCCCGCGCGCCTGCATGATCGGAGCTGTCGGTCGAGCAGCCGGCCAGCAGCCCCGCGGCCGCGAGGACAACCGCGCCGAGGACTGCACATCGCTGGAGCTGCATGGGCCGGTCTCCTCGCTGCTAGCGGACGAGCAGAACAGAACGCGACTCGTGGCAACACAGTAGCAATCTCGGCAGGGTCGTGCCGGGATTGGCCTGGTCAGTCGCGCACGACGAGGCCGAGATGGCGGGCGAAGGCCGCGGCCAGGTCCATCAACTGACCGCTGTCGATGGTGGCCCCGCGCAGTGCGTCCAGACCATCGATGATGTCGAGCGCTCGCGCGCCACGCAGATCGACCGTGGTGAGGGTGGCCCGAGGCAGGACAAGACCTTCCACCGTCGAGCCGGGGAAACTCACCTTCGTCAACGTAGCATCACCGAAATCGCAGTCGCGCAGCACACATTCGACGAACGACACATCCCGCAACTTGGTGCCGCGGAAGTTCACCGAATCGAATTTGCAGCCCTCGAACCGCATCCGGCGCAAGCCCGCACCGCCCAGATCCACCCCCGACATGGCGCCGTCGATCATTTCCCCGTCCTGCCAGCCGGTGTCGGCGAGCTCGGTGCCGACCCAGCGCACATGCCGCAGCCACACATCGGCGAACGTGGTGTGGCGCATGCTGCCTCGCTGGAACACCGTCGAGGTGAACGCCGACTCGCTGAACCGGGCGTGCTGCGCGTCGAGCTCGTCGAAGTCCCCGCCGTCGACGTGCACGCAGTCGTAGTCGCCTTCGGACTCGAGCGCACCGTCGAACACCGTCAGATGGCGGGCGTAAGCCAGGTCTTCGAGCTCGCGGGGCATGCGGGATTCCTCCGATGATCGTGGGGTGACACCAGAGTATGGCGATCGGCACCGACAGGTTCTGCCCGAAGCGCGCGACCCACCCGCCGCGATGCGCGGCAGGAACGCCCGAGCAGTTCATCACCCACGCGGTCGACACGCACCGTATTCGCAGCCGGAACATTTCTGCAGTCCGTGCCACGTGACATGCTGTGTCACATGAAGATCGACGGGACGGTTGCGCCGGGATTCGAGGCGGTACGCGAGGCGTTCGCCGCCAACTTCACCGAACACGGCGAGGTCGGCGCCGCAGTGTGCGTGTACCGGGACGGGCGGCCGATAGTTGATCTGTGGGGCGGGCTCGCCGACCCCGAGACCGGCCGGGCCTGGGAACGCGACACCCTCCAACTCGTCTACTCGGCCACCAAGGGCGTCACCGCCACGCTGGCTCATCTGCTGGTCCAGCGCGGTCTGCTCGACCTCGACGCACCCGTCGCGCAGTACTGGCCCGAGTTCGCCGCCGCGGGCAAGGACGAGATCCCGGTGCGCTGGCTGCTCACCCACCAGGCCGGACTCGCCGCCCTCGACAAACCGGTCCGCCTCGTCGACGCGCTGGCCTGGACACCCATGGTCGAGGCGCTGGCCGCACAGGCACCGAACTGGCCGCCCGGCACCGCCCACGGCTATCACGGCCGCACCTTCGGCTGGCTGGTCGGCGAGGTGATCCGCCGGGTCACCGGGCGCACCGTCGGACAAGTCCTGGCCGAAGAGATCGCCGCGCCCTACGGTGTCGACTTCTTCATCGGCCTGCCACCGGCGGAGCAGTACCGTGTCAGCCGCCTGGTCTTCGCCCCGCAACCCGACTTCGCCGAGATCCCCGAGGACCTGATCCCCGAACGCCTGCGCCCGGTGATCGCGGCTTTGCAGGACCCCGATTCCCTGGCCAACCGCGCCTTCCAGATCACCGATCCAGCCGACCTCGACTTCAACTCGCCCGACATCCACGCCGCCGAAATCCCGGCAAGCAACGGCATCGGCACCGCCCGCGGCCTGGCCCGCATCTACGCCGCTTTGGTCGGCGACCTCGACGGGCACCGCCTGCTCACCCCCGAAACCCTCAGCGCCGCAACCAGAGAACAGGTCGCAGGCACCGACCTGGTCATCACCCTCGAAAACCGCTACGCCACCGGCTACATGCTCCCCACCCCCGAACTGCCCCTCGGCGGCCCGCACTCCTTCGGCCACCCCGGCCGCGGCGGCTCCCTCGCCTTCGCCGACCCCACCCGAGGTCTCGCCTTCGCCTACACCCCCAACTACATCATCGAAAACGCCGTGGACCTGCGCGCCCGCAACCTCGTCGACGCGATGGAGAGCGCGCTCGGGTAGCCCGGCGCATGGATCGTGGCGCCCCGGCCGCGTTCCGGGATCAGTGGGCTCGGCCGAACAGCGCCTGTTCAGCCTCGACCGTCCACTCGACGTCGGTTTGTTCCGTGAGCGCCTCGAGTTCGGCGCGCAGACGTGACCGGCGGCAGCGGCTCGCACACCTGTGACCCGACCTCACCGCGCTTCGCGCTACCGCATCACCCACGGCCAGACCCGCGCTGATGTTGGTCGGCTGATCACTGGGAAATGGTGGCGGCATCGCCCGAGAGGCCTCCGCCCTGAGTTCCCACTCTGTGTGAACCACCCCTTCTGATCCCACATATCGGGAGCGCACGGCGGTTTCGTGCCGAGGGGGCAATGGTGGTGGGGGCTTCTCGGGCGATGCCGCCACCAGTGCCCCCTGATCGGCTGACCGACTCTTGCCGAGGAATGGGGTACTTCGGTCACCGAACGATCGTCCCGCAGGTAGACAGGTCGACGCGATGGAGAGCGCACTCGGGTAGCTCGGCGACGGACTGTGACGAACCTCGGTCGAGGGTTGTCCCGGTTGCGTCAGAGGTCGAATCGGGCGCGGAGCCCGACCTTGACCTGGTCGAGGACATCGACCGGTACGTCGCCGACGTATTCGGTGAAGGTGTCTTTGGCGACAACGACAATGTCATACAGTGCGATGACCTCGCTGCTTTCGTCCAGTGCGACAGTGAGCAACTGATGACGGGACGGCACTTCCCTGGCTTCCCGGATGGGCGCGGCAACCACTGAAGAACGCTGCCGAACGACCACGTCGGAATCAACGATCACCACAGTGGTTCTGCGGCCGGAGATTCGACTGGTGAGATTCCAGATCTGGCCTTGGTGAGTGGGTTCAGCCGGCACGGCCAAACAGTACTTGCTCGGCAGTCTGCTCCGCGTCGGCGGCCCATTCGGCGTCGGGAGCCTCGGGCAGCGACTTGAGCTCATCCTCGAGGAGTTGGCGGCGCACGGCCCGAGCGATGTAGTCGCTGAGTTTGTCCGCCGAGGCGGCACGCAGACGCGCCGCGAGGTCGTCATCCATCGAGATGTTCATGCGCACCGTCATACATCGAGTATTACAGCGAACCCGCTGCATTGCCAGGTATCAGCGCAGGGTGCGGATCCAGCGGCGGGTTTCGGCGGGGTCGATGACGTCGTCGAGTTCCAGCACAGTGGCCGCGGTGAGGGCTTTGCCGTTGGCGTAGGCGAGGGCCACGAGGTTGTCGAAGGCCTGCTGGCGTTCGGCGGGATCGGTGAGTGCGGCCAGTTCCTTGGCGAAGCCGAGGCGGACCGCGCCCTCGAGGCCCATGCCGCCGATCTCGCCGGTGGGCCAGGCGATGACGAAGCGCGGCGCACGGAACGACCCCGCGGCCATGGCTTGAGCGCCCAGACCGTAGCCCTTGCGCACGATGACCGTGCCCCACGGGACCGACAAGGCGGCAGCATCGATGAACAGGCGACTGAACTTGGTGACCGTCGCGTCCTTCTCGGCATCGGGGCCGACCATGAAACCTGGTGTGTCACACAGGGACACGACCGGCAGACCATAGGACTCGCACAGGCGCAGGAAACTGCTGAGCTTGTCGGCGGCGGGGGCATCGATCGCACCGCCGAGGTGGTGGCAGTTGTTGGCGATCAGGCCATAGGGGTGGCCCTCGACGCGGATCAGGGCGGTGACGATGCCGACAGCCCAGTCGCGGCGCAGCTCGAGGACTGAGTCGACGTCGGCGACGGCATCGATGGCGTCGCGAATATCGAAGGCGTGCAGGCGATTCTCTGGAACGACATGGCGAGCCAGGCGTGGATCCGGCGCGATCCAGGTGTCCACGGGGCCCTGGCAGTACGCGAGGTAGCGCTGGGCGATGCGGACGGCGTCGGCTTCGTCATCGGCGACGATGTGCACGACACCGTTGCGGCGTTGCACCTCGATCGGGCCGATGTCCTCGGGCGCGTAGACGCCGAGCCCGCCGCCTTCGATCATCGCCGGACCGCCCATGCCGATATTCGCGTCGGGAGTGGCGATCACGACATCGCACATGCCGAGCAGTGCGGCGTTGCCCGCGAAGCAGCGCCCGGACACGATGCCGACCAACGGAACCCGGCCCGAGAGCGCGCCCATCGCACGGAAGGTGGTGACGTCGAGACCGGAGATGCCGCCGTAATCGGTGTCGCCAGGGCGGCCGCCACCGCCCTCGGTGTAGAAGACCACTGGAAGTTGTTGGGCGCGAGCGAGTTCGAGCATGCGGTCGGTCTTGGCGTGATTGCGCATACCCTGGGTGCCTGCCAGCACGGTGTAGTCGTAGGACATGACGACCACCCTGGCGCGGTCGGCGCCGAAGCGGTCGGCGTTGATGGTGGCGACGCCGCCGATCAGGCCGTCGGCGGGCGTGTTCGCGATCAAATCCTCGGGGCTGCGCCGCAACCGCTGCGCGGCGACCGCCAGCGCGCCGTACTCGACGAAGCTGTCGGCATCGACGAGGTCGGCGAGGTTCTCGCGGGCGGTGCGCCTGCCGAGCCGATGCCGTTTGGCCACCGCCGCGGGCCGCGCCGCATCGAGACCGACGCGGTGGCGCTCGTGCACCTCGGCGAGGTCGGGGCGGATCGCGTCGAGATCCACCGCCGCGCTGTCGGCGACACTGCCGTCGTGGTCGGCCGCGATCCAGACCAGCAGGGGCGCATGAGGATCCACGATCGCCCCCGCGGCCGCCACATGCCTGCGTACCTGCAGCGGCTGTTCGGCGCGCAGCACGTGCTGCATCTTCATCGCTTCCAGCACCGCGACCTCGGCGCCTGCCGCGACGACGGTGCCCGGTTCGACCAGACTCACCACGGTCGCACCCATGGGCGAGCGCAAGATCTGCTCATCATCGTGCAGCACAACCGATTCCGTGGCGACGGCCGCCACCGGCGTCTTGGCGTGCGGGGCTGGCGCGTACTCGCCTGCACGGGTGGCGAGTTCATCGATGTGCTGCTCGAACCACGTCGTCGACACCGCCGATCCCTCGGACAGTGTGTCCAGCACCGCGCGCAGCAGCGCCGCATTCGTATCGACACCCACCACCACGGTCTCGGCCAACGCATCCGAACACCGCCGCAGCGCAGCCGAATACGACGGACCACGCGCAATCACCTTCGCCAACAGCGAATCGAACTGCGCCCCTTGCCGCATCCCGGCAAAAGCGGCAGTATCCACCCGCACACCCACCCCCGTCGGTGCACCGAACTGAACAACAGTCCCAGTACTGGGCAGCACATCCCCACCCGCAGTAAGGATCTCGGCATTCACCCGCGCCTGCACCGCATACCCACGCAGGCCACCCGCACCGTGACCCCGGTCGGTATCACTCCGAGCGCGACCCGCGCCGCTGTCGTGGTCGGCATCTACCCAAGCGCCACCTGCACCGTGGTCGGTAACCACCCGGGCGCCACCCGCACCGCCTGCACCGTGATCCTGGTCGGTACCACTCCGAGCGCCACCTGCGCCGCTGTCATAGTGAGGACCGACCCGAGCGTCACCTGCACCGAGATCGCGCTCGCCGTCTGCCCGGGCGTCACCCCTGCCGTGGTCATGGTCGGCATCCACGCGAGCGCCACCTGCGCTGCGAACCGCCCGAACCTGTTCTGCGACACCCACTTCAGCGTCCGGACGGCGTTCCACCTCCACTGGCAGCGCCAGCTCGGCGAGGCTGCATCCCTGTGCCAGATCCAACTGGATCGTGACGAGGTCGACTCCGGTCACCTCCTCGGTGACCGTGTGCTCCACCTGCAGCCGCGGATTCACCTCGAGGAACCATGCCTCGTCCCCACGCATCAGGAACTCGACGGTGATCACGCCGCGACACCCGACCGATTCGGCCAGCCGCACTGCGTCGCGGTGCAATCGTTCCCGTAGCGCCGCAGCGAGATTCGGTGCGGGTGCGATTTCGATGAGCTTCTGATGCCGCCGTTGCACGCTGCAATCACGGTCACCGAGAGCAACTGCGCGCGTACCGTCCGCGACCACCTGCACCTCGATGTGCCGGGCATCGGAGACCAACGCTTCGGCATACACCGCGTCATCACCGAAGCCCGCCAACGCCTCGGCCCGGCACCGCTCATACGCCGCAGCGACAGCCCCCGGTTCCCGCACCACCCGCATCCCACGCCCGCCACCTCCGGCGGCGGCTTTCACCATCACCCCGTCCGGATGCGCGGCAAGCAGTTCGGCGATCTCGCCGACGCCCACCCCCGCCGCTGTGGCCGCAAGCACCCCGACACCGGCCCGCTGCGCCGCCGCACGCGCGGCGACCTTGTCGCCGAACGTGTGCAACACCTCCGGGGCAGGCCCGACGAACACCAGTTCCGCAGCGGCGCAGGCCGCAGCGAGACCGGCACTCTCACTGAGGAACCCGTATCCCGGATGCACCAGCGCCCCTGTTCCGGCCTTGCGGGCGGCAGCGACCACCTCGCTCACTTCGAGGTACGCCGCGGCTCCGGTGCCGCGCAACTCCACCGCATCGTCGGCCAGCCGGACATGCAGCGCGTCGCGTTCCTCGGCGGTGTAGACCGCCAGCGTCTCCCACCCACGCTCCCGTGCGGTCCGCACTACCCGGACAGCGACCTCACCTCGGTTGACCACCACGACGCGCATGCCACCAGTCTTGCGCATCCCGCCCTCTGGTCGCCCCGCGGAACTCGGCACCACCGACCGCACGGTCGTACCTGCGCCAATCGTGTTGTGGTGCGGGCACGGTCGGCGTGCGCTCGCGACCGCGATCGGTTACGCTGCCGAAGTGATCCAGTGTCTTAGTTAACTAGTACAATTTCGGAGGCGGGTGTGGTCGAATTCCGGGTGGACCGTTCCGGTGGCGTGCCCGCCTACCGACAGCTGATGAATCAGGTGCGCGAGGCACTGCGACTGGGCTGGCTGCAGCCCGGCGATCGGTTGCCTACGGTGCGTGCGGTGGTCGCGTCCAGCGGGGTGAACGTGAACACCGTGCTCAAGGCGTATCGGGAACTCGAGCTCGCCGGTCTGCTCGAGGTCCGTCAAGGATCGGGCACCTTCATCAAAACCACCTTGGGCTCGGCCACACCGGAAGTGGTGGCCGACCTGCAACAGCAATTGGAGGACTGGGTGCGTACCGCACACCAGTCCGGAATGGAACACGAGGACGTGGCAGCTCTGATGACCGCCGTCCTCGCGCGAGACAAGGACCACCAACTATGACCGGAAGCATTGCCGCCGAGCGGATTTCGACACCGCAGGCCGATGACCCGATGGCAGTGCGGGTCGAGGGCCTCGGCAAATATTACCCCGGCCGCTGGCGGCGCGAGGGTGTCTGGGCCTTGCGGGACTGCAGTTTCGAGGTACCGAAGGGGCGGGTGGCCGCGCTCGTCGGACGAAACGGAGCGGGCAAAACCACCCTGCTCAGCGTGCTGTCGGGGCTGCTCACCCCCACCGAGGGCGTGGCGAGGATCGAGGGGGTCGACCTCACCCGAGGCCGCCGCGGCGCGCGAGTGTCCTTCGTCGCGCAGGACAAACCGCTCTACCGCCGTTTCACCGCGATGGACACACTGCGCACGGGCGCCGACCTCAACCGAGTGTGGGACCAGGACCGCGCACTGCGCTGGCTGCACCGATTCGAGGTCCCGCTCGATCGTCCCTGCGCCACCTTGTCCGGCGGCCAGCAGGCACAGGTCTCCTTCGCACTCGCGTTGGGCGCCAAGCCGTCGGTGCTGCTGCTGGACGAACCACTGGCCAACCTCGACCCACTGGTCCGGCGAGAAGTCATGGGCGAGTTGCTCACCGACGTCGCCGACACCGGCATGACAGTGCTGCTGTCCACCCACATCGTCACCGAACTCGCCGGCGTGGCCGACTACCTGCTGCTGCTCGCCGACGGTGCATTGCGCGCCGACGGCGACCTCGACGACATCCTGGAGGGCCACCGCCACATCGTCGGCCCGCGCGCCGACACCCCACCCGTGCCCGGGGACGTGCTGCACGCTCGCCACACCGAGACCCAGTCCACCTTCCTGGTCCGAATCAGCTCGCCGCCAACAACACTCGCTCCGCCGTGGACCGTTCGCGAGGTCACCCTCGAAGACTTCGTCCTGGCACATCTGGACACGACCACGCTTCGGGAGACCACCGCATGACCATCACGGCCGTATCGCCGGACTCCAGCATCCGCCGCGGCGCAGGCTGGGCCGGGCTCGCCAGGCTGACCTGGTGCCAGCACCGCTGGCTGATCATCGCGAGCACCGTCGCGGCCGCCGCGCTTGCCGCGTCCTTCCTGTGGATCTACCTTCGTGCCGACGGGCTCCTGACACAGGCCGAGGCGTGCCGCGGGATCGAATTGCCTTGTGCGATAAGCCCCGAGGCCTCACGCGAGCTGCGCACGCTGGGGAACATCGCCAACATCGCGCTGTACGCGCCCGGCGTGGTCGCCGCGTTCTTCGCGGTGTTCTGGGGCGCGCCGCTGCTGGCCAGGGAATTCGAGCAACGCACCCACCTGGTGGCCTGGACCCAGGACGTGTCCCCGACCCGCTGGCTCGCAGGCAAAGCAGTCCTGCTCGGCGCGGTGATCGTGGTGCTCTGCACGCTGATCGGCGCATCAGCCGGGGCGGTCACCGAACGGTGGCATCGGCTCGACAGTGCTTGGCCGCTGCCGTTCAGCATGCCGGGCTTCGAACGGTGGATACCGCTGCAGGTGGTCTACGGGTTGTTCGGATTCGCCCTCGGCATGGCCGTGAGCGCGTTGACCCGGCGCACCGTGGTGTCCATGGCCGTCTCGCTGATCGGGTTCACCGTCGTGCGGGTGGTCATCGCGTACTTCGCCCGGCCGTATTACCTTCCCCCGCTGCGCATCACCGAACCGCCGGCGGGCCCGCTCGCGGACTACGACTACCTTCGCGTCCTGGAGGCAGATCGCGGCTACCTCGACACCGCAGGCAACTCGGTGCAACTGCCGGACCCCAACCAGGTCTATCGCGAATGCCACCAAGACCTGCCAGCGGCGGAAGCCGTGAACGCCTGCTACGCAAACCACGGCGTCGCAAGCACTTTCACCGACTACCAGCCCCTGGACCGACTGTTCACCTTCCGCCTCATCGAGACCGGCATCTACCTGCTATTGATCGCCGCCCTCGGCACCCTCACCTGGTACCGAATCCGCAAGATGCCCACTGTCTGACCGTCAGGCCCGCACGACGAGTGGGACATGACCGAATCCGCAAAATGCCTACGGTCTGATCGCTGGGCAAGCAACGAGTGGGACATGGTGGCGGCGTCTGCGGCGTGCCGCCGGACCGGGCGGGGCGTCGAGGTGCCCATCAACTAGCCGCGCGCTGCATGCTCAAAGTGGGAACTGGTGGCGGCATTTCGCGAGTAGCCTCCGCCACCAGTTCCCACTTTGAGCCCCGAACCGGCTCACCGGCCGCATCACGGAGGTCGCCCTCGCGTGTCGGACGAGTTGCCGAACGGGCGGTCAAGCGGTGCGGGAGGCCTCGAGAGGTGCGTCGACGGGCGCGACCGCGGCGGCCCGGGTGAAGGTGAGGATGCCGTCGTCGATGGGGCCCTTGCGCAGCATCTTGCGGTCGCGGAAGTAGTTGTTGACGACCTGCCACGGCGCACGGGTGCCCTGCCTGGGCATGATCGCATCGCCACGCTGGATGTAGCCGGAGGTCAGGGCGCTGCCCATCGCCGATTCGGTGGAACGATCGCCCTCTTCGGCGATGGCTTCCATCCGGGTGTAGCCCTTGGCGCGCATGTGGTTGAGCACCCGGCAGAAGTATTCGGCCGCCAGATCCGCCTTCAAAGTCCAGGAGGCGTTGGTGTAACCGAGCACCATCACCGCGTTGGGCACACCGTCGAGCATGGCGCCCTTGTAGACGACCCGATCGCGCGTGACAACCGGCTCGTCGTCCACCTCGAGCGTCGCACCACCGAGTATCTGCATCCGCAGACCGGTCGCGCTGATCACGATGTCGGCGGGCAGCTCCTCGCCCGATGCGAGGCGGATACCGGTCTCGGTGAAGGTCTCGATGTGGTCGGTGACGATGGAGGCCTTGCCGTTGCGCAGCACCCGGAACAGATCACCGTTGGGCACCACACACAGCCGCTGGTCCCACGGGTTGTAGGTCGGCGTGAAATGTCGCATGTCGATCTTGCCGCCCAGCTGCATCCGCACCCCAGCCAGAAAGAGCTTGCGCGCGGCAGCGGGATTGGTGCGCGAGAGCTGAAAACTGGCGCGCTGCAACGCGATATTGCGGTTGCGCCCGATCTGATAGGCCAGCTTCGCAGGCACCCTGGCCAGCTTCATGCCGACCGCGACCGGGTCGTCGGCGGGCAGCGCGGTGATGTAGGTCGGCGAGCGCTGCAACATGGTGACGTGCTCGGCATCGCCGCTCATCGCCGGGATCAGGGTGATCGCGGTGGCGCCGCTGCCGATCACCACGACGCGCTTGCCGCGGTAGTCCAGATCCTCGGGCCAGTGCTGCGGGTGCACGATCGGCCCGCCGAAGTCGGCCTCGCCGGGGAACTCGGGCCGGTAACCGTTGTCGTAGTCGTAGTAGCCGGTGCAGCCGACCAGGAAGTTGCTGGTGAACGTCTCCGCGGCGCCGGTCTGCTCGTCGAGTGCGGTGACGGTCCAGGTGTTGGTCGCGCTGGACCAGCTGGCGGTGGTCACCTTGCGGCCGAAGCGAATGTGCTGGGTGACGCCGTATTCTTCGGCGGTGTCGCTGATGTACTGGCGGATGTTCGGGCCGTCGGCGAGCACCTTGGTGCCGTTCCACGGCCGGAAGCCGAATCCGAAGGTGTACATGTCCGAGTCGGAGCGAACGCCGGGGTACCGGAACAGGTCCCAGGTGCCGCCGATCGCGGTGCGCCGTTCCAGGATCGCGTAGCTGCGCCCGGTGTTTTCCTTGGCCAGGTGGCAGGCCATGCCGATGCCGGACAGGCCGGCGCCGATGATCAGTACGTCGACATGCCGCGTCATTGAGGTACTCGTTTCGTCTGGTCACGTTCCGGTCGACTTCGACCGCTAGCTGCGACCGAGGATACGTGTTACACGATGTCACGTCTAGTCTGGCCCGTAACGCCCTCGGCACGGCTCGGCACCAATTAAAACCGCGGTGGTTGCAACCGGTGACTCCGACACGCTCTGCGCTGAGCATTGATGACTGCGGCGCGGCATGCGCCGCGCCGTCGGCCTGTCCCCTATCCGAGGTGTCGTGTGTCATCAATTGTCGTGGAGCCGACACCGATTCGGGCTCGGTCGGCTGCGCGCCTGCGCCCAGGCAAAACCTGGTTGCGGGTCGTCAGCCCGCTGATCATCGTCATCGCCTGGCAACTCGCCAGCGCCACCGGAGCGCTACCCGAGCGCCTGCTCGCCGCACCGACCACGATCGCGCGGACCACCTGGGACCTGCTGCAGGAAGGCACACTGCAGGAAGCGATCACGGTGTCACTCGGCCGGGCCGCGACCGGATTCGCGATCGGCGCCGTGCTCGGCATCGGACTCGCGATCCTGGCCGGGCTGAGCACGCTCGGCGAATACCTCGTCGATCCGCCCATGCAGATGCTGCGCACCGTGCCGTTCTACGGCCTGATCCCGCTGCTGATCCTGTGGTTCGGCATCGGTGAACTGCCGAAGGTGGTGCTCGTCGCGTTCGGCGTCGCGATTCCGTTGTACCTCAACACCTTCGCCGGAATCCGCGGCGTCGACGGCAAACTCGCCGAGCTCGCCGCGGTGCAACAACTGAGCAGGGCGGCGCTGATCGGGCACATCGTGCTGCCCGGCGCACTGCCGCAGACTCTGGTCGGACTGCGGCAATCGCTCGGTATCGCCTGGCTGGCGCTGATCGTCGCCGAACAGGTCAATGCCGATGCCGGACTGGGCTTTCTGATCAACGATGCCCGCGAATTCCTGCGCACCGACGTCATCGTGGTCGGGCTGCTCGTCTACTGCGTGCTCGGCCTGCTCACCGACGCATTCGTCCGACTGATCGAAGGGAAGGCGCTGGCATGGCGACGCGGATTTCTGGGGCAGTGATCACCGAGGCGTTGGTGGACGTCGCACCCGTTGCCCGCGTCCGCAACCTGGTGCGCGACTTCGACGGCCGCCGCGTCCTCGACAACCTCGATCTCGACATCGCCCCCGGCGAATTCGTCGCCCTGCTCGGGCGCAGCGGCTCGGGCAAGTCCACGCTGCTGCGTGCGCTCGCCGGGCTCGATCGCGGCGTCGAAGGCGAGCTGACTACCGAGGGCACGATCGCCGTCGCCTTCCAGGAGCCGCGCCTCGTCCCGTGGAAACGCGTGCTGGCCAACGTCTTTCTCGGATTGAAGCACGCCGACCCCAAGGCCGCGGCCCGCGCCGCGCTGGAGGAGGTCGGGCTGGCTGAACGCGCCGCGGCCTGGCCGCTCACCCTGTCCGGCGGCGAAGCCCAACGCGTCAGCCTGGCCCGCGCCCTGGTCAGGGAACCGGATCTGCTCCTGCTCGACGAGCCGTTCAGCGCCTTGGACGCACTCACCCGGATCACCATCCACCGCCTGGTCATCGACCTGTGGCAGCGCCGCCGCCCCGGCGTCCTGCTGGTCACCCACGATGTCGACGAGGCACTGCGCCTCGCCGATCGGGTGCTGGTGCTCGGCGCGGGCCGCATCGCCCACGAATCCCGCATCGACCTGCCGCGCCCGCGCCGCGGCGACCATCCGCACCTGATTTCCCTGCGCGAAACCCTGCTCGCCGAGCTCGGCGTGGCACCGGAAGGAACCCGATGAAAGCCAGAAGGCTGCTGCTCGCAACGACTCTCGCTCTGGTCGTGGCGGTCGGCACCGCCTGTGGGTCCGACACTGCCGAGGACGCGGCGGTCCGCCCCGACGGCACGGTCGACCTGTCCCAGGTGACGTTGCACCTCGGCGATCAGAAGGGCACCGGGCTGCAAGCGCTGCTCACCGCAGCAGGCGAACTGGACAAGACCCCCTACAAGATCGAGTGGTCGCAGTACACGGCCGGCCCGCCGATGTTGGAGGCGATCAACTCCGGCGCCGTCGATTTCGGTGGCGTCGGCAACGCCCCTCCGGTGTTCGCCGCGGCAGCCAAGTCGGCGATCAAGATCGTCAGCGCCTATCAGTCCGGCAAGGACGGCCAGGCCGTCGTCGTCCCCAAGGATTCACCGCTGCGCACCCCGGAAGACCTGCGCGGCAAGAAGATCGCCGTCACCAAGGGCAGCTCGGCACACCACCACCTGCTGACCGTGCTGACCAAGGCGGGCATCAAGTGGGACCAGATCGAACCGCAGTTCCTGCAACCCGCGGACGCGCTCGCGGCGCTGACCACCGGCCGGGTCGACGCGTGGGCCATCTGGGATCCCTACACCGCCCAGGCCCAACAGCAGGCGAACGCCCGAATCCTGGTGGACGGCAACGGATACATCCCCGGTGACGTCTTCTACGTCGCCGGCGACAAAGCACTGAACAACAAAGCGACCACCGCCGCACTGCGTGACCTGCTCGCCCGCATCGGACGCACGCACACCTGGGTCAACGACCACCCCGAACAGTGGGCGAAAACCTACGCCGAACTCACCGGCCTGCCCTACGACGTGATCCTCACCGTCGTCAAACGCGGCCGCTACCTCGACCATCAACTCAACGCCGCCACCATCGCCGCCGAACAAGGCGTCGCCGACGCCTTCTCCGACGCGGGGCTGATCCCGCGCAAGGTCAATATCGCCGACTACACCGACACCCGCTTCAACGACCTGTTCCCCGCATCCTGAGGAGTTGGCCCCATGACTTTGTCGTTCCACTGGTTCCTACCCACCTACGGCGACTCCCGCGGCCTGGTCGCGGGCGGGCACGGCACCTTCATGTCCGGCGATCGCCCCGCCTCGCTGCGCTACCTGAACCAGATCGGCGCCGCCGCCGAGGACAACGGCTTCGAAGCCGTGCTCACCCCGACCGGCGCCTGGTGCGAGGACGCCTGGCTGACCACCGCGATGATGGTCGAAACCACCGAGACGCTGAAGTTCCTCGTCGCGTTGCGTCCCGGCCTGACCAGCCCGACGCTGGCCGCGCAGATGGCGGGCACCTTCCAACGGCATTCGCGCGGCAGGCTGCTGCTCAACGTGGTGACCGGTGGCGAGCCGCACGAACAGCAGGCCTACGGCGACTTCCTGGACAAGACGCAGCGCTACGCGCGCACCGGCGAATTCCTGCACGTGGTGCGGGAACTGTGGCGCTCGCACGAGCCGATCACCTTCGAGGGCGAGCACATTCACGTCCGCGAGGCATTGCTCAGCAACCGTCCCGATCCGATCCCTCCGGTGTTCTTCGGCGGCTCCTCGGCCCCGGCCGGTCCGGTCGCGGCCCGCTACGCCGACACCTACCTCACCTGGGGTGAGCCGCTGCTGGCCGTCAGCAGGAAACTCGAATGGATCCGCCGCCTCGCCGTCGACGAGGGCCGGGTCCTCGACTACGGCCTGCGCATCCACGTGATCAGCCGCGACACCTCCGAAGAGGCGTGGGCCGAGGCCGATCGACTGCTGCAAGGCATCGATCCCGCCGACGTCGAACGCGTGCAGGCCAGTCTGGCCCGCAGCGAATCCGAAGGCCAGCGGCGGATGTCGGAACTGCACGGCGGCAGCACCGACCGGCTCGAGATCGCGCCGAACCTGTGGGCCGGTGTCGGGCTGGTGCGTGGTGGCGCGGGCACCGCGCTGGTCGGATCGCACGCCGAGGTCGCCGAGCGGCTGCTCGAATACGCCAAGCTCGGCATCACCCAGTTCATCCTGTCCGGGTACCCGCACCTGGAAGAGGCGTACTGGTTCGGCGAGGGCGTGCTGCCGATCCTCGAGCGCAAGGGCGTGTGGAAGCACCCGTCGCGCCAGGCAGTTCCGCCGGCCGCGATACCGTTCGCGGCATCGTCCAGCAGCTGACCGAGTCTAACCGCTGAATCGGCGCGGCCCCGGCCGTCGCACTCACGACTCTCGGTGCGCAAAGTGGGAACTGGTGGCGGAGGCCTCTCGCGAAATGCCGCCACCAGTTCCCACTTTGCGCTTGCGGCCCGCCGGGCGGCCCGCCGGGCGGCTGGTGGGTGCACTCGGTGCGGCGACGCAGCCTGCGCAAACACCCCAATTGGTGATTGCGGCGGACCACCTACGAGAATGGACATCCGGCCCGGCCCTCCGCTGGGCCGCTGGACTGTTTTCGTAAGGGAGTCATGACCACCGCACGAGCCGAGCGATGGCGCCGCCGCCTACCTGACACCGCGACAGCCGAGGGGACGCCGAAACTCTCGCGCAGCCTCGGCCGCCTCGATCTCACCGCGATGGGCGTCGGCACCATCGTCGGCGCGGGCATCTTCGTCATCACCGGTGTGGCCGCCGCGGAGAAGGCAGGCCCATCGATCGTGCTGTCGTTCCTGCTCGCCGGGACCGTGTGCGTGCTGGTCGCGCTGTGCTACAGCGAGCTCGCCGCGATGGTGCCGGTCTCCGGCAGCGCCTACACCTACACCTACGCGACCCTCGGTGAAGGACCCGCGTTCCTCGTCGGCTGGAATCTGCTGCTGGAATTCGTGATCGCGGGGGCCGCGGTCGCCATCGGCTGGTCGGGGACGACGGTGGCGGCGCTGGACTCCCTGTTCGGGATCACCGTCCCGAAAGCGCTGGCCGCGGGACCCGGCGAAGGCGGGATCGTGAACCTGCCCGCGGTGCTGATCATCGCAGTGATCGTCGTGGTGCTCGTCGGCGAAGTGTCGCTGACCGCGCGCATCACCAAAGCGCTGGTCGGTGTGACGATCGGCGTGCTTGTGCTCGTCGTCGCCGTCGGCGCCCCGCACATCGACGTCACCAACTGGACCCCGTTCGCGCCCTTCGGCATGAGCGGCATCGTCGGCGGCGCGGCCATCGCGTTCTTCGCGTTCCTCGGCTTCGACGTCGTCGCGGCATCGGCCGAAGAGGCGCGCAACCCGCGCCGGGACGTGCCGTTCGCCATCATCGGCACCGTCCTCATCGCGACCCTGCTCTACGCGCTGGTCAGCGCCGTGCTCACCGGGATCGCGCCGTTCGCCTCGCTCGACAACAGCGCGCCCATCGCGACCGCGTTCGGTGGGCTGAAGATCGGCTGGATCGGCAACGTCATCGTGATCGCCTCGATCATCGCGCTCACCAAGGGACTGCTGCTGATCGTGTATGCGCAGGTGCGACTGATGTTCGCGATGTGCAGGGACCGCCTGCTGCCCTTCGGCCTCGCCCAGACCGGCAAACGCGCGACGCCGGTGCGGTTGACGCTGGTGCTCGGCCTGTTCGGTGCCGTGATCGCCGGGCTGCTGCCCATCGACATCGTGGTCGAGCTGGTCAATATCGGTGCGCTGTCGGCGTTCGCGGTCGTCTGCGTCGGCGTGCTCGTCCTGCGCAAGGCCGAGCCCGAACGGGAGCGCCCG
This sequence comes from Nocardia altamirensis NBRC 108246, assembly GCF_001612685.1. Classification (GTDB taxonomy): domain Bacteria; phylum Actinomycetota; class Actinomycetes; order Mycobacteriales; family Mycobacteriaceae; genus Nocardia; species Nocardia altamirensis. Next base: position 84,237 of record NZ_BDAY01000011.1, read on the forward strand.
TTCCGCACCCCGTTCGTGCCGGTGGTTCCGGTGCTCGCGCTGATCGGCTGCGTGCTGCTCGCGACAACGCTGGACGGGCTCACCTGGGTGCGCTTCGCGGTCTGGGTCGTCGTCGGGCTGGGCGTCTACCTCGGATACAGCCGCAAACGCTCCACCCTGGCGCCGGTGGCCGTGCGCAACTAGCACAAACCGCCCACCGGCGGTCGGGAAATCTCACATATGCCGTGGAATCCATTGCGCCCCAAGCAGGTTTTCGGCAGGCTCACAGAAGCCGACGCCTGCCGGTGCGGCCAGAGGAAGGGACGATGCACGATGTCGGACGACGAGAAGAAGATCCGGGTCCTGATCGAGCGGTGGGCTGCCGCCGTCCACGCCGGTGACCTGGATGCCGTCCTGGCCGATCATTCCGACGACATCGTCATGTTCGACGTGCCGCGCCCCGACGAAGGACTGCGCGGCATCGACGCCTACCGCGCCGCCTGGCCAGCCTTCTTCGAGTGGCAGGCCCAGGGTGCGACCTTCGAGATCGTCTCCCTCGACGTCACCGCAGGCACCGACGTCGCCTTCGCCCACGCCCTACTCCTGTGCGGCACCGCCGAAGATTTCGCCGAGAACCCAGCCCGCCGGCTGCGCCTCACCCTCGGCCTACGCAAACAGAACGGCCGCTGGACCGTCACCCACGAACACCACTCCTTCCCCGACACCACCCTGCCCGCGGTCTGAGCGGATCGGCCCGACTTTGTTGCGGGCGATGCATACATGCGCGGCGTAGCCGTCACGCGCCGTTACCCCACGCCCGAGCGTCGCTGGGGATCAACCACAGTGCGCCTGGACTTTCGTCAGCGCCGCACCAGAGTTCGCACGTCTCCTCGGAGTCCACACTCTCTCTGCCCATCCGCACCCACTTCGGGTGCCCAGAACGGGGCGGATTCCCAGAAGGACTGCGGAAACCGCCCGGCTTGTTGCGGGCGATGCATACATGCGCGGTGTGCATGCTGGTCGCATACGAATTGGGTTGGTGGGCCTCATGATTCGGCATCAAGTGCACGCGGGGTTCCACGTGAATCCGGCGGAGCCGGTGCGCACCGGACGCGGTTTCCGAGGGCGAGTGTGAAATGTGGTTGGGTCGACAGGTGGGGCATGCGTCGGTAGAACCGAATGGGAGACGACTCCCGCGGCTGAACCTACGGAGGGATCACATGGGTGGCATCAGGCATCGTCGATGCGTGGTCGACGGCATCGATATCTTCTATCGCGAGGCGGGGCCGGAGGACGGGCCCGTGGTGTTACTGCCACACGGTTATCCGTCGTCGTCGTTCGAGTTCCGCAACTTCATGCCCGCGCTCGCCGATCGCTGGCGCACGATCGCGCCCGACCTGCCAGGTTTCGGCTACAGCGAAGCGCCCGCTGATTTCTCGTACACCTTCGACGGCTACTCGGCGTTTCTCCGCCGCTTCACCGAGGTGCTCGACCTGCAGGAATACGCAATCTACTTGCACGACTACGGATCCCAGTTCGGGCTGCGGCTGGCGATGGACGCACCGAAGCGGGTGCGCGGGCTCATCGTGCAGAACGGTGACATCTACGAGGACCAGCACGGACCGAAATATGCACCGCTGAAACGTTTCTGGAACAACCCGACGGACGAGGGGCGGGCTGCGCTCGCTGCCGCCGTCACCGAGGAGGGGTTCCGGGGCGAGTTCATCGGTGAGCTACCCGAGCACCTCGCCGATCGGGTCAGCCCCGACCTGTGGACCCTGTCCTGGTCGGTGACGCGCACCCCCGAACGTCGCGCGAACCTCGTGAATCTGCTTGCCGATCAACGTCATACGGTGCCCTGGTTCACCAGGCAGCAAGCGTATCTTCGCGAGCACCGCCCACCGACCCTCATCGTCTGGGGCCGCCACGACGGCTACATGCCCGAGGGCGCTGCGCACGCCTACCATCGCGACCACCCCGACGCCGAGCTGCACATTCTCGACGGCGGGCACTGGTTGCTCGAAACCCATCTCGACGAGGTGGTCGGACTGACCAGGGACTTCCTCGAGCGCCTGAGCTGACTCGACTCGGGCACGGCGACATACCTCCGGCTCTCACATCGCGGAGGCCATCACATCGCGGAGGCCGGTGCACATCGCGGAGGCCGGTGCACATCGCGGAGGCCGGTGCACATCGCGGAGGCCGGTGCGAACCTCAGCTGTCTTTGCGGAGCGACTCTTGATAATTGGTTTCGATCCGCTCCCGCAGGCCCTTCTCGGTATGCCGGATCGCCGGCCCGATGAACGCCTGGATCACCCGATCCAGCGCCTTGCCCGCCAGCCCACCCGGCACCCGATAATCAGCGGTAGCGGTCACTTTCGTCGTCTCGGCACCGACCGGAGCGAAGTCCCACCGGATCGTGCCCTCGATCCCCTTGATCGCCCGCATCGTCACGCGCTCACCATCGACCCACTCGACGGTGTCCGCGCGCAACTTCAACGTCGTCGGCCCCAGATGCAGCGCGGTATCGAACACCGAACCGATGCCCGAGGTCTGCTCCCCCACCGGCGTGAAATGCCGCACACCGAACATCCAATCCGGCACATTCCGATAGTCCTCGACATACCCGAACACGAAGCCCACCGGCGCTTTACACGTTGCACTGTGCTCGACATGCCCCATAGCGGCCCCTCTGATCCTCGCGTTCGTTGCCTCGACCCTAGGACACCCACCCCATCCGCGCCCTCCGAACGTCAATCCCATGCCGAGGGGGTACTGGTGCAGGCATCGCCCGAGAGAGATCCTGCACCAGTACCCCCTCGATCCGCAGAAGCCACCCGAACTTCAATCTCCTCGAGCCCATTCCGACGAGGTGCTGCTGTAGCGAGTTGCGCCACCAGCTCCCCTCGATGCGCTGCCGGATGGTGCAGCTGAATCGAACATGGGACGACTCGGCCGTTAGGGTCGGGTGGTGACTTGGACAGTGGGCTTCGACCTCGACATGACGCTGATCGACTCGCGACCGGGCGTCAGCCGGGCCATCGACCTGCTCGCAGCCGAGTTCGACCTGCCGATCCGCGGCAGCGACTTCGCCGAGCGGCTCGGGCCGCCGCTGGCCACCATGCTGGTCGAACTGGGTGCACCGGAAGAACTGGTGCCAACGCTGGTCACCCGCTACCGCGAGCTGTATCCGACGATCGTGGCGAGCGTTCCCGCGATGCCCGGCGCCGATGCCGCGCTCGCCGCCATCGACGCCCGCGGCGGGCGCGTCCTGGTCGTCACCGGCAAACACGGCCCGCTCGCCCAACTGCACATCGACGAACTCGGTTGGCGGATAGACCATCTCGCAGGCGACCTGTGGTCAGCGAGCAAAGCCTCGGCGCTGCGTGACCAACACGCGAACGTCTACGTCGGCGACCACGTCGGCGACATGCGCGGCGCACGAGCAGCGGGCGTGCTCGCGGTCGGCGTCCCCACCGGCCCCTGCGACGCCGACGAACTCCGCGCGGCAGGCGCGGACGTCATCCTGCGCGACCTCACCGAGTTCCCGGACTGGCTGGCCGCCGAACTCGACCCCACCGACCCCGTCGCCACCGCAAGCTGAATCGCTAACCTGCACACGAGGTAGCGCGGCGACGATATCGCGAGCGCGCGTTGAGAGGAGAACGAAGCAATGGATCGATTCACCGACAAGGTCGCGGTGGTGACCGGTGCCGCGCAGGGCATCGGCGCGGCCACCGCGCTGCGCCTCGCCGTCGAAGGCGCGACCGTCGCCGTGCTCGACCGCAACACTCCCGACGACACCCTCGCACTGATCGAGCGCGCGGGCGGCACCGCACGCGGCTACGTCTGCGACGTCACCGACCGCAGCTCCGTGCAGGCCGTATTCGACAAGGCGGCAAGCGAACTCGGCGATCCGCAGATCCTGGTGAACAACGCAGGCATCACCCGCGACGACCTGTTCTTCCGGCTCACCGAAGACGACTGGAACGCCGTGCTCGCCGTCAACCTGACCGGCGCCTACCACTGCGCCCAGGTCGCCCAGAAGTTCATGGTCGCCCAGCGCTACGGAAAGATCGTCTCCCTGTCGAGCCGCTCGGCCCTCGGCAACCGCGGCCAAGCCAATTACGCTGCCGCGAAAGCAGGCATCCAAGGCCTCACCGCCACCCTCGCCATCGAACTCGGCCGCTACAACATCAACGTCAACGCGGTCGCCCCCGGCTACATCGCCACCGCCATGACCGCCGCCACCGCCACCCGCGTCGGCATGTCCGCCGAAGACCACCAGAAATCCGTCGCCGAACACACCCCCCTCGGCCGCGTCGGCCAACCCGAAGAAGTAGCCGCCGTCATCGCCTTCCTAGCCAGCGACGAAGCCTCCTACGTCAGCGGCCAAACCCTCTACGTCAACGGCGGCGCCCGCTAACCTGCCCGGACAGTCGCGGGCCAGGCCCAGCGGCCCGGCCCGCGCATCTAGGTCATCGGGTGCGCTGTTCGTTCGGCCCGCCGCATGATCTTTTAGTGCGGCTATCGAATGGCATTGTGCGAGAGTGATGTTAAACGTCTCACAGGCGGGGATATGCCAGCCCTGACGGTTGGCGACGTCACTAGCCTGCCTCCATGCCTACGTCGATGGATCGAAAACAGCGTGCTGTGAACATCTTTCAAAGACGCTTCGCCAACCCGATCAGATGCAAACTGCCGAACCAGGAGCTGCTGGAAACAACCGGTCGCATCAGCGGGCAACCTCGGATCACGCCGATCGGAGGAAAGCTGATCGACAACTCCTTCTGGATGGTGACGGAGTTCGGAGATCGCTCGCAGTATGTCCGAAATATTATGGCGAACAACAGTGTTCGACTGCGACTGCGCGGCGAATGGCACCGCGGCACGGCCATCCTGATGCCCGAGCGAGATCCACTCGAGCTGCTCGACCAGCTGCCACGCAGCAACAGCCTCGGAGTTCGAATGCTCGGAAACAACCTGCTGAGCTTGCGTATCGATCTCGAATAGCAGCGGCGGCGCCTCTCGGACGCGACGGTTCAGCCAGTCGGAAGCGACTGCGCGGCACCAAGAGTCGCTGCGGCCTTGCCCGGGCGTGCCAGTCGCCGCTCGATCGGCAGCGGATCCGCCGCCCCTTCGGATGAGGTGGCGGACGAGAGGCGGCGGCTCAGTCAGCGGAAGCGACTGCGCGACGAGTGGCACATGGCTGCGGCAAAGTGCGAGTAGAGCTCTCCACCATGTGCCACTCGTCGCTCGATTCGTGCCAGGGTGGCGACGGCGGTGAGTCCGCCGTCTGCTGGCCGGGAGTGGGTGTGCCCCAACGTCACTTGGCGCGGCATTCGCAGGTCGCGTTTGGCCCGGAGTGCGTCAGGGCAGCAGCCGCGTCTCGACGTTCACCACGGGATGCGGCCGCTGCGGTCGAAGTAGCCGCCGGTTGGGCCGTCGGGGGTGAGGGTGGCGAGGTGGACGATGGCGTCGGTGCCTTCGAGGAGGGTTTGGTAGCCAGCGTGGTTGTTGAAATCTGTTGCGGTGTAACCGGGGTCGGCGGCGTTGACCAGGATTCCCGGCAGTGCTCGGGCGTACTGGGAGGTGATCATGTTGAGTGCCGACTTGGACGAGGTGTAGGTCAGCGAGAGGAGGGTGGATTCGAGGCGGTCGGGATCCGAGGTGATCGTCAGGGAACCCATTCCGCTGGAGACCATCACGATGCGCGGGTGTTCTGCGGCACGGAGCAGCGGCAGGAACGCGTGCGTCACCTGGACAGATCCGAACACGTTGGTCTCGAACACCGCGCGAAAGTCTTCGGCCTGAGTTTCTTCCGGCGTCCGGATCGGGCCGAGGATCCCCGCGTTGTTGATCAGCACGTCCAGCCGCGACGTCCGCTCACCCACTGTCGCGACCGCGGCGGCGATCGAATCGACCGAGGTCACGTCGAGTGGAACGAATTCGACGTTCAATCCTTGTTCCACGAGCTCGGCGGCCGCCTGCTTCCCCCGGTCGGCATCGCGTGCCCCGAGGAAGATCTGCCATCCGAGCTCGCCGAGCCTGCGCACGGTTTCGCGGCCGAGCCCCTTGTTCGCTCCGGTCACCAGAGCCGTTGTCGTTGCGTTCATGCCTCCAGCCTCGGCACCCGCACACCGCCTGACCAGGACCGTCTTGTCATGGGACCGGTGGTACCACCCCGGGCCACGCCCACTGCGGGATGATCGAGGGATGGATCGTTCGGAACTCGCAGCGCTACTCCGGCAAGCCCGCACGCGGATTCAACCGCGCGATGTCGGCCTGCCCGCGGGGGCTCGACGACAGGTCCCCGGGCTGCGACGCGAGGAAGTGGCACAGCTGGCCGGGGTGAGCGTCGACTATGTGGTGCGCCTCGAACAGGGCCGCGGTCCACAACCCTCGACCGCCGTCCTCGCCGCACTGACCAGAGCGCTGCGTTTGAATGACGACGACCGCGACCTGCTGTTCCAACTCGCCGGATCGGCGCCCCCGCAGCCGGGCCGCATCGCGATGACGGTGCGGCCGAGCGTCTTACGTCTGCTCGACCGAATGGCTGACCTCCCCGCACTCGTCATGTCCGCGAAAGGCGATGTGCTGGCCTGGAACCCGATGGCCGCCGCACTGCTCGGCGACTTCTCCGCCATGCCACCTGCCCAGCGCAACATCATCTGGCGATGCTTCCTCGGCACCGAACCGAGCCGCATCAAATTGACCGAGACGGAATTCGAACAGCTGGGCGCCTACGGCGTCGGCACCTTGCGCAGCGCAAAAGCCCGCTACCCCACCGACCCCGATCTCGAGCGTCTCATCACCGAACTCCGTTCCCACAGCCCAGCTTTCGCCCGCCTCTGGGAGGAACGCCCGTCCACCCCATGGCGCAACGCCACCAAAACAATCAGCCACCCCGACCTCGGCGACCTCACCCTCGAATGCGACACCCTCCTCGTCCCCGATACCGACCAGGCCGTCGTCGTCTACTCCGCCGCCCCCAACACCCCCGCCGCCACCGCCCTCGATCTCCTGCGCATCACCGGCACCCAACAATTCAGCACCCCCACCTGACGTCAGCCGTATCCACCCACCCTTGTCCATGGTTCGGCAGACAACCCGGACGCCCCTCCCTGATCATGCGTTGACAGACCACCCGAACCCACCGCTGGTCATGCATCGGCAGACAGGCCGGATTCGGTTGACTGACAGCAGGTTCCACGGCTCGGTCCTGGAGCTGCGCCGGCGGCATCGTCACCACCCTGATCCGCGTCGAGGGCCACCCGCATGGCCGCCGACTGCCCCGACCTCACCGGCCAGGACGCCGCCCTCGACGGTGAGCCGGCCTGCGGCGGCCCTACCCATTTCCCGAAACCGTTCGTCGGTTGTTTCCGACGGTGGAAGTCGCTGGTCGTGAACATGACGTGATCGAAAAATGATGTGTGCCCGCTAACGGGACCTGCGAGGCGGTCGATGAACCGACCGGTCCGAACGGGCGGACCAATTGGGCACACGTGAGGCGAACAAGGATGCGACCAGCGAAAGAATCGTCCGAACCGGGCCTGCGCACGATCGAGCAGTGGCGCGCCTACCTGGCCGACTACAGCGCCGATGTCCTGCGCGTTACCGAAGAGGACGGGCTGTCCAACGTCAGCAACGAGCAGCGCGCCGCAGGCTGGCTTGGCTACGAGGGCGCGAGCGAGGAGCAGTTGGCGGAACTGGAACAGCGACTCGGCACTCGCCTCCCACCCAGCTATCGCGCGTTCCTCGGTGCGTCCGACGGCTGGCTGCACCTGAGCTCGTTCATGGGGGAGATGCGCACGAGCAGCACCGTCGCCTGGCAGATCGCATCAGACAGCGACCTGAGCAGTCTTTACGACGATGAAGATGAATCCGGGGAGAAGGCGATCCTCGAACGCACGCTGCTGATCTCGGGCGACGGCGACGCGCAGTACTGGCTGCTCGACCCGGAGGACCTCTCGGAGGACGGCGAGTGGGCCGCGTACGTCTGGGCGAGCTGGTACCCCGGTCTGGGTGAGCGGCACGCGTCGTTCGCCGAGTTGGTGCAGGCCGAGCGTGAAAGCTTCGAGGAGCTCGAAGGTTACAACGGCCGCGGCGTGCACCCGGAGGGGGTCGAGGAACTCCTCGACCAGGGGCGCGCGCAGGCGCTGCGGGGCGAGGTCGCGCAGGCGATCGACAGTTTCGAGCGCGCCGCGGTCAAGGGGTCGGGCGCTGGCCTGTACCTCGAGACCATCCTGAAGGCGTTCCAGGACCTGCAGTTCGTCCACCACGAGATTCGCAACAACATTCTCGGCCGCGATCATGTCGTCGCCGAGGTCGGCGCGGACCAGGTGCTGGCCGAGGCGGTCCCGCTGTATCTGCGCCGGGCGGTCGAGGAGCACGAACAGTACGGGCCGGGTGTCGGGATAGTTGGCCTGAACTTCACCCAGCTCGTTCCTGAGCTGGATTTCTCGGTCCAGGAATCGAAGTCGGTCGAGGAGTCGCGGAACGACTGGTTCGAACGCGCCGCCGCCCACGTGTCGCCTACTCTGCCCGAACCGCCGACTTTTCAGCAGGCCCTCGACCGTGCCCGTGCGCTCGTGGAACAGGACCGGGCAGACGAAGCATGGGCTGTCATCGAGGCCGCTGTGCCGCACTGGCACTCCGACAATCCGAACCGCATCGCCCCGGTCGTCCTCCTCACCGACCCGGTCCTGCGACACGTGATCACTCCGGATAGGGCTCGACAGGTAGTAACCACCCCCCGCGGCCAGGACGGCGCATAGCCGCACCATCGGCAGATCCGGCGCGCAGGACGGATCGAACACGGTGTGCCCGCCGACGGATCCGACGGGCACACCGAAACCCCTACGCCTCCTTGTACTTGCGCAGGTACTGCCCGGTCAGTGACATCGGGTGGTCGAGCAGGGCGGCGGGGGTGCCGGTGAATACGATCTCGCCGCCGTCCTTACCTCCGTCGGGCCCGAGGTCGATCACCCAGTCGGAATGCGCGACCACGTCGAGGTTGTGTTCGATCACCACCACGGTGTTGCCGCGTTCGACGAGGTTGTCGAGCAGGGCGAGCAAGGTGTCCACGTCGGACATGTGCAGTCCGGTGGTCGGCTCGTCCAAGACATACACGCTGCCGGTGTTGCCGAGTTGGGTGGCGAGCTTGATGCGTTGGCGCTCACCGCCGGACAGCGTGCTCATCGCCTGGCCGAGGCTCAGGTAGTCGAGGCCGACCTCATTCATGGTGCGCAACTTGGCATTCAGTGCCTTCTCGGTGAAGAAGTCCAATGCTTCCTCCGCCGACAACTCGAGCACATCGGCAATCGACTTGCCGCGCAAGGTCAATGCGAGCACGCCGTCGGAGAACCGGCGGCCGTCGCAGGCATCGCAGTGGGTCGTAACCGGATCCATGTAAGCGATCTCGGTGATGATCACGCCGCGGCCCTCACACTGCTTGCACGCACCGGTCGAGTTGAAGCTGAACAGACCGGGCGCCTCCCCCGTAGCCTTGGCGAACAGCTTGCGGATCGGATCCATCAGACCCAGATAAGTGGCGGGCGTCGACCGCGACGACGCCCCGATCGCGGACTGATCGACGAAGATCGCGTCGGGGTGCTCCACCACGAACACATCGCGAATCAGGCTGCTCTTGCCCGATCCCGCCACCCCGGTGATGGACGTCAACACACCCGTCGGAATACCGACGCTGACATCTTTCAGATTGTGCACGGTGGCGTTCGCGATCAACAGCTCACCGGTCGCTGGCCGGAACGTCGACTTCACCGTGAACGGCCTGCGCAGCCCGGCGCCGGTCGGAGTGTCCGCCGCGCGCAGCTCGGCGAAGGTGCCCTCGAACACCACCCGGCCGCCGTGCACACCGGCCCGCGGCCCGACGTCAACGATGTGATCGGCGATCTGGATGACATCGGGATCGTGCTCGACCACGAGCACCGTGTTCCCCTTGTCCCGCAACGCCTTCAGCAGGTTGTTCAACCGCCCGACATCGCGAGGATGCAGCCCGACGCTCGGCTCGTCGAAGATGTAGGTCATCCCGATCAACGTGCTGGACAGGTGTTTGATCATCTTCAGCCGCTGCCCCTCGCCGCCGGACAGCGAGGACGTCGGCCGATCCAAACTCAGATACCCCAGCCCGATATCGGCGACCCGCTGCAACGAAACCCGGATCGCCGCGGCCAATCCGAGCGCGGCCGGGTCGGTGATCTCGTCGAGCACCACCATCAGGTCGGTGATCTGCAATCCCGCCCAGTCGGCGATGTTGCGCCCGTTGATCTTCGTGGCCAGCGCCTCGGCGTTGAGCCGCGCACCGTGACAGGTCTGGCACACCCCTTCGGTGAGGTACTGCTGAATCAGGGCGCGGGTCTTCTCGCTGAGCCCCGAGGTGTCGCGCTGCAGTTTGGTCCGGGTGAACTTGGCGGCAATGCCTTCGTAGTTCGCCGTCCACGACCCCTTGGCGAAGGTCAATTCCACCTGGCCGCCGGTGCCGTGCAGCAGATCCTCGAACTCCTCGTCGGTGTAGTCGACGAGCTTCTTGTCCGGATCGAATCGTCCCGACTTGCCGTACATCTGCCAATCACCGCTGCCGACGCCGTGCGAGCCCAGCAGGATCGCACCCTCGTTGAGCGACTTGCTCCGATCGAGGAGCCGATCCGGATCCACCCGCACCGAGATGCCGAGCCCGTCACAGTCCGGGCACATCCCCTGCGGCACGTTGAACGAGTAGTTGTAGACGAATCCGGCCGAGGGCGAACCGAATCGGGCGAACATGGCCCGCACCATCGAGAAGATGTCGGTCATCGTGCCGACGGTCGAGCGCGGCCCGCCGCCGACGGGCTGCTGATCGATGATCACCGGCGCGGTCAGGTTCTCCATCGCCTCCGCGTGCGGACGCTCGTAGCGGGGCAGGAAGTTCAGGATGAACGCGGGAAAGGTGGCGTAGAGCTGACGCTGGGACTCCACCGCGATGGTGTCGAACACGATGGAGGACTTGCCGGATCCGGAAACCCCGGTGAATACGGTGATCTTGTTCTTGGGGATTTCCAGCGAAACGTCGCGCAGGTTGTGCTCGCTGGCTCCGAGTACTCGGATGACATCGGAGGGAAGGGCGGATTCGGCGAAAGACATACGGACACCATGCCATCCACCACCGACATTTTGCGCAGCGTAATGTGACGCAGATCACATAATTTTGATGCTCACCAGCGGCGAAGGTGTGCGCAAATCGGAACGTTCCACATCCCGCCCGTCCACCGTGAACCCGCGATAAAGTCAACCCATGTCATCGTCTCGGGAGCCGAAAACACGGAAAGTCACCGTCACGCTGCCCGAAGACTTGGTCGCGACCCTGGAAGCCTGGCGTGACAGCGGACGCATCGAATCGGTGGCCGCCTTCGTCGCCGAATCAGTGTGCGCGCGCGTCGGCGACGCACAGTCGCTGGCGAAACTCGAAGAGGTCTTCGGCGGCAGGCCACCGCTGGATCTCATCAATCGCGCCCGCGCCGCACAGGGTCTGCCGCCGTTATCCGAGGAGGAAGCCGGCGGCCCACACGCCGGCGCCGCGTGATCAGCGCGGCACTCGGCGGCGTCGTATTCGACACGGCGGCCGTCGTCGGATTCGTGAACCAGGCCAACTACGCGCAGGCCGTCGTGTGGGCCACCGTGAACGCGGGCAACACCATCGTCGTGCCCGCCACCGTGCTCGGCGCCGCACGCGCGCACATCCCCGCCAACCGGCTGGATATCCTTGCGGCACTGCTGGATTTGCCGCACACCATCGTCTCGTCGTTCGACCGATGTACCGCCGAAGAGCTCGGCGCGACCTTCGCAGGTAGCACCGACGCCGACGTGCTCTTACCCGCGGGCCACGCCACCCGCGAGGCCGTCGCCCGCGACTGGCCGTGCCTCACCGCACGCCCGAAGAAGCTGCGCCAACTCGATTCCCGGATCATCATCGACCCGCTGCCCTGAGCTCGACGGGGGCGACCCCCTGTGCCCTGTTCGACCCTCGCGCTGTGTTCGACCCGCAGCGCTGAGCTCGACCCCTACGTCAGTGTTCGACGCCCTGCGCAAGTGCACGAACCGCCATGCAGGACAGCGACCAGTCACTGCCAAAGCTCAGCGCAGCAAAGACAACTCAGCGCAGCAACTCGATCACCGGCGCGAACTGCTCCATGCTGTGCTCCAGCACCGTGATATAGCTGAACCCGAACCGGTCGCGGTTCGCTCGCAGCCGGTCGGCGATCTCCTCCGGCGTGCCGATGAGCAAGGTGGGCAAGTCTTCTGGATGATCGGCGACATCATCAGGCAGAGCGGGGCCGAACAGCTCGAGCACGGCCGTCCGCTCCTCCGGCGGCACCACGCGCTGCACGAGAATATTGAACTCGACGCGGTCAGCCCGCGCACCGAGCAGCCCGCGCACATACTCGACCTTCTCCTCGATCTCGCCGAGCCCCGCCAGGTGCAGCGGCCCGCCGTTCTCGGTGGCGGACGCGCCGGGGAACGCGATGATGTCGGCGTGCGTGGCGGCCACCCGCAGCAGCCGATTCCCCCAGCCGCCGATCAGCATCGGCGGACCCGACGGCTGCACCGTGCGCGGCTGATACTCGGGATCGGAGAACAGGGTGCGCAACGTGGTGACCGTCCGCTCGAGATGCTCGACGCGCTTGCCGCCGCTCTCGAAAGGGATACCCGCGGCATCGAATTCGGCCTGCACGTAGCCCGCGCCGAGCCCGATCTCCACGCGCCCGTCGGTGAGCTGATCGGCGCCGGCGATGTCCCGTGCCAGCAGCACCGGATTGTAGAACGGGGTGTTCAGCACGAACGTGTTCAGCCGCACCCGCGAGGTCGCCTCGGCCCCGAGGATCATCGAGGGAAACGGCGCAGGACAGCCGAGATGATCGGCGACGCCGATCACGTCGTACCCCAGTTCCTCAGCCTTGCGGCACTTTTCGATCCACCTGGCCCGCTCATCCGGCGCCACCATGTTGACACCGAACCGGAATGCACGCTGCGCGGTCACGTTTCCTGTCTACCAGCACGCGGCTCGCGGGCATACGGTGACCACTCCTCGCGGTGGCGCGGTTCTGCCCTAGAGTGGACAGCACAGGTTTGCTGTAGGTCTGCTCATGCTCGCTACCTGATCCGAGAGGGGTAACCGGATGACTCAGCTCGACCCTGTGGTGCAGGAATTCGTGGACGCGCTCAACGCCAACGACCACGACCGGTTCTTCGCGGCGCTCACCGACGACGCGACCATGTCCGACGACGGCGTCGAACGCAACATCGCCCAGTGGACCGACTCCGAGGTCTTCGGCAGCAACGCCCGCATGCAGGTCGAATCCGTCGGCGACGGCGGCACCGAACTCGTTGCCGACTACACCAATTCCCGCTGGGGCTCGATGCGAACGAGCTGGCGATTCGCCGTGCAGGACGGCAAGGTCAGCCGTTTCGAGACCGGCCAGGCCTGATCCGGCTTGCCCGGGCGGTCCCGGCCTTGACATTCTGACACTCGTGTTCGACGCGCCCCGTTACGGTACGGGCTCCCTCGCTGATCTGTTTCCTTCGCTGCTCGCCGGGTTCGGCGTGCCCGGCGAGATCGACCGACTCGGCCTCGGCGTGAGCGCCGACCGCGTCTGCGTGCTGCTGATCGACGGGCTCGGCGCGGCCGCGCTCGCCGCCAATCCCGGTGTGGCGCCGTTCCTGTCAGGCCTGACCTCGACCCCGCTCACCGCCGGTTTCCCGAGCACCACCGCGACCAGCTTGAGCTCACTCGGCGTCGGTGTGCCGCCCGGTCAGCACGGCATCGTCGGCTATCTGGTGCGGGTGCCAGGCCAGGATCGCCTGGTGAACGCGTTGCGCTGGCGCCTGCACGGCGAGGGCGACCGGGTCGACCTGCTCAACGAGCTGGCCCCGGAACAATTCCAGCCCACCGCAACGGTTTTCGAGCGCGCGGCAGCCAACGGTATCGCCGTGTCCCAGGTCGCCCCGCACTATCAGAACGGTTCCGGCCTGACCCGGGCAGTATTGCGCGGCAGTGAGTTTCGCGCCAACGTCTCGGTCGGCGACCTCATCGACGGCATCGGCATCGCACTGCGCGCGGGCAGCCGCTCGCTGGTCTACGCCTATCACGCCGACCTCGACACCACCGGACACGTCCGCGGCCCGAATTCCGACGCCTGGCTGCTGGAGCTGGCCCATGTCGACCGCATCGCCGCCGAGATCGCCGAACGGTTGCCACAGGGCGCCGCGCTGCTCGTCACCGCCGATCACGGCATGGTCGAACTCGACGAGCGCGTCGACTTCGACCAGCGCCCCGAATTGCGTGCCGGTGTCGACCAACTGGGCGGTGAACCCCGTGCACGCCACGTCTACACCGAACCGGGTGCCGCGAAAGACGTCGCGGCCGCCTGGCAGGACATCCTCGGCGACGACTTCGCGGTCCTGCTGCGCGACGAGGTGATCAGCCGCGGCTGGTTCGGCCCGATCGTTGCGCCGCATGTCGCCGACCGCATCGGCGATGTGGTGGTCGCCGCCCGCGGCACCAGGGGCGTCATCCGCAGCGGCGCCGAGCCGCTGCAATCGATAATGGTCGGCCACCACGGCTCGCTCACCCCCGCCGAACTCGACATCCCCCTGCGACTGTTCCGCTGAGATCGGGGTAAACCCCGAGGACGCGCCGCCACCAATTCACTCTCAGCGTTGACGCCCGCCACGCGTCGCTGGCTTTAGGGTGGAGAGGATCAGCGCGGATGGCCGCGCCGACGCACGCCTTCAGGAGGAGCAACATGAACGCGACGCTGTCACGGACCGGACGGGCCGGCCTCGGGATCGCGGCGGTCGCGCTGATCCTCGCGGGCTGCACCGATGTCCAGCGCGCCCTCAACAAAGGCGGCGACACTCCCTGCAACGAGTACGTCAAGCAGGACCAGGACACCAAGCGCATGACGATCACCAAGGCCATCAAGCAGCAGACCAACAACGACCACGAGCCGTCGGGCACCGCGGTCGACACGACCATGGTCTCGGTCGATGTGCTGTGCGGGATTCAGGCCAACGCCGAGACCCCGATCAAGAACGCCGACATCGCAGGCATTTTCATCAACAAGTAGTGCTCGCGCTGCAAAAGCGCAGCGACTGCACCGTTCACGGAGCCGGGTGCGCCGCGAGCCACTCGGCGCCCCGCCTGCGCGAGGCACGCGACAGCCACGCGTCCTGCACCACCTCGGCCAGTTCCCCGTGCGTGAGCTCCCCGATCCGGCTGCCGCGCAGCAATACCGACAGATGCCCGTCGAAATGGTCGGTGGTGAAGAACGGCAGTGCCGTGTCCTGCACTAGTGCCAGCTTGTCGGACTCCGAGGGCACCCAGAACACGATGACGTCGGTGTAGCGCTGGCCGGTGTCGGCATCGAACGCGTCGGGGCGCGGGGTGCGGAAGAAGACGAACGACTTGCCGCCCACCTGATAGACGGGGTTGCCGCGTGGTCCGTCGATGCGCGTCACATGCGGCATGCCTGCGGCAAGTTCGTGCACGTCGGCCAGCCTGGCTCGCCGCGAAACGGTCGCCATGCCCGCAGCCTAGACCCCGCACGTATCGGCGATCATTCGAATCAGGCCGCCCCTGCCGGGACGGCTCCCAACGAGGGAATCACTAGATACCGCAACGAAAGAGACAAGCACCGAGGCTGCTTACCAACCTCGACACGCCGAAGCCAGAGAGGCCACACTCCGGCAACCACATTGAGACCGTTCGGTTTGGCCCCAATATCCCCCAACGCCCTCATGCGTACGCCAGAATGAGAGAGCGAATGTGAGCTCACACGACGATGGGGTTCCCCGAAGTGGCGCAGTTCCGCACCCTGACCCAACAGCGGGCCGAACTGGAAAAAGAATGGGAGCGCTGGGCTACGGCTCCGGATACCGCAGCGCGCAAGCCAGGTCCGCCACCGCTGCGAACCACCTTGCTCCGCAGCGACGTCGCCCAATCCTGGCAGCGCTCGCTGCACACGGTCGACCCGGCCCGCACGGTCGCCCCCGGATTCGACGACATCGCCGACCGCTGGTCGGCCTCCCCGCTGCGCGCCCCCATCACCGAACTGGCCGGTGAACTGCGCGGCATCGCCGCGGACTCCGGCTATCTCGCCGTGGTCACCGACGCCGAGGGCACCATCATGTGGTCGGCGGGCGACCGATCCCTGCGCAGGCAGGCCGAGCAGGTCAACTTCGCGCCCGGCGGCTGCTGGGACGAAAGCCACATGGGCACCAACGGTTTATCGCTGGCCCTGCACGACGACCGCCCGTGCTCGGTGTTCTCCGCCGAACATCTGATCGCCGCGCTGCACGGCTGGGTGTGCTACTCCGCACCGATCCACGCACCCGACGGCAGCCAAGTAGGCGTACTCGACCTGTCCAGTTCCTGGGACCGCTCGCACCCGCTGGTGCTCACCTCGGTGCGGGCCCTGGTCACCGCCGTCGAAACCATGCTGCGCGCCGCCGAACCCGCGCCCAGGCCCGGCGTTCGCCTCGAATGTCTCGGCGCCGCACGGCTCGTGCGCGACGGCAGGCCGGTGCCGCTGCCACCGCGGCAGCTGGAGATCCTGGCGCTGCTCGCCCTGGAACCCGACGGGTTCACCCCCGAACAACTGCACGCCGCCGTCTACGGCGATCGCGCGGTCTCCACCAGCACCCTCAAAGCCGATGTCTCGCACCTGCGCCGCGCCACCGGCGGCGAAATAGCCACCCGCCGCTGGCTGTTGACCGGCCCGGTCGCCTGCGATGCCGTCGACTTGCTGGCCGCCATCGCGGCGGGCGACACCACCTCCGCGGTGTGGCTCTACCGCGGCCCGCTGCTGCCCGGCTCGGACACCCCCGGCGTGGTGCGGTGGCGCGCGTATCTCGATGTGGGCGTGCGCAATGCGGTGCTGGCCAGCGACCGCGCCGAGCATGCCGTAGCCTTCGGTGAACGCGCACCCGGCGATATCGCGGTGCACGAGCACGCGCTGCGCCTGCTACCCATGGACGACGTGCGTCGCGCCGTGGTCGCCGCCAGGTTGCACACCGCGCTACACACCTAGAACGTGTTACGGCGCAGGTAACAGACGGCACCAACCTCACGCCAACCTTCACGGTTCATAGTTGCCCGATCACAGAGATTCTGCGAGGAGCGACGCCATGATCTATGCCAGACCGGGGTCCGTCGAGAAAGCAGTGTGCATCGAACTCGGGTACTGCTGATGCAGCAGCACCGGACCCATCGCGTCGCCATCACCGAGCGGGCGCGAGACGTTTTGCGGCAGTTGATCGAACAGCACGGTGCGGTGCTGTTGCATCAGTCGGCCGGCGGTTGCTGTGACAGCAGCTCGCCGCTGTGTTTTCCGATACGCGAGTACCAGATCGGCCGGGCGGACGTGCTGTTCGGCTATCTACCGTGGCACACCGAATTCTGGATGAGCGCAGATCAGTACGAACTCTGGAAGCACACCCATTTGACCGTGGATGTGACAAGCGGCCGGGGCAGCGGCTTTTCCCTGGAGGCGTCCGACGGCGTGCGCTTCCTCATCCGATCGCGTCTGCTCACCGATGCGGAGGCGGCGCTGGTGTCGCCGCCGCGCACCGGTGCTGATCGGATGACCTGAACCTCCGCCGCTACCCCGAGCCGGCATGGTCGAACCGGACGGCCCTGCGTGGCGCGGCCAACCGGAGGTGGCGTCTGCCAGGTGGGCTCGACCACCTGGCAGACGCCGGATCAGCGACCGGGCAGGAATCGCAGGCTGCGCGAGACCGTCATCAGGAACCGCTGCCACGATTCCTGCGAGACCATCGGCGGCGCATCCAGATTCAGGAAGCGGGTGACCACAACGGTCTGCGGCTCGGTGAACTTGAGCAGCCCGTCCGGGCCGTGCCTGCGCCCGACACCGGAGATGCCCATGCCACCCATCGGCGCGGCGGTGCTGCCCCACGCGGGCGCGTAGCCCTCGTCGACACACACGGTGCCCGCGTGCAACCGGGCGGCGATGCGTTCGCCCTCGGACTTGCTTGCCGCCCACACACTGGCGTTGAGGCCGTACTCGGTGTCGTTGGCCAGCCGGATCGCTTCATCGACCGAGTCGACCGGGTAGATCGACACCAGCGGACCGAACGTCTCGTTGCGCCCGCATTCCATCTCGTCGGTCACGTCGGCGAGCACGGTCGGCTCGAAGAACAGCGGCCCGAGGTCCGGGCGGGCCTTGCCGCCCGCGAGCACCTTCGCGCCCTTGGAGGTGGCGTCGGCGACATGCTTGGACACCGTCTCCAGCTGCGCCTCGGAGATCAGCGAGCCGATATCGGCCGAATAGTCATAGGAGGCACCGAGTTTCGCGGCCTTGACGGCCGCGACGAACTGCGCGGTGAACTCCTCGGCGATCTCGCGTTCGACGTAGAGCCGTTCGATCGAGATGCACAGCTGCCCGGCGTTGGAGAAGCAGGCGCGCACCGCAGCCTTGGCGACCTTGTCGAGCTTGGCGCCCTTGGCGACGATCATCGGGTTCTTGCCGCCGAGCTCGGCAGAGAAGCCGATCAGCCTGCGCCCACACTGCTCGGCCAGGGTGCGTCCGGTCGCGGAGGAGCCGGTGAACATCAGATAGTCACAGCGGTCGACGATCGCCGTGCCGACCACAGTGCCCGGACCCGGCACCACCGCGAGCAGATCGCGCGGCAGGCCGGCACGGTAGAGCAGTTCGGCGTTGGCCAGCGAGGAGAACGGGGTCTGGCTGTCCGGCTTGACGACCACCGCGTTGCCCGCGATCAGCGCGGGGATCGAGTCGCCGATCGAGAGCAGCATCGGGTAGTTCCACGGCGCGACGACGCCGACGACACCCTTGGGCTGTGTCCGCACCGAGGTGCGGTTGAGCACCGGAAACGCCCCGGGCACCCGGTGCGGCTCCAGCAGCGGCGCCGCGTGTTTCGAGAAGTAGCGGGCCGCGAACATCAGGCCCATGATCTCTTCCTGCGCCGCCCAGCGCGCTTTGCCGGTTTCGGCCTGCACGATGTCCATCAGGAACTCGCGGTTCTCCACCACCAGCGCGCGATACCGGTCGAGTACCGCGGCCCGGTCAGCAGCCGAGCGTTCGGCCCAGCGCGCCTGTGCGGCACGGCCCTTCTCGAACGCGGCCTCGACGTCCTCGACGGTGCCGACGGGCACGCTCCCGAGCGGCTTTCCGGTGAATGTCTCGGCGATCGTCTTGCGTGAACGCGCGTCGGGGCTGTCGATCGCGGCCAGCGCGCTCAGACGGTCGAAGACTGCGGCTTCCGGCGCGGGCATCGTTGCCTCCTGGTGGTATGGGTGAGATCTCATGTAACTGCGAGATACACACAATCTACGCCGCCCGGCCCTACCGACGGGTAGTCCCCGGCAATCCGCGCCTGTCGTGCACATCATTCGGCCGGATATGTCGGCTTCGACCCGCCGAAACCCCGGTGCGGCAGCGAAGTCAAACCGAGTCTCACTCAGCGGGACCGTCTGGTCGGTCGGTCCGATTTCTGGTTTAGGTTGTGCCGATGTTCAGAGCGAGGCTCGGGGTTCGTACGCGGATTCTGGCGATCGCGCTCATTCCGAGCCTGACTCTGCTTGTGGTCGGCGTGGGCGCAGCGGGATATCTGGTAGCCGAGGGGACCAAGGCCAAGGACTGGGCGGTCCAGAATCAGCAGGCGATTCCGCCGACCCGAGAGTTGATGGAATCGGTGCAGCAGGAGCGCCGCCTGACCCTCGCGCAGCTCGCCGGTGACGACACCGTGCCGCCCGCGCTCGCCGCGGCCAGGATCCGGCTCGACGGCGCGATGCGCGGCCTGATCGAAGCCTCGACCGGCCTTCGTGAGGTCGACGATTCGAAGATCGGCGACGATGTCGCAGGCTTCAACACCCTGCTCAGCCAGATGACGCAGGTGCGGATGGCGACCGACGCAGGCCAGCTGCAACCGTCGGATGCCTACATGTTCTACAACCGGCTGCTCGACGTCATCTCCGTCGGCACCGGCATCGCCGAGCAGACCGCACCCGACACCGAGATCGGCGTCGCGATCGCCGACGGCATGCGCTTTCTCAATGCGGCAGAGGCGATGTCGCGCAGCAACGCGCTCGGCGTCATGCTCGCCACCTCGAATGGGCCCTCGGCCATCCCGATCGACGAGTTCCTGCGCCAGGTCGGCTTCTACCACACCGAAATCGGTTACCTGGTCACCGAACAGGGCACCGCGGGCGTCCAGCAGCAACGCATCCAGGCGCTCACCGGCAGCAATGCCTGGCAGCAGCTGTCACTGATGGAAAGTGCCGTCGCGCAACGCTATCTGGTCGCGCAGTCGGCCCCGGCGACCAACTCGGCAGGCTCGTCGAGCACCGCCTCGTCGTCCAAACCGTCGCTGCCCCCGCTGCCGTTGACGACGACGGAGTGGCAGAACGCGGCATCCGAAGTCAACCGCGGCCTGATCGACGTGTGGATCTCACAGAACCGGCACTCCCAGGAGCTGGCCGAGAAGAAAGCCACGGCGTCGGCGGCGAATTCGCTGTACGCGGGCGGCGGCGTGCTGGTCGTCAGCATCGTGGCGTTCCTGATCGCGCTCGTGCTGGCCAACCGAATCATCCGCAGGCTCAAGCGACTACGCAGGCAGACCCTGCTGATGGCCGACGAACGACTACCCGAGACGATGCGCAGGCTCAACGAGGGCGACATCATCGACCCTGCCGCGGAAACCCCGTCCCTCGACTTCGGCCACGACGAAATCGGTCAGGTGGCCAAGGCATTCGAGCACGCGCACGCCGCCGCCATCGGCGCGGCCGTCGCCGAGGCCCGCACCCGCGAAGGCGTCAAGGCGGTCTTCCTCAACATCGCGCACCGCAGCCAGATCGTGGTGCACCGCCAGCTCGAGATCCTCGACGAAGCCGAACAGCGGCAAGAAGATCCGGTGCTGCTCGACACCCTGTTCCGGCTCGATCACCTGGCCACCCGGGAACGTCGCAACGCCGAGAACCTGACCATCCTCGGCGGCGGTCAGCCGGGTCGGCAGTGGCGCAATCCCGTTCCGCTGATGGACGTGGTGCGCAGTGCCGTCGGAGAAACCTTGGACTACGCCAGGGTTCGCGTGTCCCGGCTGCCCGAGGTGCACGTCCTCGGAACCGTCGTCGCCGACCTCATCCACCTGCTCGCCGAACTCGTCGACAACGCGACCGCCTTCTCCCCGCCGCAATCCCGGGTCGAGGTCAGCGGCAACGTCGTCGGCAAGGGCGTGGTCGCCGAGATCAGCGATCAGGGCATGGGCATGTCCGACGTCGAGCTCGCCCGCCTCAACGACATGTTGCGCACGCCACCGGATTTCGGTGTCGCCGCGTTGTCGGCGGATTCTCGGCTCGGCCTGTTCGTCGTCGCGCAGCTGGCCATCCGGCACGGCATCACGGTGCGGTTGTCGGAATCCGATTACGGCGGCATCAAGGCGATCGTGCTCATCCCGTCTTCGCTCATCGTCACCGACAGCGTGCCCGAGCAAACCCCGGCCGAGCTCACCGATCCCGGTCGGCGGCGGCGCATCCCGGCGCCGCCGGTGGCCGTGCCGTCGTCCGCGTCGCAGCCGACCGGCGGTGCCGTCGCCACGCTCGCGATCGAATCACCACCGTCGAATGGGGTTGGCGCACAGCCGGAGCCGCCACAGCCGTCACCCGGCGACACCAGGCCCGCCCTGCCGCGCCGCAGCAGGCAGACCAATCTGCCTCCGCAACTGGCGGAACCGGCGCCATCGCCGTTCGCTCCCCCGGCGCAGGCCAGGTCCGCCGAGCAGGCTCGTGATCTCATGTCCGCCATCGAGAACGGGACGAAGCAGGGCAGACGCTCCGCTAATATCCCGGACGAACAGGAAGGTTAGGGGTGTCCGCTACTCCGACAGGTGATCTCAACTGGCTGCTCGACGATCTCGTCGATCGGTTGGCCGGCGTCAGGCACGCGGTGGTGCTGTCCACCGATGGACTGCTTCTCGGCCGCTCCAGCGCGATGACCAGGGAAGACGCCGAGCACTTCGGTGCGATGTCGTCCGCGCTGTACGGGTTGGCGCGCAGCGCGGGCAACCGGTTCGACGGCGGCGGCGTGCGCCAGGCCGTGATCGAACTCGACCGTGCCGTACTGTTTGTCACCTCGGCAGGCGACAACGCCTGTCTCGCACTGCAAGCCATCGAGTCCGCGAACCTCGGCATGGTGGCCTACGAGATGAACCTGACCGTACAACGAGTCGGCACCTACCTGTCCACCACGCCGCGACATGATCTCGTCGGACAAGGAGAGCCGAATCTGCCATGACCCACCCGCGTGAGCCCTGGTTCGACGAAGCGGCGGGCCCGCTGGTCCGCCCGTACGCGCTCACGCGTGGGCGTACCACCGGAGCAGGCCCCGAATTGGACATGCTCACGTCCGTGGTCGTCAACGATTCGGCAGGCACACTGCGCCGGGCGGAACCGGAATACGCCGATATCCTTCGGCTGTGCCGGGTTTCGCAGTCGGTCGCCGAAGTGTCGGCACAGTTGCGTTTACCGCTCGCGGTGACGAAGATCCTCGTCGGCGACCTCATCGGCGACGGGCAACTCATATTCCGTGCTCCCGTTCCGACGGAAGCCGGGCCCGAAGACCTCAACATATTGCGAGCGGTACTGGATGGAATCCGAAAAATTTGACCCGAGCGGCACGCCGCACCTGGCCGCCTCGGTCAAGATCCTCGTCGCCGGCGGGTTCGGCGTCGGCAAGACGACCATGGTCTCCGCGATCAGCGAGGTGGCGCCGCTGCGCACCGAAGAGCTGATCACCGAGGTCAGCACCGGCGTCGACGATCTGTCCGGCGTGGAGTCGAAGACAACGACCACGGTCGCGCTCGACTTCGGCAGGCTCACCATCGACCGAGACCTGGTGCTGTACCTGTTCGGTACCCCGGGTCAGGACCGGTTCTGGTTCCTCTGGGACGAGCTCGCGCGCGGCGCGCTCGGCGCGGTCGTGCTCGCCGACACCCGTCGCCTCGGCAATTCCTTTGCCGCCGTTGACTTCTTCGAGCGGCGCGGATTGCCGTTCATGGTCGGCGTCAACTGTTTCGACGGTGCGCCGCGCTACACCATCGACGAGGTGCGTGACGCGCTCGACCTGGACCCGCAGACGCCGGTGCTGCTGTGTGATGCCCGCGATCGGGCGTCGTGCAAGACGGTGCTGATGACGTTGGTGGAGCATCTGATCGAACGCGTGCAGCGACAGCCGATCGCCACCTGAGACCGACGCGCCCCGGCAGTTCGGGCGGCCGGGGTTCGGCGCGACGGGTCACACCAGGTGTAGCCAGCAGACGAACAACAGCACACCGCCTGCGATCAGCAGCACCGCGACAAGGACCGGCCAGCGCGGTCCCACCCGGCCGAGAGTGCCACGGACCAGCCTGATCTGGAGCGCACCGAGCCCGGCGAGCGCCGCGAACCACAGCGGCAGCACGCCGAGGCCGAGTACCGCGTGCACGGCCCACGCACCCGCCAACGTCGGCCCACCCCAAGAGTTCTCGTAGTTGTCGCCCGCCACCAGCGGATAGGCGACGCCACGCACCGCGCCGAGCACCGCGAGAAGAACGAAGAACATCGCGAGCAACCCGACCGCCGCACTCAGCACCGAATGCAGCATCGCACGCCATGCCAATCGGTCACGCGGCGTGACGGATTCACCGAAGGTCCGTCGCGGCACCCGAAGCCGAGTCGCCACCGGGCTCATCGCGAGCGGCAGTGCCCAGACCGCGTACCCCGCGGCGCGCAACCACAGCCGAACCCAGCTCATACCGACGACGGTAACCGGTTACCGCTGTGGCTCACCGTAATCGGCCGGCATCCACCAGATCGTCGAACAGCAACTGGTCAACCGGCGGCACCAGCGCTCGATCGGCGTAGCTGAACCACGCCATCTCCTCGATCTCGCTACTGGCGGCGAGGGTGCCGCGATAGTCCGCGCTGTAACAGCTCATGCGCACGACGAGATCGGACCCGTGCACCGCCTCGTACGTGCCGACGTGCGCGACCGTGTCCGGCAGCAACGCCACCGTCAGCTCTTCCTCGATCTCCCGCAGCAACGTCTGCAGATCGGTTTCGTCGCCTTCCCGCTTCCCGCCGGGGATGTAGAAGACGTCTTTGCCGCGCGGCCGGGCACACAGAATCCGCCCGCCCTCGATCCGCACCCACGCCACCGTATCGATCAACTGTGCGTCCGCCACTCCAGCACCCTAGCCATCGGTTCGGTGCACGCCGACTGCCGAGGGGATCCAACGGTGTTCGGGCACGCCCGAACCGGTCAGGGTGTCAGCACGAAGCGGCCGCGCACCCCGCCTTTGGCCACGGCTCGATGGGCGTCGGCAACCTGATCCAACGGCACGACCGCGTGTACCCGGGCAGGCAGCGCGCCGGATGCGGTGCGGGCGAGCAGATCACCCAGCCGGGGTCCGTCGGGCACCGTTTCCACCACGTCGACCGTGATCCCGCGCTCGGCGTTCGGCGCGGCGTTCGGGCGAACGCCGACATACGCTCCATTGTCGCGGACCAAGGCGAGGCCGCCTTCCCCTAGTACGGCCGTGTCGGCGACCGCGTCCCACCCTGGCTCGGCATCGGTCGTGAAATCGGCGCCGAGTGCGCGGACGAACTCCTCGTCCTCAGCTCTGGCCAGGCCGGTCACCTGCCAGCCTCGGTCCTGGGCGAGCGCGGCGACATAGCCGCCGACCGCGCCGGCCGAGCCGATCACCAACAGACGATTGCCGTCGGCGGGCGCGACTCCGAGCAGGTCAACGAGTTGGGCCGCGGCCAGCCCGTTGAGCGGCACGGTTGCCGCCGCGACCAGGTCGAGTCCTGCTGGTACGACGGCGAGGTCGGCAGCTCTCACGACGAGTTGCTCTGCGTAGGTGCCGAAGTCACGGTCGAACCCGGTCACCAGTCCGGCGACCCTGGTGCCGACGGCGAGGTCAACCCCGGGACCCGTTGCGGCGACCGTGCCCGCGAAGTCCCAGCCCAAGCCGGTATGTGCCGGCTGGTTGATCAACCCCGAGGCGTGGAAGAAACCGCCCGCGACCGCGAGGTCAACAGGGTTTATCGCCGCGGCAGCGACGGCGACCCTGGCCTCGCCCGGTCCGGGATCGACGAGGGGAACATCGATGATCTCGATCGAGTCAGGGCCTGCCGCCGTGCGGACGACGGCGGTGCGGAAGGTGGACATACTCACGGTTTCGCTCCTAGCGGCTTGTATAAGCGGTTGTCTCACTTCACTATTGATGGGTAACTCTCCATCAGGAAGTAGGCACTTCGGAGTGCGTAAGCCACCTCGAGGTGGGAAGGAGTGTCGATGCCGACGCAGACCGCGGCCCAGCAGCGGGCCCAGGCGCAGGCCGACTACGACGCGTTCATGGCGGGCTGCCCGAGCCGTCAGCTACTCGACCGGATCTCCGACAAGTGGGTCACCCTGATCCTGGCCGCGCTCGGCAGCGACGGACCGCACCCGGTGGGCGACTGCGCCGGCGAGCCGCGGGCGATGCGCTACTCCGAACTGTCGCGGCGACTGGCCGGAGTCAGCCAGAAGATGCTCACCCAGACACTGCGGTCGCTCGAGCGCGACGGTCTGCTCACCCGCACCGTCGCACCGACCGTACCCGCCACCGTCACTTACGAACTCACCGATCTCGGCCTCTCGCTCCACCACGTGATCCGTGGCATCAAGACATGGGCCGAGGCGCACATGGACGAGGTGCACGCCCATCGCGAACAGTACGACCGCCGGGCCGGCTGACCGCGGTCCATCGCCATGGCACCCCTCGATTGTGCTGTGCGCGATGGCCTTCGGATGCTCGCGTGCGTCGACGCGACGCCAGCCCGCGGGCCACGATTTCGCTCGCCGCGATATCCGACGCAGGTATCCCGCCGCGGACCTAGCATGGCCCACATGCAGACACCGATCACCGGCACGGCCGCGGGCGTACCGTTCACCGCGCTCCCACCCGCCGACAACGCCCCCGCGCCGCTGATCCTCACCTGGCACATGCTGGATGCGCCACGATCGGACGCCGCCTTCGCCGCCGCGCTGCCGATGCACGACCTGCCCGCATGGCGCGTCCACCTCGCCATGCCGATGTGCGGGGCCCGCATGGTCGACGGCAGCACCGACGCCATCGTCGAGCTGTTCACGAAGGACCCGGTGATGTCCTTCCTGCATCCTTTCGTCGAACAGGCCACCGAAGAATTCCCCGCCGCCCTGGCCGCGATCCGCACCCAACTCCCCGTCGATGACGGCCCCATCGGCATCCTCGGTGGGTCGCTGGGCGGAGCCGTCGCGCTGAACATCCTCGCCACCACCGACACTCCCGTCTTCGCCGCCGCCGTCGTCAACGCCGCCATCAGAATGCGGTCCGTCGTAGATCTCTTCCCTGGCGAATACCCCTACGACGCCGAATCCGAAAAAGCAGTAGACGACTTGGATTTCATCGCCAAAGCACCCGCCATCGCCACCCGCGCTCCCCTGCTGATCATCAGCGGCGAATCGGACGACCCCCAAATGCACACCGACGCAATGAACCTCGACGCTGCCGTAGGGGAACGCGCCGAACTGCTCACCATCCCCGGCTTGGCGCACGCCCTCGCTGACGAACCCGGCATCGAACCCGCTCCCCAACTCCCCCTGACCCGCGAGGTCGACATCGCACTGACCACCTGGTTCCGCCGCCATCTCGCCAACGGGAGCTGAGGTCCGCCGAGCCGTGGACTCGGCCTGCCGAGACGACCGAATACCGTGACAGCCACCGACATTCGCAAGCCGTAGAGTACGTTCGGCAGATGCCGCAGCCGAGCACACCGGATTCGGGTCAACCAGCAGCAGACGGCGTGCTGCCAGTCGCGCAGTACATAGCGGGATTGGCCCGCAAGCGGATGGCCGCAGGCGTGATTTTCCGCGACGCAGCGGGGCGGGTGCTCCTGGTCGAACCCTCCTACGAACCGAACTGGGAGATACCCGGCGGCGTAGTGGAACAGGACGAGTCCCCCTGGGCCGCCGCGGAACGCGAGCTGGCCGAGGAACTGAGCTGGCGCCGTCCACCCGGCCGACTCCTGGTAGTTGACTACATCAAGCCATACGACGCACGCCCAGAAGGCGTGGTCTTCGTCTTCGACGGCGGCCTGATCACCGACAACGACGTCGCCGAGATGACATTCGCTGACGGCGAACTCCTTTCGGCAAGCCTCCACACCGTCGCCGAAGCCCGCCGCAAGGTCAAACCCCTACTCGCCGACCGCATCGCCTCGGCACTGGCGGCCGTCGATCAGGGCGTGACAGCACTGTGCGAGCAGGGTCAGCGCATCGTCTGACCGTCGGCACTTCACCTGACGCACAGCCCCTATGAGTTCAGGCTCTCGAGGTGGCAGGCTTTGGACATGCCGGTGCCCGGCATTCGTGAGAATGCCGGGCACCGTGCACCTTTCAGATCAGCGGCTCAACCGTTGGAACCGATGGACCGCCAGCGGAAGGAAGATGGCCGGACTCGGGAACGCAAGCACTCACATGAACCGGTCGACCTCGAAAACCGTGTCGCCGAACCGACTTCCGTAGGATCCGTTCTCGGTGTCCCACACTGCCTTGAACCACAGCCCGGTGAACCCGGACTCTTCGAACTCGCGCACGATTTCGTCGGTGTAGAAGATGTCGCCGTTGTAGAGCTGCTGCGGGATCTTGAATACGGCTCGCGGCGGGATCCTCTCCGGATGGAACACGTGGGACTCGATCTGCATAACCTCACCGGAGCTGAATCGGGCGATCTCGGAGGCATCCTCGTCCAGCGCGTCCACGATGTTCAGCACGTTCAACAAAGCGATCCAGGCGTCAGGGAACCGCGCGGGCAACAGTTCTCCGAACTCGGCGAGCTCAGGACCGAGCACTTCGATAGCTCGGTTCTTCAGCACGAGGGTCGTGGAGATGTACCAGGGGAAGTCTGATGGCTCCTCGTTGCCGTCCTCGCGGACAGACTCCATCTCCACCGTCCACCAGGAATACAGCTTCGGGACACCCTTGAAGGCAAGGCGCTCGGTGTTGTCACGGCTGTCGACCGGCATGGCCCACTCGAAACCTGGGCGGGGCGCACTCACGTAAATCCTCATGCACTCTCTTCGCTCGAGTCAGATGCCGACCGATCCCGCATATCGACGCCATTCTCGCAATCAACTCCGCTGCGACTATCCCCCTGGTCTGGGAACAGCTCCACTATCGGCAGATGCCGAGGACTCCAACAACGCTTCAGTGGTCAGCGTGAAATAGGCTGCGGCGCATAGGGTGTGTTCCATGCAGTCGGAGATCGCTGAGCACATTGCCTCGCTGCCTCGTAAGCGGATGGGGGCGGGCGTGCTGTTCGTCGACGAGTCGGACCGAGTGCTGCTGGTCGAGCCGACGTACAAGGACTACTGGGAACTGCCGGGTGGCGTTGTGGAGGCTGACGAGTCGCCTTATGCCGCAGCGGTCCGGGAGGTTCGTGAGGAGTTGGGCCTCACGATCGTGCCGGGGCGACTGTTGGTGGTGGACTGGGTTCCGTCCGGTATCTATCCCGGTGACGGTGTGATGTTTGTCTATGACGGTGGAGTGTTGAGTGCTGATCAGGCAGCGGCGATAGAACTTCAGGTAGAAGAGCTTCGGAGCTGGGCATGGTGTGATGACGGCGAGGCCGCGGCGCGACTCCCAGATGTGTTGGCTCGACGGGTGGCGGCAGCGCGCCGCGCTCGTACCGAGGGGGCGATGGCATATCTGGAGGATGGTTCAGCTGTGGGTCAGGCTGCGCCCTGAGGTGATCGCTCACCCTTGCGGATTCACCCTCGAATCTACGGGTTGACTACGTAGCAATTCGGGCGAACCGGTAGGCTGGCCCGAAAGCAGGGCACGCTTGGATGAGGGAGTCGTACGGTGCGCGGATTTGGAGATCTGGAGGCGGTGATCATGGACCGCATCTGGGATCGGGACGCAGAGGACACCACGGTTCGCGAGATATTCGACGAACTTTCCGCGCAACGTGACATCGCCTATACGACGGTGATGTCGACGATGGACAACCTGCATCGTAAGGGCTGGCTGGCCCGCGAGCGTTCCGGCAAGGCATACAAGTACTGGCCGACCCTCACCAGGGAAGAGCACAGCGCGCGGCTGATGTTGGAGGCACTCGGCGCGGGCGGGCGCTCCGATCTGGTGCTCAGCCATTTCGTCGACCGCATCAGCGCCGAAGAATCCGCAGGTTTACGCGCGGCATTACGCCGACTCACCGCCCGTAAGACCCCGGACGCACCGCCAGGTGCCGGAGAGGCAGCTCCATGACGCTGGCTGTCGCACTGATGCTCTACGGCAGCGCGGTGGCGACGCTCGGCCCGCCGGTGCTGCGGCGGCTGACCCGCCGCGGGAATGCGCCGCGACTGGGCATCATCGCGTGGATCGTCGCCATCGCAGGCACGCTCGGTGCGTGGACCGCGGCCGCGGCGATGCTGACATTCGAGTTCGCCACCTACTGGGGACATCCGCACGACGCGTTGCGCGCGTGCCTCGCGATCCTCTGGACGCCGCTGCACGAGGACGGCAGTGGCGCGACCAAAGCTGCCACGTTCGCCGTCGGCGCACTGGTTGCCGCGTGCACCATCGCGGTGGTGGCCAGGGCGGTCACGGTGGTGACCGATATGCGCAGGCGCACCAGGTCGCATGCGTCGGCGTTGCGGCTGGTGGGTCGCCGGGTGCCCGGTGTCGACGCGCTGGTGCTGGATTCGCCGCAGCGCCAAGCGTATTGCGTGCCGGGACAACCGGACACGATCGTCGTCACGAGTGCCGCGCTCGACGCGTTGACGCGGGACCAGCTCGCCGCGGTCCTCGCGCACGAGCAGGCCCATCTGCGGGGCAGGCACGCGCCGCTCACCGCGGTACTGCGCGCGGTCGCGACCACGCTGCCCGGGTTGGCGCTGGTCACCGTCGGCAGTGCGGAGATCGCCCGGCTGCTCGAGATGTGCGCCGACGACAAGGCCGCAGACAAGCACGGGTGCGAACCGTTGCTCGGTGGACTGCTCGCGATCCTCGGCGTGACCGAGCCGGTGCCCGACGGCGCACTGGCCGCCGCCGGGACGGCCGTGCTGGCCAGGGCGCAGCGCCTGGTGGATCCGGTGAGCTCGCTCCGGCTGGCGACCACCCGCACCGCACTGCTGGGCGTAATCGCCACGACGGTAACCGGGTTCGCGGTCATCGCGGCGACCGTGGCATTCTGTAGCGCCCTACTCGGCTGATCGAAGGAGCCCCCTGTGCCGCTCACCTGGGACCAGGTTTTCACCTGGCGACTACGCAGGCAGTTCGTCGAACCGCAGGCCAAGAGCGTCACCGAGATCGTCCGTCGACTCTGCGGGGTGCAGGCGCAGGTCACCTCGGCCGCCGAGATGGCGGTGGCGCTGCGGAGTGCGGCACCGGAGTCGGGTGCGCTGGTGCGCGAGTTGCACGACGGCACCTTGATCAAGACCTGGGCCATGCGCGGCACGCTGCACGCACTCACCCCGGAGTTGGCCACTGCCTATCTGTCGCTGCTCGCTTCGACTCGCGTGTGGGAAAAGCCGGTGTGGCAGCGCAATTTCGGCGCATCGCCGGAGGATGTCGCGGCGTTGGGCGTCGAGGTGCGTCGTGTCCTGGACGGCAAGGCATTGACCCGCGACGAGCTTGTCGACGCCATCATCGCCGACCCGGCCTTCGATCGGCTCGGCGAACAGCTGCGGTCCGGGTGGGGCGCACTGCTCAAACCGCTGGCCTGGCAAGGCTTTCTCTGTCACGGTCCGGCACAGGGCACCAAGGTCACCTTCGCCGATCCGGCCCAGTTGATCACCGGGTGGCCCGGTCTGCCGGAACCCGATGCCGCCGCGCCGCTGGCGATCAGGTCCTATCTGAGTGCGTACGGCCCGAGCACTCCGGAGGCGTTCGATGCCTGGCTCAGCCGCGGCAGCGTGCGCAAACCCGTGCTGCGCCGATGGTTTTCGGAGCTGGGCGACGATCTCACCGAGGTCGAGGTGGAAGGTCGGCGCGGCTACCTCTGCACTGAGCACGTCGACGAGCTCGCCGCGACCAAGCCGGCGAAGTCGGTCCACCTGCTCGGCGGCTTCGATCAGTATGTCCTCGGTCCCGGCACCGCTGACACGGCACTGCTGCCCGGGGATCATCGGGCAAAGGTGAGCCGCACGGCGGGCTGGATCTCGCCGATTGTCGTCGCGGGCGGGCGCATCGTCGGCACCTGGGAGCTCGACGAGGACGCGGTCGTGGTGTCGATGTTCGATGACGCACCGCTCCCGAAGAAGGGGCTCGGCACCGCGGTCGACCAACTCGGTGCCGCGCTGGGCCGCGAGGCATTGACGGTGCGCTAGCAGCAGGGAGATACATGCCACTCGTCCGCAAGTATCTCGATCGAACCTCCGCACGCGGCGACAGCAATCGGGCGCTGCGCACCCCTGGCATTCTCCTGATCCTCGCGTGCGCGTTCGTGCCGATGATGGACACGTTCATCGCGGGCGTCGCGCTCCCTGGCATCCGGCGCGACTTCGCCATCGAGCAAGGTTCGGCGCTGCTGAGCCTGGTGCTGGTCGGCTATATCGCGACCTTCGGTGCGCTGCTGATCGTCGGCGGCCGCATCGGCGACCGCTTCGGCCGACGCAGAGTGCTGGTCGCATCGGTGGCGGGATTCCTGGTGACCTCTGCGATCTGCGGCGCTGCGCCGAGCTTCGAGATACTCGTCGGCGGCCGCGTACTGCAAGGCGCCACAGCGGCTTTCGTGATGCCGCAGGTGCTGGGTCTGGTCACCGCGCATGCCGGGCCACGCCGGGAACGCGCGATCAGCTGGTATTCGTCGATGAGCGGTCTGTCTGCACTGGTCGCCCTCATCGGCGGCAGTGCGCTGCTCGATCTCGCGGGCGGCAGCGGTGCGTGGCGGTGGTTGTTCCTGGTCAATATCCCGGTCGGGATCGTCGCATTGTTGCTGCTGCCGCGACTTGTTCCGGACACCGAACCGAATCGTGATCAGTATGTCGACGGGCGCGGCGGAGCACTGCTTTCGGTGACGGTGCTGTCTTTATTGCTGGCCATGTCGATGTCGACAATCCTCGGCGCCGCAACACTATTGGTCGCGCTGGTGGCCGTCGTCTGCGGTGTGGCGTTGTGGTCGCATCTGCGGCGGTGTGCTCGCGCGGGACGGCAGGCGGTGGTGCCGGAGGGCATGTTCGACAACACCGATCTCCGGTGGGCGTTGATCCTGATGTTGCCGTTCTTCGCTGGCGCGGGCGGGTTTCTCTACGCCTTGCCGCAGACGCTGCAGGAGGGCCTCGGCCATTCGCTGATCGCCGCTGGCCTGTTGACCGCGCCGATGGCGGTGGGCTTTCTGGTGTCGTCGTTCGCGGTGCCGCGGATCCGAGCCAGGCTCGGGGTCGCGACGATCGCGCTCGGGGCCGCGATCCAGGCAATCGGCTTGGCGGGCATGGCAATCGGCGTAAGTACCGCGAGCGTGCCGCTGATGGGGGTGGCGATGCTGCTGATCGGCACCGGACAGGGCATCACGCTCGGCGCGATGAACGCGCACATGCTGTCGCTGGTGCCCGCCGAACTCGCCGGGGTGGGCGGCGGCGTGCTGCTCACCGCACAGCAGGTCTCGATCGCCACCGGCGCGGCGGTGCTCGGGACCGTGTTCGGGCTGGTTGTCCAGTCGTCGGGCTTGCAGGCCGCGATGGTGACGGTGTTGGTGGTGCAGATCGTGCTTGCGGCGGTGGTGATCACCGCCGGTCTCCGGTCAGCGGCTCGGCGCGTCGGCTAGCGCCGAGATCTCGGCGAACCCGTAACCCATCTCCTCGTGCAGGAACCGCACCATCGTCCACCATCGGCCGCCGTCGGCATCGAAGCCGCCGAATCTGGCGCTGTACAGCGGGATCCACCGGAGGAACTGCTCGATCATCACCTCGCGCGACGGCTGCTGTTGCCCGTAGTCGGCGTAGGAGATCGACCGGTGGTGGATGAAATATCCACCGGGGAGCCGGTTCTCGCAGAGGTCGGCATACTCTCGGGTCTGCAGGATGAGGTAATGCCACACCTCGTCGATCGCCTGCTCGACGGGCAGGAACAGCCCGCTGAGCTTCTCGCGGTGCGCGGAGACCAACGTCAGGTAGCGGGTCGCCTCGCGGACTTGAATGCGTGCCGTGTGTTCGTCGACCCCGTTGTGGTCGCGCACGTAGTGCACTGTCTCCTCGTACAACTCGCCGAGGATCTCTTGCTCGGTCATCCAGATCCTCCTTCAGCGCACAAGCCAGGCGTATTTCCCTGACTTGCCGATCGGAATGTGCTTGCGGTGCACGGCGGCCACCGTCGTCCCGGTCAGTTGTGTTGCCGCCGAGGACAGTTCGTCCTCGGACTCGCGGTCCAACGCCGCACCGTCGAAGGTGGTGTAGGACAGCTGGGCCGTGGACCCGTCGACGGACAGCTGGTAGACGAACACCCGAGGGCTGATGCCGGCGATGACATCGTCGAGCTCGGCTTGCGAGGTGATCGCGGTGTCGGTGACCAGCAGTTCCTTCTCACGTCCGCAGAATCGCGCGATCCGGTGCGGGTCGGCCGATCCGTCGGTGGTGTGCACACAGTCGCCGGTGTTGTAGCGGAGCAACGGCATGTACGGGTTCCGGATGCTGGAGACGACCAGGCTGTGAATGCCACGGCTGCCGGGGATCGGCTCGAGCTCGACCTCCATGTCGACCAGGTGCGGGTGGTAGCGGCCGTGCGTATCGCCGTAGTACAGATAGCCGAGCTCGGTGCTCCCGAACAATTCGACCACCGGGCAGCCGAGCCGTTCGGTGAGGAACCGCCGCACGTTGCGCGGGGTGAATTCGTAGCCATGTATCGCGCTGACCGGCGCAGGGAATCGGTCGCCTGCCGCCAGCAGTAGGTGTGCCGCGTGATAGGACGAGCAATCGAGATGGTAACGCCCGTCACCCTTTTCGGCTCGCACCGTATCGATCTCGTCGAGCATCCGATCGGCCGCTGCCACAGTCCACAGCGCGGGATCGAGCTCCTGGTTGACGTACACGGTCCGGTCATCGAGCCACCGCCGCGCGAGATCGGCGGGCGCGCCGCCGCGGGATTCGCTCACTCGCGCCACATGATCCGTCGCCAGCCGAGTGGTGACCGAGATGCGCGGGACACCGGCGGCGAAGGTGTCACCGATCTCCGGATGGTCGCGCCAGACCGCGTAGTAGGTCTTCAGCAGGAACAGCGGCGGCCGGATCAACGGCATCCGTGCGTGATTCGTCCCGGTGGACCAGACGTATTGCGCGGCACCGGAGGCCAGTGCGGCATCGACCTGCGGCGTCCGGAACGACTCCGGGAACGATTCGGCCAGAGTCGCTTTCGTGATGATCGGGAAGGAGTTCGCCGCCGCCGCATCCCGATAGAACGGGATGTCGCGGGTCGCTTCGACGAACGCGGACGGTAAGGGACGCGTGCTGTCGGTCATCAGATACCTGGGCGGCCGGGCCCGAGGAGAGCTCGGACCCGGCGATCGCCGCTAGGAAATGCAGCCTGCTTTGGAGATACAACCGGCCTTGGAGATGCAGCCGTCCTTGGTGCCGGATTCCGAGTTGGCAGCGACCCACTTGTCCCAGTTGACATCCTGAGCGAGGGTCTTGATCAGAGCATTCATGAAGCATTTCCCTTCGATCGACGTAACCTGTCTGCCCGCCCATGGTAAAGCAGAAGTAAAGACGATGTCGGGCCTGTGACTGCCGTCACCCGTTTGGAGCAGTGGCGTGTCAACGCTTCTCGCGGCGCGTGAGGTGCAGTTCGAGGCCGTCGAGGATGCGCTGCAGGCCGAAGTCGAAGTCGTCGAACCCGGGATCGAACGCATCCTCGTCGAGTGACTTCATCACCGGGAAGTGGCCGCCGGACATGGCCCGTTCCAGATACGGGACCTGCACCGCCCAGAACTGCTGATCGGTCAGGCCCGTCTTGCCCTCCGCCTCTTGCGAATACACCACGTTCCGGGCGGCGCCCGACACATAGGCGTCGATCATGACGACCACCGAGACCAGCTGTCGATCGGCCAGGCCCATCGGACGAATCCGGGACAGCACCCGTTCCATGCCCTCGACCACGCCGGGCCCGACCACCGGGCGCGCTTGGTTCACCTGCAGTAGCCAGGTGTGCCGCTGGAACTGCGCGAGGTTTTCGTAGGCCATCGCCTCGAGCGCGCCCCGCCAGCCCTCGCCGCCCAATTCCGCGGCAGCAGGTCGCTGCACGCGGTCGAGCATCACATCGAGCAGCTCCGCCTTACCCGGCACGTAGCGATAGAGCGACATGGCTCCGGTGCCGAGCTGGGTGGCGACCCGGCGCATGGTGACCGCTTCGAGCCCTTCGGCATCGGCGACCTCGATCGCCGCTTCCACGATGCGGTCCAGTGTCAGAGCAGGTTTGGGCCCGCGGCTCGGGCGCGGACCGGCATCCCAGAGCAGATCGAGTGTGCGCGAAAGGTCACCACTGCCGCTGGTCTCCGTGCTCGTCATAGGGCCAGAATAATCGCTCGACGAGAAACTGGGTACGTTGTACTCTAAATCGGGTACAATGTACTCAGTTTACGAGTGCGATTCGGAGGGTGTGAGTGAACGACTACGCGGTCTCGGCCGAAGGGCTGGAGAAGAGATACGGGGACAAGCGGGCCCTGGACGGTTTCGATCTGACGGTCCGGCGCGGGACAGTGCACGGCCTACTAGGACCGAACGGTGCGGGCAAGACGACGGCGGTGCGCATCCTGTCCACGCTGATCCGGCTCGATCGCGGCCATGCCACCGTGGCCGGGCTCGATGTGGCCCGACAGCCGCGCGAGGTACGCGCTCGCATCGGCCTCACCGGGCAGTACGCGGCGGTCGACGAAGTGCTCACCGGGCGGCAGAACCTGGAGATGTTCGGCAGGCTCTTCCATCTCGGCGGGCGGCGTGCGGCACGGCGGGCGCAGGAACTGCTCGCTCAATTCGATCTGGTCGAGGCCGCCGACAAAGGCGTCGGCAAATACAGCGGCGGCATGCGGCGCAGGCTGGACCTGGCGGCATCGATGATCCTGGCGCCCGATGTGCTGTTCCTCGACGAACCGACCACCGGGCTCGACCCGCGCAGCCGCGGGGAGGTGTGGGAATCGGTGCGCGCGTTGGTCGCCGACGGCACCACCGTCCTGCTCACCACCCAATACCTCGAAGAGGCGGACAAACTCGCGTCCCGCATCACGGTGATCGATGCAGGTCGGGCGATCGCCGACGACACCCCGGACGGTTTGAAGACCACCGTCGGCGGGGATCTCATCGAGGTCGTCGCAGCCGAGACGGTCGATCTGCCCGCGGTCGCCAAACTGGTGGCCAGGGTGTGTGACGGCGAACCCGATATCGACGAGGTCGAACGGCGGGTGCACGCACCGGTCGCCGATCGGGTTGCCGCGCTGACCGAAGTGGCACGCGCTCTGCAAGACGAAGGCATCAACGTCGAGGACATCGGTCTGCGCCGACCGAGCCTCGACGATGTATTCCTGCAACTCACCGGACATCGCACCAACACGGAGGTGGCAGCCTGATGGCGACCATGGAACTCACCAAGGTCACGTCGCATTCGCGTGCGTTCTGGGCCATTGCCGACAGCTGGAATGTGGTGCGGCGCGGGCTGACTCACTATCAACGACAGCCGGTCAACATCGCATGGCAGCTCGGCTTCCCGATCCTGTCGGTGCTGCTGTACGGCTACGTGTTCGGCAGCGCGATGACGGTGCCGGGCGGTGGTGACTACCGGGACTTCCTGATGCCCGGAATGTTCGCCATGACCATGGCTTTCGGCTTCATCAACACGGCGACGCTCGTCGTGCACGATGCGACCAAGGGAGTCATCGATCGATTCCGTTCGATGCCGATGTCACCCTCGGCGGTTGTGGCCGGTCGCGGTGTCACCGACCTGATCGTCGCCTGCGCCGAGCTGACCATCCTGATGCTCACCGCACTCGCCATCGGCTGGCGGCCGGACGGCGGAATCCTCGGCGGCATGGCGGCATTCGGGCTCCTGCTGCTGCTCCGCTTCGCCCTCATCTGGGTCGGCGTCTGGCTCGGACTGATCGTGCCCAACCCGGAAGCGGCAGGCGGCTTGTTCGCGGTGGCGTTCCCGCTCACCATGATCTCGAGCATCTTCGTTGCCCCCCAACTGATGCCGAGCTGGCTGGGCGCCATCGCCGCGTGGAATCCGATCTCCTCCACCGTCGCCGCCAGCCGCGAGCTGTTCGGCACCCCGGTCGGCAGTGGAAACTCGTGGATCGAACAGCATGCGCTGCTGATGGGCGTGCTGTGGCCGCTGATTCTTACGGCCATCTTCCTTCCGCTGGCGGTCCATCGGTTCCAACGGTTGAGCCGCTGATCTGAAAGGTGCACGGTGCCCGGCATTCTCACGAATGCCGGGCACCGGCGTATCGGCCGGAACTCCGTGCCGGAACGGCGGTCAGTGTTTCCTTCGCAACATCTCGACCCACTTGTGCGTCAAGGCGTGGATGCGGGATTTCGTCGATTTCCTTGCGCCGCTTCCTGGCACATGGACAAACTGTGTCCGTTCCCGGATGTCGATGAACCATTCGGCGGCGATGTCGGCGGCGCGGAGTGGTGCGACGTTGTCGACGATCAATCCGTCCGGCGGCGATGTGTCGACCGAATCCGCCGCGCGGACACCGTCATCCCAGTTGAGGCAGGCCGGGCTCCAGCCTCCCCTGAGGTGCTGACCGTCGTAGTCCACGCGCAGTACCGCCGCGATGAAGTTGTCGGTGATGAAGTCCAGGGAGGCAACCATCCATGGCGTGCCGTCCTCGTCGCAGTGATACCAATCATCGACACCGGGCACCCGTGCGCTGAGCGAGGTGAAGAACGCCTCCTCGTCCGGCGTCGGATCCAGGTCACGCATAGCGCGATTGTGTGCCCTGCCTGGCGGATTGGCTACCGGTTTTATCGACCGCGTGGACCGCGGTCGTCGTCGCGCAAGAAGACAAGCGCGGCCAGTGCCGCGCCGACCATCAGCGCAGCGGCCACACCGAATCCTGCGGCGAACCCTCGGGTAAGCGCCTCGGCGGCTTCATCGGGGCGATCGGCCAGGCGCGTGTTGGTGGTATGCGTTGCCGCCGAGGACAATACGGCCAACCCGACGGCGCCGCCGAGTTGCAAGCTGACATTGAGCAGCCCAGACCCGACACCGCTGTCGGCGGGCGACAGCCGGGACAGCCCAGCGGTAGTAACGGGGACAATCATCATGCCCAAGCCCAGACTGAGCACGGTCGAGGGCAGGATCACGTCGATGACGACGTCGCCCACGGAACTCATACCGGTGAACCACCAAGCCCCCGCGACGGCGAACGCCGCACCCACCGCTACCACCCACCGACTACCGAGCATGCGAACCAGAATCGGCGCCGAGACAGCAGCCGCTACGGTGACAGCCGTCAACGGCAGATAAGCCAAGCTGGTGGCAAGCGCTGAACGATGCAACACCTGTTGCTGGTACAGCGTCGCGAAGTAGAACATCGCGAACATGGCACTGCCACGCAGCGCATTGATCACCGAAGCGCCGGTCAAGCCGCGGTCGCGGAACAGCCGCAGCGGAATGAGGGGCTCGCGGGCGAACCGCACCTCGTGCAGCACGAAGTACGACAGCAACAGGGCTGTCAACGCCGACAAGCCGATGATGTACGCCGAACTCCAGCCATAACGGTCGGTCTGCAACACTGTGAACGCGAGAAGCGTCGCCCCCGCGGTCGAGGTCACCGCGCCCACGAAGTCGAAGCGTTGCCCGCCCCGCTCGGGCTGATCGGCGCGGACCCACCGAGTGCCGATGAGCAGAACCACACCGATAGGCACGTTGACGAGAAAGATCCACCGCCACCCTGGTCCAGTGACCAAGACGCCGCCCAGTATCAGACCAAGTGCACCGCTGGCACCGAAAACGGTGCCCCACACCGCCAACGCTCGATTACGCGGTCGCCCGCTCGGAAACTCCGTCGCGATCAGAGCCAGCGTCATCGACGCGATGGCCGCAGCCGCCAGACCCTGCAACGCTCGCGCGGCGATCAGCACGCCAGCCGTTGGTGCCACCGCGGCGGCCATCGAGGCAACGGTGAACGTCGCGACACCGGCGACGAACACTCGTCGACGCCCCAACAGGTCGCCGGCCCGCCCTGCCAGCAACAGAAACCCACCGAACAGGATCATGTACGCGTTGATGACCCACGTCAGGGCCGACGACGACAGGCCCAACTGGTGCTGAATGCTCGGCAATGCGGCATTGACCACCGTCACGTCGATGCCGTCGAGCGCCTGGGCGGTGCACAACACGATCAGGGCAGCGGTGTGCCGGGAGGTCCAGACGAACGCGGGGGCACCACCCTCCACATCCTGAACACAATGTTCACTATCGAATACCATGTTCCCCAGACTTGCTCACGCCTCGCAGCGTCGGCAGAGTCAATCACCACGCAGTATTCGGTACCGAACATCAGCTCGGGAGATGTTCGGTACGGCCAGGATCCGGCTCACCGAGGAGGAGCGCGTGCCACCCGCTGACACCGACCGGCGAGTCAGACGAACTCGTCAACTGTTGCGCCGCGCGCTGATCGAGCTCATCACCGAGAAGGGATACGACCACACGACGGTTCAAGACATCCTCGACCGCGCCGATGTAGGCCGGTCCACCTTCTATAGTCACTACCCCACCAAAGATGCCCTTCTCCTCAGTGGCTTGGACGAGTTGCGCGCCGCTCTCGCTCCAGGCGACACGATCAGCTCCGGCGACGCGACCCCCTCCCTGATGGCTCCACTGCGTCCGCTGTTCGCGCACGCGGCTGAGCATCGGCATCTCGCCCGCGCTCTCCTGGGCAGTCGTGCCGCACCAACTGCTGTCCGTGCCGGACGACGGATGCTCACCGAAACCCTCTCTGCGCACCTCCGCACCGCTTTACCCACCTGCGATGTGCGGCAACTGGACATGACCGTCGCCGTCCTCGTCAACGGCCTTCTCGGCCTGTTCACTTGGTGGCTCGACGCCGAACCACACCTACCCGCCGAACAGGCATACACATGGTTCGACGAGCTCGCCACACACGGGCTTCAGCCACTCCTGCACCGAACCGACACGTAGCACAGCGTGGATCTGATCGGCGTGTGTCGGATCCAGATCGCGCATATCGGAATGCGTGTGTCCTGCCTGGCGGATTGGCGACTGATTCATCGGCGCTCCGCGGATGCTGTCGAGGGATGGCCGGGCCACTGCACGGCGTATCCAGGCGACCGGCCACGGCGGGCGCGTGCGTAGCGCAGCAGCTCTCGGACGATGCCTGCGTTTCCCATGGCCCAGCCTGGCCGCGGCGCCAAGTCGCTGAGGGTGACCCGATGCTCGTGGTTGGACCAGCGGACTCCTGCCTGGTCGACGGTGGCGCGCTCGGTGAGATCTTCGACCAGGACGTCGGCGAACTCGTGTGCCCGGCGGCGCGCGACGGGGTCAGGGTGGGCAACGAGACGATCGCACGCGAAAGCGAGGACTCCCGCTGTGCCGCAACACCATCCGTTGTTGTCCCAGAATCCTGGTCGTATCCGGCGTGGCAGTCCGCAGTGGGTGATGGTGTGCCAGCATCGATCGACGAGTCGCGCCCAGCTCACGTCGTCGGTGGCGGCGCCGAGCTGGCGGAAGACCTGGGCGTCACCGGCGGGACCGTTGCACCAGCCGAAGCTGTAGCGCTCGATCAGGTCCGGGCGATGCGGCGGGTCCGAGTGCGGCACCAGAAATCCTTGCGGGCCTGCAATATCGCGGGCAACCACGTCGGCGGCGCCGGCGAGCGCGGTGGACAGCAGATCCGCCCGGCCTGTCGCGGCCGACACCGCGGCCAGCGCCTGCACGATCCCGAGGGTGCCGTGCGCAATGTGGTGTGAGCGAGCCGGACTCGGCCGCACCGCCCAGTTGACCCCGTCTGGCGTGGGGTCCGCGCTGTGCACATACGGCATGACCGCACGCAATGCAAGTTCCGTGTCGCCAACATGCAACGCCCCCAGCGCAATACCCGCATTCCCTGCGAACAGTTCGAAGAACGGCCCCCACCGCTGCCCGTCG
This sequence comes from Nocardia altamirensis NBRC 108246, assembly GCF_001612685.1. Classification (GTDB taxonomy): domain Bacteria; phylum Actinomycetota; class Actinomycetes; order Mycobacteriales; family Mycobacteriaceae; genus Nocardia; species Nocardia altamirensis. The sequence goes on from NZ_BDAY01000011.1 coordinate 125,411, forward strand.
AATGCCGCGCGCACCCGGTCGAGCCCGCGCAGCGCCGCTTTCTCGCACACTGAATCCCCGAGCCGAATATGCACCGCGTGCAACGCAACTGCCATACCGGTCAATCCTGAATACAACGACCAGTAGCGTTCCGTCTCGACCTGCGCCGCGATCTGCCGAGCCCCGCGAAGCGCGGCCTCCCCGTACCGATCGTCCCCGAAATACTCGTGCGCCTCCAGCAGCGCCAACACAATCCCCGCACCCCCGTGATACAGGGTGGGATCCACTTCCGCTTCGCCGACGACCGGCCGCCAGGCCAGCCCGTGTTCCCCGACCTCAGCTTGCGCGAGCATCCACTCGACCGCCCCGCGCGCCAACGGCTCCACCGCTTCGACGCCGACCACACCTTCCTGCATGGTCACCACCGTAGGACGGATCTCATTAAGAGACTGTGACGGCTGCTGTCGATGTGGTGGCAGCGCGAGGAAGGTCGCGCTCGGCCCAGTCGGCCATTGCAGCCAGGACGGCGTCCAAGCGACGGCCCGCGGGTGTCAGTTCGTATTCGACGCGGGGCGGAACTTCGGCGTAGGCGGTGCGGGTTACCAGGCCGGTTTCTTGGAAGCGCTGCAGGCGCGAGGAGAGCGTTTTGGGGCTGATTCCCGGTAGCGCGGAACGCAATTGGGAGAAGCGGGTTGGCCCGTTCAGCAGTTCTCGCACGATGAGGGTGGCCCATGGTCCATCGAGGACGACCAGGAACCGCGCGATCGGGCACTCCGGCAGCAGGTGATCGACATCACTCACGGTATCTCCAATAGTTCATTTGAAGTAACTGGTTCCCTGAGGGAACTATAGCGGTTACCTTCCCATCAGCAAACCTCAGGAGAACATCATGACCGTCACCATCGACCCACGGACCAACACCGCCGCCGAGATGGTTCGCAACGCCCCGACCACCGCTTTGCAGGTCGCCAGCCGCAACTACGAGCTCTACGACACCGGCAATGTGGCGGGCGTCGACGAGGTCTTCGCCCCCGACCTCATCGACCACAACCCGGTCCTCGGCGTGCCGAACGCACTCGACGGCATGCGATACCTCATCAGTGAGGTGCGCGACGGGTACACCGACACGCAGCATCGAATCCTGTTCCAGCGGGAACTGTCCGACGGCTGGGTGGTCAACCACTGGCAGATGACCGGCGTCCACACCGGCGACGCGTTCGGGATGGACGCCAGCGGAAAGCCCGTCGCCTTCAACGGCACCGACATCGTCCGCGTCGTCGACGGCCGGATCACCGAGATCTACCACGTCGAGGAGCTGCTCCAGCTGACCATGCAGGTCAAGGCCTGACTCGAAAGGTCGAACCAGCAACCACCGCAACCACTTTCGAAAGAAGCCAACCATGGAAGCGTCCACGCCGCTCCTGATCTACGCCTTCGACGCCTATTGCGGCTGGTGCTACGGGTTCACTCCGTGGCTGCGCCGCGCCGTCGCCGATCGCCCGCACATCGCCGTCGAGGTGGTGTCCGGCGGCCTGTTCACCGGATCCCGCCGCGTGCCGATCCGCGAACTCCGCCACATCCCCACCGCTAGGCACCGGGTGACCGCACACACCGGCGCCGTCTTCGGCCCCGCCTTCCTGACGTTGCTCGAACGAGGCGACTTCGTGATGGATTCCGAAGACGCAGCGGCTGGCCTGGCCGGACTACGCGACTTGGCGCCGACCAGGGCGCTCGACCTCGCCTCCGCCATGAGCTACGCCTTCTATCACGACGGCCACAGCCTGTCCGACCCCGACACCTACCGCACCATCGCCGAGCACTACGAACTCGACGGCGACGCCGCGGCCGCCGCCCTGACCAACCCCGCCCACCAACGACAAGCCCGGCTCGAGTTCACCCAGACCCGAATCCTGGGCGTGCAGTCCTACCCCACCCTGCTCCTCGACACCGGTTCCGGCCCACGCATTCTCGAGGTCACGCACACCGCCCCGAGCCGGATCAGCGAACATCTCGACAGCATCCTCGCCGCCATCCCCTTCTAACACCGGAACCGCGCAACGAGTGGCACATGGCGGTGAGCTCTACTCGCACGATGCCGCAGCCATGTGCCACTCGTCGCGCCACGAAGCGCGCATTCCGGCACCGAATGGGATATATCCGACACGCTGGCTGGGGTGCGGGTAGTCCGATCCAGGCCGCCCGCGGGATCGAATAAGCAGGAAGAGCCACTGGACCCACCCGGGCCACAGCGCGACAGGTCTACCAGGAATCACGAGGAAGGGATCTGGCTAGATGACCAACAGCCGTGCACGCTCCATAGTCGGACTGCTCGTCGCCGCTTTGGCCGGTGGTGGCGTCGCCGGACTGACACCACACGCGGCAGCGGTGTCGGTCGACGTGACATGTGAGGGCACTGAGACGGCAACCTACGAGCCGGGACTGCGACAGACCGCACAACCTGTCAGCTATGCAGTCAACGGAGTGCTGTCCGCATGCAGCTCTTCCGACCCGAGCATCATCGCGGGCACCTACGGCGAGCAAAGCTCGGCGACATTGTCATGTGCCACCTTCTTTGCCGAAGCGAGTGGAACGAGGGTGTTCCGGTGGAGCGACGGACGTTCGAGTACCTTCGCCTTCGACCGCGCCATCAAGGATGCCGGTGGTCAGTCCACGGTGACCCTCACCGGCACCATCGTGAAGGGCGAGTTCGTCGGCAGCGCGGTGATCGAACAGGTTGCCTTTTTGACGCCGAGGACGACGGACTGCCTGATATCCCCCGGACTCGCACAATTGGGTCCAGCGAAGGTCGCTCTCACCATCAGCAAGGAGTGACCGGCTGCACGGTCTCATTTGCAGCACCGGGCTTGCAGACTGTGAAACAGAATTACGCACCAATTCCCGACTGAGCCGTGTCCCTGGAGTTGCCGTCAACCGGGGACACGGCTCAGTCGGCGAAATGGCGTGTGCCAGAAAGCGTGCCGTCTATCTCAAGCGATCTCGGCGGGTGTGGCCAGCGCGGCCTGCATCGCGACACCGTCGACATAGGTGTGCTTTTCGCGCACCGCACCGTTCTCGACGTACACCACATCGGCGATGTCCACGTCGACGACGGCGCCGGTGACCGACGTACCGGACAGCTTCCATTGGACCGCCCAGAAATCGTCGCCGACGCGCAGGTTCACCAGGGTGAAGACGAGATCGGGGACCAGCGCGAAGGTTTCCGCGGCGGCGGCGCGGATCTCGGCACGCCCGCGCGCGGGTTCGCGACCGGAGTGCAGGTGGAAAATCGAGTCGGGAGTGTGCAATTCGACGATGCGGTCGGGGTCGCGCCCAGCCCAGCAGGCGTGGTAGCGGTCGAACAGATCCTTGGTGGCAGCGGACATATGCTGATCCTTCTAAGATACAAACAGGATGACTGTATGTTCCAGGAGGGTAGCACCGCGCACGGGCCGAAATGAGCCGAATCGCAGACAGATTCGGTCCTGCCCTAGACTTCGACGTCGCCATGAACGCTGATCGCCGAACCCAAGCCGAACGCTCGGCCTCGACCCGCGGCGCGGTGATCCGTGCCGCGCGAGACCTGTTCGGGCAGCACGGATACGGGGCGGTGAGCACCATCGCGGTCGCCGAAGCCGCCGGTGTCAGCCGCGGCGCGCTCTACCACCAGTTCAACGACAAGCGCGACCTGTTCGAGGCGGTCTTCGAGGACCTCGAACGCAGCCTCGTCGAGGTGATAGGCGCCGCGATCGCCGAGTCACCCTCCCCCGATCCGATCGCGAACCTGATCGTCGGCTGCCTGGCCTGGCTACAGGCCTCGACCGCGCCCGAGGTACGGCGGATCGCGCTGTTGGACGGACCCGCCGTACTCGGCTGGAGCCGGTGGCGCGAGATCGAACTGCGCCACACGATCGGCCGGGTCGAGAACGCGTTAGCCGGCGCCATCGCCGCGAAACGCATAAGAGCCCAACCCGTGCGGCCATTGGCGCTGGTCATCGTCGGCGCGCTGGACGAGGCCGCCCAATACCTCGCGCACTCAGACAACCCCGCCGAGGACACCACGGCCATTCGCTCGGTGATCGAACAGCTCATCTCCGGCCTGACGCTCGACCCAAAGGCGCACAGTTAGGGCCTGTTTCATGGCTCGAGGTCGGCCACTCCCCTGCCGGTGGACATGTCGAACGGCACCGAGGCCTGGTCGTGCGTGATCAACCAGGTGCCGTCGATCTTCCGGTAGCAGAAGGTGACTCGGACCCACATGCCGTTGGTGGCGGTTCCGTTCTGCAGCGTGCCGCGCAGGCGACCGAAGCCGTGGCCGAACGCCACCTCGTCACCGACGGTGAGTGTCAGCTCGCGAAGCTCATAGGTCACCTCGGTGAAGAACGTGAATACCTTTGCCCAGTTCCGCATTTTCGCGTCCACCCCGACGTGCTGCAGCGGCGGCTCGACGTCGAAGGACACGACATCCGTTGCGTAACAGCGCTTCAGGGCCTCGATATCTCTGGCTCGGACTCCTTCGATGATCTTGTCGACTTGCTGCGCGAGCGCGGCTTCGTCGACCTCACGTTGAGTAGGCATGTCGAATCCCTTCGAATCTCGGCTATTGGCAAGGCGTTCAGGCGACGGTGACCGCGGACCGCAACGGTGTGAGCGCAGTACTCCAAGCGACGACCTGATCCAGCGTCCTGTCCAAGGTCGCGGCGTGGCGATCGTTCGGCGTGAAGGTGGTGTGGTTCTCGAAATCGGTGAGCACCGAAATCGAAACTTGATGGCTCACCACGGCCATACGCAAAGCACTGCACACCAACCGCAGAAACTCCGCCGCGCGCACGCCACCATCCACCCCGTAGGAGACGAACCCGACCGCCTTGTCGGCCCACTCCGCGAAAAGATGGTCGATGGCGTTCTTCACCACGCCTGGCGTCGAATGGTTGTACTCGGGCGTCACGAACACGAACCCGTCGAAGGGCGCGATCCGCTCGGCCCAGGCACGCGTGTGCGCGTGCACGGACGGCCCGAACATCGGCGGCACCGGCTCGTCGAAATGCGGCAGCGGATGATCACGCAGGTCGATCAGTTCGAACTCGGCGTCGCCGCGACGCGACGCTGAATCCAGTACCCACTGCGCGACTTGCGGTCCGTTGCGGTTGGGCCGGGTGCTGCCGAGGATGATGGCGATTCGGGTCATGGCTGGAAACTCCTGGTCTGCGGAAATAGTCACCACCATCCGACGACGCAGCCAACGGAAATGTCAGGCTCACACTTCGGGTCACTATTTCGTCGATTCGGTAGTGGACCGACCGAAGGAGCCGCAATGACCGATCCGCACCTGCGCGCGGTGATCAGCGAACGCCGTCAACTGATCAACCTCGCCTACCGCCTGCTCGGTTCGCTGGCCGAAGCCGAGGACGTGGTGCAGGAGACCTACGCGCGCTGGTATGCGCTGACCGAACAGCAGCGCCGAGGCATCACGACGCCTGCGGCCTGGTTGACGACGGTCGCAGGCCGCATCTGCCTCGACCTGCTCGGCTCGGCCCGCGCCAGGCGGGAACGCTATGTGGGCGAATGGATTCCGGAGCCGGTACCCGACCGCTCCGAATTCGGCGGCCACCGCTCCGCCGATCCCGCCGACCGCGTCACCCTCGACGAGTCGATCAGCATGGCCTTTCTCGTTGTCTTGGATTCGATGACGCCTGCCGAACGGGTGGCGTTCGTGCTGCACGACGTGTTCCGGTACTCCTTCATCGAGGTCGCCGAGATCGTCGGCCGCTCCCCGGCGGCCTGCCGTCAACTCGCGTCCTCCGCCCGCCGCCGTATCCGCAGTACACCGCAGCCGTCGAAGACCGAGCACGCGGCCGTGGTCAGAGACTTCAAACGAGCTTGGGAGACAAGCGATATCGAAGCTCTGATCGGCCTGCTCGATCCGCAGGCGATCGCCACGGCCGACAGCGGCGGCCTGGCACTGGCCTTCCGTGAACCGATCATCGGCGGCGCGCAGATCGCCACGGCCTGGCTCGCGATCGCCGCCCGCGCGGCCACGGTGGAGCTGCTCGAACGGACCGTCAACGGCCAACCGGGCCTGGTGGCCCTGGTCGACGACGCCATCGTGTCCGTCTACGCCTTCGACATCGCCGACGGTCGCATCACCCGCATCTGGGCGATCCGCAATCCCGAAAAGCTGCGCCGCTGGACCACATTGGACAGCTGAGCCGCGCGCCTGCTTGCCTATCGATTGCGTGTTCGCAGATCTCGGCTGCACCGATGAATATCGGGTGGACCCGTCGTCCATACCTCTGGATACACCGACATCGGTGGTTCAGACCAGGTGCAATGATCCGGACAATGCTCCGGACGGGTAACAGGAGGCGGAAGTGAGCGGTACCAGGGTGTTGGTGGCGGGAGCGAGCATCGCGGGGCCCGCGCTGGCGCACTGGCTGCGCAGGCGGGGAGCCGAGGTGACGGTGGTGGAGCGTGCCCCCGAGCTGCGTCCCGGCGGGCAGGCAGTGGACGCGCGCGGGATAGCCAAGGAAGTCATCCGGCGGATGGGCCTGGACGCGGAAGTGCGCGCAGCCTGCACCGATACCGCAGGCGCGCACACCGTTGACGCGGACGGCAAAGTGCTGGAGACCTACAGCGCCGAGGACAACGGCGGCGACGGGTACATCGCGGAGATCGAGATCCTGCGCGGGGACCTGTCCCAGGTGCTCTACGACGACACCCGCGACGGTGTCGAGTACCTCTTCGGCGACCGCATCGCGGACCTCACCCAGGACGCGGACGGGGTCGACGTGACCTTCGCAGGCGGCGACCGGCGGCGCTTCGACCTGGTCATCGGTGCGGACGGACTGCACTCGGCGCTGCGCGCGACGGTGTTCGGACCGCACGAACAGTTCATCCGCCATCTCGGGCTCGTGCTGGCTTTCTACAGCGTGCCCAACAAGTTCGGGCTGGACCGCTGGCTCCTCGACTACCAGGAGTCCGGGCGCTCGGCCGGCTTGCGACCCATCCAGGACGCAACCAGGGCGATGGCCATGTTTTCCTTCCCCGCAGCCGATTTCGATGTCGACTACCGCGACGTCGAGGCGCAGAAGCGCATGCTGCGCGAGCGGATGGACGGCTTCGGCTGGTTGACTTCCGACATCCTCGAGCACCTCGACGACGCCCCAGACTTCTACCTCGATCAAGTTGCCCAGGTAGTGATGGACCGCTGGTCGAGCGGACGGGTCGGGCTGCTCGGCGACGCGGCGTTCAGCGCGTCGCCGATGTCAGGGGCTGGCACCGGGTTGGCCCTGGTCGGCGCCTACCTGCTGGCCGGAGAACTGGCTGCTGCCGGATGGGACCCTGAGGCCGGGTTCGCGGCCTACGAGCAGCAGATGCGCTCGTTCGTCGAGGCCAACCAGGAGATCGGCCGGCTGCACGTGCTCAGCCGCGACACCGCCGGGCCGGACACCGAGCCGACCATCGATTTCGAGAGCCAAGAGTTCGCCGAACTGATCGAGCGCGCGATCAACGGCGTCGAGCTGCCCGACTACGCAGGAGTGCCGGACTCCGGAACCCGGGTCGGCCCGGGAGCCTAACCGGGCAGGAATGGGGCGCACCTGTCGGAGGTCTATGCGAACATATGTTCGTGTCCGGCACCTCCGCACCTCGCCCGCGGATACAAGCGCGGGCCGAAGCGTCGATCCTGCACGCGGACCTCGATTCGTTCTATGCCTCGGTCGAGCAGCGGGACAATCCGCGGCTACGAGGCAAGCCGGTCATCGTCGGCAGCGGGGTGGTGCTCGCGGCGAGTTACGAGGCGAAGGCCTTCGGGGTCCGCACGCCGATGAACGGTCGGCAGGCGCGCAGGTTGTGTCCGCATGCCATCGTGGTGCCGCCGCGGATGGCGGCGTATGCGGCCGCGAGCAAAGCGGTGTTCGAGGTCTTTCACGACACAACGCCGGTGGTGGAAGGCATTTCGATCGATGAGGCGTTCCTCGATGTCGGCGGTCTGCGCCGGATCGCCGGGGAACCGATCGGCATCGCCGAGCGCTTGCGGATCGCGGTGCGTGACCAGGTGGGCCTGCCGATCTCGGTGGGCATCGCCCGCACCAAGTTCCTGGCGAAAGTGGCCAGCGCCGTCGCGAAACCCGACGGTCTCCGCGTGGTCCCGCCCGACGGCGAGCTCGACTTCCTGCATCCGCTGCCGATCGAAAGACTGTGGGGCGTCGGCGAAGTCACCGCCCGCACGTTGCACGAGCACGGCATCACGAAGGTCGGTCAGCTCGCCGATCTCGGCGAAAGCCCGCTGCGCGCCATCCTCGGCCCCGGCGCGGCCCGCCACCTCTACGCCCTGTCGTGGGCCCGCGACCCACGCCGCGTCGAGACCGGCGTCCGCCGCCGCTCCATCGGCGCCCAGCGGGCCCTCGGTCGCGGCCCGCGCGAACCCGACGAGATCGAGGCCTACCTGCACGGCCTCACCGATCGCCTCGGCCGCAGGCTCCGCGCCGCCGACCGCATCTGCCGAACGGTGGTGCTGCGCATGCGTTTCGACGATTTCGCCCGCGCCACCCGCTCACACACCCTGACCGAGGCGACCGATCACACCGACACCATCCTGCACGCGGCCCGCACCCTGCTTGCCGCCGCGATGCCCACCATCCAGGAACGCGGCCTCACCCTGATCGGTCTGTCGCTCACCAACCTCGCCGACGCCGATCCCTTCCAGCTCACCCTCCCGTTCGAGCCTCGCGCCACGAATACCCTCGACGCCACCTTGGACGACCTGCGCCACCGTTTCGGCTCCGCCGCGGTCACCCGTGCCGCGCTGCTCCGTCGCGGCGAAGGCCTGTCCGTGCCTATGCTCCCGGACTGACTCAGGTCGTCGAGCCGTTGTTGCGCGCCTCGATCGCCTTGACGGTGTTCCGAAACGCCTTCTCCAGCACGCCTTTTCCGACCGTGCCGACCACGGCGCCCAGCAGCCGCCCCTTGAGGTTCTTCCCGTCTCGCACCACGACGACATCCACCTCGGTCGTCGCATCGGGCTTGCGCGTGAAGGTGTAGGTATGACTGGAGTGCCCACCCCAGGTGTTGGAGTCGGTGGTCGTCATGACCACCTGGTTCGGATCCGACCAGTCGTAGTGCAGACGCTCCCAGATCCCCCGCGAGCCCTCGGTGACATCGGCGTCCGCGACGCCGCGCGAGTGCACGACGAGGTAGTCATCGGTGCTGTTGCCGAACAGCTTTCCCCGGCCCGGCCCGAAATCGGTGAGCGCCGCGACGAACTGTTCGGGCGTCGCGGTCGTCGTCTCCTTGAAGTGGATGGTTGGCACGCCTACTCCTTCGATGCAGCGGAGGATCTCGCCCTCGCCGTCCGAGCGAAGATCAGCCGTCGAGCTGAGTGAAGAATGGTCGCCGGGAACAACCTCTTCGGTGCCGCGGCTTCTTCATGAGTATCGACCAGCCGGTGGACCCGGGTCGCCCAATCGAGCGGTATTCCTGAATCATTTTCACGTACAAGCTCGCGTCGAGATGCACCACCAAATACACCGGAATGCCCTCGTATGCGTACTCGGCGAGCTTGTCAACGGTATGCAAGATCAGCGTGAACGCTTCGGCCGCTTGTCCATCAGCCGCAGGATGAGCGGGGTGAAGATGAGCTGCATGGCCAGCTCCATCTTGCCGCCGGGGACGACGATGCAATTGGGGCGCGACATGAACGAGTCGTGCAGCATCGACAGCAGGTAGGGGAAGTCGATCACCTTCGGGTCGGCGAAGCGGATGACGACGAAACTCTCGTCGGCGGTCGGAATGCTGCGGGCGATGAACGGATTCGAGGTGTCCACGGTCGGCACCCGCTGGAAGTTGACGTAGGTGTGCGAGAACTGCGGGCAGATGTACTTCACGTAATCAGGCATGCGCCGCAGGATCGTGTCGATCACCGCCTCGCTGGAATACCCGCGTTCGGTCTTGTCCCTGATCACCTTCTGGATCCACTCGAGATTGACGATCGGCACCACCCCAACCAGCAGGTCCGCGTATTGCGCGACGTTCACGCTGTCGGTGACGGCCGCACCGTGCAGCCCTTCGTAGAACAGCAGATCGCTGCCGGGCGACAGGTCCTCCCACGGCGTGAAGGTGCCGGCGGGCTGCCCGTAGGGTTTGGCTTCGCGGTCGTCGTGCAGGTATTTCCGCACCGAACCCACCCCGGTCTCGCCGTAATCGCGAAACAGCGTCTCCAGCTCCTTGAGCAGGTTCGCTTCCTCCCCGAAGTGCGAGAAGGTGAGGTTGCGGTTCTGCTCCGCCTCGGCCATCGCGAGTTTCATCTCGTTGCGGTCGAAGCGATGAAACGAATCCCCCTCCACCACAACGGCATTGATGCCCTCGCGGCGGAATATCTCCTGAAAGGTCTTGGTCACGCTCGTGGTGCCTGCCCCGGAGGACCCGGTGATCGCGACGACGGGATGTTTGATCGACATGGCATCTCCTCGATTGCCGAAAAGGCTTCCGCAGCGGGAACTCAGTGCGGCGCAGGCCGAAACAGCGATCGCGACCCGAACAGCGAGCTGTCGAAGCTCGGTCCGGCCTCCGGCTCACTGTGGTAGCGCTCGATTCGTTCGACCTCGTTGCGCGAACCGAAGATCAACGGCACCTGGTGGTGCACGTGCTCGGGCGGCACCTCGAGCACCCGCTCGCCGCCGGTGGTGGCCCACCCACCGGCCTGCTCGACGATGTAGGCGATCGGATTCGCGCCGTACAGCAACGACACTCGGCCGGGTCGCACCGGCGGACGGTGGTCGTGCGGATACAGATACACCCCACCCCTGGTCAGAATGTGGAAGGTATCCGCGACCAGCGACGCCACCCAGCGCATGTTGAAATCACGCCCGCGCGGCCCTTCCACACCGTCGAGGCATTCGTGCACATACCGGCGCACCGGCCGCTCCCAGAACCGCTCGTTGGCGGCGTTGATCGCGAAACCCGATGTGTCCTCGGGGATTCGCATGCGTGGGTGGGTCAGCACGAACGCGCCGATCTCGCGGTCGAGCGTGAAACCGTCGACACCGCGACCGGTGGTGAGCACCAGCATCGTCGCAGGCCCGTAGAGCGTGAATCCGGCACACACCTGCCGCACACCCGGTTGCAGGAAGTCGTCGGCGATGGGCACGCCGTTGGGCCGATCCGGTGCCCGCAGCACACTGAATATCGTTCCGACAGGCAGGTTCACGTCGATGTTCGATGATCCGTCCAGCGGATCGAATGCCAGCAGATACTTGCCGCGCCGATGCACGTCGGGCACCGCGTGAATCGCGGCCATCTGCTCCGACAACAGCGCCGACAGGTGCCCCGTCCATTGGGTCTCGGCCACCATGATGTCGTTGGCGATGGCGTCGAGCTTGCGGTGCACTGTCGGCGGTAGATTGTCCGGCTCTGCGGCGCCGAGCGAGCCGACGATGGCCCCTCTGGTCACCTGGTTGGCGATGATTTTCGTCGCGGTGGCAACGACATTCACCAGGGCGGAGAACTCACCGGACGAACCGGGGTGCCGGTGCTCCTCCTCGATCGTGTAGCGGGTGAGCGTCTTCAGTCCTTCTGGCATGGGCGCCTCGATCTCGTTTTACGCTGGGGCCCGCGCGGTCGGTCCGTCCGGCGGTGCGATGTTCGACTGCTCCCCCGCGTGCGCCGACCCCACCGGCTCCCGTCCGCCCTGCTCGTCACCGAACACGCTGCTGCCGTACACATCACGGTCGGTCAGCGTCATCAGTTCGGGTTTGGCCAGCGGGCGGTGCAGCTCAACCAGGCGCTTGGCTTGCCGCAACCGGCACCGATCCAGCGCGTTGCGCACGCTGCGGGCGTTCGAGAATCGCGGCCGCGTCATCCGCCGCTCCAGATATTCGGCGAAGGCGGCGTGCCCGGCCTCGTCGAAGTGAAAGTTCTCCCGCGCCACCATGAGTTCGGCGATGCCGAGCAGTTCGGCGTGGGTGTAGTCGGCGAATTCCAGATGATGGGCGACGCGCGAGGACAGGCCGGGATTGGCGGCGAAGAAGCGTTCCATCCGGTCCGGATAGCCTGCGAAGATCACGACCAGGCTGGTGCGCTCACTTTCCATCTCCTGCAACAGGATTTCGATGACCTCCTGCCCGTAGTCCCGCTCGTTCTCCGGGCGGAACAGGTAGTAGGCCTCGTCGATGAACAGCACCCCGCCTGCCGCCTTGGCCAGCGCCTCCTTGGTCTTCGGCGCGGTGTGGCCGATGAACTGGCCGACCAGGTCGTCGCGAGTAACGGTGTGCACCTTGGGTTTCCGGATGTAGCCGAGTGCATGCAGCATTTCGGCCATGCGCAGCGCGACCGTGGTCTTGCCGGTGCCCGGCCCGCCGGTGAAGCTCATATGCATGGTCGGTCGGGTCGAGCTCAACCCGAAACGTTCACGCGCCCGGTCGATCAGCAGCAGGGCGGCGATCTCACGCACCCTGCGCTTCACATTCGCCAGGCCGACGAGCTCGGCGTCGAGCCTGCTCAACGTCTCCTCGACATCGTTGCCCGCGATGTCGGTGGACAGGTCGAGCAGTGCGTCGTCGGCCAAGGTCTCCGGCGCCTCCTCGGCGGGCTCGGGTCGCACCGGCCTGCCGTCGCCGGTGCCTGGCCGGTGTAGTCGGAAACCGTTGGGCTCAGCCGCCATACCGCTGCCCCCGGCGGCTTTCGGTGGCATAGGAGTGGAAGCCGTACTTCTGCTGACGGTCCGGTCCCTCGAGCCGGGTCAGCAGGAATCCCGGTTCGTCGGCCGGGCGCTGCACCAGGAAGCTCAGCGCTGTCGTCTGCCTGGTGTAGCGCGCGTCGTAGGCGAGCACTCGGACGTAGTGGCGGGGAAAAGTCGACCGGCAAGCGTTGATCTCGGCGAGCACACCGTCCGGCTCGTCCAGATCGAACAACGGCAGCCCCCACATCTCCCAGTAGGCGTTGCGCGGGTGCGGATCGTCGGTGTATTCGATCGACACCGGCCAGCTGTTGAGCAGCGCGTACCGCACCTGCGCGGCGATCTCCGCATCGGTGAATTCGGGCAGGTACGAGAAGGTTCCGTGACGCAGGTACATATCGGCTCCAGTCGGGTCAGCGGGTCGCCGTCGGCACCGCATCGGGTGCGTCGGTGGAGGTGTACTCGAAGGTGACATCACCCCAGGTCGCGAGCGCGACCTCGAGCGGACGGCAGATCTCGGCCGCCTTGCGCAGCACGTCGGGACCTTCCTTCAGCAGATCGCGACCCTCGTTGCGCGCCTTCACCACCGCCTCCAGCGCTACCCGGTTGGCCTCCGCGCCTGCGGCGATACCGAGCGGATGCCCGATGGTGCCGCCACCGAACTGCAACACCACGTCGTCGCTGAAAAGGTCGAGCAGTTGGTGCATCTGGCCTGCGTGGATGCCGCCGGACGCGACCGGCATCACACCGGGCAGACTCGCCCAATCCTGGTCGAAGAAGATGCCGTTGCCGAGATTTTCCGGAATGTGGTTCTCCCGCAATGTGTCATAGAAGCCGCGGGTGGTCGCCGGATCGCCCTCCAGCTTGCCGACGACGGTGCCTGCGTGCAGATGGTCGACGCCGATCAGCCTGCACCACTTGGCCAGCACCCGGAAGCTGACGCCGTGCGTCTTCTGCCTGGTGAAGGTGCCGTGGCCGGCTCGGTGCAGGTGCAGCAGCAGGCCGTTGCGCCGTGCCCAGTGCGACATCGACTGCATCGCCGTGTAGCCGACGGTGAGGTCCATCATGATCACGACACTGCCGAGTTCCTTGGCGAACTCGGCCCGCTCGTACATGTCCTCCATGCTCGCCGCGGTCACGTTCAAGTAGTGTCCCTTGATCTCACCGGTGTCGGCGATCGCGCGGTTCACACCCTCCATGGCGAACAGATAGCGGTCGCGCCAGCGCATGAACGGCTGCGAGTTGATGTTCTCGTCGTCCTTGGTGAAATCCAGGCCGCCCTTACATGCCTCATAAACAACACGGCCGTAATTGCGCGCCGACAGACCGAGTTTCGGCTTCACCGTCGCGCCGAGCAAGGGCCTGCCGTATTTGTTCAGATATTCGCGTTCCATCACCGTCCCGTGCGGCGGGCCCTGGAATGTCTTCACATAGGCCACCGGGATGCGCATGTCCTCCAGGCGCAAGGCCAGCAGCGGTTTGAACCCGAAGACGTTGCCGATGATCGAGGACGTCAGGTTGGTGATCGAGCCCTCTTCGAAGAGGTCGAGATCGTAAGCGATGTAGGCGAAGTACTCCCCCTGCCTGCCCGGCACCTCGACGATCCGGTAGCACTTGGCCTGGTACTTCGAGTGCGCGGTCAATCGGTCGGTCCACACCACCGTCCAGGTGGCCGTTGAGGATTCGCCTGCGACGGCGGCGGCCGCCTCGATCGGATCGACCCCCGGCTGCGGGGTGACCCGGAATACCGCGAGCACATCGGTATCCGACGGCTGATAGTCCGGCGCGTAATATCCCATCGACGCATACGATTGAACACCCGGATCCCACCGGTCCCGCTCGGTCGCTTCGGCCATCGTTCCTCCTGGCGGTCGGTACTGCGGGACGCTCGAACCCGGGTCGGGTTGTGCGCCTTGCGAATTCCAGAATGACGGCAGCGTTCACAACAAACAATTTGATTGTTCCTGCGAAAGGACAAGGAAAGAGTCAGGTTTCGCGGAGTCGTCGACCGGGTATATGGGGGTGCTCGCGGCGGAAAACTTCCGAAACCGCCACGAGCACCCCGGAGCGCGCACCACCCCGGGGTGCTCGAGCGCGGCGCGGAAGGGGGTTCAACGCGCCGCGGTCGGATGGACCCTTTACAGCAGCGATGTTTCCACAGATCAGCGACCTGGCTGCGCCACCAATTCCTATGGCACCAGAGTCGCGGTCGAAGTTTTGCTACCGTCGGCAGATGGGAGCGGTCAGCGCGGCCAGAATGGAAACTTTCCTGGTGGTCGCACGGTTGAGCAGCATCCGGCGCGCCGCAACCCAGCTGCACATCACCGAGGCCGCCGTGTCCGCGGCCGTCGCGCACATCGAAAAACAGTTGGGCGCCAAGCTGATCACCAAATCCGGGCGCGGCATCGCACTCACCGAGGCGGGGCGCGTCTACGCCGACTACTGCCGCAGCATTCTCGGGCTGATGAAGGAAGCACACGCCGCGGTGCAACAGGCCGAAACCGGGCGATTACGTATCGGGGTCGTCGCCACTGCGGGCGAGTACGTGCTCCTGCGGCCCCTCGCCTCGTTCCGCAACCGCTACCCCGATATCGAACTGAGCCTGTCCGTCCATCCCCGCGACGTCCTGTTCCTCGAATTACAGCACCACGAAACAGATCTCGTCATCGCGGGCCGCCCGCCCCGCAACACCGGGCTCGTCATCCGCGCTCGCCGTCCCAGCCAACTCGTCGTCGTCGGCGCCGTCGAACACCGCCCCGACCCGCTCCGCACCACCTGGTTGCTGCGCGGCCGCGGCTCCGGCACCCGCGACGCCACCCTCTCCCTGCTCGACCACCTCGACATCACCCCACCCACCCTCACGCTCGGCAGCCACGGCGCTGTCCTCGCCGCCGTGCGGGAAGGTCTCGGGGTCACTCTCATTCACAGCGACGCCATCTCCCATGACCTCGAATCCGGTGTACTCCAACTACTCCCGGTCACCGGCACCCCGATGGATCGCCCGTGGCATGCCATCACCACCCGCACACCCACCCCCTCCACCCGCCTGTTCCTCACCCACATCTGCGACCCCGCCGAAGTAGGGCCCGACGCGTTCCACCCCGCCTGAACCCCGCCCCGACCTCCTCGGCTGCGTCAGTTTTTCGGGATGATGTAGTTGCCGCTGCCAGAGTAAGTGTGCCCACCGCCGGCGGGGCAGCGATTTGTCCCCGCCCCTCCGGCGTGCCACAGGCCTTCACACTGCAAACACCAGCGCCAGTTGTCCTGGCCCCCGCCGTTGGGGCTGTAGCTGAGCAGGTAGTTGCCGCTCCCCCAGGGAGTGTGCGCTCCGCCCGCCGGGCAGACGCCGTTCGAGGGGTGTCCGTTGTACCAGAGACCCTCACACGTGCGGCACCAGCGCCAATCGTCCTGCCCGCCACCGCCGTCGGAGCTGTACTTGAGCGTGTAGATGCCGCTGTGTACGCCGCGGTGTCCGAGACTGTTGCCAGGACAGGTGCCGTAGGTGTCGTGTCTGCCGTACCACAAGCCCGAGCAAAGGTTGCACCAGAGCCAGCCGTCCTGGGCAGCCTGCGCCGTACCGGTCCCGCCGAGGACCACGGCGCCGGCCAGGGCTACCGCCCCCGAAGCACCGATTCCACGAAGCATCGCCCTCCGGGACACCTCAGGTGTGCCGTCATTATTCGACATGAGTTCCTCCATGTGTGAATCACGATCGTGGCGCTGTCTGCGCCAGGCAGAGCTGACTCTGTTCAGGACGAGGCTTCATTGAACGCAGGGCCCCCTCCGACGCGGTCAGGACATCGGTCGTCGCAACCCGTTGCCGCCCAAGGCTTCTCGATCCCGATGCCGAAAGGCTATCGGCACAAAGCAGCCCGGCACAGCCAGGGAACCCGGTGCCCCGACTCCTCGGGTGGCCGCGAATCAGCTCGGAGACAGCGAGATTCCATCGCCGAGGCGACGCGACCGTAGCGGAGGTTGACCCCTATTGCAGCAGCATGAGTCAAAAGCAGGTTTCCTCCGTCAAATCGCCTACGAGAAGCGCAAGTGGTGCCGATACGCAGCGAGGGGCGGATCTCGAGACCTCGGACGGAGTCAGCCACGGAGGCGAAGGGCCCGCAATCCCAGAATGCGGGATTGAGTGGGTGGTTTCGCACCGAGTGGGAACTGGTGGCGGGGGCTTCTCGGGCGATGCCGCCACCAGTTCCCAGTGATCAACCGACCAACTCTAGAAACCGCCAAACCCGACCCGCATCGTTCCTGCCGAAGGCGCCGATGCGGCGCTCGACTGGGCGGCGGGAAATAGGGTGGACGGGGTTAGGTCCGGGTTGCTAGCGTCCTCCAGACCGTGACAACACGCCAGGAGGTGAGACCCATGAACGCAACAACTATGTGGGTGCCCCCACTCGTGTGCACGGTCGGGCGATTGACGTAGGTGTCGCCGGGAGCGCCTGAACCAGGCGATCCCGAAGGGCAACACCATGCAATTCACCTCTGAATCATCGACGGGTTCTCCGTCGTCGAACACTTCCCCCGACGTCGATGTGATCATCGCCGGATGCGGGCCGACCGGCGCCATGCTGGCCGCCGAACTCCGGTTGCACGACGTGCGAGTCCTCGTGCTGGAGAAGGAAACCGAGCCGACCTCGCTCGTCCGCATCGTCGGTCTGCATATTCGCAGTCTCGAGCTGATGGCGATGCGCGGACTGCTCGATCGTCTGCTCGAACGCGGGAGACAACGTCCGGCGGCAGGTTTCTTCGCCGCCATCGCCAAACCCGTACCCGAGGGCCTCGATTCCGCGCACGCCTATCTGCTCGGCCTTCCGCAACCTGTCATCGATCAAGTGCTCGCAGAACATGCGCTCGCGCTAGGCGCGCAGGTCCGACGCGGTTGTGCGGTGGTCGGTTTCGAGCAGGACGACACGGGGGTGAGCGTCGAGCTCGCTGCCGGGGAACGCCTGCGGTCGCGGTACCTCATCGGCTGTGACGGCGCGCGCAGTACCGTGCGCAAACTGCTCGGCATCGGTTTCCCCGGCGAGCCCTCGCGAACCGAGACGCTGATGGGTGAGCTGAAAGTGGGTGTGCCGCAGGCGGAAATCGCCGCCAAAGTCGCCGAAATACGCGAGACCAACAAGGTATTCAGTCTCGCGCCCTTCGGCGCAGAGGTCTACCGTGTCGTCGTCCCTGCCGCGGGAGCAGGTGCGGAACCACCCGACCTCGACGACTTCAAACAAGGGTTGCGCGCCGTCGCAGGAACCGATTTCGGCGTGCATTCCCCGCGCTGGCTGTCCCGCTTCGGCGACGCCACCCGGCTGGTCGAGCACTATCGGGTCGGACGGGTGCTGCTGGCAGGCGATGCGGCGCACATCCATCCGCCCACCGGCGGTCAGGGCCTGAATCTCGGCGTTCAGGACGCAGTCAATCTCGGCTGGAAGCTGGCCGCGCAGATCCGCGGCTGGGCACCGGACACCTTGCTGGACACCTACCACGCCGAACGCCATCCGGTCGCCGCTGACGTACTGGACAACACCCGCGCGCAGATGGAATTGCAGTCCACCGAACCCGGCCCGCAGGCCGTGCGCAGGCTGCTCACCGAACTGATGGACTTCAACGAGGTGAACCGCTACCTGATCGAGAAGATCACCGCGATCGGCATCCGCTACGACTTCGGTGCAGGCCCCGACCTGCTCGGCCGCCGCCTGCCCGACATCGACCTGAAACAGGGCAGCCTCTACGACCGGCTGCGTCGCGGCCGCGGCCTCGTCCTCGACCGCACCGAACGCCTCACCGCCGACGGCTGGTCGGATCGGGTCGATCACATCGCGGATCCGACTGCGGCACTGGATGTTCCGGCCGTCCTGCTACGACCCGACGGCCACGTAGCCTGGATCGGCGAGCACCAGCACGACCTGAACGACCACCTCGCCCGCTGGTTCGGCAAGCCCGCCAACTGATTTCACCCGAATACCCGAGACGGGCGAATGGGTCCGTCTCGGGTCGAGATCAGGGGCCGCAGGCAACGAAGCCGTCATTCAGGGAATCGCACCGGCGCTTTCGCCCGCGGTCGGGAAATGGTGCACGAGCGTGTCCGGCCCTGGCGACATGAGGGTGTCGTGGCCGTCCTCGAACCGCACCCGATAGGGTGGCGTGCCGTTGGGGCCGAACACCTCGATGACTTCAGCCTGTCGATCCTGTTGGCCGGCAATGTGACCGCGCAGGAGTAGTCGGTCACCCACTGATGCTTGCACGAGTAGCCTCCTCGTCCCCCGGAGCGCTGATCTGTCGAGTGAAAACGGTACGACTCGCATGGTGTAGTTCGGCCGTTTTCGGCCACTGTTCGCACACTCGACACACCAAGCACCCCAACGAAACCCGACCGACCTGCGGCGCGCTGACAAGCGATTGTGCGACACCACAAACGCGGTGGCGCGATCAAGACTCCGAATTCGGCAAATCTGCACCGGCATCGCCACTTCGAGGCGGCGATTGCCGAACTTTCTTCTTCGCGCCGGGTCGCGATACGCCCTCGACGGCGAGGCAGATTCCGAAGACTCTGTCGTGGTTGGTCCAGCCGTTGACTCGGCCCCGGTTGTTGCTGATCTGCACTCGTCCTCGGGAGACGTCCAGCGCCGAGATCAGATGGAGGTAGACGGTTCCCGCGACTTTCGCCAGGACGATATCGCCGACCTCGAGTTTCGTCGGATCCACCGGCGCGACGGTAACCAAGTCTCGGCTGTGGATCAGCGGTACCATGGAGGAGCCCGTCGACCGGAACTCCACGAGACCGCCCGCGGCGACCCTGGCCGCAACAACATCCATCTTCCCCACGGACGACAGCATGCGCGAGCCCTCGAAATGATGTCCATGGAATTTCTCCGACCCCCTGGCGGTTCGTCGGAACTCTCGCGCCCGCGGTGAATCTCGAGCCCCGGAGGTTCGGAAAAACTTTGCGGGCAGCGATGAGTTCTGTGACGGTGCTCCGTCCTATCTGGTGAACGCGCTACCAACCCGGCGCGACCGACCAGAAGGACCAGCAATGACCACCGCCAACCCCACCGCCCACTTCGCCGACGACGCCGCCTACCGCCCTGGCAAGATCCGCAACCGCGTCCTGTGGACCCTGCAGATCGTGCTCGGCCTGTTCTTCGTCATCGCCTCCGGCGGACCCAAGCTCGTCATCCCGAACACCTTGATGGACAACGCCCCCGAAAACCTGACCATCCCCCTCGGGCTGCTCATCTTCATCGGCGTCGTCGAGGTCGCAGGCGGCATCGGGCTGATGGTGCCACGACTCAGCGCCCTGGCCGCAGCAGGACTGTCGGTCCTGACCGTGCTCGCCGCAGCCACCCAGGCCTTCATCGCCGACAAGCCCGCGATGGGAATCTTCCCGCTGGTACTCGCGGTGATCTTCGCCTGGATCGCCTACGAACGCCGCGCCACCCTCACCGACCTGCGCAACACGCTCTCGCGATGACACACCGCTGAGCACGACCGGCGATCGGTGGCCAACCCACCGATCGCCACTCGTGCGTGTACCGGATCGATCGCTTGTCGGGGTTGGCGGCGATCGATCCCAGCGAGCGCGGCGACGAAAGATGGTTGTTCCCACTGGCGGTGGTGATGGCAGGATGAGATTCATGATCGAAAGAATCGAGTCCGTCGTCCGCCGATGAGCGAGACACCCGAGCGAGAAGCGCTCGGATCCCGGATTGCCCTGTTCGACCATGCCCTTCGGCTACGCCGCGCGAATCCCGGCTCGCCACTTCCGGACGGCGGTTGTCCGTTCCCCGACGACGAGCGACATCCCGCGGGTCGGGGCATGACGATGCCGGAGCACGGGCCCCGCGCGGGCGCCGCGGCCGCCGCCGTGCTCGACACCCATTTCGCCAGACCGACGGCGGACCCCAGCGAGTTGGCCGAGGCGTTTCACGACGTATATGTGCCGATCCATCACAACGTACACATCGAGGCTGCCGCAGGTCGAGCCGATCCGGTGCGGGTCAGGAGGACCGGCCGGTGGCTCGTGCGGAACGCGAGTGATCGGTGCGCGGTCCGCATCGGACTTGCCTTGCTGGCCACCAGCTTCAAGAGGAAGGACATGTCGCTGATCCGAACGATCGGGCTGCTGGACAATTTCGGCGCACTCGCCACGCACGCCCTCGATCGGCGGCTCGGCGGGTCCGCAGCACAGCTGTGGCTGGCCGCTCGGGTGACAGGCTGGGATCGGGTCTATGTCATCGAATCCCTGTGCAGGTCGCCCAGTGCAGCGGAGCGCTCTTGGTTGCTGCGCCATGGCCTCGGCGGTGACTATCTCGACCGGTACATCGCAGGCAAGATCGCCACCGCCACCTACCTGCACACCGCATTGACCGAGTCCGACCCGGACGACGAGCTGATCGACCACACCGGCAGCGTGCTGTTGCTCATGACGGACAGCAAGGGCATGGGACAGACGCTCGGGTCCTATCCCCCCGCCGGGGCGGTGCTCGAGGCGTATGCCGAGCAGGTCGGCCGACTGGCACCGACAGTGGAGCGGTACTACCTCGCCGCGATGCTGGCGAGCTACGTAGATCAGGCGGAGAGTGAACACGCGAATTGGGTGATCGGTCGGCGCGAGCGAATCCGAGATGCCTTCCTGTCCCTGCTCAATCGACCAGACTGGACCGACGTCGCCCGTGCTGCGCTGACGGACGGTGACCGTCGAATCGCCTTTCTGGCCGAAGAACTCGCACCGCGATTTCCGTTGCAAGTCTTCGCCGATCCTCCCGCAACGGACGCTCGGTAGGTCGCCCTCCTCATGGGCGGCAACCGAACTCGCATTGCAGCCGGTCATCGGGCTGACGCGGGCGACGGAAACCGATTGGTAGGTCATCGATTTCGGAGAAAGTAGGCCGATACTCGCGTGTCGCCTTTCTGCTGCGCCGACACTGACAGTGTGCGGCGCTAACGACGCATTCGTCCGTTCCTCGGGGAGATGATCGACATGGTCCGGAAATCAGCCGTCACCGGTTTCGCTCTGGCTGCGCTGGCGGCGCTGCTGTGGACCGCGCCAGATGCTTCGGCCTACGTCACCAGCGTGACGGTGTCCTCTGCGAGCAGCATCGATCTCGGCGGCGGCAAACACGGGACCACCTGCGCGTACACCGTCACGGTCACCGGCAGCGCGAACGAATACGTGTGGCTCTACGACAGCAACGCCGCCACCTTCGGCACGCCACAGTTCTCGCTGGGTGCTACCGGTACCGGCACCTCGACCTGGACGCCAACCGCGACGGGCACGCACTACGTGCAGGCATGGTCCTACAACGGATCACAATGGGCGGTAATCGAAGTGGGCACCGGCGTCAACCTCGGCAGCGCGTGCGTGGTGCGTTGACAGCAGCATTCCGGTTCTCGTCTAGTCGCTTCGCGCTCGGTCGACGGCCGCGCGGAATGCGTCGGCGTCGTCGACGCTGACGATGATCGCGCGGGCGACGACTCGACGCCAGCCCTGGGTGCGGGCGGGGACTTCCTCGGTGAGGTCGATGTGGACGAGCGCGGAAGCCGAAGAGCGAACGAGCAATAGGGTCGCCGAGTCGGCGTCGAAATCCAGACCGGTTTGGGCGGGTTGACGCGCAGTCGGGTGATAGGTGGCGGTGTCGCGGATGACGCGCAGCGGGATATCGATGCCGGCGAGCCAGCCGAACCGCAGCCGCAGCCGTTCCCGGTCCAACCGATGGGAACTCCAGAGGGGCGACGCCATCGCGACAAGCAGTGCAGCGGTAGGTATTCCGAAGACGAGATCGACGGCCAGGGCGGCGAGCGGTGGCGCGTAGGCGCCGACCACCAGGTGGAGGACGCCCACTTCCAGCACACCGAGGACGCTCACGCCCGCGAGCAGAGCCGCCCACGCACCTCGGCGACCGGCGCCGAAACGCGTGATCGCTGTCATGCGACCGAGCGTAGTAGACCCGAGAGAATTTACAGCTGACCGTGTTGAGAGTCGAACGTGACGACGCGACTGCCCAGTTGAACCTGCGCGCCGGGGGTCAGTTTGACGGGGTGGCCCGGGATCGCGCGGGTCCAGTCCTGATGGGCGGGTTGGCGGACATGGGTGCCGTTGGTGGACCCGCCGTCGACGACCGTGACATCCCAATCGATGAGCCGGATTTCGGCATGGGCGCGCGACATGCCACCGGATCGGTCTTCGAGACGGACGGGCCGGGCGCCGCGCGAGACGACCGCTTCGGCATGTTCGGGTTCGCGGCCGAGGACACAGTCGTTGTCGAGGACGAAGGAGGTGCCGTCGTCCAGCAGCAGCACCCCGAGCGGTGGGCGGACACCGTCGGTGAGGACACAGGTGAGCTGGTCCATGCGGATACCGCAGACCGCGCAGAAGGAGACTCGCGGATCGTTGAGATGGTCACGGGCGCACTTGAATCCCTTGATCACCACGCCCGGGCCTGGCTCGGGCGGGTCGGTGTCGAGGATGCGGGAGGTCAGCGCCGAGGCGATCCTGGTTTCATCCAGATCGACAGGCGTGCGGGCTTCGTCGGCGGGTGGCCGATAGTCGTGGTCCGGCGCGAATTCGTGCACGCTGGCCAGCGGGCCGGAATCGCTGGGACGGTCCGAGGGTTGTTCGGTGCCGGGATACGGCGTTTCCTGCGGCTGCGGTCCGGTATGCGATGCGGGAGTCGGGCGCGGCGAACCCGCAGCAGGCCCGTGCGGCGGCGCTGCGCTCGCGTGCGGCATGCTTTCGGCAGGCGTCACGCTCGGACTGCGTGCCGGAACGTCTTCCGCAGCACTCTCAGCCGATGTCTTCGACACGACGACGCGCGCCGGGGGCACATCCACGACCGGCCTCGGCCCCGAAACAGGTGACGCGACAGGCACCTCGGCGGGCTCCGGTCGCGACACCACCGGCGCACTCCCCGACCCTGCGTCGAGCATCGTTGCCGCATAAGACGATTCATCACTCTTGCGCAGATCCAGCGCAGGCTCCGACGCAGGCTGCGACTCCGCGACCGGCGATTCGACCGGCGAAACGTCAGCCCCCGCGAACCACAACACCGCCCCGGCCCCTGGCACCGTCCCATCCCCCAACCCGAAAACCCCACGCGCGGGCAACGTTTCCACCTCGCGCCCCACCTCGTCGACGAACAACCCGGCCCCGACCTCCGGCCCGGGCATCACCACCCGATCAACGGTGAACCCCGCCTCCCGCCCCCGCAACACCTGCGACCGCTCCGCCCCCGCAAGCACCGCCGACACCCCACCGTGCAGGAACACCGCGATCCCACTGTCCCCCGGCGTGATCACCCCGAACTCGACCGCGTCCTCGTCCCCGTTCGCCAACCCCATCAACCAGTTGGTGGCCAACCGCGCCACCGTCCGCCCGCTGCGCCGCGGCTCGTTGGACGCCGCCTGCCCCACGATGTCCAGCAACGCCGTCATCGTGCGCGCCGCGATCGAATCCGCCGTCACCGCGGTCTCGAGCCGATGCGCGACCACCACGATCACACCGCCGGATCCGGCAACCAGGTGCCGTCCGGCCAGTACTTCGATCTGTCTGCTCACAAGAACCTGCCACCTTGAAAACGCCACCGATGAAACACCACCCGCATCGGCCCGTTCACGATGAGCCAGAACACGATCCAGGTGAGGATGAACTGAATGAGAAACGCGGTCAGCGACGGACGCAGCGTCTCGGGCAGCACAATGGTCGTCGTGCGCACGAGCACCCACATGAGCGCCCCCTCGTTGACCATGGTGAGCAGACCGAACAGGGTTGGCCAGTCCTTTTCCCAGCGAAACTGTTGTAGAAAATGGTAGAGCAACTCCCACAGCACGCCGACCAGAACGGTGGCCAGCAGGATCGACAATGTGACCCGATAGGCCTGGCCGAGACTCAGCGATCCGGTCGGGAGGAACGGCGTGATGATCAGTGCGACAAAGCAGCCGATCACGCCGAGCGCGAGCACACGGGTCTGGATTCGCCCGTTCAAGGTAGGAAGCATCAGCTCAGATCTTCTTGTTCGTAACCCATGACCACCACTGGCTTGTCGAGCGCAACGGACCCATCCTGCGGCAGAACCCCAGCGCCGCAAGATCGTCCGCGATCTCCTGCGCGGCGATCTGCAAACCGAGGAAGGTGTCGACCCCGACGAACGGTCCACCCAAGGTCGCGCTACCGGATGCATAGATGCGTCCGGTGCCACTTCGGGTGCCGATCAGCTCGAATGTCGTGTCCACGTCGAGCCGTCCCACCGGATTGCGCCCGGCACCAGCGTGATCGAGCAGATCGGCGAGCAACCGGTGCTCGCGGATGTCGGCTTCGAGCCCGGTGCAGTCGATGATGTAGTCGACTGTCGTGTCGAACGGCTGGGTCGGCGGCGGAGTCGGCAACGGCGCCGAGGTGTCCGGAATGATCGTCGCGACAACACCTTGCCGTCCTTCGGCGGGCCGCGGCGCGCGCATGGTGCCCGCCATCACCTGGTACCAGCCTTGTTTACGCCCGCGGCGCAACTGTTCCTGCCACCCGTACCGGATCGGCGTATTGGTCCCCGAGATCTCCTTGTACGCCTCCGCCCGCTGCTCTCCTTGCAGCGTGCGCATCTTCTGCTTGAGTTGCCCGCCCCACACCGACTTCGGATAGTTGAATCCCTGATACGCCCACCCGTCGGCGCCCTTGCGCCGGTTGAACATATTCTTGCCGTGCGCCTTGGCCACGTAGGTGCGGAACAAATGCAGGATCTGCGTGTTCAACTGCAACCGATCCCGATCGTCGATGAGCCGCTGCAACACCCGGCTCGCGACGATCCCGCTGCCGCGGATCAGGACCGTCCCCGGCCTGCGCTGCAACGCCTGATAGACGTGCTCGTGCGGCTCGTACGCGTTGACCACCCGCGTCGGATCGCGATGCGCTTCCCGGTATTCCTGCAGGTCCGGCAGCAGCTTCAGCCCTGGATAGCCCACGGCCACATGCACATACATGCTGCGGAACGCCAGCCGCTTGGTCGGCGTCGACCCGGCAGGCGGGGTGAGAATCGTGAAATACCCACCGCCGTGGCGCTTGCGCACCATGCGAACCTGCCCGCGATGCAACGAGCTCGCATACCCGATGCGACGGAACTCGCGTTCCATCCCGACGAACGCCTGCCCGGCTTTCGGCGTGTAATAGTTCGCGAAGATCGGCTCGACGAGCACGTTCCACAGCGGCTTGATCGTCTTGTCCGCGATGGCTTCCCGCACCGCGTACGACGGGAAGCCCCACATGTTGTCCGGTTCGGAAGCCGAGTCACTGCGCAGTCGTTCGCCGCGCGGAATCTGCGACACCCGCGTCAGATATTCGTAGGACGCCCACGGGTATTCCTGTGGACCCAGCACCGCCATCGACGCTGCGGGCACTCCGAAGATTCGGAGCGTGTCATAGGTGACGAACGAACCTATCCCACTGCCGATCGTCACGAACGGCACATCTATCACCGGAATTCCGGCCCGGTCGAGCATTTCATCGGTCCACACGTCGGTTTCGACGAGGACCTGGGTCAGATCTCCCCGCATTTTCCGCACTCTACCGGCAGATTCTTTCCGATTACTTGTGATCACCTTGGTGCAGCGGCACATCGCTGGTGACGCGCGGTCGGACACTCCGGACGCCTGCCTCGAACCCGACAGGGTTCGGATGCCGACTGCCGTTGCGCAGCGCCCGGAAGCGCAGCGACCAGCCCCGACCGCGACGCGCGCAGGGGATGTGGCGGAAGATGCCACGCGCACCCGCATCGCCGACGTAGCATTCGATCGTGGCCGACGCGATCCGTTCCACCCCTCTGCGGGTCCTCGTGTACAGCAACGACGCCGATACCAGGCGCCAGGTGATGCTGGCACTTGGCAAACACCCGCACCCCGAACTACCGGCTTTCGACTACCTCGAAGTGGCCACCGGCCCCGTGGTGATCGAGCAGATGGACGCCGGCGGCATCGACCTCGCCATCCTCGACGGTGAGTCAGCGCCGACGGGCGGGCTCGGCATCGCCAAGCAACTCAAGGACGAGATCGACCATTGCCCACCGGTGCTCGTGCTCACCGGACGCCCGGACGACGCCTGGCTCGCCAAGTGGTCGCGGGCCGAGGCCGCGGTCTCGCATCCGATCGATCCGATCCGTCTCACCGAGGCGGTCGTCGGAGTGCTGCGCAATCGTTCAGCAGCCTGACCCACCCCCATTCATGCAGACTGTGTATTAATCAGTCGCCTCCAAGCCGTGCCCGTCGGATCCAACAGGAATCCGGCGGGCACGCTGCGTTCGGTACTGCTACCGGCGTTGCGGCGATGTCGCCGTCGGCGACCCGTGGCAGGTTTGCGCGCGATGCCGAAAACGTCGGTACCAGCGACACTTTCGGGTAACCGACTGGCCGGTCAACCAACGTCACGTGACAACACGCGGGATTACCCCCGTTTCAGTCATGAATCGAAGTCACGAATTAGATCAAACGCAGCAGTCAATCGCGTAGCACTCAGAGCGATCAGTTGTAGGCTGTGCCCTAGCTCACAGTGCGGGCACAGCCAATTCCCCGCCTAGAGCGCAGGCCATGAGGCGTGTCTGGCCGAGGCGGACAACGACGTCAGCCCGCCTCGGAAGCTGCCGTCCGGCAACGGACGACCCACCCGCAGGCTCCAGCGCGCAAGGAGGGGAAGTGCAGTCGTGAATATCGAGATGCCAACTCTGGTTTTAGGTGCGGTCGCTGCGGCGTTCGCGGTGTTCACCATCATCATGGCGGCTCTCGTCGGCCCCAAACGGTACAACCGGGCCAAGCTCGAGGCATACGAGTGCGGTATCGAGCCGACACCGCATGCCATCGCGGGCGGCCCGGGAAACGTGACGGGCCAACGCTTTCCGGTGAAGTACTACCTCACCGCCATGCTGTTCATCATCTTCGACATCGAGATCGTGTTCCTCTACCCGTGGGCAGTCCACTTCGATGCGCTCGGTCTGTTCGGTCTCGCCGCGATGGCGCTGTTCATCTTCAACGTCTCGGTCGCCTACGCCTACGAATGGCGGCGTGGGGGCCTGAGTTGGGAGTGACGGCCGCAACGAGTGGAAGTGAAGGTTAGTCGGATATGGGTCTCGAGGAAAAACTGCCCAGCGGTTTTCTGCTGAGCACGGTCGAAGATTTCGCCGGTTATCTGCGTAAGGGCTCACTGTGGCCAGCCACCTTCGGTCTGGCGTGCTGCGCCATCGAGATGATGGCAACGGGCGCAGGCCGTTTCGATATCGCCCGCTTCGGCATGGAGGCATTCCGCGCCTCGCCGCGGCAGGCCGATCTGATGATCGTCGCGGGCCGGGTCAGCAACAAGATGGCCCCGGTGCTGCGGCAGGTCTACGACCAGATGACCGAACCGAAATGGGTGCTCGCCATGGGCGTGTGCGCCTCATCGGGCGGCATGTTCAACAACTACGCCATCGTGCAGGGCGTCGACCACGTGGTGCCGGTCGACATCTACCTTCCCGGCTGCCCGCCGCGGCCGGAGATGCTGTTGAACGCGATTTTGACACTGCACGCAAAGATTCAGGAGATGCCACTCGGCGTCAACCGTGAAGAAGCCGTGCGCGCTGCCGAAGCGGCCGCGCTCGCCTCGACGCCGACCATCCGGATGGAGGGTCTGCTGAAATGACCTTCGATTCGAGCGATGACACGACCGTGACCGCGCACGACGAGATCGACGCGGCCGCCACCGCTGGCCCGGAAGGCACACTGCCGGAGGACCAGTCGGGCGCGGGCGCCGAGGTGATCGGCGTGCGCCACGGCATGTTCGGTGTCACCGGCTCCGGTGACACCTCCGGCTACGGCGGCCTGGTCCGCCCGGTCAGCCTGCCCGGCAGCACGCCAGCACCCTACGGCGGCTACTTCGACGAGCTCGTCGACGCACTGCGCACCGCACTCGGCGCCGTCGGCACCCGGCTCGAGACCGCACTGGAGAAGATCGTCGTCTTCCGCGGCGAGCTGACCCTGCACGTGCACCGGGAACATCTGGTGACCGTCGCCCAAGCGTTACGTGACGATCCCGCATTACGTTTCGAGCTCTGCCTCGGCGTCAGCGGCGTGCACTACCTGGAGGACGCGGGCCGCGAACTGCACGCGGTGTATCCGCTCATGTCCATCACGCACAACCGCAGGCTGCGCATGGAGGTGTCCGCGCCGGATGCCGACCCGCACATCCCGTCGCTGTACGACGTGTATCCGACCACCGACTGGCACGAGCGGGAAACCTACGACTTCTTCGGCATCATCTTCGACGGGCACCCCTCGCTCACTCGCATCCTGATGCCCGATGACTGGCGCGGTCACCCCCAGCGCAAGGACTACCCGCTCGGCGGGATCCCGGTCGAGTACAAGGGCGCGCGGATACCCCCGCCCGACGAGCGGAGGGCCTACAACTAATGACTGCATCGCGAAGCGATTCCGTGAGGGGTGGTGGCCGGGTGACGGGTGGGCACAACACCGACATTCGGGGCGATGTCACCGACACCGCGCCGGAACCGAACGTTGTCACCGTCGCAGGACAGGACTGGGAAGAGGTCGCCGACGCCCTGCGTGGCGCTGGCGAGGAACGCATCGTCGTCAACATGGGACCGCAGCACCCGTCCACGCACGGCGTGCTGCGGCTGATCCTGGAGATCGAAGGCGAGACGGTCACCGAGGCGCGCTGCGGAATCGGCTACCTGCACACCGGAATCGAGAAGAACCTCGAGTTCCGCAACTGGACCCAGGGCGTCACCTTCGTCACCAGGATGGACTACCTCTCACCGTTCTTCAACGAGACGGCGTACTGCCTCGCAGTGGAGAAGCTCCTTGACATCACCGAGGCAATCCCGGAGCGCGTCAACATCATTCGGGTGATGCTCATGGAGCTCAACCGCATCTCCTCGCACCTGGTCGCGCTGGCCACCGGCGGCATGGAGCTCGGCGCGCTCACCCCGATGCTGTTCGGCTTCCGGGAACGCGAACTGATCCTCGACGTGTTCGAGACCATCACCGGTCTGCGGATGAACCACGCCTACATCCGGCCCGGCGGGCTCGCGCAGGACCTGCCCGACGACGGCGTCACCAAAGTCCGTGAGCTGCTTGCCTTGATGCCGAAGCGGCTGCACGACATGGAGCAGCTGCTCACCTCCAATCCCATCTGGAAGGCGCGCACGCAGGACATCGGCTACCTGAACCTGCAGGGCTGCATGGCACTCGGGATCACCGGCCCGGTGCTCCGGGCCACCGGCCTGCCGCACGACCTGCGCAAGTCCCAGCCGTACTGCGGTTACGAGAACTACGAATTCGACATCCCCACCACCACGGGCTGTGACTGCTACGGCCGCTACGTGATTCGGGTGGACGAGATGAAGGAGTCGCTCAAGATCGTCGAGCAGTGCCTGGACAAGCTGCGCCCCGGCCCGGTGATGGTCGACGACAAGAAGATCGCCTGGCCCGCCGATCTGCAGCTCGGCCCGGACGGACTCGGCAACTCCCCCAAGCACATCGGCAAGATCATGGGCAAGTCCATGGAGGGGCTGATCCATCACTTCAAGCTCGTCACCGAAGGCATCAGGGTGCCCGCGGGCCAGGTGTACACCGCTGTCGAATCGCCGCGCGGCGAGCTCGGTGTGCACATGGTCAGCGACGGTGGCACCCGGCCCTACCGGGTGCACTACCGCGACCCCTCGTTCACCAATTTGCAAGCGGTGGCGGCGACTTGCGAGGGCGGCATGGTCGCCGACGTCATCGCGGCCGTCGCCAGCATCGACCCCGTGATGGGTGGAGTGGACCGATGAAAGAAGCATCGCGTAGCGATTCGATGAGGGGTGGTGGCCGGGTGACGGGTGGGCCAGAAATCATGTTGAAGCTCAGCACCAGGCCGCAGCCGTTTCAGCCGTTCATTCGTGAGCGGCTGGAGCTGGATGCCAAGGAGATCATCGCGCGCTACCCGGAACCGCGGTCGGCGCTGCTGCCGCTGCTGCACCTGGTGCAGGCCGAGGAGGGGTGCGTCACCGGGACCGGCATCGACTTCTGTGCCGACCAGCTCGGCCTGACCGGCGCGGAAGTCACTGCGGTGGCGACCTTTTACTCGATGTACCGGCGTACGCCGACCGGCGAGTACCACGTCGGCGTCTGCACGAACACGCTGTGCGCGGTGATGGGTGGCGACGCCATCCTCGCCAAGCTCGAACAGCATCTCGGCCTGCATCACGGCGAAACCACCGCGGACGGCAAGATCACCCTCGAGCACGTCGAGTGCAACGCGGCCTGCGATTTCGCGCCGGTGATCATGGTCAACTGGGAGTTCTTCGACAACCAGACCCCGGAATCGGCTCAGGCACTGGTGGATTCGCTGCGCGCAGGGCAGCAGGTGACGCCGACCCGTGGCGCGCCGCTGTGCACGTTCAAGGAGACCGCCCGCATCCTGGCCGGCTTCCCCGACGAGCGGCCCGGCGTCCTCGACGGCCCGGCAGGCAAGGCGACCTTGGCCGGACTCGAGGCCGCCCGCGAGCAGAATCTGCATGCTCCTGGGGCACAACAGGATTCGGAGGGCACCCGGTGACTCTGACGCCCGTACTCACCAAGTACTGGGACGACCCGCAGTCGTGGACGATGGACACCTACCGCCGCCACGACGGCTACCAGGCGCTGCGCAAGGCACTGCGGATGGAGCCGGACAACGTCATCCAGACCGTCAAGGACGCAGGCCTGCGCGGCCGCGGCGGCGCGGGCTTCCCGACCGGCATGAAGTGGAGCTTCATCCCGCAGGGGCCCGGACCCGACGGCGTCACCAAGCCGCACTATCTGGTGGTCAACGCCGACGAGTCGGAACCCGGTACCTGCAAAGACATTCCGCTGATGCTGTCGAGCCCGCACGCGCTGATCGAGGGCGTCATCATCGCGTCCTATGCGATCCGTGCGGCGCACGCGTTCATCTATGTGCGCGGTGAAGTCGTGCCGGTGCTGCGCAGGCTGCAAGCTGCCGTCGCCCAGGCCTACGAGGCCGGGTTCCTCGGCCGCAACATCCTCAACTCCGGCTACGACCTCGAACTCATCGTGCACGCCGGAGCGGGCGCCTACATCTGCGGCGAGGAAACCGCCCTGCTGGATTCGCTCGAGGGCCGCCGCGGCCAGCCGCGCCTGCGCCCGCCGTTCCCCGCCGTCGCCGGGCTCTACGCCTGCCCGACCGTGGTGAACAACGTGGAATCCATTGCCAGCGTGCCGCCGATCATCCTCAACGGCACCGCGTGGTTCCGTTCGATGGGCACCGAGAAGTCGCCGGGCTTCACCCTGTACTCACTGTCGGGGCACGTGAACCGGCCGGGGCAGTACGAGGCGCCGCTCGGCATCACGCTGCGTGAGCTGCTCGACTACGCAGGCGGTGTCCGCACCGGGCACACGGTGAAGTTCTGGACCCCCGGCGGTTCGTCGACTCCGCTGTTCACCAACGAGCACCTCGACGTTCCGCTCGACTACGAGGGTGTCGCGGCGGCCGGATCCATGTTGGGCACCAAGGCATTACAGATCTTCGACGACACCACCTGCGTGGTGCGCGCTGTCCTGCGCTGGACCGAGTTCTACGCCCACGAATCCTGCGGTAAGTGCACACCGTGCCGTGAAGGCACGTACTGGCTCGTGCAGCTGCTCGAACGCATCGAGGCGGGCCAAGGGACCGCGGCCGATCTGGACAAGCTGCTCGATATCAGCGACACGATCAACGGCAAGTCGTTCTGCGCCCTCGGCGACGGCGCGGCCAGCCCGATCATCTCCTCGCTGCAGTACTTCCGCGACGAGTACCTCGCCCACTTCGAGCGCGGCGGTTGTCCGTTCGATCCGGCGCGGTCGACGGCATGGGCCATGGAAGGAGCGCGATGACAAGCACCGTGAACGCGAATGCCAGCGGAGTTGTCCCCGCGGATCTGGTGTCCGTCACGATCGATGACACCACAATCAGTGTTCCCGCAGGCACTTTGGTGATCCGGGCCGCCGAACTCATCGGCATCCAGATCCCGCGGTTCTGCGACCACCCGCTGCTCGATCCGGTCGGCGCCTGCCGCCAGTGCATCGTCGAGGTCGAAGGCCAGCGCAAGCCGGTCGCGTCCTGCACCATGACCGTCACCGACGGCATGGTGGTGCGCACCCAGCTCACTTCGCCGGTGGCCGACAAGGCGCAAGAGGGTGTGATGGAGCTGCTGCTCATCAACCACCCGCTCGACTGCCCCGTCTGCGACAAGGGCGGCGAATGCCCGCTGCAGAACCAGGCGATGTCCACCGGCCGCGCCGAAACCCGCTTCGAAGGCGAAAAGCGCACCTACCCCAAGCCGATTCCGCTCTCGTCCGCGGTGCTGCTCGACCGGGAACGCTGCGTGCTGTGCGCCCGCTGTACCCGTTTCTCACAGCAGGTCGCCGGTGACCCGTTCATCGAACTGCTGGAACGCGGTGCGCTGCAACAGGTCGGCACCGCGCAGGCCGAACCGCTGGATTCCTACTTCTCCGGCAACACCGTGCAGATCTGCCCGGTCGGCGCGCTCACCGGCACCAGCTACCGGTTCCGGGCCAGGCCGTTCGACCTGGTGTCGAGCCCGAATGTGTGCGAGCACTGCGCCTCCGGCTGCGCTCAGCGCACCGATCACCGCCGCGGCAAGGTGCTTCGTCGGCTGGCAGGCGACGACCCGCAGGTCAACGAGGAATGGAACTGTGACAAGGGCCGCTGGGCGTTCGCCTACGCGACCGAACGCGATCGCCTCACCACGCCGCTGGTTCGCGGATGGGACGGCAATCTGGCGCCCGCCTCCTGGTCCGAGGCGCTCGCCGCCGCGGCCGAGGGCCTGGCCGCAGCGTTCGGCAGCGCCGGCGTGCTGGTCGGCGGCCGGGTCACCGAAGAGGACGCCTACACCTACGCCAAGTTCGCCCGAATCGCGTTGGGCACCAACGACGTCGACTTCCGGGCCAGGGCGCACTCGGCCGAGGAGGCCGACTTCCTCGCCGCCCGCGTTGCGGGCCAGGGCATGACGGTCAGCTACGACAGCATGGAGAGCGCGCCGATCGTGCTGCTCGTCGGGTTCGAACCCGAGGAAGAGTCGCCGATCGTCTACCTGCGGCTGCGTAAGTCCGCACGCAAGCGGCGTCTGCCGATCTACTCGCTGGCGCCCTATGCCACCCGCGGGCTCGACCGGATGTCCGGCAAGCTGATGCAGGCCATGCCCGGTGCCGAGCCGCACCTGCTCGACGCCATCCGGAACGGCGAAACCGCTACGCCGGGAGCCGATCCCACCCAGATCGCCGATGTCGGGCGACTGCTGCGCGAGCCGGGTGCGGTGATCATGGTCGGCGAGCGGATGGCTGGCATCCCCGGTGCCATGTCCGCCGCGGTCCGACTGGCCGACGAGACCGGTGCTGCCCTGGCGTGGGTCCCGCGCCGCGCCGGTGAACGCGGTGCGGTCGAGGCCGGCGCACTGCCCGGCCTGCTGCCCGGCGGCAGGCCGGTCGCGGATCCCTCTGCCCGCCAACAGGTTCGCAGTGTCTGGAACGTGCCGGACTTGCCTGCCACCCCGGGTCGGGACACCGCGGCCATCCTGGATGCCGCGCCAGGACTCGGCGCTCTGGTGATCGGCGGTGTCGACGTCACCGACCTGCCCGACCCGAACGGCGCACTCGCCGCCATCGACGCTGCCCGCTTCGTCGTCAGCCTGGAACAGCGGCACAGCGCGGTCACCGACCGCGCCGACGTCGTCTTCCCGGTCGCCACGGCGATGGAGAAGTCCGGCACCTTCCGCACCTGGGAGGGCAGGCCGCGCCCGTTCGACGCCGCGCTCGGCGACGACATGGTCCGCCGCCAGTCCGCGCCGCTGTCGGATCAGCGCGTGCTGCAAGCGATCGCCGACGAGATGAAGGTGCGCCTCGGCCTGCCCGACACCGCGGCGGCCCGCGCTGAACTCGCCGAACTCGGCGCATGGGACGGCGCGCCGGTCGCGGCGCCCGCGCATCGGCCGCACCCGCTGACCCAAGCGGGTCCGGGCACCGCGGTGCTGGCCAGCTGGCGGATGCTGCTCGACCTCGGCCGCATGCAGGAGGGCGAACCCAACCTGGCGGGCATCGCCAGGACGCCGGTCGCCCGGCTGTCCCCCGCGACCGCCGCCGAAATCGGCGCGGACACCAACGATTTGGTGACCGTCGCCAGCGACCACGGCACCGTCACGCTGCCGCTGGTGATCACCGACCTGCCCGACCGAGTGGTCTGGCTGCCGCAGCATTCGCCGGGCAGCTCGATCGCCGAACAGTTGGCCACCCAGCCCGGCGGCATCGTGGCGCTGCGGCGTGCCGATGCGAGGACCAAGGAGCACAGGCATGAGTGATCTGAGTCTGTTCGGCCACGACCCCTTGTGGCTCGTGCTCGCGAAATCCCTTGCCATCTTCGTCTTCCTGCTGCTCACCCCGATGATCGCGGTGGTGGCGGAACGAAAGATCGTGGCGCGCATGCAGATGCGCATCGGTCCGAACCGGATCGGCCCCTACGGCATGCTGCAGAGCATCGCCGACGGCGTAAAGATGGCGCTCAAGGAAGACATCATTCCGACCATCGTCGACAAGCCGATCTTCATTCTGGCGCCGATCATTTCGCTGATCCCGTCGGTGATGGCGTTCGCGGTGATCCCCTTCGGTCCCGAGGTCTCGATCTTCGGGCACCACACCGCGCTGCAACTCACCGATATGCCGGTGGCGGTGCTCTACATCCTGGCCATCACCTCGATCGGCGTGTACGGGATCGTGCTGGCCGGTTGGTCGTCGGGCTCCACCTACCCGCTGCTCGGCGGCCTGCGCTCGACCGCACAGGTGATCTCCTACGAGATCGCCATGGCGCTGTGCTTCGCCACCGTGTTCCTGCTCGGCGGCACCATGGCGACCTCGGGCATCGTCGACGCCCAGCAGGGCACCTGGTACGTCTTCCTGCTGCTGCCCTCGTTCCTCATCTACTGCGTGTCCATGGTCGGCGAGACCAACCGGGCGCCGTTCGACCTGCCCGAGGCCGAAGGCGAGCTGGTCGGCGGCTTCCACACCGAGTACTCCTCGCTGAAGTTCGCCATGTTCATGATGGCCGAATACATCAACATGGCAACGGTTTCCGCGCTCGCCACCACCCTGTTCCTCGGCGGCTGGCGGGCGCCGTGGCCGTTGAGCATCTGGGAGGGCGCGAACAGCGGCTGGTGGCCGGTGCTCTGGTTCACCGCCAAGGTCTGGGTCTTCCTGTTCGTGTTCATCTGGTTGCGCGGCACGCTGCCGCGCCTGCGCTACGACCAGTTCATGAACCTCGGCTGGAAGCTGCTGATCCCGACCTCGCTGCTGTGGGTCATGGTCGTCGGCGCGGCCCGCGTGCTCGAGGCCGAGGGCTACCACGTGCAGACCCTGATCCTCGTCGTCGGCGGACTGCTGCTCTCGGCGTTGATGATCGGGATGTTCCTGCGGGCCGGACGCAGGGGCGGCGCCCCGGCACCGGCCGAGCCGGAACCGAGCGCACCGCAGTCGGGTTCGGCGGTGTTCCTCGGCTTCCCGACCCCGCCGCTGCCGGAAACCCCGCGCCCCGTTGCCAAGTCGGGTCTGTTCGATCCGCTCGCCGGCTTCGCGGTCACAGCGGCGACCATGTTCAAGAAGCCGAACACCGAGTTCTACCCGGAAGAGAAGGTGCCGACCGCGCCGCGCTACCACGGCCGCCATCAGCTCAACCGGTATCCGGACGGACTGGAGAAGTGCATCGGCTGCGAGCTGTGCGCCTGGGCGTGCCCCGCCGACGCGATCTTCGTCGAAGGCGCGGACAACACCGAGACGGAACGCTTTTCGCCGGGCGAGCGGTACGGGCAGGTCTATCAGATCAACTACCTGCGGTGCATCGGCTGCGGCCTCTGCATCGAGGCATGCCCGACCCGCGCGTTGACCATGACCAACGAGTACGAGATGGCCGACGACAACCGCGCCGACCTCATCTACGAGAAGGACCGCCTGCTCGCCCCGCTACAGCCGGGCATGACCGCGCCGCCGCACGCGATGCAGCCAGGCACCGACGAGGCCGACTACTACCTGGGCAACGTGCTCGGTGCGCTGCAAGAAGCCAACGGCGACACCGACAGTCCGAAGCAGCCCGCCGCCGCGGGCGTGGAAGGAGGGGCGCGGTGAACGAATTCGTCCTTGCCGCAGAGCCACTCACCCGCACCTCCACCCCGGAGGCGGTGAACTTCTGGATATTGGCCCCGCTGGCCACCATCGGCGCGCTCGGCATGGTGTTCTCCCGCAAGGCAGTGCATTCCGCGATCTGCCTGGCCGCCACCATGATCATCCTGGCCGTGTTCTACATGGCGCAGGACGCGTTGTTCCTCGGTGTGGTGCAGATCGTCGTCTACACCGGCGCGGTCATGATGCTGTTCCTGTTCGTGCTCATGCTGGTCGGCGTCGACTCGGCCGAATCGCTGCGGGAAAACCTGCGCGGGCAGCAGCTCGCGGCCGCCGCGGTCGGCCTCGGCTTCGGCCTGCTGCTGATCAGCGGCATCGCCCGCGGCATCAGGGAGTCCGGGATCACCTTCCCCGCCAAGGGCTTCGCCGGGCGCGACGTGATCGGCGAGCTCGCCGAGCTGATCTTCGTGCGCTACGTGTGGGCCTTCGAACTCACCGGCGCGCTGCTGATCACCGCGACCATCGGCGCGATGGTGCTGGCACACCGCGAGCAGTTCGGGCCGAAGATGGGCCAGCGGGAGATGTCGGTGCGCCGGTTCCGGGAGGCGGGACATCGGGCCACCCCGCTGCCCACCCCCGGCGTCTACGCCAGGCACAACGCGGTCGACATTCCGGCCAGGCTGCCCGACGGCTCCTTCGAGGAACTCTCGGTCAGCACCATCCTGCGGCACCGCCGCACCAGGGCGCTCGCGGAAGCGGCCGTCATCTCCGTCAGCACCGAGAGCGCGCGCGCCTCGGTCGCGACCGAGAACCAGAGCGACGAGGAAGGCAACCGGTGAATCCCCAGAACTACCTGTTCCTGTCCGCCCTGCTGTTCACGATCGGCGCGGCAGGTGTGTTGTTGCGGCGCAACGCCATCGTGGTGTTCATGTGCATCGAGCTGATGCTCAACGCGGTGAACCTCGCGTTCGTCACCTTCGCCAGGCTGCACTCGAACCTGGACGGTCAGGTGTTCGCGTTCTTCACCATGGTGGTCGCCGCAGCGGAAGTCGTTGTCGGCCTTGCCATCATCATGACCATCTTCCGCGCCCGCCGCTCGACCTCGGTCGACGACGCCAACCTGTTGAAGTTCTGACATGGATACGGCTACCACGCTCTGGCTGCTGCCTGCCCTGCCCCTCGCAGGCGCCGTAATCCTGCTGCTCACCGGACGTTTCAGCGACAAGTGGGGACACCTGCTCGGCTGTCTGATGGCGCTGGCGTCCTTCGTGGTCGCCGGTATCGCGTTCTTCGACATGCTCGGCCGCGACACCGCGCAGCGCGGTGTGCACACCGACCTGTTCAGCTGGGTGCCGGTGGCCGGGCTGCAAGTCGACTTCAGCCTCCAATTGGACCAGCTGTCCGCGTGTTTCGCGCTGCTGATCACCGGCGTCGGCTCGCTGATCCACATCTACTCCATCGGCTACATGAGCCACGATCCAGGCAGGCGCCGATTCTTCGGCTACCTCAACCTGTTCCTGGCCGCGATGTTGCTGCTGGTGCTGGCGAACAACTACCTGGTGCTCTATCTCGGCTGGGAAGGCGTCGGCCTGGCGTCCTACCTGCTGATCGGGTTCTGGTTCCACAAGCCGACCGCCGCGACCGCGGCCAAGAAGGCGTTCGTGGTCAACCGGGTCGGTGACATGGGGCTGGCGAT
Source organism: Nocardia altamirensis NBRC 108246 (assembly GCF_001612685.1). Lineage (GTDB taxonomy): Bacteria > Actinomycetota > Actinomycetes > Mycobacteriales > Mycobacteriaceae > Nocardia > Nocardia altamirensis. The sequence goes on from NZ_BDAY01000011.1 coordinate 163,921, forward strand.
CGCGATGTTCGTCATGTTCTCGACGTTCGGGTCGATCAACTTCACCGACGTGTTCGCCGGCGCACCGCAGGCAGGCGAGGGCACGCTCACCGCCATCGGCTTGCTGCTGCTGCTCGCCGCGTGCGGCAAGTCCGCACAGGTGCCGCTGCAGTCCTGGCTCGGGGACGCGATGGAGGGCCCGACTCCGGTGTCGGCGCTCATCCACGCGGCCACCATGGTCACCGCTGGCGTGTACCTGATCGCGCGCTCGGGTCCGATCTTCGACCTCGCGCCGGACGCGCGGCTCGGCGTGATCCTCGTCGGCGCGGTGACGCTGCTGTTCGGTGCGATCGTCGGCTGTGCCAAGGACGACATCAAGAAGGCGCTGGCGGCCTCGACCATGAGCCAGATCGGCTACATGGTGCTCGCCGCGGGACTCGGCCCGGCCGGATACGCCTTCGCCATCATGCATCTGCTCACCCACGGGTTCTTCAAGGCCGGGTTGTTCCTCGGCGCCGGTTCGGTGATGCACGCGATGGACGACGAGACCGACATGCGCCGCTACGGCGGACTGCGCACCCTGCTTCCGATCACCTATGTCACCTTCGGGCTCGGCTACCTCGCGATCATCGGGGTGCCGCCGTTCGCGGGCTTCTTCTCCAAGGACAAGATCATCGAGGTCGCGTTCAACCAAGGCGGCGCAAGTGGTTTGGCGCTCGGCGCGGTGACGCTGCTGGGTGCGGGGCTCACCGCGTTCTACATGACGCGAGTCATGATCATGACGTTCTTCGGTGAGCGGCGTTGGAAGCCCGAGACTCATCCGCACGAATCCCCTGCGGTGATGACCGGGCCGATGATCCTGCTCGCGATCGGATCCGTCGCCGCCGGTGCGTTGTTCGCGTTCGGCTCCTCGCTGCAGAACTGGCTCGCGCCGGTCGTCGGTGCGCACCACGGCGAGGAAACCGTTCCTGCAGGTGTCGTGACCGCCCTCGCACTGACCGTCGTTGCGCTCGGTGTCGGGTTCGCTTACTACCAGTACGCGCAGCGCAACATCCCCGAGACCGCACCCGAAGCCGTGTCCGCGATGACCATCGCGGCGCGCAAGGACCTCTACGGTGACGCGTTCAACGAGGCGACCTTCATGCGGCCGGGCGGCTATCTCACACGCGCGCTGGTGTTCCTCGACAACCGCGGCATCGACGGAATCGTCAACGGGACAGCCGCTTTGATCGGCGGGCTGTCCGGACGGATCCGCAAGGTGCAGTCCGGGTTCGTGCGCTCGTACGCCCTGTCCATGTTCACCGGCGCAGCCCTCGTCGCCGCCGCGCTGTTGGCGGTGCGGCTGTGGTGAGCGGTGTGTATCCCTGGTTGCCCGCGTGGCCGCGCCCAGTGTCGTTCCGGCGCGCGTCCCGCATGTCCATGTTCACCGGCGCGGTCCTGGTGACCGCAGCCCTCCTGGCGGTGAGGTTGAGGTGACCGACTTTCCTTGGTTGACCACGTTGTGGTTGGCCCCAGTGCTCGGCGCGATCGTCGTGCTGCTGCTGCCCGCCGGGCAGCGACTCCTGGCGCGCGTGCTGGCGCTGGTGGTGTCGGTGGCGGTGCTCGCGTTCGCCATCGTGCTCGCGGTGGAGTTCGATCCCAGTGGGGCGCAATACCAATTCGTCGAGGACCACGAGTGGATACCGGCCTTCGGCGCCGGATACACCGTCGGCATCGACGGCATCGCCCTGGTGCTGGTGCTGCTCACCACCGCGCTGGTGCCGTTGCTGATCCTGGCCGGGTGGCACGACGAGCGCGAGGTCGGCAGCGGACGCCGGGTCTCGCACACCTACGTCGCGCTGACGCTGCTCGTCGAGGCGATGGTGCTCATTTCCTTTGTCTCGCTGGACATCCTGCTGTTCTACGTGTTCTTCGAGGCGATGCTGATCCCGATGTACTTCCTCATCGGCGGCTTCGGGCCACGGTCGGCGGACGTGCAGCTGCGCCAGCAGCGGTCGCGGGCCGCGGTGAAGTTCTTGCTGTACAACCTCTTCGGCGGGCTCATCATGCTGGCCGCGGTGATCGGGCTGTACGTGGTCACCGCGCGCGACGGACTCGGCCCCGACGGGGCAGGCACCTTCGACTTCCGGACCGTGGTCGCCGCGGCCAACTCCGGACAGCTCGGCGCCGCACCCGCGGTGCTCAACGCGCTGTTCCTCGGCTTCATGTTCGCCTTCGCGGTGAAGGCGCCGCTGTGGCCGCTGCACACCTGGCTGCCGGACGCCGCCGTCGCCGCGACACCGTCGAGCGCGGTGCTGATGATGGCGGTGGTCGACAAGGTCGGCACCTTCGGCATGCTGCGCTACTGCCTGATGCTGTTCCCCGACGCGTCGGATACCTATGCGCCGCTGGTGGTTACGCTCGCCGTGATCGGCATCATCTACGGCGCACTGCTCGCCATCGGACAGACCGATGTGATGCGGTTGATCGCCTACACCTCGATCTCCCACTTCGGCTTCATCATCCTCGGCATCTTCGCCATGACCAGCCAGGGGCAGACCGGCGCGACGCTCTACATGGTGAACCACGGCATCTCCACCGCCGCGCTGTTCCTCATCGCGGGATTCCTGGTGTCGCGCAGGGGAACCCGGCTCATCGCCGAGTTCGGCGGCGTGCAGAAGGTGGCGCCGATACTGGCGGGCACGTTCTTCGTCGCAGGCCTCGCCACTCTCTCGCTGCCCGGGCTCTCGCCGTTCATCAGCGAATTCCTGGTGCTGGTCGGCACATACGCCCGCTACGAGGTCGCCGCCGTCATCGCGACCGGCGCGCTGGTGCTCGCCGCGGTGTACGTGCTGTGGCTGTACCAGCGGATGATGACCGGGCCGGTCAAGAAGGGCAACGAGCATCTCTACGACCTGGTGCCACGCGAGCTCGCAGTGGTGGTTCCGTTGATCGCCGCGCTGCTGTTCTTCGGCGTCTACCCAAAACCGTTGCTGGACTTCGTCAATCCGGCGGTGAGCCAGACGTTGACGACCATCGGCAAGCACGATCCGACGCCCTCGGTTCCGCCGCTGCCCGAGGCCGGTAAGGCCGATCTTCCCGGAGGTGTCCACAAGTGAGTTCCCTCGGAACACCGCTCGCCGCCGCGATTCCGGCGCCGAGCATCGAATACGGGTACCTCTCACCGATGTTGATCGTCTTCGGTGTCGCCGTGGTCAGCGTGCTGGTCGAGGCGTTCGCGGGACGGCGCTTCCGGTTCGGCGGGCAGGTGCTGTTGAGCCTCGCCGGTTTGATCGCCGCGCTGGTCGCGGTGGTGCGGCTGGCGGGCACCGAGGCGACCGCGGTGGTCGGCGCGGTCGCCATCGACGGGGTCACGCTGTTCCTGCAGGGCACCATCCTCGTGGTGTCGATCCTCGGCGTGCTGTTCATGGCCGAGCGCGGCGCCGAGTCGAAGGTGGAGGCGCGCAGCGGGCCGGGCACCTGGAGTCTTGCTGCGGCCACGCTCGGGCGCGGGGTGGACGCGTTCACGCCGCAGGCGTCGTCGGTGCCGGGCAGTGCCAGCGAAAAGGCCGCGCTGCGTGCGGGAATCGCGACCACCGAGGTCTTCCCGTTGACGTTGCTCGCGGTCGGCGGACTGCTGCTGTTCCCCGCCTCCAACGACCTGCTCACCATGTTCGTCGCGCTCGAGGTGCTGTCGCTGCCGCTGTATCTGCTGTGCGGGCTCGCGCGGCGCAAGCGGTTGCTGTCGCAGGAAGCGGCGCTGAAGTACTTCCTACTCGGCGCGTTCTCGTCGGCGTTCTTCCTCTACGGTGTTGCGCTGCTCTACGGACAGGCGGGGACGGTCAAGCTGGCGGGCATCGCGGACGCGATCGCCGCGCATCCGGACAACGCGATGCTCGCGTTGCTCGGGGTGGCGCTGCTCGCGGTCGGGCTGCTGTTCAAGATCGGCACGGTGCCGTTCCAGTCGTGGGTGCCCGACGTGTATCAGGGTGCGCCGACACCGGTTACGGCGTTCATGGCGGCGGCGACCAAGATCGCGGCAGTCGGTGCGTTGTTGCGGGTGCTGCAGGTCGCGGTGCCAGGGCTGCGCGACGACTGGCGGCCGGTGCTCGCGGCGATCGCCATCGCGACCATGGCGGTCGGTGCCGTGATGGCCATCACCCAAACCGATGTGAAGCGGATGCTCGCGTATTCGTCGGTGGCGCATGCCGGATTCATCATGACCGGGTTGATCGCCGCCAACGACAAGGGTGTGTCGGCCATCCTGTTCTATCTGGTCGCGTACGGCGTCGGAACCGTCGGTGCGTTTGCGCTCGTCAGCCTGGTGCGCGACGGTTCCGGTGAGGAAGCCTCGTCACTGTCGCAGTGGGCTGGGCTCGGCCGCCGCTCCCCGTGGCTGGCCAGCGTTTTCGCGCTGTTCCTGCTTTCGTTCGCCGGGCTGCCGCTCACCAGTGGGTTCGTCAGCAAGTTCGCGGTGTTCGAAGCAGCCGCTGCCGGAGATGCCACACCGTTGGTGATCGTCGGCGTCATCTGCAGCGCGATCGCCGCCTTCTTCTACATCCGCGTCATCGTGCTGATGTTCTTCACCGATCCGCCGACCGACGCACCAGTGGTGGTCAACCCGTTCCTCACCACGACAGTCGTCGCCTTCGGTGCCGGCGTGACAATCGTGCTCGGTGTGTTCCCGCAGATGCTGCTCGACCTGGCGGACCGGGCGTCCACCCTCGTCCGCTGAGTTCCTCCACTCGATGCCCGTCGCGCTCCTCCCGGAGCACGGCGGGCATCGGTCGTTCAGCGCCTTGGCCAACCGACCACGCGTATCGGTTTCCGATTTCCGGAGCGATCATGGTTGCTCCTTCGGCTGGCGTGGTATCGCTGAGTTCTTGGGCAGTCGGTGAAAGGCCTACAGTCGTTCTCGCGATGGCTTATCCGTAATGAAGATCAGCATGATGCCGATCATTGCGGTTTGTGCGATCCACTGTCCCAGTGGGTCACCGAAAACCGTGCCCGTGCGGATCATCGACGTGATGAAGCCAACCGGGACCACGGCGGCCACCAACAGCGCGACCACCTTTCTCCGCGTTGTCCGTCGGTTCCGCGGACCAGTTGCCACGCCCATTTCTTGCCCGATTGAAATCAACCAAAGCAGACTGGCGGCGCAAAGTGTCAGGGCGAACAGACGAGACGCCGTCGAGTCACCCCAGTCTTCGCTGACGGCCAACCTGATCAGGGTGGCAATGTACAGGCCGCCGACGATAAGCACGGCGGCCCTTCTGAACCACGACCATCGCTTCTTCCAGCTATCTGCGGCAACTAATCCCGCCCCCTGTGCGCTCACAGTCGGAGAGCGTACAAGTCCGATGGTTACGTCGCACGATCAGCAGCGCTCACCCCGCCGCGGGCCTATCCGGTCGTATGCCGTGCTCGCGTTGCCGATTCGGGTGGAGCGCTTCAGCGAGCTGCATCGCCGCGGCCGTGCCGAGCAGTCTGACGGTTCGTCCCGTCGTCACAGCCTGAGGCGGTTCGCTCACGTCGGTAGTGTCTGTCCGGTGACCGACGCTAGCGACCTGATGCGGATGTTTCTGGTCTATCCAGACCAGCCTTTCCCGCCTGTCGAGCTCGCGGATCCGTCCGGACTGGTCGCGCTCGGCGGGGATCTGTCGCCGGAGCGACTGTTGGCTGCCTATTCCGCGGGCATCTTTCCCTGGTACAACCCCGACGAAATGATCCACTGGTACTGCCCGGACCCGCGGAGCATTCTGGTGCCGACCGACCTTCGGGTGAGCAAGTCCTATCGCCGATCTGTCACCAATGCCGACTACGGGGTGACCATGGATCGCGCCTTCGCCGAGGTGATGTCGAATTGCGCTGAACCGCGCGACAAGGAGACCGGAACCTGGATCGGCGCCGACATGCAGGAGGCCTACCTGCGGCTGCACCAGCTCGGTCATGCGCACTCGGTCGAGGTATGGCGCGACGGCGACCTGGTCGGCGGCCTCTACGGCGTCGCACGCGGCCGCTCCTTCGCCGGCGAGTCCATGTTCTCCCGCGCCCGTGACACCTCCAAGATCGCGCTGTACTGGCTCTGCGCCCAACTGGCCGCCTGGGATTTCGCCCTCATCGACTGCCAGATCACCACCCGCCACCTCTCCTCCCTCGGCGCCATCGACCTCCCCCGCGCGACCTACCTGCGCCTACACACCCAGGCCGCCGCCCGCCCCGCCCTCCCCGGCCCCTGGCACATCGAAATCCCAGTCCCCAACTCCCCCAACCACTTACCGGCATGAACGATCGCCCGAAGCGATAGGTCAGAAACGTCGGTCACCCGAGAATTGGGCGACATCGTTTTCGAACGGGCTCATGCTGGTGCGCTGATGCGGCTTGCCCGAGCAGTCAGGCCCCTCGCTCGACTCGCTCGCTCAGTCGTCCGATATGGCGGCGGCGATCGGCTCGAGCCCCCGCGACCAGCTCGTCGAGCTCGCCTCGACCATGTCGAATATCAACGGGCCGAAGGTGATCCGACGTCGACCGGACGCGCAATCGTGCCGATTCCAGTGTTCGGCCATGTGACGGTGATGACGCGGAGCTGGTCCGTGGGTATCGTCCGGTTATGTTCGACGATCCAGAAGGTCTGACCGTTACGTATCAGCCCGAAGGGTTGTTCGGGATCGGCGAGGTGCTCGTGTCAGCGGTTGTATCGCCGTTCGCTGGGGCCGCTGTGGGTTACTTCAACGACACCGATCTTCGTGAGTGGGCTCACGCGCTGCAGGTTTATCCATGGAAAAGTGATGCACGACTTCGGATTTCCGCATCGTCGGGTGGGCAAGAGACCGTCGACCTGGTTGCCTATGTGGTGACGCGCCGCGGTCAGCTCGCGGTCGCGACACATCTTGCGACGGTCGACATCGATGACCACTCCCCGACCGCCGGCACCGTGACCGAAGCTCGCATCCTGGTCCCGACGAGCTATCAAGCCATCGGCACCTTCGGGCATGAGTTGGCCTCCGCGATCGCCGACGGAGGCGGCAAAGCTCGACTGAACGTGGACAGGCTCGAATAGCGGATGCTTGGATCTGCGGAAGCACTGAAATGGCGCTGCGAGGGCATTGCGAAGGTTGCTCTGGACTACTTGTGGCGACCGGTCCTGGTCGGCGGGTTCAGACGTAAAGGGTGCGGCCGCCGTCGATTTGGAGGCGTTGGCCGGTGATGAAGCCGGACTGGTCGGCGGCGAAGAAGCTGACGGCGTTGGCGACGTCGTCGGGGGTGCCCATTCGGCCGACCGGGACTGTTGCGATGTAGGCGTCTTTCACCGCTGCGGGGACGGTGTAGTGGCGTTCCACCGCAATGAAGCCGGGGGCTACGGCGTTCACCGTGATGCCGTGCGGGGCGAGTTCGTGTGCCCAGCTGCGGGCCAGGCCGATCTGGGCGTTCTTGGCGGTGGCGTAGGCGGAACGCTCCACCGGCGGGCGGTCGGCGACCTCGGAGTCGATGTGCACGATCCGGCCGTAGCCGCGTTCCTGCATGCCGGGAATTATCGCGCGACCGAGCAGGACCGGGCTTTTCACGAAGAAGTCCAGTTGGCTCAGATGGTCCGACCACGCCGTGTCGGCCAGCGCGGCCTCGGGTTGCGGCCCGGTCGCGTTGAGCACGAGCACGTCGATCGGACCAAGCTTCTCGGTCACCGCGGCGACAATCTCCCCCACCGCCTGCTCGTCGGTGATGTCACCGGAAATCATTTCGGCGACACCGCCGTCCGTGCGGATGGACTCTACGACACCCGCCGCCTGCTCCCCATCTCGCAGGCCATTGACCGCAACCGCCATGCCGTCGGCGGCGAGCCGCCGCGCGATCGCACTCCCGAGACCACGGGAACTCCCTGTTACCAACGCAACCCTGCGCCGTGACTCCACCATGCGCAAGATCATCCCACGTATCGTTCGGTTCGTCGGAGCCACCGGATGGGGAACAGAAGACTCCGACCACCTCCAACTGCCCGTACCGCGCATCCGCACCGTTGCTCGAGTTGGTCGACTGATCACGAGGCACTGTTGCAGGCATCGCCCGAGAAGCCACCTACACCAGTACCCCTTCGGCGCGAAACCGCCCGGACTGGGTGCGACTTTCAGTCGGCGGTGCACGTGGAATCGGTGGCGGGCAGGACGCCGTCGCGGAGATGGGTTAGGAAACAGCATCCGGATGCCCATCAGGAAATCCCTGGACTCACCTCCAGGAAACCCGGGACGAGTGGCACACCACGGAGAGCGCTACTCGCGTTTCGCCGCAGCCATGTGCCACTCGTGGGGTTAGTCAGTGGAGATATGACGCTCCGTTGACGTTCAGGACGGAGCCGGAGGTCCAGGTTGCTTCGGGTGAGGCGAGATAGCGGACGGCTGAGGCGATTTCGGCGGGGTCGGCGACGCGGCCGAATGGGCTTTGGGCGCGGACGTCGTCGGTGACGCGGTGGGCTACGCGTTCGGTCGCGACGAAACCGGGTGCTACCGAGGCCACTGCGATGCCGTGGGGTGCCAGCTCGACGGCTAGGGACTGGCCCAGTGCGTGCACTGCCGCCTTGCTTGCGCCGTAGCCTGCGTATTCGGGTTCGCCGCGGAAGGCGCCGCGCGAGCCGATGTTCACGATGCGGCCCGCGATGCCCTTGTTGATCATGTGCTGGGCAACGCAGTAGGACATGTTGGCGGTACCGAAGACGTTGACGTCCATGGTTTCTCGCCAGGCCTGCTGCCATTCCGCGTAATCGCTGTCCAGCACTGGATGGGCGATGTTGACCGCCGCGTTGTTCACCAGCACATCGATGGTTCCGAGTCCTTCGATCGACTCCTCGACGATCCGCGCAACGTCCTCCGGATCCCGGATATCGCCGCCGACGAGCACATGCCCGTCTCCGGCCAACCCGCGCACCGTCTCCGCACCGTCCTCGCGCGCCGACGAATAATGCACCGCCACTCGATCACCGATCTCGGCGAATGCCACCGCGATTGCTCGCCCGATCCCCCGCGACGCGCCCGTCACCAACACGCCCCTGCTCATCCGTTCACCACCATGCTCCCCAGCCTGCCATGGGCCGGAGAAAGCCTTGGCCGGGCGGTCTGATTCGAGCCTCGAGACCAGCGCTACTTCGGTGCGGTCTCGGCGGCGAAGGACAGGATCAGGTCGGTGGTGCGTTGCGGGTCTTCGAGCATGGGGGTGTGGCCGACGCCGGGGAGCATCTCGATGCGGACGCCGGGGATGATCCGGTAGTCCTCGGCGCTCGCGGAGCGGACGCGGCCGTCCTCGCTGCCGAAGATCACGAGGACAGGGCGGCCGATGCTCGCCAGCCGGTCCGGGAGCGATCTTTCGCCGGTGTAGCGGCGAGATTCCTTGGGAGACTCGGTGAATGAGCGGTAGGTCATGCCGCGCACGCCGGCCACGATGGCGTCGGGGACGGCGATGTCGCGGGTGAACGCGGTGGACAGGCCCGCGCGGATGCGGCTGTCGGTGCGGAACTGCCAGAGCAGTTCGCCGAGGACGGGCACCGCAACCAAGCGGGTGATCAGGCTCTGTTGGATCGCGGAGGCTGGGTTCGGCGGGGAGTCGATGAGGGTCAGCGCGGTGACCAGGTCGGGGCGTTGTTCGGCGAGGGAGGTGGCGACGAGCCCGCCCATCGAGTGGCCGATGACGGCCGCTTTCGTGACGCCGAGTTTGTCGAGCACTGCCGCCGCGCGACGTGCCTGGGACGGCATGTCGTAGCCCGCAGTGGGTTTCGCGGAGGAGCCGTGGCCGAGCAGGTCCAGGCGGATCACGCGGTAGTGCTCGGCTAGGGCGGGCACGATCGAATCCCACCAGTCGACCGAACTGGCGTAGCCGTGAATCAGGAGCAGTGCGGGGGCACCGGCGGGACCGTCTTCGACGACGTGCACGTCACCATCAGGGAGTTGCACGATGCGCTCCCCTGCTGCGGCCGCCGTCTGCTGGGACACCACCACCGTGTGCACCGCGAGCGCCGCGGCGACGGCCACGACCACACCGAGCCCGATCACCCACAGTTTCCTCCGTCTCGAGACCCCCACCTGGTCAGTTCCGCCGGTCGACATCGCGCCCCCTCGTTCGGTCTATGCCGCACAGTAGTTGGCGCAGCAGGCCACAGGCAGGACATCATCACGGGTCTGCCGCCAAATCGACCACCACGTCCGCTCGCCAACGGGACATCAGCGAGCCGTCACCCGCGTGTCGCCACCGCTATGTCCCGTTCGGCGACTGGTGCATTCGGGACTGGGACATGGCTGAGCGGTCGGACGGGTGCCGTCTCAGCCATGTCCCGGTCGCGGGGTCTGTATCTACTGGGCCGAGTCGGTGGCGGCGGCGACCGCGGCGACCAGGCCGAGGGCGACCGCACCGAGGAGTACGACGGCCGAGATGATCTTGAGAACCTTCATCACAACGCTCCAATCAGTCCGTATCGAATGAGGAACTGCGCCGCGACGTTGCGGCACCGGTACTTCAGCGATCCTGGCGAAGCAGGCATGCCGTGGTCGAGGCGCATGCGCGAGAGCATTCGGGCCGCGGGGCCGGTGAATGTCCGGACGTGACACTACAACGTCGACACCGAAAACCTTGGGACCCAGTCCGTCTCAGCCGGTGCTCGGCGACCTGTCCACTGACTGAGACGACCTTGGGCAGATGCATGAACTCGAGGCCGATCTCCTGAGAGATCGCCCAGTGACGCGGATCGTTTCAGGTGGCAACGTCACAGAGCGTGACTAATGCGGCACGGCGTCCCGGACGGTCGGATAAACAGCGTAAACGGGAACGAAATCACCGACGAAATGGTTGGGCGGCAACGGTTGTGCTGACAGTCGCAGCCGCCGGTCTGGTGCCGCCCGGAGTGGCAACGGCGGACGTGCCGCCGACCTCGGTAGCGACCGATCGGCAGGAGGAGCAGCTCGCGACTCGTGACGGAATCGCGGTGTCCTACGTGAGTTTCCGGCTGCCACTGCCCGCGAACGCGGCACCGCATCCGGAATCCTGTGATCGCGCAGGCTTCCTGCGGTATCGGCCGGTCGGCGGGCCGGAGAACTCCAGCGACGCGGACGCGGTGGTCGTGCAGCAGCAGGGATTGGGCGGCGGCGCCGTCAATTCCGAAGGCGTCGCGGGCAATACCGTGCGCTCGGCGAAATCACTCGGCCGCAACATCGAATTCTGGTCGCTGGCCCGGCGTGGCGCGTGCTTGGATGAGACAGTCGGGTTCGACTACGCGCTGCGCACCGGCAACTACTTGGACGCCGTCGACTACTACTTCAACGGCATGCCCATCGACGGCCGCACCTTCCCCGGGATCAAGGCCTCGCAGGACCTGCCGCTGCTCGACTCGTTCGGCGTCGAGCGGGTGATCCGCGACCAGTACGAGATCATGCTGCACGAAATGCCGGATCAGGCGCTGCGGCAACGCAAATACATCTGCACCGGGATCTCGATGGGCGGGATGGTCACCGGGTTCTTCTCCGACTGGGACTTCGACGGCAACCCGGCCACGCAGGCCGACGCGGGATTCAACCAGTGCGCCGCCTACGCCGCCCAGGATTCGATGGTGTCCTCGGACCCGGCCGCAATCCAGAACACGCCGTTCTTCCGCGATGTCACCGAGGCCCTGACCGGGCCGACCAACCACGTGCTCAAGGCCGGCTTCGACAGCGGGGTGCTGCCGATGCGCACCTTCGGCCCGATCCCGGTGATCGGCACCAAGGCGTTCCTGCTCTACCGATTGGCCGGTCTCGCTGCGCATCTCGCACCCGACGAGGAAAGCCAGCTGCTGGCGCACATTCACGATCCGGAGGTCGAGTCGACGCTGACCACCATGTTCGGTCAGAGCTGGGCGGCGGTGGCCAGTGGTGGGGCGAACGGTGAGGGCACGATCCGGGATTACCGGTTCACCAATGCCGCGCTGCTCGGCACGTTCATCGACAACAATTCCGGTAACTTCGCGCTGCTCCAGCAGGGTGTCGGCGCGCTGTCGGGCGGTCCGGTGGCGGAGAAGACCTTCCCGAATCATGGTGGTCTGACGCAGGTTCCGGTGCTCGGCAACTACCTGCGGATGAGCGCGGGCCCGCAGACGCGGGTCGCGCCGACCGATCGCACCGCGCTCTACACCTGGCGCAACTACAACGACGTGGTCGGTGTGCCGTGGACCGCGCCGAGCCGCGAGGTGGCCGACATCCACGAGGTGGCACGGCAACTCGGCACCGGCGCGCCGACGGCGTACTGGGAGACCTACTTTCCGCTGCGGATGGTCATCGACCTCGGTGCCGGCATGGGCGGTGCACGCAGCGGTGACATGGTGAATCTGCGCTACCACAACATGAGTCGGACCAAGCCGAACTTCGTCGCCTACGCGGGCGACAGCGTCGTCCAATACGGTGTCGGCACATGGATTCCGACGCCGCCCACTGCGCAGATCGAGCAGCTGCCCGGCTACACCCACGTCGACACGATCGGCGCTGCGGCCGTGCAGAACAACGGAAAGCCTGATTACAGTGGTCAATACCTGGCCGAGTTCATTCGCAGCCTGACCTGACCGGCCTGGGCGGCGGTGGGCAGGCCGCCGCCCAGGTTTCGGTTATCCGAGTACTTCGCGCAGCCGCACGGCGAAAGCCGCCGGGTCGTCCACGAATCCGACGTGCCCGCCGGGGAACATCGTGGGATAGCCGTCGAGCTGAGCGGTCAGCGCACGCACACTGCGATCGCAGAACTGGTCGGCGGAGTCGTCGCCGAGGCCGATCAGCAGGCGCGCGGGCGTTGCGCGCAGTACCGCGAGATCCGGTGCGAACGTGTTGGTTCCGCGGATCTCGTGCGCGAACCAGAAGGCGTCACTGGCGAGGTCCGCCGGATCGCGGTCGCCGCCGAACATCTGCTCGAGCACCGGCTCCGGCAGCGGGATATTGGCGATGGCGAAGAACTTCCGCCAGGTGCCGAGCACATCCCCGGATGCGTAGGTGGCGACGAGATCGGCTGTGCCCGCGTTCAATTCGTCGATGTTGTCGAACACCGTGTGCAGCGGGGGTTCGTGCGCGATCGCGGTGGTGACGAGGTCGGGCCTGGCCTGCACCAGGGCGAGTGTGGTCACCGCGCCGCCGCTGGAGCCGAAGACCGCCGCGGGTCCGGCATCGAGGTGGGTGATGAGCCGCGCCAGGTCGTCGGCGCGCAGCTGCGGCGTGGAGTCCTGGCCGGGGTCGTCGAGCACGCTGCCGTGGTGGCCGCGCGGGTCCGTGGTGAGCACGGTGTAGTCGGTCGCGAGCAACTCGGCCAGCGGCGCGAAGGCCGCGGCGGCCATCGGCGCGCCGACCAGTACGACCAGCGGTCCGCTGCCGCGCACTTCGTAGTACAGCCGGGCGCCGGGTACGTCGAGCGTGTGTGCCGCGACGGACGAGATCTGAGTCATGGTTCTCCTCGGAGTAAAGCGTGTCCGCACTGTCGACGGCGGCTGCGCTCGGAACTCATCGCTACCTGGCGGATTCGTGCGCGACTTGCCAAAGCTAATATCTCTAGTTTATAAACTAGTAGTCCTAGTTTTGGAGGGAACCATGATGGCACGGGCTGGACTCACCGTCGAGCGCATCACGCGCACCGCGGCCGATCTCGCGGACGAGATCGGCTTCGACAACGTCACCATGTCCGGACTGGCGAAGACCTTCGGCGTCAAGGACGCCAGTCTCTACTCGCACGTCAAGAACCTCCAGGAGCTGCGCGCTCGGGTCGCGATGCTGGCCGCGGTCGAGAAGACCGACCTGATCGCCGACGCCGTCGCGGGCCGGGCCGGGCGCGACGCCTTGGCCGCGTTCGCGCACGCGTGGCGGGACTACGCGCTGAAATATCCGGGCCGATATGCCGCGACCCAGTCGCCCATGCCACCCGGACTGGCCGACGCCAACCCCGGCGCGCTGCGCGCCATCGAACTCACCTACGCCATGCTGCGCGCCTACGGCCTGACCGAACCGGACCTCACCGACGCGGTTCGCTTGCTGCGCAGCACCTTTCACGGCTACACCGCGCTCGAGGCGAGCGGCGGCTTCGGCGACTCCCGCGACACAGCGGTCTCCTGGGAAAGCGTCATCGACGCCCTGCACGTCGCACTCGAGCGGTGGCCGTCTCGCGAGCACAAGGAAACGACATGAGATCCGACTATCTGAAGGTGCCCGGCGCGACCCTCTACTACGAGGTCCGCGGCAGCGGGCCGGTCTTACTGCTCCTGCCCGGCAGCGGCGGCGATGCGGGCGTCTTCGATCCACTCGCCGCGATTCTCGCCGAGCATTTCACGGTCGTCACGGCAGATCCGCGCGGCTACTCCCGCAGTGCGCTCGACGGCGATCCGGTCGATCAGCAAGTCGAGGTGCTGCGTGACGATGCTTATCGACTGCTCGAAACACTCACGCCCGCAGGGGAAGACGCCTACGTCTTCGGCGGAAGCGGTGGCGCGGTGGTTGCCCTCGACCTGCTTGCCAGGCACCCCGAACGACTGCGGCTGGTCGTCGCCCACGAACCGCCGAGCTTCGCGGTGCTCCCGGATGCCGCCGCGCACAAGGCATTCGTCGACGAGGTGTATGCGCTGTTCCGCACCGAAGGCGTCGCTGCGGCGGGCGCCCGGTTCGTCGACGGTATCGGCGGCACCATGCGGCCCATGCCCGACCCGGCCGAATTGCCGCCGCGCGCAGCCGAGATGGTGCGTCGCCTGTTCGCCAACGCGGCGCCGATGATGGCGCACGAACTGCGCCCGATCACCTCGTATGTCCCCGACCTGACTGCACTGGCCCGCGTCGCCGACCGCCTGGTGCTCGGTGCCGGGCGGGAAAGTCGCGGTCACCTCCCCTACCGGCCCGCGGCCGCAATGGCCGAACAGCTCGGCATTGCCCTCACCGAATTCCCCGGCGGGCACAGCGGATTCACCGACCAGCCCGCCGAATGCGCAGCGCTGCTGCTCGACCTGTTGGCTGCCGCGCGAACGCTTACTTGACCAGTGTCGTAACCGGTTCCATCTCCAACCGCCGCAACAACTCCAGCCCGGACCCGCGTACGCACCGGGCCGATCGCGTACGGCACCAGTGATCGCGCCTCCTACTTCACCTGCGCCGCAGCCGGTTCCGTGCGCCGCCACTGCGGGATCGACAAGTAGGTCGCCGCACGCAGCACCCATTCGACCGGGCCGTACTTGTGGGTGCGCAACCACCAGCTACTCAGCGCGAGTTGCGCGGCGTAGGTGAGCAGCGCGATGCCGATGACACCTGCGGGCGGGACCTTGTCGACCAGAGCGAAGCCGTAGCCGGTGTAGACCACCATGAGCACGATCGACTGGCCGATATAGTTCGTGGCCGCCATTCGGCCTGCCGGAGCGAGTTTTTCGACGAACCGTGCGGTGCGTGGCGATCGGGTCAGGCAGATGATGCCCGCGATGTAAGCGGCGGTCATCAACGGGTTGACCAGTTCTTGCACGCCGGCCCAGAAGACCGGGCGGTCGAGCCAGTTCATCGAGTGCGCGAAGGTGACCGCAGAAACCGGAAGGCCGATCACCAGACCACCGGTCAGGACGCGAGGCGCCCAGCGCCCCAGCGTGTCTCGGTCGGTGAACAGTTCACGCTTGCCTGCCGCCATGCCGATCAGGAACATGCCCAGGCTGGTCACGCCCTGGGTGAACCAGATCAACGCCATGAACCCTGGCGCCAACGCCAGCTGATTGGCGAACGTATCGCCGAAACCGCCGGTGTATCCGCTGTGCATGTCGTTGAAGTCGAAGAACTTGCCGAATGCCGCGAGGTCGTTGCCGTCGCCGGGAATGAAGAGCCAAACGGACCACACCGCGTACAGCACAATGCCGGTGATCACCGCGGTCCGCGGCCGCAGCTTCTTCAGCGTGATCAGGATCAGGCAGAGGAACGCGTACAGCGTGAGGATGTCGCCGACCCACAGCAGGAACACGTGCGCGAGCCCGATCGCCAGCAGCGCGGCGCAGCGGCGCAGCAGCCTCGCGTTCGCCGAGGCGCCTGCTCGCTGCGCCGCCGCGATCTGCAAGGTGAACGAGTATCCGAACAGGAACGCGAACAGCAGATAGAACCGGCCGGCGAACAGGGCGTCGACGATTCCTTGCACCGCGTTGTCGACCGGGCCGTCGAACCGCAGCTGCGGATCGTCGTTCGCGCCGGTGAACGACCACAGCGTGGTCGCGACGATGACATTGGTGATGAGGATGCCGAACAGCGCGAACCCGCGCAGGGTGTCGACCTCCGCGATCCGTCGGCCCGATGCGAGGGTGGGGGCTGCGGCTCCGGTCATATCGCTGACCGTAATGTCCGCATAGTGAGCACCGCGTCCCTCGACGGAACGATGACCGGGGTGATCCGGCGAACTCGCGACAGCGACCTGCGGCGTATTGACAATCGACCCGAGGTCGATCAGGTCAGGTCGGCGACCTCCAGATAGATCTGCCGCTCGATGCCGATGTCGGCGAGGAAGCCGGCGGCGGCCGGGGTCGACGGGAACGCCGCGACCGCGAGTTCCCCTGCGCGCAAACGTATCCCGGTGAACTCGCGCGGGCCGAGGATGATCGGCTGTGCGTGCTGGAATTCGGTGGGCGCTGCGCCGTCAGGCAGCGGCTCGCCGAGCATGTCGGTCACCGTGCCCGGGATGAGGCGGGCCGCGACGATCTGCTCGAAACTGGGTTTGCTGCTGATGTGGTGCGCGAGGTACATCCGGTCGGACCGTCCGAAACACAGGTGGGTCAGCATCGCGTTGCGGTGGTCACGGTCGGCGGCGAGCTCGGCGAAGTAGACGACCCGGCGCACCGTGGCGACCACATCGTTGGCGACCGGGATGCCGCCGCGTTCCCGCCTGCCACGGATCAACGTGCCACGGAAGGACGTGCGCGGATGCGCGCCTGCCGGGTCCAGCTCCGCGATCGGGAATTCCTCGGGCTCGAAGGTGTGCACCTCGGTAAAACCGACCCGTCGGTCCGCTCCGAGCGCCCTGCCGCCACGCTCGTCGAAGTCGACGGCGAGCAGCACCTGAAAGTTGTGTGGGGCGTCGAACGACGGCCGATACGACAGATAGCAGTCGAGACCGGTACCGAAAACGACCATGCCGCGCGTACCTGCACTCGCTGCCATCGCAGACCGATGGTGCCCAGGCGCACGAATATGTATTGCGCTCATGAAAGCTCCTTTCACGCCACCCTCAGGCTGGCAAGAAATTCCGCAACTGCCATGAGTGCCCCACTACTCGAATCCCGTGCCACCCCTACTCGCGTGCGCCGGGCGAAACGTTGACCGCCCCGTACCCACCTGCGTTCGATGCTCGTGGCCGGATCAGGCCACCCATCAGGATGGCCGGATCAAGGGAGGTGCGGCGCCATCGGTTCGTAGAACAGTGGCTGTGGCGGCAAGTACGCGGTGAAGTCACCCCGAGAAGGAACCCACGATGTACGACCAAACCACCTATCCCCGACCACCTTCCGGGCATGGACCGCGAAGCTCCCGCTGGGCCGTGGCGCTACTGACGCTGCTGACCTGCCTCAGCTTCGGAGCCATCGCGTACGCCACCACACCGGCTCCCACCGTGCTCGGCCTCGGCTTTGCCGCCGAACAGTCGTCAACGGCAGGGCCGGCGGATGGGCCGAACTGCCTCGGCCCCGACGTAGGCCCACCGCCGGCCCGCCCCCAAACGGATCCGCCGCCCACCGTTTCCAAGAGCGACCCACCGCCATGCAATCTCCACGCCGGGCCCGTTTGCCGCGACGACAGCAGAGAAGGATCCATCGAACCTCGCCGCTTGATGAGCGTGACTTGCCTCGACCCGACCACCTGCCCGCCACCCCAGGTCACAGTTCACCGGCCCACGCATTGCACCGATCCGACTAGTTGCCCACCACCGCCCCGCGCCGCGACTCACCGGCCCAGCGCGCACTGCACCGATCCGACCACTTGCCCGCCACCACCCGTGGTCGCCCAGTTCACCAGGGGTGATGAACCGAAGTGCGTGCTCGGCGCGCCGAATGGGGGTATCTGCCCGCCGCCGCCCGGGAAATTCGAGGTGTCGGTATAGGCCAGTCCGTCCTGCGTGGACCGCGCGACGGGCATCGACGCGGAGGCAAGGACGGCTCGGATCCGGACTCGTTCCGTTGGTCCGCACTGGTTCTGGGCGTCCAGAAGGGGTGCGGAATTCGGAGCTGAGGCGGGGCAGGCCTCGTTTGCCCGCCTCAGGGATAGCAGCGATCCCGAAACGTGGGATCGAAGGGATGGTTGCGCGCCGAGTGGGAACTGGTGGCGGGGGCTTCTCGGGCGATGCCGCCACCAGTTCCCAGTGATCAACCGACCAACTCCAGAACGGGCGCGGCATCCTCCGGCTGGTCGGCGACGGCCCGGAGGTGCGCGCACCTCGGAAGTTCGTGCGCGGCAGCGTCGTCCCGTCGACGTGATCCGCTGCTGCAGCTATGTAATCAGTTGTGCGGGCACCAGATGCGGCCCCGGCACGCTATCCCTGCTCCTCCGCCGCGAGCAGTTCATCCTTTCTGCGGGCCCATTCGGCAAGCAGGACATCGGTTTCCGCATCGAAATCGGCCCTGTCCTGTTCCGGCCAGAACTCGTCGTCGATGTCCAGATCTCGTGACTTGATGAACTCGTCGAAGTGCGTCCCGAACGCGATGCTGCGTTGCTTGACGAACTCCTGATATGCCTCGCTGCCAGCGATCCTCACTGCAACCACCGCACCCCGTGCCAGCGGGCGCCACGCAGTATCCGTTCGCCGATGCCGACCTCCACCGGAGCGTCGGTGACGAGCCTTGTCAGTTCCAACGGCGACGGCCAGCCGATCGATGGGCCGTTGAAGCGGTCGATCAGATTGGTGAGCTGTTCCCGATCGGCGGGAGCGAGATCCGGGTCATGGCTGACCTCGCGAATTCGGTCGACCATATTCTGGCGATTTTCGAGCAACCAGTCAGGGCGGGTGTTGTCCCAGTCGAAACCGGCTTTCGCCCAAGCCCATCCGCCGTCCTGCAAGCCCGCCTCCAACGTGATGGCCGATACGCCAGAGCGCCGGTAATAGTTCAGCATCTCCTCGAACAATTCCGTCGAGAAACCTCGCCCGCGCACGTCTTCGATCAATTCCTGCCAATCATGTCGCGCGATCAGGTCCCCGTCGGGATCGATAATGAAGGTGCGTTCCACGTGGCCGGCATGGTTGCCATGGCCATCCTCGACCGAACCGTAGATGTTGATGAATCGCTCGCCGTCATAGGGATTGACAGAACTATCCGCAAGGTTGACCCGCAGTTGTAACCGTTGACCATGCTCATCCGGTCGGCCGTACTCGCCGTCGAGCCAGCGCTGCAGATGCTCCAGGATCACGTGATTATCCTCGTCGAACAGCTCGCGCATCGGCGGCATCGTAGCGACATCATCTGGTGCACGGACCGGCTCGGCGGTGTCGTCGGCATCGATGTCGTTGTCCCCGTTGGGATTGCCGTTGTTGCTGTCCGGTTCGTCCGGTGGGCTCGGCGGTTTCGCCGGTGGCTCGTCCGGTGGGTTGGGCGGGGCGTCGGGAGTCGGATCAGCGTCAGGGTCTGGCTCGTCTGGTGGGTTCGGCGGTTTTGCTGGTGGTTCGTCGGGTGGGTTCGGCGGTCCGGCGGGAGTGGGGTCGGCGTCGGGGGGCGGCTCCTCCGGGGTGGTCTTGGCGCCGCCGCCGTCTGAGGCGTCTGGGCCCGGGTCGTTGTCGGGGCCGCCGTTGTCGTTGGTGCTGCCACCATTGTCGTCGTCGTTGCCGCTGTCGTCGCGGTCGCCTCGTTTGTCGGTGCCCTTGCCCTGGTCGGGCTCGGCATCGATGTCGGTGCCTTCGGTCTCTTTCGGGCCGCTGGGCTCATGCGGATTCACCGACGGATCGTCGAGCGGTTTGATGAGCAGCAGGCCTTGGTCGATGGCCTCTTCCTCCGTGAACAGCCCCATCGCCGGATGCTTCACGCCAGGAACCGCATTGGGGTCGTCGGGCTCTCCGTCGGGAAGGCGGAAGATGTCTTCGTCCCTCGTCGCCGCGAGGTCGAGGTCGGTGTCCTCGGGATAGTCGTCGAAGGAGTCGTAGGTGCGCCCGGTGTGGTGCGACATTCCGGTCTGCCTGCTGCCCCACACGACGACGGGCGTATCTTCGTCCGCCACAAACTTTTTCAGTGCGTCGAGCATCTCCGGCGAGATGCCGGGGCCTGGGGTGCCGACGACCTCGACACCCATGTCCTCGTCGATGGTGCGCGGCACCTCCGGCTGGTCGGAATCGGCGGAATCGTCGTCGTCGTGGTTGTCGCCGCGGTCTTCCGGATCTTCGGACGGATCGCGGGGAGGTTTGTTCGGGGGTTCGTCCGGTGGGTTCGGCGGGCCGCCTGCCTCCGGCGTCGCGTCCGGCGCTGGCTCGTCCACTTTCGCCTTTGCCGATGGTGAAATATCCGAGCTGCCAGGTGTTTTGGGGCCGTTGTGGGTGGCGAGGGTTTCGGGTGTCGGGAACTTGGGGTCGACGAGGATGGTGGGTTCCTCGACTCGGGGTGGTTTGCCGAGCAGGTCGGAGTCACCGAGACGAGGTGGGCCTTCGGGGCGGGTCCGGGCGGTCGGCGGGGACTCCGGTGTGTGTTCGGGGGTCGGCGATGTCGGGGTCGACGTGTCGTCGGTGGGGCGTTGCGTCGTACATTCCCTGGGGATAAGGCCGAGGGGGTCCGCCCAGGTGATCGGGTTGTGTGGGTAGGTGCGTGGGTTGGGAGAAGCGTTGAGGCCCAGTGGGTCTGGGGTGAGATAGTGGCCGGTCGTCGGGTCGTAGGTGCGGTGAAGGTTGTAGTGCAGACCGGTTTCGGGGTCGTGGAGCTGGCCCGGGTATCGCAGGGGGCTGGTGGTGTGGCCGGTCCAGGTGGTGGTGCCCCACAGGGTGGTCGATGCGGTGGCGACGGTAGCGGTGGTGATCGGGTCGACGAGTTCGGTGGGGGTGCCGACCAGGTCGGTGACGATGGCGTAGGTGGTGTGGTCACCGTTGCCGGTGGCGCTGGACTGGATGAGCGGGATGGGCGAATTAGGTTGGTATTGCCAGCGGGTAGTGGTTTCGGCCGTGGTTTGTTCGATGACGTGGGTGCCGTCCCAGGTGTAGTCGGTGCGTGCGAGTACGGTTTCGTCGGTGGCCAGGAGCTGTTTGGTGGTGCGGCGGCCGAGCGCGTCGTAGGTGTAGTGCCACCATTCGCGGGTGGGGGTCCAGACATCGATGAGTTGGTCGAAACCGTTGTAGCGGTAGTACCAGGCGGCGGGTGTGCCGGAGTCGTCGATGGTGGTCTTGCGGATCAGCCGGGCGGCTTCGTCGTAGCTGTAGTGGGTATTGCCGTCGCGGATGAGCAAGTTGGCGCGGTATTCGCGATGCTGCGGGGCGCGACGTACCGGTGTCTCGAACGTTGTTGCGCTGGAAGGTCGTAGAGCGGCGGACTTCGCGTCCTTGGGCGGTAGTGCGGTGTGTTCGGCGACCGCGCTGGTGACGTTGCCGATCGCGTCATAGGTGAACGTCTCGGCAAGTGTCCCGTTCTCGGTGATTCCCTCGGCGCGGCCGAGTGGATCGAGGGTAAATGCGCGGTAGGTGGTATCGCCGCCGGGTCGGACGATGTGCTGACCTGTGGGGTATCCGTCTGGGCGCCAGGAGTATTCGTCGTGCCGGACCGGCCGGGGTGCGGGACGGCGTGCGGGCCCATCGAGGGCGAGTAGCTCGGCGGGGAAGGCGGTGACTTCCTGACGGGCGAGATAGCCGCCCGCGGTGCGCGTGTGGGTGATGGCGAGCTCACCGATTCGCCAGGCGGTCAGTTGCCCGGCAAGATCGCGCTGGAAGGCGATGTCGTGTCCATCGGCGGACAGCCCTGCGGCGCGGCCGAAAATATCCCAGCGCCACGTGGTTTCGGCGCCGGTCGGGGTGCGCCGGTGCGTGCGGTTGCCGTTGGCGTCGTAGTCGCAGAACAGCGGCGGCTGATCATCGAGTTGCTGAGAAATCAGCCGTCCGGCGACGTCGTAGCCGAATTCGAGAGTATGCGTGGGCCTTTCCTGATGACCGGAGATCGCGGTGGTGATTCGACCCGCCACGTCGTAGGTGTAGCGCAGCCAGTCTCCGGTGTCGGCGGCCACCTCGATGAGCCGCCCGAGGTCGTCATAACTGTGCCGTCGCTTGCTGCCCGCTGCTGTGGTAACCGTGCGCAGCAAGCCCGCCGCATCGTGCACGTACCGGGTAGTGGTGCCCGAGTAGTCGGTTTCGGCGATGAGCCTGCCCGCCAGATCGTAGCGATAGGACCAGGTTTGGCCGAGGGGGTTGGCCACCGCGATCAACCGACGCAGGGTGTCCCACTCGAAAAGGGTGACCGCGCCGGTCGGGTCGGTGCGGGAGATCGGGAGGTCGAAGGCGCCGTAGTCGAAAGTGGTTGTGCCACCGGCACGATCACGGTGCGTGCGCAGGTTGCCTTCGCCGTCGTAGGACCAGGATTCGGCGTGGCCGTGCGGGTCGATCCGCTCGAGCAGCTGCCCCTCCGGCGACCATCGGTAGCGGGTGACCGCACCGGTCGGGTCGGTCACCTGGACCGGCCTGCCGAAACCGTCCCGCTCGATTCGGGTGACCGCATCGGCCTCAGTCATGGTCAGCGGCAAGCCAGCCGCGTCCACGGTCGTCCGCCGGTGGGCACCGTTCGCCGACACCACCGCGGCAACGGCGCCGCCAGGATGATAGGTGTACTCGGTGCGGGCGCCGCTGGGATCGACAGCGGCCGAGAGGTTTCCGTCGCTGTCCCATTCGCGCCGCCACACCGCGCCATCGGCGTCGGTGATCCGGTCCGGGCGGTGGCGCCAGTGATAGGTCAGTTCGACCGAGCGGCCGTCGGGGCGGGTCACTGTCGTGACGTCGCCGTCCGGCGAGTAGACGTACTGCGTGGTCCGGTCGTCCGGGCCGGTGACCGCCAGCGGCTTGCGGTCGTTGTTGTAGTCGATGCTGGTATGCCCGTCCAGGTCGCGTAGCCGCAGGTCGCGGTCGAAACCGTAACTGGTCACCGCACCGTCCGCATCGGTCACCCGAGTGAAATGCCCACTGCCGTCCTCGAATTCGAGATACTCGAAATCGGTGTCGAGGACTCCCCCTGTCCCGCGCTGGGCGATGACGCGACCCGCGTCGTCGTAGACGTTGAGCATCTGGTTGGCGTTGGAATCGGTCCACGTCACCAGGCGATGCGCCGTGTCGTAGGTGTATCGGGTCGTCGCGCCGACCCCGTTGGTGACCGAAACCAGCGCGCCGTCGCGATACCCAAATATCCGCAGCGGCGTGACGGTTTCGGCGCCGTCCTGCTCGACGCTCGCCAGGTGCAATCCGACGACCCGGCCCGCCGCTGACTCGACCAGCACCCGATAACCGCCCGAATGCGATACCTCGACCGGCACCCCGTCGGCGTTGTAGTGGAACCGGATGCGGTTGTGATGCATGTCGGTGATCGCCGAGATCGCGTAGTTGCCGAGTGCCTCGTCGAGGCCGGCCATTTCGGGCTCGGCAGCGAAGTGCCAGAACAACTCTCGCTCGGTGTCCGCGACCCGGTAGCCGCCGGTCTCGGTTCTGGTCAGCCACCAGCGGCGGATGCTGCTGATCGGCGCCACGGCCGACCCGATGTCCGGGTGCGGGTAGGCGATCATGATGCCGCCCTCGCCGATGAACGTGACACCGGCCTCCTCGACCACCAAGCGCAGGTCGAGCGTTGTCGACCACGACGGACCGAACCAGCGCCCGTATCGGTAGTCGGAACGATGTGTTCGATGCAGCGCCAACTCGAGGATGCCGGGCAGCGCGACATCGGTCTCCGGCAGCAGAAACGCACCGGTCGCGATGTCGACCGGATCGTCCGACTTGCAGATCTCGGACGGCTGGCGATCGGCTTTCGGCCCTGCGTCTTTCGCGTCGGCGTGCGCGCCGTGATCCTGGGGTGCGTGCTCCCGCGGCCCTGGATGGTGGTCGGAACTCGGATCATGTTGCGGGTGTGCGGGTTCCGTGTTGGGCCGCTCATCGATCCGGCCTGGCTGGGCTGCCGGGTCACCGCGATGGGCGGGAGGGGTTGACGGGTCACCGCGATGGGTGGGAGCGGTCGACGGGTCACCGCGATGGGTGAGAGCGGTCGACGGATCTCCGCGATGGGTGAGAGCGGTCGACGGATCTCCGTGCCGCCCTGGGGTGTGCGGCGCGTCCTGGCGGCTGGCGAGGTCGAGATCGGTGCGCACTGGACCTGGTGTCCCCGCACGTCCTGGCACCTCCCCTGGGCCGCCGCGCACGGGAGGTGGTGTGGCATCGCCGCGCGGCTTCGGGACCGACAGGTCGGGCGCGGGACGGACCGGTGCGGTGGGATGGCCCGGCGCGGGATCCGGATTGGTTCGCGGGATGGAAGTGGGTGATTCGGGGCGGTGCGGGATCGCGTCCGGGCGGGACTGTGGTGCGCCGAGGTCGCCGCGCGGACTCGGCGCCGAGTGGGCAGCCGCGGTGTTGGGCGGCAACGCGGTGGGTGACGGTGTGCCCCCGTCGGGGCGCGTTGCCGGAGCCTCCGGACGCGACTCCACATCTGACGAGGAGGATCGAGGACTCGGACTTTCTGGATCTGGTTGCAGGTCCGGCGAATCGGGCCGCGTCGCCGGAGTCTCCGGAGATTTCGGCGGTTGTGGTGCATTCGCTCCGTCTCGTGGCGTGGTCGGTGAATCCGGCCGCGTCTCCGGGGATTTCGGTGCGTCCGCTCCGTCGCGTGGCGTGGTCGTCGGCGAATCCGGCCGCGTCTCCGGGGATTTCGGTGCGTCCGCTCCGTCGCGTGGCGTGGTCGTCGGCGAATCCGGCCGCGTCTCCGGGGACTTCGGTGATTCCGGTGCGTTCGCCCCATCCCGCGGCGCGGTCGTCGGTGAATCCTCCCGGGGCGCACGAGGGGCCGACTCGTCGGGCCGGGCCGGTGGGGCATCGCCATCGGGCCGTAGCGTGGTTGTCGGCGAATCCTCCCCTGGCGCACGGGTGGTCGGCTCGTCACTTCTGGCAGGTGGGGCATCGCCATCGGGCCGAGCAGCGGGCGACTC
This sequence comes from Nocardia altamirensis NBRC 108246, assembly GCF_001612685.1. Lineage (GTDB taxonomy): Bacteria > Actinomycetota > Actinomycetes > Mycobacteriales > Mycobacteriaceae > Nocardia > Nocardia altamirensis. The sequence continues at coordinate 188,982 of NZ_BDAY01000011.1, forward strand.
GGGCTGCGGATGCGTGCGAGGTGTCGGTTCATCTCGCGGCGCGGAGGCCGGTGACTCACTTCGCGTCGTCGGCGCATCTGGTTCCGCAGCAGGTGATGGGCTCGGGTCCTGCCGTGTCGGCGGTGGATCCGGTTCCGTAGTGCGCGACGGGGTCGGGTCCTGCCGAGTCGGCGGAGGGTCCGGTTCCGCGAGACGTGGCGGTGGATTCGGGTCGGTGCGGGTCGGCGGCGGGTCCGGTTCGACGGCGCGCGCAGGTGGTGGCGGATCGTGGCGAGGTGGTGGTCCCGAATTGTCCGGCGGGTGACCACCGGGGCCTGCGGGACCCGTCTCAGGGGTGTGGCGTGGTTGCGGTTCGGGAGACGCGTGCGGTCCTGCGCCGTCGTCGGTCGGGTTGGTGCGTTCCGGATGATGTTGTGGCGGTTCGCTCTGCGGCCCTGCGTGCGGCGCCTGCGGCTGCTCTCGCGTCGGGGACGGCCCGGCTCCCTGCTCCGGACGCGGTCCACTCTCCGGACGCGGCCCGCTGTGCGGATCCCCGGCCCGGTGTGGGGCGCCGGAATCGGTGCGCGCGGGCGGCTGGTCACCGCCGGGGCTCGGCGTGTGGCGGGCGGGCGGCGCCGATTCATTCGGCGGGCGCCAGGGTTCCGGGTGACCCACCGGCTGCGGACGTGGCGGTTCGAGGCGCGGCGGCTCGGGCAGGTGCCCGCCTGGCAGATGCGGACGCCGCAGCGCCAGTTTGCTGAGCAACTTCGGCGCCAAACTGCCACCGCCAGTGGGGACGGAGGTGACCAGATCCGCGCCGAGCGAGCCGATGAACTCGAAGGGGTTCTTGCGTGCGTCGGACAGCAGCGCCTTTACCGTCGCGCCGGGATCGGCGACGGCAACCACCGCTCCGGTCCCGAGATTGGCCAGGTTCTCCATGTACTTGGCGGGATGGGTCAGGTTGTAGGGATCGGTCGGGTTGAGCTGCCTGGCGAGCCCGACCATCCCGGACAAGCCGTTCAAGAACCCGCCCCACATCTCCAGCTGACCCATCTGATACGCATTGAAGCCGTCGCCGATGTTGTCGATCCACCGCGCGGTGAACGGCGGCGTCTTCGGCGCCTGTGCCGCAGCGGCTTTCACCGCACCGGCGGCCTCGCTCGCCGCGTTGTCTCTGGCAACCCTGGCGGACCGCAGGATCTCGCGCGCTTCCTTGCGGATCGATGTCCAGGTGTCGGTGAGTGGTGTCGCGGCCTGCTGCTCGCCGGTCAGCCCGTTCCACCAGTTCTTGCGCGCTCGCTCCTCTCGGTCGGCCTGTTCCCATTTCGCAATGGCCTCACGGGCTTTGGCCTGTGCGGTGGTGACGGCACGGGACCAGGCGTCCATGGCGTCGGCGGCCTTACGCATCGCGTCGGCGCCGTCCCACCACAGTTTGGGTTGCTTGTCGTACACCTCATCGAAGGCCCGGGCACCGTCGCCGGTCCAGCCCGAGGTGTCGATGGTGCGCAGCGCGTCACCGGTCGAGCCGATCCCGGTTCCCATGGTGCGCAACGTCCGGGCCGCGCTGGTGATCTTCGGCGGTTCGCCGCGAACCAGTTCCTTCGGATCCGTCGTCTCACCGAGTTCACGCTCGTCGACGGATCCGCCGGTCGCCGAGGCGATATCATCGCCGAGGTCGTCGAGAGTCTCGGCGGCACTGTCCATTCCGAGGAATCGAGCACCGTCGGCCGCGGTGTCGAGTACGTCGTCCGCACGCTGCCCGGTCCACTCGGCGCCGCGCTCGAATGCCCTTTCGAAGACACCGCCGAACCGATCGAAGGTGTCCCGCCACCCCACCGCCGCTACTCTCCGCCCGCAGGCTGCTGCACCGGCTGCTGAGTGTTGGCGTCCTGCATGATCTTCGCCGCTCGCTGCGCCTCGCCGGTGTTCCATCCGGGGGTCGGCCCGCCCGCGAGCGCGGCGGGGCCGACGAACTGGGGCAGGCCGACCACACCGATGTTCGCCAGGGCTTTCGGCCCGACCGCCTGGATCACCTTCAGGTTCGTGCGTCCGCTGTTCTGCATCTGTTCGAACGACTTTCGGCTGTAGTCCGGGTGCATCACGTGATTGGCCCAGTTGTCACTGAAGGTGGCCGACCACGAGCGCTTGCCCGCATCTTCTTTGGACAGTTGCGGATTGCCGATGATGTCGGTCCACATCTTCTTGAAGGTGTTCGAGGCGATCTGCTCCATCTGGTGGTACCGGCCAGCGGACAGATCGAGCGTTGCCGCGATCCCGTTGGCCGCCTGCACCAATGACCGCACGCCCCACGACCACCGTTCGCAGAAATCCTCGAAAGACGTCTGCACCGTTTGTTTTCCGGCTTCCATCGACGAGAGGGTCAGCAACGCGAACCCGCGACCGACTGAGGCGGTAGCGCCGATCCCGAGCTTGCCCAGTTCGCCGGTGATCGAATTGATGCCGTCCGCAGCTTGTTTCAGGACCTTCGGATCCACCTGCAGTTTGTCGCCCACCGCTACTCCTCCTCGAGCTCCGGCGGGAACGCCATCGGCGCGGCACCCGCGATGTCGACGAGCACGCCGGTCGGCTCGGCCTGCCGGTGGACGAACTTGTCGAGCAGCCGACGGCCGAAGATGCTGTGGTACCGGTACTCTCGGCCCGCCTGTACGCCTGCGGCCCGGACGAACGCCGCGTATTCCTCGGGGGTGGTGAACACGTAGAGCCAGTCGATGCCGCCGAGCCGATGCGTCGACACCCGGTCGTCCTCGGTCAGCGGGACCAGCACCGCGGACCGGCGGAATGCGGAGAGCAGGGCGCCGGGCTGTCCGAAGCCTTGGTAGAACGCGGCGATCTCCGCTCGGAGTTCCGCGCTGTCCCCGTCGCCGACCGGCACCGCAAATCTCCTGTCCGCCAACTGGTTTGGAATGTTCACACAGTTCGATGGTATGGAGAACATGCCTGTTCTCAACCCCCTCGTTCACGGGGCTTTCGGTGTCGCGGCAGGCGACAGAGCATCGACTCCGCCGATAATCGGCCCACGACGTGCGCACAGCAGCGCAAATTGCTAACTCAAACGCGGTGACTGCGAGCGAAATTGAGCACTTTGCTCTGCACGCGAGGGGCACAGTATGACGGCGCGGAGCCATCGCGCATATGGCAAACCAATGCCACGAAAACGGCCGCTGCCAGTACCGATCAGCGGCGCGATCGGCCGCGCAGACCTCCGCAACGGTCGCGCTGACCAGAACCCGAGTACGCCTCGCAGGAGTAGTCGCGCACGCCCCAGAGACCCCTACTGTTGGCCGATCATGGCGCGAAGGTCGGGGAGGTTGCCGATGCGTTGGGAGGTAGGGCGGCTCGGCGCGGCAGTTTGAGGCGAGCCGGTGGCTCGCAGGCGGGCGCGGATCTCGGCAGGAGTCTTACGCGCGCCCGCGGCGACGCTCATACCCTGATAGCTGGCGACCGCGCCGGTGACAATCGGGGATGCGCTCGAGGTGCCACTGAAGGTGTCGGTGTACCAGAGGTCTTCGTCGGCGCCGCCCTGCAGGTCGCCGTAGCCGGTGGTGGTCACCTCGCGGCCCCACCCCTGAGCGTCGACGCGGGAACCGAAGTTGGAGAAGGACAGTCGGGAGCGACCAGGCCCGTGGTCGTGGCCGTGCACGCCTTGCGGCGGGGCGCCTGCGCCGACGATGATCGCGCCGGAGTCGGCGGGGCCACCGCGGAAGGGGTTGCGCCACGAGGACGGGAAGTCGGCGGGGCGGGTGTTGTAGAGGGCAGCGTCGAGGTCTTCGGCGCCGTTGCCCGCCGCTTCGACCACGACGACACCGCGGCCGATCGCGTAGCGGATGGCCGCCAGATCGTCGGGCCACCATTCGATCGCGATGAAGCCGAGCTGGTCCGGGCGGCTCGCGTAGTCGAATCGCGGTCCGGGACGGTGCAGTTCGAGCAAGATGACATCGCCTGCACTGAGCACGTCGGCCGCGCTGCGGATGGCGGCGGAGGTGCCGGAACCGAAGATCGATATCGCCCTGATGACGGCGTCGGGTGCGATGCCGGTGATGCCGAACGCGTTGCTGTCGCCACTGATCTCGCCTGCGACGGCGGTGCCGTGGTTGCGCCAGCCCAGGTCCGGTGACGGCGAACCACCGATGACACCGCCTTGGTTGGCCTGCAGGTCTTCGTGGGTGAAGCGCCACGCCCCCTCGATGTCGATCACGCGAACTCCGGTGCCGAGCCCGCCCGCGACGGTCCATGCCCAGCGCGCGTCGATGCCCTGCGGCGCCGGATCCAGGTAGACCTGGCGCGCTTCGAAATTCGGGGTGACCGGCGGGGCGTCGACACTGGACGCGTACGTGACGCTGTCGGGCGCGATCGGCCGCGCGACGTCCGGAGTCACGCGATCGGCATATGTGATGTCCGATGAGATCGGCGCCGCGGCGTCAGGCGCGATCGGCGGTTCGGCGGGCGGCTTGACGTACGCGGCATCGACCGCATCGTCCGCGCGCAGCCGGGCAGCGAGCGCCGCGAGGTCCCCGGTGACACCGCGGACGGCGAAATACTTCAAATACTCCGCGCCGCTGGACTCGTCCGGCGTACCGGCGAGCCGGCGCGGCAGCCGATTGGCGGGACCGAAGATGCGGACGAGGGCACCACCAGGTGGGAGCAGCGCGGTCAAGCGCGACTCGATGCCGCGACTCTCGTCCATGGCGGTCGGGGTGAGCGCCGCAGCCGCGCCGTCGGCGACCACGATGAGCTCGGCAGGCGATCGGAGCGCAGCGTACGGAGATGCCATGGGTTCCAGTGAACCCGGTGTGCAGGCTGGTCGCGGGCGTTATGCGCCACGAGATTTCCGCGGCTGCACACCGGCATCGACTGCACCGAACGCATCGCCCCTACCCGAGGCGCGGCAAAGCCCGCGTGCGGCACAACCGAGCCGAGACGCTGTCACGCTGTCCACCGCCGGGGTGGACAGCGATCAGTGCAACCGAGCCGGACGCATCCGCAGTCGAGCAGCGCCGGGCAGATCCACGACACCGGGCCGCACACCCGCGACGCTGAGCACCTCCATCGCTCCGATGAGGATCAGGAACAGTCCGACCACCAGGCCGAGCGCGTCGATCGAATCGAACGGCAGCACGCCGACCACGATGCCGAGCCCCAAGGTCGCCAAGCCGAACACTTCTTGCCGCCCGCTGCCTGCCAGACCGTCCGCCCACGCCGCGACCGTCGCATGACAGATCCCGCGAATCGACCAGGCCAATCCGATCCAGAACGACAGCAGCAAAGCCGAATTGCCGCCGCTGAAACACAGCACGGACAGCAACACCGACAGCAGACCGCTCACGAACACCAGGAGCCGCAACGCCGGGGCGAATCGCGCGGCCAGGGCAACAGCTATCTGCAATCCGCCGGCAAGCAGCAGGTAGATACCGAACAACAGCTCCGCGGTCGGTATCGACTTGTGTGGCCATATCGCTATGACCACACCCAAAATCATCGAGCAGGCACCGGCCACCACTATTGCTTGCCGGGCACTGCCCGCCAGTGGTTCCGTACGCCCTTCGAGCTCGTCTTCGGGCATAGCAACATGATATGGCCGAGCCATCCGGTTAACCGCGTGTTTGCTTTCACACGGTGTGGCGACGAGGCACATGTCGAATGCAATTCGGCGATATCCGGGCACCCGGCCGAGCCGACCGCGTGTCCACGCAACATCGGCAAACTCGAATTCGGATTGCCCACCTGTTGCCGGTATATTCGTCGCGGCCTTTGTATTTCCGGAACCGGATTATTCGCCTGCGGTGACCTATCCGTGCATTTCGGTGCCGAGGAAGGGGTGGACTTCCACCTTGCACGCGGTGATGGTGGCCGCGACAGGTTGCGGCGCCGAGGCGTTCGGCAGGGTGACGCGAAGCCCGGTATAGGTCGGGCATGGGTTGCCTTCTTGATCGACGGCGATGCCTTCGACTGTCGCCCACGCCGCTTCCGGCACGCCGCCGTTGAGTACGACCGCTGGTGGAGTGTCGCGGTCGGCGGGCAATCCACCGAGGTAGCCGCGCGGAGTGTGCTCGGCGCGAAGGGTTGGCCCGCCGTCGACCACCTCGACCTCCGGGTAACCCCACACCGCGCACGCCGCGGCGCCTGGGGCGAGCCCGAGATTCACCTGCACACCTCGATGCGTCGCGCCGGGCGATACCTCGGTCGTGCTGAGCACGACTTGTCCTGGCGCGCACAGCGGTATCGGGTCGTTGGCCGTCGGCGGTGCCGGGTTGGCCGTCGATGATGCGGGCCCGGTGGTCGGCGATGCCGGGTTGGCCGTCGGTGATGCGGGGTTGGCCTTCGGCGATGCTGGGACGGTGGTCGGTGGACTGCTCGTGCAGCCGACTACGCCGAGAAGCGTGGCGCACACCAGGATTCGCGCGGACCGTGCGAGCCGCTCGGTCATGGCGTTCACGTCCTTCCTTGCCGGAGTAGGCCATCCCCACCGCACCGTTCGTGCGCCGTTCCCTCCGACCAGACCATGGTGGCAGACCGAGCGCCTCGTGGTCAGCGCCTGCGCGGAACTACCCCGCCGAGATCTCGCCGATGGTCAGGAACACGCCGCGGGCCGTGCCACCGTCGGGCAACCGCCACGGGGCCGTCACGTGACCGGTCCGCGCCGGAGCCGAGCCTGCGCGCAGGATCCGCTCGACCCGAACGAGCCGGTCACCGACCGTGATGTCGGTGCTGGTCGGCCCGTCCGTCGCCGACGCCGATTCGGCTGCGCCGCCCACGATCTCGTCGGCGGCGACCGCCACCGACTGGTCCACCGCGCCGCTGTCGTGCTGTGCCTGCGGCTGTACCTTTCCGGCGAGCAGCGCAAGAATCTGCGCCACCACCACCGGATCACGAGTGCCGTCATAGAACCAGCGCTTCCCGAGCACACCGTGCATCGCGGTGCCGACCAACGCCTCCTCGGCCCCCGCCAGTGCCGCCCCGCGATAGGCGAACGGGACCTGATAGGTCACCGGCTGCTCCCCCGAAGTGTCCTGCACGACAATGAATTCGATGCCGACCTCGCCTTCCGGATCATCGAGACGAAACCCGCCGACCCGCCGCACCACCGGCTGCCCGGCACCCTGGTACCACGCCCGCGTCGGCAACCAGGCCGTCAGCAGCTCGTCCTTGCTGGGAACAATGGTGGTCTGGTGAATCACTGCCATCGGTGCCTCCTCGCCCGTACCCGACCCGCCCGAGCCGGTGCCGCCGGACGCCGCCCGTCGGCATCCAGCCCGAGCCTAGTTGGCGAGCTGAGCCCGCAGATTCAGCCGCCCACCTTGCCGGACATGTCGTACTGCTGGTAGATCTGCGCGGCGTTCTCCGGCGTGACCCGGGTGGTCGACAGCACCTGCTTCTTGTCCACCGGTTGCTTGCGCAGCAGCTTCACCAGCGTGTCCACCGCCTGCTCGGCACCGGTCGGGTACACGAACGTCGTCAGCAGCTGGCCGTTCTGCACGGCACGGATACCACCGGACGGAATCGCGAGCCCGTCGACGCCGATGATCTGAATCGCCCCGGCCTTGCCTGCACCCTGAATGGCGAGCTGAGCGCCGAGCGCCATGTCGTCGTTGTGCGCGTAGACCAGGTCGATCTTGTCGCCCTTGGACAGCCACTGCTGCATCACCGTGGTGGCATTGGCCTTGAGCCACTTGGCTTCCTGGTCCTCGATGATGGTGATGTTCTTGCCTGCGATCGCGTCCCGGAAGCCTTTGTCGCGGTCGATCTGCGGCTGCGAGGACAGAATGCCGCGCAGTTCGACGACGTTGCCGCCGTTGGGCAGCGCCTGAACCGCCGCTTCCCCGGCGAGCTTGCCGATGACGTAGTTGTCGCCGCCGATGAACGAGTCGTAGCACTCGGTGTTGACGCTGCGGTCGAGGATGATGACCGGGATCTTCGCGTCACACGCCTGCTGCACCGCTGCGGTGAGCGGCGCCGGTTCGTTGGGGGAAACGATGAGCGCGTTCACCTTCTGCTGAATGAACGCCTGCACCTGGCTGACCTGCGTCGCGCTGTCCTGGTGCGCGTCGGTGATGGGCAGCAGTTTGACATCGGAGTGCTGCTTCATGAAGTACTGCAGCTGCAGATTGAGCTGGGCCCGGTAGGGCTCGGCATTGTTGGATTGCGAATAGCCGATGACGAACTGCCCGCCATCGGAGGGACTCGGCGCGTCGGACGCGCAGCCCGCGGCGGCCACTGCCGTCGTGCACAGCGCTGCGGCCGTGAGAGCAAAGCGACGAAGGGACGGCATGTTTCACTCCTGGAACAACATGGTGGGTTCGAGCACGGCCCGGCGGTCGCGCTCGGGCGCGGCACCTCAGGTGCCGCTTTCTTGCGGGCGACCTCCCTTCCGCTTGGCCAACCATCGGGTCGCCGGCGCGCTGAGACTGCGGAAGAAACCCGGCCGCTGCAACACCACCGCGACCACCACGATCAGGCCTTTGATGACCAGCTGAGCGTTGTCGCTGACGGCGTTCAAGCCGAGCACGTTGTCGAGCAGGGTCAGGATGAGCGCGCCGACGAAAGTGCCGGTGATGGTGCCCTTTCCGCCGGCCAGGCTGGCGCCGCCGATCACCGCGGCGGCGATGGCGTCCAGCTCGTAGCCCGCGCCTGCCAGCGGATCACCGGATGCGCGGTAGGCGGCGTCGATCGGCCCGGCGAATCCGGCGAGCAGCCCGGACAGGGTGAACACCGCGACCACGACCAGCGTCACGTTGACGCCGGAAAGCCGTGCGGCGGTGGGGTTTCCGCCGACCGCGTAGATGTGGCGGCCGAACGTGGTCTTGGAAAGGACGAGCTGAGCAATGATGCAGACGGCAACGAGGGCGAGCACCGGGTACGGAATACCGGCTCTGCCGAACAGCGGCAGCCAGGTCCCCTCGAATAGGTTGTGGCCCGGCGTGCCCAACAGCGCGAACTCCGCGGAAGTCGGTGTCAGCTTCCCATTTTCGTCATAGACGGCCGTGCCGACGGACACGTTGTCGGAGATCTGTCTATCGATGCCGCGGACTATCGACAACATCGCCAACGTCATGACGAACGACTGGATCCGCAACACGGTGGTGCCGAGACCGTTGCACAGGCCGAAGAACGCGCCGATCAACGCACAGAGCGGGACGATCATCCACGGGCTGAGGCTGTGATCGACCAGCAGCATGGCGGCGGCCATCGAACCGATGCCCATGATCGAACCCACCGACAGGTCGATGCCCGCAGTGATGATCACCAGGGTGATGCCGACCGCGAGAATGCCGCGCGAGGAGAACGCGGTGATCGCGTTGGTGATGTTGGTCTGATTCCAGAAGTACTGCCCCTTGGTGCTGACGCCGATGAGAATGACCAGCAGCAGACCGATATATCCTTGGGTCGCACCGAGATACGGCGTCAGCCTGGTGAGCCGTGACCACAGCCAGGATACGAAGGAACGCTTGTCGTCGTGCGGGGCTCCGTTGGGGAGTTGGTCCGTCATTCCTGGTCCTGGTGGTCGTCGGCGGGACGGTCTGCTCGGTGCGATCAGCTCGGGGTGCGCACGGCGGGCGCCCTGGCCATGGCGGCGGCCAGGATCGCTTCTTGGTCGAATGGTGCTGCTGGCGGCGGATTTCGGCGGAACTCCCCGGTGAGACGGCCCTCGCAGAGCACAAGAATGCGATCACACATCCCGATCAACTCCAGCAGTTCGGAGGACACCGCGAGGATGGCCGCGCCGTCGCCGGCGAGTTCGTTCATCAGTGCATGCACTTCGGCCTTCGCACCGACATCGATGCCGCGGGTCGGCTCGTCCATGAGCAGCACCGACGGTTGGGTGAGCAGGCATTTCGCCAGCACCACCTTCTGCTGGTTGCCACCGGACAGCGTGCCGACCACGGTCGCCAGCGACGACGCCTTGACCTTCAGTTCGGTGACCTTCGCCGCGACCGCAGCCCGCTCGCGCTTCGCATCCACCGTTCGCCACGGACGCAGGTACCGGTGCAACGCCGCCAGCGACGCGTTGAAGCGCACGCTGTTGGCCAGGATCAGGCTCTGCGCCTTGCGATCTTCGGCGACGAACGCGAGACCACGCGCGATGGCGCGACGCGGCGTGTGCGGCCGATACCGGCGGCCCGCGAGCGTGATCGTCCCGCTGACACCGGTGGCCGCGCCGTAGATGGCCTCGAGCACCTCGCTGCGGCCCGCGCCCATCAACCCGGCCAGGCCGACGATCTCCCCCGCCGCCACCTCGAACGAAAGGTCGTGCAGCGGTACGGCATCGCTGCCCGCCGCGGGCACGGTGGTCAAGTGCCGCACGGTCAACCGCGCCGATCCGCCCCGATGCAGTTCGGCGCTGCGCGGGAACAGCTCGCCGAGCGGACGACCGACCATCAGCTGAATGAGCTCGGCCCGGTGCGTCCCCCGCATCGGCCGCTCTCCGACATAGACGCCGTCGCGCAGCACCGTGACCGTGTCGGCGATCTCCGCCAGCTCCTCCAGCCGGTGCGAAATATAGACAACGCCAACATCATGCGCGGTCAGGTTGCGGATGACGGTGAACAGCCGCTCCACTTCCGCCTCGGCGAGCGCGGAGGTCGGCTCGTCCATCACGAGGATCCGCAGGTCGTGATTGAGTGCCTTGGCGACCTCGATCAGCTGCTGCTCGGCCAGCTTGCACTGCCGGACCAGCCTGCGCGGCGTCAACTCCAGACCGACCCTGGCCAGCAACTCCGCGGTGCGCGCGTCCATGGCCTTGCGGTCGAGCGTGCCTCGGATCGTGCGCCGTTCCTGGCCGAGGAAGATGTTGTCGGCGATCGACAGCTCCGGCACCAGGTTCAGCTCCTGGTGGATCATCGCGATGCCGTGCCGGGTCGCGTCCTTCGGCGAGCGCAAATGCACAGGGCTGCCGTCGATTTCGATGCTGCCCGCGTCCGGGGCGAAGACGCCGGCGAGGATGTTCATCAAGGTCGATTTGCCCGCGCCGTTCTCGCCGAGCAGCGCAACCACTTCGCCGCCGTACAAGGTGAGTTGCACACCCCGCAGCGCCTTCACGCCGGGGAATTCCTTCACGATGCCGCTCATCGCGAGCAGCGGCGCGCGAGCGTCGGTGCCGGTCATGGGATTCCGCGTAGCCCGATGCGTGCCATCTGACTCCTCCCCCTCGTCTACCGGTGGGCGTCGCCGCGAACGGTGACTGCATCCAGTGTGACATCGGTCTCAGAAATCGATTTCTGATACCGTAGAATTCGATGGATCGAGCCGTCAAGGCCCTTGCGCGCCAGGGTTTGTCGGCTGCCGTAAGCGCGCGATTCGCACCGGGAATCTGGCGAACGGCACCTCCGGCGCGGCAGCGAAGGGCGGTTACGCCGCAGATGGCGACGGTGACGATTCGCGACGTCGCGGCACTGGCCGAGGTCTCACCGGCCACGGTTTCGCGGGTGCTCAACGCCGACCCGCGCGTCGCCCACGCACTGCGCGAACGAGTGCAGAGTGCCGTCGACAAACTGGGCTATCGGCCGAACAGCCAGGCCAGATCCCTGCGCACCCGGGCGACCAGGGTCATCGGGCTGATCATCGCCGACATCCAGAACCCGTTCTTCACCGCGCTCGCCCGCGGCGTCGAAGATGCTGCGAGCGAACGCGATTACTCCGTGGTGCTGGCCAACTCAGACGAGAACCTCGACAAGGAACAGCGCTACCTGGAGGTCGCCGCGGGCGAGCGGATGGCCGGTGTCATCCTGGCTCCTTCCTCCACCGCGCACAGCCGGATCGGCACGCTCACCGACCGTGGTATTCCGGTGGTCGTCATCGACCGGCGGCTACGGTCCGCCCAGGTCGATTCCGTGCTGGTGAACAATCGGCAGGCGGCCAAGGCCGCGGTCGACCATCTCATCGCCGCAGGCTGCCGACGTATCGCGATGATCACCGGACCGACCGACGCCTCGACGGCGACCGGCAGGCTCAGCGGCTATCGCGCCGCGCTCCGCGGGGCCGGTATCGAACCCGAACCGGCACTGGAGATCTGCGGCGACTACCGAGTCGAAGGCGGGCGGGCAGCCGTGCGGTCGGTCCTGGCGTTGCCCGACCGCCCCGACGGCCTGTTCGTCGGCAACAACCTGATGATGGTCGGCGCACTGCACGCCCTCGCCGATGCCGGTATCGCCTTCCCCGCCGACATCCTGCTTGCCGGATTCGACGAAATGAGCTGGGCGGGATTCGCGCCACCGATCACCCTGGTGGAACAGCCCAGTTATGAGATCGGCCGCCGCGCTACGGAACTCGTCCTCCGCCGGGTCGCCGGTGACGTGTTCCCCGCCCAATCCGTCGTCCTACCCGCCCAGCTGCGCATCCGGGAAAGCACCCAGCGCATCGTCGTCGCTTGAGCCGACTTCAGTGCGGCGGGTAGTGACAAAGGTCCGCGGGTCACGCCGGCGGCCACAACCGCAGCGCCGCAACCCTTTAGAGTGCGCCTGAGCCCCGCGTCTCGCTTCCCAACGTCGGGAATTCGGTTTGCGCGTCAAATAGGGTCGCGGACATGACGGGATTGGCGGAACAGGTCGAACACTTCGCGCGAGAGTTCGCGGAGACCGGAGCGACCGGCGGGACATTGCGCATGAAACACAGCCGGTGGGGCAATGGGTGTGCTCCGTTCTATGTGGTCGGCGCGGACCAAGCCCACGTGACAGGCAGACGCGAACTGGCTCATGCGGTGCGCTCCGAACTCGGCGTCGGGATGGATGGACTAGTAGAGATGCAGCTTCGGCTGGCCGGAGACAGCTACGAGTTCCAGTACCGGTGCATCCACGGCTCCAGCGAGCCGTTTTGGGACGCAGCGCGAAAGCTGGTCCTCGACACCGACTATCGCTATCCGGGTCGTCAGCAGCCGACCGCGACGACTGACACGGTGCCCGACGACCGGCCCACCGACCCTGCGGTCCTTGCTACGGTGCGCCAGCTCGTCCGCGAGTACGTCGATGCGTACACCGCGGCCCGATCACGGGCACCCGAGCTGGCCGCAGGCATGACCGAGGCCGATATCGCCGCAGCAGAGGCGCGGATCGGCCAGCGACTGCCGGAAGACCTGCGGGCACTGTACCGCCTGGTCGGCTACGATCTCTCCGACCGTGGGGTGCTCGGCATCACCCGCCTGTCGCCGCTCAGCGACGTCGCCGCGAGCCATCTGTCCGACAATCCGACGATGATGGGGATGGTGGCGGACAGCCGATCCGTGGGAGACGACTCGCTGTTCGCTCTCGATCGGGTGGTGCTGGAAGGCTGGCCGCACGGCACGATCCGACGCGTCTCGGGCAACGCACAGTGGGTCTTCATCGGCACCAGCGACCGCAACGCAGACGCGGTCGACCTGGATCCAGGACCGGACGGTCGCCGTGGGCAGCTGATTCGGACCGACCTCGAGATGCATACGGTCACCCGCTGGGCCGATTCCGTGACTGATGTACTCCGGATGTCGATCGAAGCGCAGCGGGCGGAGGAGAACCTCGACAGTCTGTACAACGCAGCACAACCCATAGGCACTAGTCGGCTGCAGAACCCGGCCGAGCTGATCGAAGATCTGTCCGACAAGTTCACCGTGCAGGATCTCCGCCTCCGCCACCGTGACTCGTTCGACGCCGCCGAGATCGCGGTGCTGCCTGCACTGCGCACGCTGCGGCTCGACGGCATTCGATCATTGAATCTCGCAGTGCCGCACGATATCCCTCTCGAAGCACTATGGGTGACCGCCCCGCACATCGACCTGGAGCCGCTGTCGGGTCACCCCGTGCTGTGGGATGTGTACCTGGCCGGAGCAGAGCATCCGGTGCGTATCGCGCCGTTGGCTTCGCTGAAAAACCTGCAGCGACTGGACATCTCCGACATCGATGTCACCGATCCGGAGATCGTCGGCGAGCTGGCGGATCTCCGCGTCCTGGTGGCGAACCTTCAGCAGTGGCGTCGGCTGCGCGAACTCGACGCCGTACCACCGAATCTGGCCGCGGCGGAGTTGGCAGGGGACGCCTCATTCGCTGACGAAGCGGCTTGGGCCGACACCTTCGGCCGTGGCGCCGAGCTGCCTGTTATCCGCGGCAAGCTCGCCGAGATTCGAGTCCGGGTGCAGCCCGAGCCCCACTCCATGGAAACGCAGATATCCGACCTCATGGCGGATGCTCCCTGGGACTTGCTGCTCGAAATGCACCGCAAGCAGGAGTCCGGCGAATAGCAGCCCAGTTACTCACCGGAACCCCGACGCGGGGCGGTGTCAGCCGAGGCCGGATCGGGCGATGACCTTCGTGATGCTGATCCGAACAGCGGTGAAACCTTCCTGCACAAACGATTCAGCGATCGCCTGTCGAGGCTGAGCGGGGTAATAGCGGTCGGCGATGCCCATGGCGATGTGTCTGAGCTCGTCGGGTTCGGCAGAGAGTTGGGCCTCCCCTTCGATGGTGACGAAGCCGTATGGTTGCCGTTCGTCGCTGACGCAGAGTGCGATGCGCTGATCGCGAGCCAGACTCTGGCCCTTGACGCTCCCCGGCGAGAGGGCGAAGGCGAGTTCGTCACCGTCGAGGATGAAGCAGATCGGGGTGACGTGCGGTCGTCCGTCGGGGCGAGTGAGGCCTACGTGGGCGAGTTTTGTTCCCGCGCCGACGAAGGTTCGCCATTCGGTGTCGGTCATTGTTGTTGCCATGAGCATGTTTCCGTTCGTTTCGATTCGTGCTGTGTTCCGGTCAGGAATGCAAGAGGTGCCTGTGCAGCTCCGGGATGACGACGTCCCATACGGCCGGCGGTGGGATCTCGTGTCCCATTCCTTGCACACGTACAAGCCGAGCCCCCGGGATCATTCGGGCGAGCGCCTCCCCGTGTGGGAAGGGAAACATCGGGTCGTCGACGCTGTGCAGGACCAGCGTCGGCACCCGAATCTCGGCCGGGTCCACCGAGCTACTCGGCCGGGCGACAAAGTGATTCGTTATCGACGACGCCATGTTGCGAGTGCGACGCACTTCGAGCGTTGCCAGCGCCCTGACCCGTACCTCGTCGAACTGGTGCGGGGCGGCGTAGGGCCGTTCGAGGTCGACCCGATAGTCGATGACCGCGTTCTCGTCAGACCAGTCGGGTTCGGGTTCGGGCTCCATAAAGCTTTTGGCGACTTCGGGACTCGGCCCCGGCAGCGCGCCATGATCGCCGCCGGACGGGCTGGTCTCCACCAGGGTCAGCGTGCGCACGCGCTCGGGGGCGCGCACCGCGAGTGTTTGCGCGATACCGCCGCCCATCGACATCCCGATCAGGTGTGCCTTCTCGATACCCAAGGCGTCGAGAATGCGCAGTGGATCGGTCACCAGGTCATCGCCGGTGTAGTTGGGCTGTCCGGTCGGTGAGGTGCTCGAACGACCGGTATCGCGGTGGTCGTACCGAATCACCTGGAGCTCACCGGCGCCGAGGAGGTCGGCGAACTCGGGTGTCCACCAGTCCATCGACTGGCCGCCGCCGGCGATGAGCAGTGCCACCGGTGCACCTTCGGGGCCGCGTCGCTCGATGGCGAGCTCGACGCCGTCGAGGTGCAGGATTTCGGTGTCTCGTTGTGTGCCGTTGATCGTCATGTCGATGAGCCTAGAAGCGACTACCGATCAAGAAAAGCGATCATTAGCGATGAAGTCAATCGCTATCGCTTATGTTTGTTCTTATGGTCGACATCGAACTGCGCCACCTCAGGACCATGACCGCCATCGCCGAGGAAGGAACGTTCGGACGGGCGGCACTTCGGCTCGGCTACACGCAATCGTCGGTGAGCCAGCAGATCGCCGCCCTCGAGAAAGCCGTCGGTGGCGCCGTTTTCGACCGGCCCGGAGGTCCGAAACCTGTTCGGATCACCCACCTCGGCGAGGTGGTCCTGGCACACGGCCGCGAGCTGCTGACAAAGGCGAAGGCCATGACCGACGCCGTCGACCGCTTCAATGCGGGTAACGGCCGGATCGACATCGGCACGTTCCAAGGCGTGACCAACTTGATCCTGCCGGGAGTCCTGCGCCGATTGATGGACGAGCACCCCGGCTGCGACATCCGACTCTCCGAGGTGGCCTCGGGCGACCCCCAGATCGGGGGTCTCGACCTGTTGTTCTACGACGGCCGGATCGATGGCGACGTCGAGCACGTCAAGTTGCTCGACGAGCACTACCTGTTGGTCGCCGGTGTCGGCGCCTTTCCCGATGGTCCGGTACCGGTGCCGCTCCTCGACGGTGCCCCGATGGTCGCCTGGCCGCCCACCTATCACCAAAGATGGTTGGAGCGAACGCTTGCCAGCGACGGCGCACGTCCTCAGATCGTGTTCCGAACCACCGGCCACGAGACCATCCTCTCGATGGTGCGGGCGGGCATCGGCTCGGCGGTGCTGCCGTGGCTCGCCCTCCACGGCGCCGACGCTTGGTCCGATGACCGGCTCAGCATCCACCCCCTGCGACCTTCCCCTACCCGCGAGATCTACCTGCACTGGCCAGCCGACAGCACCCGATCACTCCTCGTAACCCAAGCCATCGACATCGCTACCGAATCCGCAGCAGAACTCGCCAGCCAGATGTGACATCCGCGCGCTTCCGGCTTCACCCTTCCGGAGTTGGTCGATTGATTACTGGGAACTGGTGGCGGCATCGCCCGAGAAGCCTCCGCCACCAGTTCCCACTCGATGCGAATGTCGACGAAAGGCGCCAATTATCACGTCCCCGCGCGGGTTCCGAGTTTTGCGGTGGGTTGGCGGCGGGTTTCGGCGAGGAGTTCGTCGAGTTGGGCTTCGGCTCGTTCTGCGCGGGTGCGGGTTTGGGTGCGGGCTTCGTCGAGCGCTTCGATGCGGTGGGCTGCTTCGGTGCGGGCCTTGTCGATGGTTGCGGCTGCTTCGGCGCGGACGGCGGCAATGTCGGCGGCGGCGGTGCGGCGGATTTCGGCGAGTTCGGTGCGGGCGGTATCGAGTTCGACGCGGACCCTGCGCCATTCTTCGCGCGCCTCGTTGGCCGCTTCGATGCGTTCCATCGCCGCTTGCTCGGCGCGTTCGGTCGCGCGGTCGGCGTCGGCGGCCCGCTGGACGGCGAGGTCGCGTTCGGCGTTGGCGGCGGCCACCTGAGCCGATGATTCGCGGTGGGCGTTGGCGATATCCGTTGCGGCGCGGCGTTCGGCGCGCTCGATCTGTTCGGCGGCGTCCTGCCGGATGCGCTCGATCTCATCGGCGCATTCGCGACGGACGGTGCGGACCTCGGCCTCGGCCTCACTGCGTGCGGCGAACACATCGTCGGCGGCTTGCCGGGTGGCGCGTTCGACTTCGCGGAGCGCGTCCTCGCGGGTGCTGTTCGCGTCGGCGACCGATGCTTCCGCCCGTTCGGCGGCACCGGCCGCGTCGTCGGCGGCGGCCTCGGCCAGCGCCCGGGCGTCTTCGGCTTCACGCCGCGCCTGTTCCGCGGCGACGGTGGCCATTTCGGCTTCCGCGATCCGCCGGGCGGCATCGGCTTGGACCGCCTGGACCTGCGCCTCGGCGACAGACGGGTCGCCGAGTGTGGACAGTTCCGCGACCGCGGCGTTGAGGGTGTTGCCCAGTTGGTCGGCGAGTCCACGGAATTGGGTGAGCAGCTCGTCGGCACGCAGCCTGGCTGCGGTGACCGGGCCTTGCTGCGTCACAGTGACGACAGCGGAGGGTACCTCCGACTCCTGTTGTTGCCGTTGACGTTCCCGCCAGGCGCGCCATCGCGTGTGATCGGGGTGGTCACAGTATTCGGACGGGCGGCCGGGGCCTCCTGCGCGGGTGATGGGGCGGGCGCAGCCGGGGTAGTTGCAAACGGTGGACACCGGAGAATCGTAGCGTTGGTTTCGTCACTATTGACGTATTCATACGAAACGAAATGCCGCGTGTCGCAGGACAACCCGTTGACCTGACCGCAGGTTCTGACCCCCGATAAGTGAACATTATCGGTGGTCAGGCTCCCCCGCTCTCGCGAAATCCGTCGCCGTTATTTCGTTTACGTTTGGTCACGACCAACGCAACGAAACATCAACGAAAGTCGTTGAAAACTAGGGACGCTGGTACGCGCGTACCATTCCGCAGCTCGGCGGCCGTTAGTGGTTCGTTGGTGGATGCCCAGTCACACCGCCGACCATCGGTGCCGAGACAAAAACATGGGTGGATCCGAATCGCAGTCAGCGCGCACCGATCGACCCCACCAGGAAGGTGAGACGACCATGACCACTGCCCCCAAGCCCACACTGAAACGTGCCGTGATGTTCGCTTCGGCGTGTGCGCTCGCCGTCGGCGCACTGCAGATCGGCGCGGCTCCGGCCTACGCCGTGCCAGGCCCGACATCGAAGTACGAGTGCCGCGACGTGCAGACTCCCGGCAGCCTCTTCCCCGGCGACGAAGTCGCGTGCACGCTCACGATCAGCACCAGCGGCAACGACTCGTTCACCGATGTCGTTGCCGAAATGACCATTCCGAGTAGCACCGTCTACCAGTCCGGCGGAACACGACAGGGCACCCAGAAGGTCGTCTTCAACCTCGGCGAGATCACCAAGGCCAAGAGCGGATCCGCCACCCTCACCGTCATGGTCGACGGCCAGACACCCGCGAACACCGCCATTTCCAGTGCGGCAGTGGTCAAGGGCTTCGCACCGAACGGGGCGTTCGACACGACCGCGGCATCCAATACGCTCTCCACCACGACAACCGGTGCAGGGCAGGGCGGCGCCAAGCTCACCGCCAAGGAGGACCGGGCCTCGGTGAACACCTTCGGACGGGCCGAGACCCCCATCTCCGATCTGGTCGACGCCCCCGCCGGCGTCACCCCCAAGATCGTGCAGGTGACCAGCGCGGAGCCCAAGAAGGGCTACGTCGGGTTCTCGATCATCGACAACGGCCAGAAGATCGCCTGGACCGCGCTGTGCACCGCGACCGCGCAGGAAAAGACCGAATCCTTCACGGTCAAGATCACGGCTCCCGGTCAGGCGGCCGTCGACGCGAAGGTGACCGTCCTGCTCGGAAACAACGTGGCCAACCAGGGATTCGTGCCGCCGGCCAATTGCGCGCCGAAGCCGTGATGCTCGACTGACACCTACCTCGGATGACGCGGTCGGTGCGGCTCTTCAGCCGCACCGGCCGCGCATTTGTGTGCAGCGGCATGGGTGCCGCAGCACAGCGGAGCGATCCGGTCGACGTCGTCGCTGGGACTACTTGTGCTGCACGGAACCCAGCGGGTCGGGGTCGTTCTCCAGTGCGTGAGTGGCTGTCTTCCAACTGGTCTCGTCGATGGCGAGAGCGGTACGGAGGAACGCCGTGGAGAGCTGCTGGATCAGCGCGACGCGGGCGGGACTTTCGTCGGTCGTCTCGGTGACCTGGTAGCCGGGGATGCCGCCGAGGGAGTGCTCGGCACCGAAGAGGGTGAGCAGGCTTTTGTCGGCCGGGCTGTAGGTATAGGGGTCGGTGAACCAGTCCGGTCCACGGGTCGACAGGTGAGACTGATCGTTGTCGCCGGCGACGATGAGGGCCGGGGTGGTCATGGTGTCGAAGGACGGACGCAGGAAGGGGAAGTGTTCGGCGGCGAACGGTGTGAGCTCATCGCCGAGGCCGGTAAGGGCAAGCAGCACACCCGCTTTGACGCGGGGGTCGGACATGTCCGCGCCGGGTACGCCGTCGGCGTCGAGGACACGTGCGCCGAGCAGGGTGCTTGCCGTCTGCGCTCCCCACGAGTGGCCTGCTACGGCGATGCGGTCGTGGTCGACGCGTCCGCTGAGACCGGGCACGGCGGCTTCGAGCAGGTCGAGTTCGTCCAGCACGCGGGTGAGGTCCTCGATGCGGAAGCGCCAGATGCGCGGTGTCCGAGGGTCTTCGGCCGGAATCGCGAGTGTCCTGGAGTCGAGATGGGTGGGTTGCATGACCACGAATCCGTGCGCGGCCCAGAAGTCCGCCAGTGGTGCGTAGCCCTTCATGGACTCGCCGTAGCCGTGGGAGAAAACGATGACGGGCAGGTCGCTGCCGGTCACCGGGGCGGATACGCGAACCTGCAGATCCGTGCCGCGGCCCGGGGCCGACAGGACGACGGGCTGCACGGATATTACTGATGCCTGCTGCGTGGTGTTCGACTCGGACATGGAACTCTCCTGGCATGATTGAGCAAAGCGGAACGTTGCTCCACAAACGATACGGAGCACTGTTCCGTTTTGCAACCACGAAAGGAGCGACGCGTTGAACGACAGCAGCGAACAGCCGGCCGAGGCCGGACCCAAACGCAAAGACGCCCGCCGCAACCAGCAGACCCTGTTGGATGCGGCC
Organism: Nocardia altamirensis NBRC 108246; assembly: GCF_001612685.1. Classification (GTDB taxonomy): domain Bacteria; phylum Actinomycetota; class Actinomycetes; order Mycobacteriales; family Mycobacteriaceae; genus Nocardia; species Nocardia altamirensis. The sequence goes on from NZ_BDAY01000011.1 coordinate 209,257, forward strand.
GCAGCCGTCTTCGTCACCTCGGGCGTGGAGGCACCGGTCCGCGATATCGCCGCCAAAGCAGGCGTCGGCATGGGCACGATCTACCGCCACTTCCCCACCCGCGCCGACCTCGTCATCGCTGTCTACCGCCACCAGGTCGACGCCTGCGCCGAAGCAGGTCCGGCCCTGCTCGCGACCGGCCCGACCCCGCATGCCGCCCTCGAACAATGGGTCGACCTCTTCGTGGACTTCCTGGTCACCAAGCACGGCCTACCCTCCGCAATGCACGCGGACAAAGCAGGTTTCGAAACCCTGCACACCTACTTCCTCGATCGCCTGGTTCCCGTCTGCACCCAACTCCTCGACGCCGCAGTCGCTTCCGGCGAAATCCGCGCCGACATCGACGCCTACCAGCTCATGCGCGGCATCGGAAACCTGTGCATCGGCGCAGAATCCGATCGCCGCTACGACGCCCGCCGACTCGTCGCCCTACTCGTCGCAGGACTACGCGCACAGTGAACTGCAGCGACCGTCACGTGACGTGAGGGGAATGGGTCTCGGCCGAGCACAACGGCCGAGCCCTCCTCCATTGCGTAGATCCCCGAGTCGGGTTGCGGCCGAATGATTTCGGCATCATCGCCACCTGGATCGAAGTGTGAACGCTAGTTGGTGGGGAGGTGTTGCCCCTGCACGCGCGCATCCTCGAAGTCGACTCTGTGCCGGATGGCCCACTCGCGGAACGAGTTCGGTCGAGTGCCGGTGATGTTCTGGACGGTCGGATACACGGTGGAGGTGAACGACTCCAGTGCGGTGGCGCGCAACGCCATGATGGCGTCGGCCATGACTTCGGACTGGCCGTGCTGCAGGATCGTCTGGCGCGCGACGTCCGGCTCTACTTCGACGAACCGCAGTGGCCTGCCTAGGACTTCGGCGAGAGTGGCGGTCATCTCGCCGGGGGTCAACGCCTCCGGGCCGCTGAGCCGGTAGGTCTGACCGTCGTGACCGTCGCCGGTGAGCACGGCCGCCGCGACCGCGGCGATGTCGTGTTCGTCGATCACCGCGATGCGGCCGTGGCCGTAGGTGGCAAACACGGTGTCCTGGTGGCGGATCGACGCGGCCCAGTGCAGCGTGTTGGCCATGAACCCGAGTGGACCGAGGATGGTCCATCCGATCCCGCTGTCGCGCAGTGCTTGTTCGCCGAGTCGGTGCCAGCTGGGGATCGGATCGGTGGCGGTGTCGTCGCCGGTGCGGCCGGAGGACAGTTTGACCACGTGCGCGACTGCGGCGCGCGCGGCCTCGTGCAGCACGTTGACATCGTGGACGGGGATGTCCGGGCCAGTCGACAGCAAGAAGACGCGATCGACCCCGCGCATCGCGCCGGCGATGTCGGTCGGATTACCCAAGTCGCCCACCACCACCTCGACGGCGTCGGGAAGTCCGCAGTCGGAGTTGCGCGTCAGCGCGCGCACAGGCACGTTCGCGGCGACGAGTCGGTCGACCAGTGCGCGGCCGACGGTGCCGGTGGCGCCGGTAACGAGAATCATGAGAGTCCTTCGAAGCTGTTCACGTCGGGGCCTGTCCCGCGACTGCGATCAGCGTCGATCAGTGACGACCGATAACTCCACGTGCCCGCCTGAACTTGTCGAAATTTTCCATCAAAGCCGCGATAGTGAGAGGAATGACTACCATCGACGAGCTGGATCGCGGCATCGTGCACGCCTTGCACGTCGACGGGCGGGCGCCGTTCAGCCGCATCGCGAAGGTTCTCGGCGTGTCCAATCAGACGGTGGCCCGGCGCTACCGGCGGCTACGCACCGACGCGGGCCTGCGCGTCGTGGGATCGAGTCACCTCGAGCACGACAACCACACCCGCTGGCTGGTGCGCTTGGGCGCGACCACCGCGGCGGCCCGCACGGTGGCGCAGTCGCTCGCCCGCCGATCGGACACGTCGTGGATCAAACTGCTGTCCGGCGGCACCGAGATTCTGCTCATCGTGCGCACGGCCCGCCCGACCGATGAAGCGCAATCACTACTGCTGCAACAGATTCCACGTGCCGCCGGAGTGACCACCGTGTCAGCCCACTACGTGCTGCACACCTACCTCGGTGGCCCGACACCGTGGCGCGGACAGGCCGCGACGCTCACCGACCATCAGCAACGACAACTCGAGCCCGCTCATGCGGGTCCAGTGTCCGGCCACGCAGTATCGGCTGCCGACGATGCTTTGCTGGCGGCGCTGCAAGCCGACGGGCGCGCGGGTTTGCCCCAGCTCGCCGCAGCCACCGGTTGGTCTGCGGCGACAGTGGGACGCAGGCTGGCCGAGTTGCGCGCACGCGAGGAAGTGTTCTTCGACGTCAAGATCGACGAGGCGCTGTTCGGCGTCACCGTGCAGGCGCTGCTGTGGATGTCGGTGCCACCGGGGCTGCTCGATCGAGTCGGCGCAGAATTGGCGCGGCATCCGGAACTGGCCTTCGTCTTGGCCACCACCGGTCCGAGCAATCTCGTCGCCCAGGCGATGTGTCCGGACCCGGACGCCTTGCACCGCTATCTGACCACCCGCCTCGGCGGTATCGACGGCATCACGGCACTCGAAGTCACACCAGTGTTGGTCACGGTCAAAGCCGCGGGCCACATCTCGATCGAACTCCCCCGCGGCCCGCGACCCAAAGCCGAGTGAACTTCAGTCGACCCTGGAACCGAGCAACCTGGGCAACCGGCGAAATCAGTTGGTGGCCAGTCGGTCCCACTCCACGCGCGGATCAGTTTTGGGGAAGTCGTCGCGGATGGTGACGAAGGACGTGGACCGCACCACAGAACTGCCTGAACCCCGTAAACGTTCGGCATCCGGTCGTCATGCTCGCGCACAAGATGTGGCCGGGGCTATCCGCCGGCGGCGGTGCCTGGCACGCTTCCGCTCCGGAAGCCTGCCACGGTGTGCAGCTGGGCGTAATCGGCGGGAGTCCACAGGTCCCCCGCCTTCTGCCTGTTGAATTCGACCACTTTTCGATAGTTTTCCTGTTCGGCCTGAACACTGTCGAATTCCGGATCCGGAAACCGTATCCCTTCGACCCAGTAGCGCTGGTCCCCGTCGGTGAGTGTGCGCTGCATACTGTCGTCCAAGTCGGTGTCGAACACGTGGTAGAAGTTGGCCAGGCCGGGTATCTCGGTGTCGTAGATCGTGTCTCCGGGTGCTTCGATCGGCAGACCGGCGACGTCACCATTCCTCAGTTTCTCCAGCCAGTACTTGTTGTCTTCGACCAGGTCGCCGGTGGACGACACCGATATGACCATTTCTCCACGGGGATGAGTGAGAGAACCAAGGGTCTCGAAGAGGTGCGCTCGCGCCTGGACTCCGGGAGTGTGGCTCACGGAGCCATACCAGGAGGAGGTGACGGTGACCTTGTTCCCTTCGTTGGCGTCGATTATCAGACGTTCGACCGTCTCGAGTGGATCGTTTTCGTGCCCGTGAACGAAACGAAATCTGGTGTGCACACCGTTGATTGATCGACTCAGGTCTCCCATGATGTAGCCGGAGGTCGCCGCATCTCGCACCGAGAACGATCCTCGGAATCCGTACTGCTCCCGCAATGTGGCGGCGGACTTGGCCAGTTTGGGAAAACTCCTGGTGCTGGAAGCGATTCGACGACATCGACCTTCCGGAGTGTTCATCGAGGTCTTCTTTTCGCCGAGTTCCCTTGCCGGTTTTTGCACCCAGGTCACGGACGGGAAGGGCAAGCCCTTGAGCCATGTCATGGATCTTCGCGGTCAGCGCCCGGGCGAACCGGCGCCATGGGCTACTTGCTCCGTCCGTCATACCGCGTCACAACCCATACAGCGTCGCCTTCGACACGTCCGGTGTCGTCCACATTCACGGACCACCGCAGCCGTAGATAGTTCGTTGCCTCAACTCCTGCCGAGTACGCAGAATTCGTTGCCTTCCGGGTCGGCCATCACCGACCATGCCACCTCGGTGTCGCCGAGGTCGATGTCGGTGGCGCCGAGGGTTCGCAATCGGTCCATTCCTGGTGCGCGATCATTGCCGCGGAACGGGGCGACGTCGAGGTGGACGCGGTTCCACACCACTTTGGGTTCGAGTGTGCGGACGAACCTCAGATACGGCCCAACGTCCTTGGCGGAACGCAGCAGCGCGTGATCGTCGGTCGCTTCGTGCACGGTCCAGTCCACTGCCGCGCTCCAGAATCGCGCCATCGTTTGCGGGTCGGCGCAGTCGACCACCACTGCACCGATCGGGCCGATGTCTCGGTAGATCTCCAGCGGCTGCTGCACGGAGAACTCGTTGCCCTCGGGGTCGGCCAGCATTCGCGACGGCACGTCGCGCGCGCCGTTCCCGGGTTGCTCGGCTTCACCGTCGCGATCGGCAGTTTGGCCGATATCGACGGGCGTCGCACCGAGACCTTCCAGGCGTGCCACCAACTCCGCGTGATGCGCCACGGATGTGGTGGACAGCTCCAGGCGCACTCGGTTCCGCGCAGTCTTGGGCTCCGGGGAGACGACGATGTCGACGCAGACGGCCGCGGGGTCGGGCCAGGTGAAGCCCTCGGGTTCGAGGTTGATCACGCCCGGTCCCTCGCTGGAGGAACGCCAGCCGAGCGCCGCCGCCCAGAACCGACCGAGCGCGACTTCATCCAGCGCCTTCATGTTGACCTGAACAAGCTGCATCGCCATCCGCAGATCCTATTGTTCGACTGGGATCTCCGCGATGAGCGGTCTGATTTGGGCTGCGTCGTCGAGGGGCGGGGTTCCCGGGAGAGGTTCGCACCCGCACCCGGTTCACTCCGGGCGTCCTCGACAACCGAGGAGCAGTTGTGTTGTACGGCAACCAACGTCGATATGTCGTGCTGTTCATCGACTAGCGTTGGCGCACGTAGTGCTGCGTGAATTGCTCTGTGCACAGGAGGGTGCCGCAGTCGGCTCGGTCCGGATGCGCGTGGAGTTGCTGATCTGCAGAAAGTGAGTACTGCCCAGTGCCTGTCGAACCTGAAATCCGCACTGCCGCCGGTGTTGTACGCGGCAGGTGGGAGAACGGCGTCGCGATCTTCCGCGGTGTTCCGTACGCCCAGCCGCCGTTCGGTGAGCGGCGGTTCGCGGCGCCTGTCACGGTGCGGCCGTGGGACGGGGTCCGTGCGGCGCTGGAATTCGGTCCGGCCGTTCCTCAATCAGGCACCATGCCGGTGGGCGATGACTGCTTGACGCTCAACGTCTGGTCACCTGACCTCGGGTCCGCGGGGTTGCCTGTGCTGGTGTAGATTCACGGGGGCGCGTATCTCAGGGGCAGCACCCGGAATCCGCACTATGACGGTGCGATCCTCGCCGGGTCGGGTGTCGTGCTGGTCAGCGTGAACTATCGCACCGGATTCGAAGGGTGGGCCCATATTGCCGGCGCCCCTGCCAATCGCGGTCTTCTCGACCAGTCCGCCGCGTTGCGGTGGGTGCAGGACAACATTGCCGTATTCGGTGGCGACCCGAGCAATGTCACCGTGTGTGGTCAGTCCGCGGGCGCGGGTTCCGTTGCGGCGCTTCTCAGTATGCCGACGTCTGCCGGATTGTTTCGTCGTGCGATAGCGCAGAGCGTTCCCAGCACGTTCTTCTCCACCGGGCTCGCCGAGGCAGTCTCGACAACGATCGCCGCGGAACTCGGTGTGCGCGCTAATGCAGCCGAGTTGGCGGGATTCTCGCCGCACGCACTGGTGAAGGCGACGGGCTCGATCATCCAGCAGATGCCGGAGTTCGTCGAATCATGGGGACCGATGGCGTTGACGCCGACCCCGTTTTCGCCCGTCGTCGACGGTGACGTGCTCCCGCAAGCCCCGTGGCGCGCACTGGCCGACGGCGCCGCGCGGGGAATCGACCTGCTCGTCGGACACACTCGCGACGAATACCGCCTGATGAATACCCGGCGCAACGACGAGATCACCGATCAGGATGTGGACGCGACGCTCGAACGTCTTGCGCCCGCTTCGAATTACCGCGTCGCCTACCCCGAATACACATCCGCGCAGCTGTACGAACTCGTCAACGCCGACTGGTTGTTTCGTATGCCGAGCCTGCATCTCGCGGACGCCGAACACGCAGGGGGCGGGCGGGTCTGGAACTACGAACTCTGCTGGAGTTTCAACCGGGACGAGGGCGCCTCGCACTGCCTCGACTTCCTGCTCGTGTTCGGCACCCTCAGCCTCGACGACATACGCAACCATCCGTCCAGGCACCCCGACGCCACCGACGAATACCTCGGCCTCTCGCGCCAAATGCGCACTGAGTGGGTCGATTTCGCGACGACCGGCGACCCCGGCTGGACGCCCTATGACCTAGACACCCGACCCACCCGCGTCTACGCCGCCGACCCGATCACCCAGCCCTACCCCGAGGAACGCTCGCGTGGCCTGTGGCATCAGCACCAGTTCGACACCATGGACCTGCGGCGAACCACCTGACGAAACGGCGTGCCCCGCAGTCAGACTGCGTTCGCTGCTGGTCTCACTCCATGCCGAATACGCTTGTCGCCGAACACGATCAGCGCACCGATGAGAAGAATCGCCCAACCGGGTGCGCCGGGCATTGCGGTCACGAGGATCGCGGCCCATGTGAGGAGGAGCCAGCCGAGCCAGCCGGGTACCCGCTGATCGTGTCGTGTCGCCCACACGAGGTAACTGCCGAGCGCCACCATCGGCACGCCGAAGCTGCCGAGGCTTACCCAGAAGGCGTGTGCCTGTTCGGCTTCGGGGAAGGTGGTCGCCTTGTCCAGTGTGAAGGTGTTCCACCATCCGTCGGCGAACGCCCGGGACCACACCTCGCGAGTTTCGAGCGGAGCGACCACTATGTGCACCGCACCGAACGCCAGGGTGATCCAGCCGGCCGCCTGAGTCAGGTACGCCCGTTTGCCGTTCTCGCGGGCTCCGCCTGCACGGGAAATGCGTGTCCTGCTTGATAGTGTCATCGGGTCCTCCATCTATACGGCATCGTATAGATGGAGGTTATCGGCCGGTATACGGTCCCGTATAGATGATGTGACGGAGGTCAAGGATGGCAACGGCGCGCACACCTCGCCAGGCGTGGATCGACGCGGGCCTGCGCGTGCTGGCCGAGAGCGGGCCGGACGCGGTGCGGATCGAGTCACTGGCGCGCGACCTTCGGGTGAGCAAGGGCGGGTTCTACGGTTACTTCGCCGATCGCAACGCCTTGCTCACCGAGATGCTGAACGCTTGGGAGAAGCGCAGTGTCGACGATGTCCTCGACCAAGTCGCACGTGAAGGCGGCGACACCCTCACCAAGGCAACGCTGGCGGCGAACCTCACCTTCGCCGCCGACCTCCTCCCGATAGACCTGGCCATCCGAAGCTGGGCACGCCGAGACCGCGAGGTCGCCGAACGACTCCGACACGTCGACAACCAGCGAATGGACTTGCTCCGCACCAGCTTCGGGTCGCGCTACGCGAACAAGGCCGACCTCGAGGCCCGCTGCCTGCTCGCGTTCGCCGCCGCCATCGCCGGTGACCTGATCGCGGTAGATCATCCCGGGCAAACCCGCACAGAAGTGCTCGACTGTGCTGCGCGACTGCTGTTCTCGGCACCGGAAACCTAGCCGACTACTGTTTGGCCCTCACGAAGTCATCGGAGCGGACGGGCGGCGGGCTCGCCGACCCCGATCCGCACGAAACCGCATCCCAGAAATCTCTTCCGCGGTAATCCCGGAACCCGCCGCCGACCGCACAAGTTCGGACGGCTACGAGCGCATCGGCGCCTTCCGCGACCGCGGACAGCCAGGTTGTTACCTTTGCGCGGCCTACGTCGTCGTTGTGGTGAACCCCGACAGGTTCACGGACGAGAGGGCAGCGATGCAATCACGAATGACGAACCCCTTCTACCTGCTGGCCGAGGCTACGGAGATACCTGCAGTCCTGCAGCGGGTTGTGTACGACGCGGGCATTGCCAAGACAACCCTTGCCCTCGCCGCGATGCGGGCAAGTCAGATCAACGGCGGCGCCGCGTGTTTGTACGCCGAGGTCGCGATGGCGCGCACCGCAGGGGCAAGCGAGGATCAGATCGCCACGGTCGCCACCTGGCGGCATTCGCCGTTCTTCGATGACGCCGAACGTGCGGCCCTGGCCCTCGCCGACGCCGCCACCCGCCCGGCAACCGACGGCGGACTGTCGGACGAACAGTGGGAGGACCTGGCCCGACACTTCAACGAGAAGCAGTGTGCCGCACTAGTTCTCTGGCTCGGCGGCAGCGCCATGTTCAATGTCGTCAACCGGGTGATCGAGGAGCCCGCGGGCACAACATGGGACTGAGCGCACTTTATCCAGGACCGTCATCAGGCGGGCACCAGCCGCCGAACGCGCGCTCGAGCGCATGCGCGACCGCGATGGTGACATGGTCGCGATTCGGTCCCGCCGCGACCTGAACACCGAGCGGGAGCCCGAACCTGTTGCGGCCGAGCGGAACTTGCGTAACCGGTAGACCCAGCACGTTGAAAACCGATGCCGCGGTTTGCAGCCACGGACGAGCGATGGTCCGGTAATGGCGCGGTGCCGCCCGCGCGAACGGCGGATGCAGCAGCACACCCGCACCGAGGGTCGACTCGACTTCCTCGGACAACGCGCGGGCAGCGGCCAGCGTGCGGCGAGACTGGTTTGCCGAGCGAGGTAGACGTTCGGCAACCAGCGTCAGCGCGGTCATCAGATTGTGTCCGCCCTTGCGGCGCACCAGGTTCCATGGCGTGACCGGCGGTGCCCCCGCGGCGAGGACGATGTGGTCGAGTCTGCCGCCGTATTCGGCCGCGGCGATCAAGAACAGTTCGGTTGCCCGCCGCATCGACCGCAACGGCACGCGATGGATCGCCGCGCCCTGCTCGGCGAGTGCGTCGGCGGCACGCTCGCGTGCCTCCCGGATCTCGCGTCTGACCGGGACAAAGGAAGTGTCCGTACCGAGCACGACGGGCAGACCTGCCAGGCCGACGGCTGCCGGATCACCGAACGTCACCCGTCGGACGAACGGATCGTGCCCGTCAGGACCGGCCACGGTGCGTAGCACCGGCATCAAGTCTTCCGCATGCCGAGTCAGTGGACCGATGCTCAAGAGTCGGCCGATGTCTCCGACCGTGTCGGGGAACATCCCGGAGTTCGGCACCAGCCCTGCCGTTGGTTTGTGCCCGAAGACACCGTTGAAGAACGCCGGGATACGGATGGAACCGCCCATGTCCGAACCCAATCCGAGCGGGGACCCGCCCACCGCGACAGCCACCGCCGCACCGCCGGAAGAACCACCCGCGGTGCGGTGCGGGTCGTGGGCGTTGCGGGTGAGCCCATAGACGCGGTTGTTGGTTTCGATCCAGATGCCGACCTCGGACATGTTGGTGAGGCCGAGCACGATCGCCCCGGCATCGATGAGACGTTGCGCGGCCGGGGCGGTTCCGGTGGCTCGACGATCCAGCCGGGCGACCAGGCCTGCCGTGTGCGGCATGCCCTCGATGCCGATCATCTCCTTCACCGTGCACGGGACGCCGAGCAGGAGTGGCAGCTGCTCGTCCGGAGCAGCGTGTGCGATCCGAACATCCGCGATATCGGCTTCGGCGCGTGCGGCCTCGAAACGGGGCACCGCAGGGGCATTCGTGCGCGGCTGCGTGCGTTCGAGTACTTCGATATGTGCTTCGACCACCTCGCGCGCACTGACTCGCCGCCCTCGAATCGCTTTCGCCAGCACCGTCGCCGATGCCTGCGTCGGCACGACCCCCTCAGACATGGTCACAGTCTGCCGCAAACCGGGTCTGCCTCGTGCCGAGTGGGAACTGGTGGCGGCATTTCGCGAGTAGCCTCCGCCACCAGTTCCCACTGATCATGGGTCCAGGTGGTTCCGGCGGCGTGTCGTGATCGGCGGGCGTGCTGTGATGGCGGCTGCGTGTCGTTCGACGCGCGCGGGACGGTCCGGTCCCGCGAAATTGCCTGCTGCGACAGCAGAATGGGGAGGTCGGGCTAGGGCAGGGAGCGCAGTGGTGGAGGAGTTGAACGCGGTCGTCGCGGTGCCGGAGTCGGTGCGGACCGAACTGCGCAGGGGTGTGCGCAGCGTGCTGGTGGATGCGGCGGCGCTGCGTCTGGTCCGTGAGCGGTTCGACGACAATCAGGCCGGGTCGCTGCGCCGCTATCTCGAGGCCTCGCAGTCGGCGAATACGCTGCGCGCGTACCGCACCGACTGGATCGCCTGGTCGGCCTGGTGTCTTGCCGAGAGCAGGCAGGCGATGCCCGCCGACCCGCTCGACGTCGCCGTATACCTGGCCGCCGCGGCCGATGCCCGTCGCGACTCCGGCGAATGGGCGTTCAGCGCAGCAACATTGGAACGCAAATCCGCCGCCATCGCCGCAGTGCACGCCGCCAACGGACTGCCCTCCCCCACCCGCTCCGACGTCGTCCGCCTGACCCTGCGCGGCATTCGCCGCACTCGGCGCAGCCAACCGAAACGCAAACGCCCCGTGCTGCTGCACACCCTCGACCAACTCCTTGCCGGCCTCCCCGAACCCGGCTGGCCCACCGAACCCGCCCGTCGCCGCGACCGGCTCGTACTGCTGATCGGGTTCGCCGGGGCGCTGCGCCGCAGCGAACTCGCCGGGCTTCGCATCGCCGATGTGGAGGTTCAGCTCGACCATGCCACCGGCGAACCCGTGCTGCTGGTGCGGTTGCCGTCGACGAAGACCGACCCCACCGGTGTCGCCGAACAACGCGTCGCACTGCCTCGCGGCCAGCGGCCACGGACGTGCCCCGTCTGCGCGTTCGCCGACTGGGTTCGCCTCCTCGAAATACACACCGCCGACGGCACATCGGGTCTGCGCGCCCATCTGGCTGAATTGCCGACCGGGGACCCCGACATTCACCGATGCCACGGCTTCACCGGGACCACGCTGTCGGCGCAACCCGATCTGCCTCTGTGCCCCACCATCAATCGTCACGGCACGGTCGCCGCCACCCCGATGTCCGGCCGCGCCGTCGCCGAACTCGTCAAACGCTACGCCGCCCGCGCAGGCCTCGACCCAGATCTCTTCTCCGGCCACTCCTTACGTGCAGGCTTCGCCACCCAAGCCGCGTTGGGTGGCGCCAGCGACCGCGAAATCATGCGTCAGGGACGCTGGTCCAACCCGCGCACCGTGCACGGCTACATCCGCACCGCAAACCCACTGGAAGACAACGCCGTAACCAAACTCGGCCTCTGACTGTCGCAGGCGCCAGCGGCACCGACCCGTCGCTGGTGGCTGTGCGTCACCACGCTGCTCTCCAAGGCACGCCCGAATGGTGTGGCGTCCCACACGCCACCGTCGACCTGGCGGCTGGCGACCTTCCGTGACGCCTGCGAGCACGGCTGGCCTCCGTCAGGAAGCCGACCAGCGCGATGCCGTCGATCTGATGGTCGACGGCCTTTCCGTCCCACCTGTAGGGCCAGCGAGCATGTCGGGCGTGCGCCGAATTCTGCACGCCTACTGCGGGTTACCCACGTGGGCGGGCGCCCCGATTTCCACGAGTCCGGTCAAGGCCTGCGGTAGCGGACCCTGGTGCAGGACGCCGAGGCGCTGCGTGGCGCGGGTGAGCGCAACGTAGAGTTCGGCGGCGCCGCGCGGACCTTCGGCGAGGATCCGCTCCGGATCCACCACCAGTACGGCGTCGAACTCCAGTCCTTTCGTCTCCGAGGCTGCCACCGCGCCTGGCACGTCCGGTGGTCCGATCACGATGCTCGTGCCTTCGCGCTCGGCTTCGTCGCGGACGAATTCCTCGATGGCGGTGGATAATTCGCCCGCGTCGACCTTCCTCGACCACGGTTGGACACCGCACGCGCGGACCGACTCCGGCGCTTGCACCTCGGGTGCGAACTCGGCGAGCACCGCGGCGGCGACGGCCATGATCTCGGCGGGGGTGCGGTAGTTCACCGTCAGCGATCGGTAGACCCACCGGCCGGGCACGTACGGCTCGAACATCGTGTCCCACGAGGTCGCACCCGCCGCCGAACGGCGTTGCGCGAGATCGCCTACCACCGTGAACGATCGGCTCGGGCAGCGTCGCATCAACACCCGCCAGTCCATTTCGGACAGCTCCTGCGCCTCGTCGACCACGACGTGCCGGTAAGTCCAATCCCGGTCCGCGGCAGCGCGTTCGGCGACTTCCCTGGTGTCGCGCTCGACGAAACGGTCGGCGAGGTCCTCGGCGTAGAGCATGTCCTGGGCGAACAGGTGGTCTTCGTCGTCCATCATGTCCGCACGGTCGACGAGGAGGTCCATCACGCCCGCGGCGTACTCGGCTTCCTCCTTCCGTTCCCGCTCGGCGGCTTGTTCGGCGGCGCGGTCGGCGGCCTTGTCCCGACCGAGCAGGTCGACGAGCTCATCGAGCAGCGGGACATCCGACACCGTCCATGCGTCGCCCTCGGCGCGCAACAGCGCCGGGTCGGCACCGGCCGCACGCAACCTCTCCGGTGACGTATACAGCTCTGCCAGTAAGGTTTCCGGTGTCAGGATCGGCCACAACGCGTCGAGCGCGGCGGTGAACTCGTCGTTGCCTGCGAGCTCCTCGAGCAGGTCCGCGCGCAGCTGCTCCCATGCTTCCTTGTCCGCGCGGGTCAGCCAGCCGTCGCCGATCCTGGCGATCGCGCGTTCGGTGAGCACGTAAGTGATGATCTCGGTGAACACCGTGCGGGCCGCGTTGTGCGACTGCCCGCTCGCCCGCGCCTCCTCCCTCGCCCATTCGGCGGTCGCGGCGTCGATGCGGACTGTCACGTCGGTCAACTTGATCGACAGTGGTTCCTCCGGCAAGCGCTGCCGATCAGCTATCGCGCCTGCGAGCACGTCCAGGATCTTCAGCGAACCCTTGAGCCGCGCCGCTTCGGGGGTGTCCTCGGCCGTGGTCCGCAGACCGGGCACGAGGTCCCCAGTGGTCACGAAGACCACGTTGGACTCGCCCAGCGACGGCAGCACGTGGCTGATGTGGTTCAAGAACGCCGGGTTGGGGCCGACCACGAGCACGCCGTGCCGTTCCATCCGCTCCCGCTGGGTGTAGAGCAGGTAGGCGACGCGATGCAGCGCCACCACGGTCTTCCCGGTGCCGGGACCGCCCTCGATCACCAGCACACCGGAGTGCTCGAGTCGGATGATCTCGTCCTGTTCGGCCTGAATCGTCGCCACGATGTCGCGCATGCCCTCGCCGCGCGGCGCATTGACCGCCGCGAGCAGAGCCGCATCGCCCCGCTCGGCGTCGCCGGGACGGCCGAGTACCTCGTCGGTGAAGTCGACCACGCGACGCCCACGGGTGTGGAACTGGCGGCGCCTGCGCATGTTCTCCGGGTTCGCCGCGGTCGCGACGTAGAACGCGCGCGAGGCGGGCGCGCGCCAGTCGAGCAGCAACGGTTCGAACTCGTTCGCCTCGTCGAACAGGCCGATCCGGCCGATGTAAGAATGCTCACCCGAGAGGCTGTCCAACCGGCCGAAACACAGGCCTTCGTCGGCGACGTCCAGCCGCTTCACCTCCTTGGCCAGCGCACGCACCTCGAAATCGCGCTCCATGGCCGATCCGCCCTTGTCGCGCAGCGCCGCGCTGTACTTGCCCTTCATCCGCGTGCGCTCGGCATCGAGCCGGGCATAGAGCCCCGCGACGTAGTCGCGCTCGGACTCCAATTCCGCTTCGTACCCTTGCACCGTCACCTCGGTCATAGCCACACTCCTTCACATCCCTCCGCCGCCGCTCGTCGCGACTCCCATTTCCGCAGCTTCTGGCCTCGGCCAGCGATTGTGCGCTATCACCCCGGCCTTGCCGCAAGCCCCCCTGTGCGATATACAGTGAATATGGAAGGGAGTGAGTTCTCCTCCCACCTCCGGATTCCGGCGAAATCTGACGCCGACCGCCCCTAGTCTCGTGACCGGCTATCTGCCGTCGTCAGGACGTCCGGTCCGCCTTTCGAGTGACGCTGTGCGGCAGCAAAGCTGGATACGCTGAAGCTCCAGCGGAGGGGGCGGGGTGTCGATCAAGGACAGTGCGGATCGCTATCCCTTGCTGCGGTCGCGCGCCTTCGTCGGATTCTGGGCGGCGGACAGCGTGTCCATGTTCGGCACCTACATCACCGCGCAAGCGCTGCAGTTGCTCGCGGTCGAGACCCTCGATGCCGCGCCGCTCGAACTCGGGATCCTGCGTGCGGCACAGTGGTTGCCGTACCTGCTGCTCGGCTTGCTCGCCGGCGTGCTCATCGATCGACAACGGCGCAAGCCGATCCTGGTGGGGGCCGACCTCATTCGCGCCGCAGTACTCGCGCTGATCCCGTTGGCCGCACTCCTGCACGCGTTGACCATGCCGCTGCTCATCGGGCTGGTGCTGGTATTCGGCGCGGTATCCCTGCTCTACGACGCTGCCCACCAATCGTTTCTCCCGAGCCTGGTGCCTGCCCGGCTCCTCACCCAGGCCAATATTCGGCTCGAACAGTCCTCGGCGGTAGCGCAAGTCGCGGGTCAAGGCATCGCGGGCTGGTTGATCAAGTTTGTCGGCCCGCCGACGGCGATCCTTGTCGACGCGGTGTCGTACCTCATCTCGGGCGTAGTCCTCGCGAACCTTCGTGTGGTGGAACACAAACCGACCCGCGAGGTGCGCAATGTGCGTGCCGAGATCGGCGAGGGCCTGCGCTGGGTGTACGGACACAGCGCGCTCGGCCCGCTCGCCCCCTCGAGTCACGCATGGTTCTTCTTCACCTCGATGGTGTCGGCCCTCTACGCCTACTACGTCGTGAAAGACCTCGGCTTCGATGCCGCGGCACACGGCATGACGCTCACCATCGGTGGTCTCGGCGCGGTCATCGGTTCCGCGCTCGCCACGAAAATCGGTACTCGATTCGAGGTCGGTCCAGCCGTCATTGCCACCCACTGGTTGTCGCCCGCCGGATACGCGCTGATCCCGTTGGCGCACAACGGCGCCTCCGCGTTCGTCATCCTCTGTGCCGGGCAGTTCCTGTTCTGGTTGTCCGTCGGCAGCACCAGTCCCCTCGAAATGGGGTACTGCCAGTCCGTTACCCCCGATCACCTGCTCGGCAGGAGAAGCGCCATCACGCGCTCGCTCAATCGCGGCGCCATCGTCCTCGGCGCGCCACTCGGTGGCCTGCTCGCCACGACTTTCAGTGTCCAGACCGCGATGTGGATAGCCGTCGCAGGCCTCACACTGTCCGTGGCCGCGTTGACCGCGTCCCCATTTCGCCACGCCCGCTTGCCTATTGCCCACGCTGATGGGGTTTAGGTGGGCGGTAGAGTGCCTGCGTGGCTGTCACCGTGGAAGTGCTGAGCGTCGTCGACGACGAGACCGTTGAAGCTTTCGAGCGGCTGCTGCCGCAGTTGTCGCAGTCGGCGAAACGGCTCGACCGTGCGGCGTTGGCGCAGTTGGTAGCTGCGGAATCGACGACGGTGCTCGTCGCCCACAGTGCCGGAAAGCTGGTCGGCACACTGAGCTTGGTGATGTTCCCGATTCCCTCGGGACTTCGCGCCCGCGTGGAAGACGTCGTCGTCGACGACAGCGCTCGCGGTCAAGGCATCGGTGCAGCGCTCATCGAAGAGGCGAAGTCCCGCGCAACCGCCGCGGGCGCACGGACTCTCGATCTGACTTCGCGCGCCTCGCGGACCGCCGCCAATCGACTCTACGAGCGGCTCGAGTTCCAGCCACGGGACTCGCAGGTCTACCGGTTCTCACCGACGAGCTGATCCGCAGACTGCACACAAGAGGGCCGTTCGGACCACGAGGTAGTCCGTATTGACCGTCACCCGGTCGCCCAGACTGGTAGTGGCTCCCGGGCCTGCAACCACGCCTCCGGTACGCCGCGACCTCCGATTCCCGTGTGCGCGGCCACAATTCCGCCGACGATAGCGGCTGTTGTGTCCGCATCCCCGCCCGCTTCGACGCAGGCGGTGACGGCGGCAGGATAGTCGTCGAGAAAGGTGGCGGCCGCCCACAGGGTGAACGGGACCGTGTCCTGCGCGCTGACTTCCGCACCGTTGCCGAGTTCGTAGGCGGCTTCGACTACCGAGCGGCCCAGCAGGTTCCTGGCGCGGCGAACACCTGCCGCGGTCCGGCCATCGATCAGATATGGCTCGACCGCGTCCAGTAATTCTGTTGGTGTGCACCCGTTTTCGCGGGTCGATGCGGCATGACTTGCTGCGACGGCCACGACCATGGCACCGACTATCGCTTCCGGATGCCGGTGGGTGACCTCCGCCGACAGCGCTGCCTGTGCGGCAGCACGATCGGGGTCGCCAGCGAAGTACGCCCCGAGCGGGGCCACGCGCATCGCGCCCCCGTTCCCCCACGACCCGCGACCGTCGAACGCGTCGCCCGCCGCTTCGGCCCAGTGCCGACCATCTCGAATCTCGTGCAGCACAACAACTGTGCCGCCACCGTATCCGCGATAGGGCTCACAACGCTCGGCGAATGCGGCCGCGAGCGCGTCGCGATCGACACAGCCGCGATGGCAGATCTCCGAGTAGACCGAACAGGCCATCTCGGTATCGTCGGTCCACTCCCAAGGGGCGGCCGGCGTTCGGCCCGCCAGAAGATCAGCCACGGAGCGGCCGGGCACGAAGAATTGCGCGCCGAGCGCATCACCAACAGACAAACCCGCGAGGCTGTCGCGGGCAAAATCAGAAACTAGAGACATACGGGGCGCAATAGTGCCACAACCGCAACCTGCCCCCGCAAGGCCCCAAGCGCGCGGCACTAATACCTCGGTCCGTGATGTGATGGCGGGATGGATGTGCCGCCCGAGGTTGCTGAGGTTCTTGCCGCGTTCGGGTCGGCGGTCCGGCCGATCGCTGGTGTGGTCGCACTGTATGTCGGTGGGTCGCTGGCGACCAAGGACTATCGGGCTGGGGTCAGCGATCTCGACTTGGTGGCG
The DNA here is from genome assembly GCF_001612685.1 of Nocardia altamirensis NBRC 108246. GTDB lineage: Bacteria > Actinomycetota > Actinomycetes > Mycobacteriales > Mycobacteriaceae > Nocardia > Nocardia altamirensis. The sequence continues at coordinate 226,140 of NZ_BDAY01000011.1, forward strand.
CTTGTCGACGGGCCGCTGAATGACCAACAGCGCCAACAGCTCCGAGAGCTGCATCGCACCCTGATCGCCGAATACCGTGCGGCAGACAAGTTGCACTGTGTGTATGTGCCGGTCGGCGAGCTCGCGGATGTCACGGCGGCACACGTCACTTGGGCGGCGAAGATGCTGTTTCAGCGATCGTTCAGCGGCATTGCCCGAGCCGAGTTGCTGCGCCATGGATTTGCCGTGTTCGGTCCGCCGATCAGCGCGACTATCCCGCCGGTTTCCTCCGCTGAGCTGCGCGAGGCGGTCCGCAGGGACCTGCGCAATTACTGGATCCCTGCGCTTCGTCGACCCTCGATCTGGTTCCAGGACTCCTACATCGATCTGAGCCTGTTCACCGTGGCCCGGGCCGAGGTCACCTTGATCGAGGACAGGCTGCCGACCAAATCCGAAGCCCTGCAACGGTTCGAGCGCTTCGCGGCCCCCGCCGCCCTGATCGATCAGGTCCGGCGTCGACGAGATCGACAACCCACGACCATCTCGTTCATCGGACGGATACGCCGGGCCGTTGTGGTCCGTCGCCTTGTGGCCGAGCGCATCCAGTACCTATTGGCATTGACCACGGACTGATCCGGCCTGTGGAAAGTGGTTGGGCACGAGCATGTCCCGTGCACCCATGAACGGGACATGCTCGAACGCAAGGGATGCGGTCAGTTGCCCTGAGCAGCGGCTGCGACCGGCTGCCATTCGCGCCAGAGGGCGAGACGAGACTCGTATTCGGCGGTGGCGATGGTGAGGGGGATTTCGCCCAGGAACATGCGCAACGGGGGTTCTTCCGCGTCCACGACGGTGAGGATTGCGGTGGCAGTGGCGGCTGGGTCGCCGCTGCGCATGGCGCCGCGCTGGGCAGCCCGCCGCTCCCGGGCAGCGTCGTAGGCGGGGATCGGAGTGGCATGTTTGGAGGAGGGACCAGCCCAGTCGGTGCCGAATCCGCCTGGCTCGATGAGGGTTACGTGGACGCCGAACTCCGCCACCTCTTGAGCCAGCGCCTGGGAGAACCCTTCCAACGCCCACTTCGACGCGTGGTAGGCGCCCAGGTTGATGAAGGCGGCGATGCCGCCGATGCTCGACACCTGCAGGATGTGGCCGCTGCCCTGGGCGCGCAGGATCGGCACTGCGGCCTGGGTGATCCACAGAGCGCCGAAGACGTTGGTCTCGAATTGGGCGCGGAGTTCGTCCTCCGACAGTTCCTCGATCATGCCGAATTGGCCGTAGCCTGCGTTGTTGACGACGACGTCGAGTCGGCCGAACCGTTCGGCGGCCTGTTGGACGGCCGCGAAGTCCCCTGCTCGGTCGGTGACGTCCAACTGCAGCGGCAGGAACGTGTCGGGGTACTTGGTGACCAGGTCGTCGAGGGTGCTCGTGTCGCGCGCGGTGCCTGCGACACTGTCGCCGCGTTCCAGTGCGGCAAGGGCCCATTCACGCCCGAAGCCGCGCGATACTCCCGTGATGAACCAGATTTTGCTCATCCCGCCACGGTAGCCACCTGGAGTGCACTCGAAGCAAGTGTTCGTGGCGGCCGACTCAGGACGAGGCGGGTCGACGTGGTCCGCTCAGGACGAGGCGGGTCGACGTGGTTCACTCAGGACGAGGCGGGTCGAGGTGGTTCACTCAGGACGAGCGGGTCGAGGTGGTTCACTCAGGACGAGCGGGTCGAGCTGGTCTCCTCAATATGAGCTGGCAGGGTGGTTGGCGCACCAGCAAATTCCGCGGTCATGAAGTCGGCCAGGTAGGCGCCGAGGTCGGGCTCGGCCGGACTCAGGACGTGGCGAACCCATGACGAGCGTTCATGTTCCAGCGGCCCGAGTTCCCACACACAGCCGATCCAGTCGGCGGTGGTCGTGGCGAAGTGTGCCGGGTCGTCGTCGGGCGCGCCGAGGTCGGGCGCACCCGCGACGGCTTTGCGCAGGATCAGGATGTCGCTGTGGGTCCAGGTGTATGCGAGCAGATAACTGGCGATCAGACTGCGGTGCAGGACAGTGAATGTCGCCGACGGGTAAGGCCCTGGCGCGGGCAGTAGTTCCGGAAGCAGCGTGTATGCGCTGTCCGCGATGAGTGCAGGCACACCCGTCGGCGCGACGCTGATCTCGTATCGCTTCACACCATGCCCGTCGACTGTCAGCGGCGGCAGGGCGGTCAGGTGTCGCGGCTCGAAGCTCATGGGCAGTCCCGGTTCAGGCGAAGGGCTTGTTCGGCACCTCCATTCCAGCAGTGCCGGGCAGCAGGGGGGTAGCCCCGGAAGGTCGGGTGCCGCCACATCACGAAGCGACTACCACTGCGCGCAATTATGCATTAGCTGAATATATGCTGACCATGTGTTGCCAACGCCGGCACCGATGCTGGCTGTCTCCGGACAGCCACCGGTGGATGCTGGGCTGTGGGCAGTGGAGATGAAATGGGACGGTATTCGCGCGATCTGTCGGCGCGACGGCGGGAAATGCCGCTTCTACAGTCGGAACAATCGTGATATCGGCGGCTCGTTCCCCGAACTGGTCAGCGCATTCGCGGACCTCGCGCCCGGCGGCAGCATCCTGGTCGACGGCGAGATCGTCGCGCCGGAACCGGGGACGGGCATCCCGTCCTTTCATCGACTGCAACGCAGGATGCACGTCGTGAAACCCACCGATGATTTATTGCACGCAGTGCCGGTCCAATACCTCGTCTTCGATTTGCTGGCGGTTGACGGTGAATCCATCATGGACCTCGCCTACACCGAACGCCGCGCCCGGCTCGAGGAATGGGCCATCGACACTCCCCTCATCCGCACCCCGCCCTACTACTCCGGTGTGCCCGCGACCACCATGCTCGAGATCGCCGCGGAAAACGGGCTGGAAGGAATCGTCGCGAAACGTCGCGACTCCACCTACCAACCCGGTCGCCGCTCCCCCGCCTGGATCAAGACGCCGCTGCGTCGCACCACCGAAGCCGTTGTCGCAGGCTGGCTTCCCGGCAACGGGCGCTACGCGAAAACCTTCGGCTCGCTGATCCTCGGCGCCTACGACAACGGCCGCCTGGTCCACATCGGCAACGTCGGCACCGGCTGGACCATGCATGACCGCCGCGCCCTGCAAGCCGACCTCGACGAACTCGCCTGCCCCGAAAGCCCTTTCGACACCCCACCGCCCCGCGCGGTGACCGCCGCGGCCCGCTGGGTCGAGCCGCGACTCGTCGCCGACATCGAATTCCGGGAAGTCTCCGGCGACGGACTCCGCCACCCGTCCTGGCGCGGCCTGCGCCCCGACAAGTCCCCACACGAAGTCACGCTGCCGAAATAGCGTCGGAGGCAACGCCCCCGGCGGTCGACCTCCGCGATGTCCCAATCGTCGTCACAGCCGCTGCTCTTGTTCGATCAAGCGCAGGTTCATGTGGGTGGCGACCAGTTCGGCGCGTTGCCGAGTCTGCTGGAGACTGGAGACATTCAGGTCGAAAGCATCCGTTGTCGTGAGGACCAGGGTGCGGTCTCCGCTCGTGAGCACGATTCCGAACGTTTCGACGTAGGCGCCGATGCCGAACCACGCGCGCACTGCGTCGACATGCAACGGGAACTCGGGGGTGTCGATCTGCTGCTCGATGGGGATCAGTTCGATCCATTCCTCGGCGTGGCCCTGGTTGTTCGGCATCAGCTCAGGCTCTGTGTCCCAACGAATGTCGCTGAGCCGCTCCGGGCCGCGAATCGAAAGCCCGTCCTGGGAGTAGGACAGCGTCACATAGCCGAGCTCGGATTCGAGAACCAGTGTGCCGGTCAAAGGGATCTGTCCGTCGTCCGATACGGCTGCGAGTCGCCCGAGCCCGGTCACCGTGGTGCCCAGGAGACGATCGCTGATCGGTGTCAGTTCCACGGCCGAGGATTGTTCCATGCGTTGAAGTCTCGTCAGCCCGCATCGGCGCTTTCGAATTCGGGTTGTTTGTCTGTCTCACCGCGAGGGTCGTTGCCGAGCTCCGCCGGACTCTTCTGTTTTCCGACAGCAGGCAAGGCAATCAGCAGCACGGCTGCTCCGAGGAGTGCGATGACGGTGATCCAGCCCGCGCCGACGTGCATCGCGTGGATGAACGCATTGTCGGCTGCCTGAGCAAGACTGGGCTGGTTGATGGCGGTGGCGACGTGGCGGGCCTGTTCAGCGGAAACTCGCGCCTGATCCTGCACCGAACCCGGTACACCTTCCAGCGCAGGTTCGATCGCACGTCGGTAGGCGATGGACATGATCGTGCCGCCTACCGCGATGCCGATGACGCTGCCGGTTTGTCGCACGGTGTTGGTGACGGCCGATCCTGCACCGGCCTGTTCCAACGGCAGGTTGCTGATCAACGCGGCGGTAACCTGGCCGATCACGACGCCGATCGCGAGACCTTGGATCAACAACAGGATCTCGATCCAGACGAGTGGAGTGTGCAGTCCGAGGAACCCGTACCCGCCCATGGTCAGCGCAGCGACGGTCAGCGCGGGCACCGCGACAGGGCGTAGCGACAGCCGGCGAACCAGATACGAGCCGATGGGCGCCCCCGCGAGCGCGCCGAGTGCGGTCGGGATATTGGCCAAACCCGCTTTCATCGGCGAAAATCCCAGCGCGCCTTGCAGATAGAAGGCGTTGTAGAAGGTGATGGCGGCGACAGCGAAGAGCAGCAATCCGAGCGCGACATTGCCGCCACCGAAGGTGCGGTGCGCGAGCAGTCGTGGATCAAAGCTGGGCTGCTCGGACCGCAGTTCGGCGAGTACGAAAACGGCCAGCAGCACCAGACCGGCAACGATCGGCGCCCAGACATCGATGCGACTCCACTCGGTCACCTGTCCCGCTTGGATCAGTCCGTAGGCCAATGCCACGAGCCCACCGATCGACAACACCATTCCAGCGAAGTCCAGTGGCCGCCGCGTGGCGCTGCGGAAATTCGGAACCAGCACGACGAGCCCGACCAACGCCAATGCCGCGACTGGGACATTGATCAGAAACACTGAGCCCCACCAGAAATGATCGAGCAGGAACCCCGCCAGCACCGGGCCTGCCGCCATTCCGACACCGGCCGACGTCGAGAAAATGCTGATCGCGGCAGTCCGCGCAGGGCCGGTAAAGGTCCACATCAGGATGGCCAGCATGGCGGGCGTAATCAGCGCGCTGCCCACTCCCATCGCAGCTCGAGCCGCAATCAGCTGGCCTGCATCGCTGGCGTAGGCCGCCAACAGCGAGGACCCGGCGAAGATCACCAACCCGCTGGCGAACACCGTCCGGTGACCGAAGCGATCGCCTACTGCGCCTGCGGTGAACATCAATGTGGCGAAGGCCAGAGTGTATGAACCGGTCGCCCATTGCAGCTGACCAGGATTGGCCCCCAATCCGCGGACCGGGTCGGCAAGGGTCTCCAGTGCGGTACTCAGGACGGTATTGTCCAGCCAAATCAGCAGGGAACACAACATGAGAACGGCAAGAATCAACTGCTGCCTGAACTTCGGCAGCGGTGGAAGCGTGGTCATGAACACCTTCGGATATCGATCGGCGAAAACCTGAACGATTGGACCATAAGCAAATCGAAACCACGGTGTCAATTTTAGAGATTCTTGCCAAAATTGTTGCGACCGAACGGCTTATATGCCCACACGGGATTTGCACGATAAACAATTCCGTGCCCTACAGCGGATTTGCGAATTGCAGAATTTCATGCCTTCCGAAGACTTGCCGAGCGGATTCCATGCCCGCCAGCGAGAAGTCACACCGCCCCCTGCCGCCCCAGCTCGGCCCAACCCGCAGCACATGCCCTTTGGTCGTCTTGTTGGCATGGCAC